>JANYHH010000005.1 GCA_025359505.1 Deinococcales bacterium
AAGCAATGGTTTTTGAGTGGATGGAGGTGTTTTACAATCGGCAACGGTTACACTCGAGTCTGAACTATTTGAGTCCAGCCGAGTTCGAGAATAGCCGAGCGGCTTGAAACTGCCCGAGTCCACAAAACAGGGGCAACCCCAACGTCTTATCGCCCGTGCAGCAAATCTTCGACACGGCTTGCGGTACGGTCTCGAGCATCGGTAGCGGCGTGTCCAAGCAACTCGCCTTCCTCTGCACTGCTCGAGACATCGTGAACGACACCTCGAGCGTGATCGGCAGTTTGAACACCGACCTCTCGAGCTACGCAAACCGGGCGGCGGGTGCGGTGCTGGATGGCGCGGCGAACGCCTTTGGCGGTACGCTCGGGCTTGGGCAGCTCAACATCGGAATGCAGGGCTTGCGCGGTGTGCTGAACAACACGGTCGGGCAGGCTCGAGCTGCCCTCGAGAACAGTTTGAACGGGTTGTACCGACAGTCCGTGCGGAACCTGTTCGCGGTGGACAAGCGCCGCCCGCTGTCAGACCCGCGCAACCTCGGGGCGCTCGCTCGGATGATGAACCCGGAAGCGGCGGTCGCGGCTGTGCAACTCGAGGCGCAGCAGAAAGCCACATTGGAGCTTCAGGGCAACGCGGCGATCACGCTCAATCAGGCGCGGGCCAGCGCCGCGAGATTGGCAGAGAACCGCAGCGCGACCGATCTCAACACGCTCGTCAATACACCCGTGACGGGCAGGGCGGCCAGTCTCGAGGCGCGGGTCGGGGCTGCGGTCTCGAGCCGCGAGGCGATTCAGCGCATGACTGAGGGCATTGCTGACGTGATGTCGGTCATTGCCACCGCGAACTCGCAGGTCACGGCGCACGTGGCGGCGCTGGCGGAGCAGAACGTCTACACGCTCCAGCAGTTGCAATCGCTCGTCGAACTCGAGTCTCAGCGCGAACTGGCGCAGCTCGAGGCGTCGCAACGGGCGGCGGAAACGGCGATGCTGAACGCGTGGGAGGACGCGCAGGTCATGCAGGGCGTGGCGAACAGCGCGGCTCGAGGCTTGTACGGAATTGGGAATGACGCACCTGTTGGACTGACTGTGCGCCCGTAGTCACTGCGTTACCCCAGTCGGTCATCACACTCGATCCATGACGATTCGCTCGAGTGAGGTGGCAGCGTGAACCCGATGGATGTCTGGAACCTCATCACGGTTGACCCAACGAACTTCGTGCGCGAGTTTCGCGTCTGGCTGCACAACGTCTCGTTCGAGGTCTGGATGCGTTACCTCGGCGGGGTGATCGCGCTCCTAGGGCTGGCGTTTCAAGCCAAAACGCTGATGATCGCCGCCGACGCTCGAGCCTTCGTGCCGATCATGCTGCGCGTCGCACTCGTCGGGGCGCTCGTCGGTGGGCAGCAACCGTTGCGAATCGCCGCCGAAGGCTGGTACGGCGACCTGTACCGCTGGGGTCAGGGCGTGATTCGGCTCGAGGCGACGAAGGCCAGCAGCACGGTCACGGCGCTGTCCGCGACGCTTGGGTTGATTGGCATCGGCTGGGCGGGCTACAAGGCGGGCGCGGCGATGGCTGCCACGAAAGGCGCGAGTCTGCCCGAGATCACGCTCGCGGGCAAAGAGGGCGCGGTCAAGATGATCCTCGGCGCGGGGCAGTTCATCTTCACGCTGTTGCTGCCCGTCTACATGGCGTATTACGTGACGATGCTGCTGGCTGGGGTGACGATCACACTGGGTATCGCGGTGCTGCCGTTTCTGGCGGGATTGGCGCTCGTGCCGGGCGTCGGCGGAACCTCGAGCCTGATTAGCATGACGCGGGCCTTGGTGACGGCGTTTTTTGTGATGTTGCTGATGCCGCACATTTTCAACCTTTGCTTGTCCATCAGTTGGAACGAACCCGCTCGGGTCGTCAATCAGGCGCTCGAGGCGGCTTGGGCGCAAATGGTCAGCGCGTGGGACTCGTATGCGGTCAATCTCGGTGTGCCGGGGGTAGATGAGGTGGCGACCGTTGCCAACCTCGTGATCTCGGGCGATGGTTTTGCTCGAGTCGGTTCGGCGGTCGTGACGGCGCTACTGGCGTTGATCGGTGGGATTGCGATGATTCTGATTGGGATGCTGGCGTCGGTTTACATCATTCGCCGCGCCGAAAGCATCGTCTCGCAGGTCGTCGGTGGGATGGCGGCCGGGGCGGCGAGCGCCGTGGGCATGAACGACTTTCGCCCCGCACTGGCGGTCGGTGCGGCGGTCGCGGCAGGGGCGCTCGCCTCGAGTCCTCGAGCGCCCTCTGGGGGCAGCGGTTCTGGCTCGAGTTCGCCCGCTGGCGTGACCCGCTCGCGCGGCGGGCCGGGCGTGCCGTGATGTACCGCCAAGTCCGCCCGTTCACGGTCTGGCAGTCGCTCGAGCGCTCGTTCTGGCTCTGGGGCATGGTCGTGTGTCTGCTGTGGGCTGGGTACGGCTTTGTCACCGCTTCGGAAGCAGTCGCTCGCAATCTGCTCGAGGTCGGCTGGGGACGGACGCTCGGCGTCTCGGAAATGCCCGCCGTGCTGGTGTCCTGCGCGGTGGATAGCGCTTGCTCGAGCAATTTGGAGTTGGTGCTGCAAAACTTTGATCGCGTGACCTACCTCGCGCCGCTGATCGCGTTCGGCGCGATGGGTTTGCTGCTGCAAGGCTTCAAACGATTTCCGACGTACAAACCGATGGCAGCGGGGCGCTGGGCGACGCGGCGGGAGCTCCGCAAGTACCTCGAGCCTCGCACAGAGGCGCTCGTCGGCTACCTCGGATTGATCTCAAAACTCGAGTGGCTGCCGCCGTTTCTCTGGGGGCGCTGGAATTACCGCGCCCTCGCCATTCCCGAGGACGAGTTCAACGAACACACGCTCGTTCACGGGCCGCCCGGCAGCGGCAAGACGGCTGGGTTGTTTCGCCCGACGCTGTTCCGCGTTTGCCTTCAGGGGCGCAGCGCGGTCGTTTTCGATGTCAAGTATCCAGACCGGCGGCAGGGCTTGCTGGCGTGCGTGGACGAATTTCGCGCATTTGGGCGCAGGGTCGAGGTGTTCACGCCCTATGCAGCCCAGTCCGGGGCGCTCGATCTGTTCATCGGCTGCGAAACCTTCGACAAAGCGCTCGAGGTGGCGACCGTTTTCGTGCCGCTCTCCGACGGCGAGGATCGCTACTACCGCGACATGGAGCGCCGCCTGCTGGCGGGGCTGATCGTGGACGGCAAACTGAAGCGCGGTGTGCGCTTGGATGAAATCCTCGAGCGGCTCAACGGCGGCATCGCGGCGCTCGAGGGCTTCGTGCGTCAGAACCCGCACCTGTCTGCGAAGCTCAGAACTTTCCTTGAGCTACCCAAAGACCGCCTCGCCGGGGCGATGACCGGGCTGGCGGCGACGCTCGAACCGTTTACACGCGGCGCGATTCCAGCGCGACTCAGTGGCGACGGGCAACGGATTGACCTCGAGCGCGTCTTTTGTCAGCCGACGCTGCTCTATATCGGCATTCCGCAGGCGGACGTGATCGCTGGGCATGGCGCACTGCTGATGCGGCTCGTCAAGCGTGTCGTGGACGATGCGGGGTTGCGGGTCGCGCAAATTTCGAGCGATGGGCGTGTTCCCGTCGGCACGGGCGTCTACCTCGATGAGCTGCTGAACCTCGGGCGGCTCGAGAACTTAGAGAACATGCTGGCGACGCTGCGCTCGAGGGGCATCGGCTACGTGCTGGGCGTGCAGGGCGACGATCAGGGCCGGGGACTATACAAACGCGAGGGCTGGGGCGCGATTCAGAAGACCTGCCGCCACAAGGTCTACTTTCTCGGGGCGCTCGATCCGAGGGACGCGCTCGAGGTCAGCCAATCGCTCGGGGAGACCACGGTGTTCGAGCAGAGCCTGAGCGAATCGGGCGGTGAGGGCGGCGAGCGGCGCGGTTCGACCACCCGCGAGGCGAAACGCGCCCTCGTGCCGATGGAAGAGATGCTGTCATGGGCGAGGTTTCACGCGGTGGTGATCGCCCGCAACCTCGCGCCGTTCAAGGTGATGTGTTTACCGCTGTTTGACCCGCGCCACCCCGATCATGGGCTGCACCGCCGCATCACCGAGGCAGCCCAGCAGCTCCCGCCGCTCGAGTTCGCGCCGCAGGGCGTCAATGGCTCGAACCTGATTCCGGCGAACTCACCGCAGGGTCAGCTCGAGATTGTCCGCATCGCGCTGCAAGCCGTCCGCGAAGTTTGGGCGTGTGAACTGCTGCGCGAGCGCGGCGAAATCGTCGCGGTGCGCCTTCAACCATCGCCAGCGTTCGCTGCGCCGAACGTCTCGAGCCTGCTTTGGGACGGCATGACCCTCGAGTTGCGCGGAACCGATGGGCTTGGCGAGGAGTTCGTCAACGCACTGGTGTGGCTCAAGCGCCGCACGGAACTCGCGGCGTGGCTCGAGCAATACGGGGCACAGGTCAAAGGGCGCGACGGGTACGCGGGGCAGCCGCTGGCTGAACTCGAGGGAGAGACGCTGTGGATGAATGCGAGCAGCTTTGCCGAGGTTTTTGGGCGCGGGCATTTACAGAAAAAGACGATAGAGCGACGCACCGTGGATGGCGCAACGCTCGAGGTGATTGCCGTGCGGCTGCAACACGGCGGACTCGACAAACTGAACGCCCGTATGGTCGCGCTCGAGACGGCATTGGAGACCGCGTGAAGCGGGTGATTTTGGCGCTTTCCGCACTCTCTAGCCTCGCGTTCTCGAGCGGCATCCCCGTGACCCTCGAGCGCAGCGCCGACGTGACCGCATTAATCGGCTCGGCGCGAACGCGAATCCTCGTCCTCGCGCCGAGCCTGCGCGGTCGGGCGGTGGCAGATGCGCTCCGCAAAGTGTTGGTCGAGGGCGGCGTCCAAGTCTCGATTCTGTGCGACGCCAATTTGATCACCGAACGCTCGAGCTTCGTGCCGATGCTCTCCGTGCTGGGAACGCGAAAACTGCCGGTTGAGGTGCGCCTGCTGCGGGATGTCACCCGAGCCGCGCTGATCGTGGACGAATCGCGCACAGTCTTCGGAGCGCTGATCGCCGCACCGGAATCGTTCGGGCTGCAACCGACCCGCCTCGTCAATGACGAAACCGAGGCTCGAGTTCAAGCGCAGATGTTCGCCGCGCAGTGGCAGCGGGCGACGCCGTGGTCATACCGCATCACCCCAGCCAGATTTACTAACGGAGGTCAGAAATGAGACGCAGACGCCTGCTGGTCGCCACCCTCGCCCTCGCGTTCGGCTCGAGCCTCGCGCAAACCCAACAGCCGCCCACAGCACTTTATGCGCCCGTAACGCTGAAACGCACGCTCGAGGTCATCGCTGGTGCGCGGCGCGAGATGTGGCTGATCGCGCCAACGCTGCGCGACGTAAACATCGCTCGCGCCTTGCGCTCGAGGGCGCAGGCGGGCGTGACGCTGCGCCTGCTGATCGCCAATCGAGCTGGCTACACCGCCTATGAACTCGAGTTGGCGCGAGTCGCCAACGTGGACGCCCGCTGGCTCAAGGAGCGTTTCGGTGCGGCAATGCTGGTCGTGGATGACCGCGCCGCAATTGTCAGCCCTCTACTGAGCGGTGTGACCAGCGCCTCGAGTGCCACGCAGAGCATTGAAGTCTCGAGACCCGAAGCGGTCGCGCCGATTGCGGCGACGCTGAAGCAACTCTTCCAAACCGCCAAGAGGCTGCGGTGAAGCCTCGAGCGATGTGGGTCTTCTACCTCGTCTGGATCGCGGTCTGCCTGCTGTCGTTCGCCACCTCGACCTTGCTGGGCTTCATCACCGTCGCCCTCGGCATCGCGCTACGCCTGCTCGAGATCGCCGTCACCCTGCTGCGCGACCTGCTGCATGAGACACGCCAAACGCGCCTCGAGCTTCGCGCCGCCCGCCTGACCCCACGCGATGAACCCAGAAATTGACCAACTCGAGGTCTTGCTCGAGAAACTCCCCGATTGGGTGCAGCAACTCGTCCTCGAGCATCAAACTGAGGTCGAGGACATCGTGATGGAGTTGGGGCGACCGCTGCGCTTCAACTTAAAATCAGGTTTTCGGCGCTTCGATCAACTCGTCACCAAAGCCGAACTCGAGCATCTGAAATTCGCGTTGAAGGACATCGCGCTCGACAACCGCACGGGCTTAGACGGCACGCTCCATCGCATCTCGGTGCGGCGCAGACGCGCTCGAGGCGGCGAGGGCGTGATCGTCGGCGCAATCATCCGCCTCGCTCGGGTGGCTGTGGGCGTCGCCGAACCGCTGCGCCCGTATCTCGAGCATGGGAACTTCTTATTGATGGGCCCGCCGAAGATGGGCAAGACCACGCTGCTGCGCGATTGCGTGCGGATCATCAGTGAAACGCTGGGCCCGCGCCTCGTGGTGGTTGATACGAGCAACGAGATCGGTGGCTTCAGCGACATTCCACACGCCGTCATTGGCGACGCGGTGCGTTTGCAAGTGCCGGGCCCGGAGTTTCAGGAGAAAGTCATCACCGAAGCGATCAGCAATTGGAGCGCGGAGATGGTAGTGCTGGACGAGATTAAACGCTTGGGCGATGCGCTCGCGCTCGAGGAGGGCAGCAAGACCGGTGTGCGGTTCGGGGCGACGGTTCACGCGTGGACGCTCGAGCAGGCATTAGAGCGCCGGGCGTACCAGCCGCTGTTTGGGAATGTGGACATGGTTTCAAAGCGTAAGTACACGCGCTCGAGCTTTGACACGATCATTGAGATCAAGGCAAGGGGGGAGTTCGTCGTTTTTGAGAACGCAGACGATGTATTTGCCAAGTATCTCATCGGTATTGCTGAGGATGGGATACACATCAATGCTTGAGTCAATCTACGGTGTGCATCCGAGTCGCTTTTTGAGTTCGCTCAGCTCTTTTGCAGGTAATCGCGCATTCAACGATGGCCAAACCTCGAGCCAATGGCAGAGAACGCTAACATCGCACAGTCCGCGCTCAAAGAGCTGCTGTACCACCCACAGGCTTCCGTGAACTTCCACTTTCAATGGAAGCGCTGCTTTACGAAGCGGCGCGTCCGTGGTCAACAACACACGATTCTGGGCTTGGGCGTAATACAAGCAAAGTGCGTCTTGCAGACTTAGCTTCCCCTCGCGTTGTGTTTGAGCGGCGGCAATCCATTCTTCTTGCACACTCACGATCACCAACCCCAACAGCTCGGGGTCGGTGATTTTTGGATCGCGGGCCTCCTCAAATACGGCGTCAAGCACCTCGACCTTGCCGAGTCGTGTCAAATGTTGAATACCGCCTACCAAAGCGAAATCAATCAAAATGTTCGCATCCGAAAGTAGAATCAAGCGCTAACCCCGGCGGCCTCCCATGCAGCGAACCGATCACGGATGTCCCGCATGGGTTTACCCAGCACTTCGGCCGCGCGGGATCGGGTGATGTGCTCGAGGGCGACCGCTTGGTAAACAAGGCGCTCGAGGCGACCATGGACAATGTACTGTGCGATTTCGCCGTTCTCAACGGTGCTGAATTGCCGCTGAAGCTGCATCGGTTCGCTCGTACCGTATTTCTTTTTCAGCATCCCCAATTGCTGCCCGCACTGAGTTTTGCTGATAATCCCCGTCTGCTCAGCCCGCATCAGGGTCGTCCGCATACTGACGCTGAAGCGCAGTTTCAGGTCTAAGAGTTGCGCCTCTGGTATCCAACGATTGCGGAAGGGGCGAAGCTCCCGTTCGACAATCTCACGGGGCAATAGCACTGCGCCTGCGAGATGATTAGCGATTTTCTCGCGTTGCCCGTGGGATTGTGCGGCCGGAACCGAGGCGTAGTCGGCGCGATGGCAGATCAGATGCCCTAGCTCGTGTAGAGCGGTGAAATACTGGCGTTCAACAGGATGGCTGTCGTTGACCACGATCACCGCCCCGAGAGATTGGGTGTAAGCGGAGAAACCGCTCACGGCACTGGGCAGAGGCGTGAGGATGATTTTCAAGCTGCGATCCTCGAGCCGAGCGATCACGTCGCCCAGCGGTGCGTTTTCGACACCGAGAAAATCCCTGATTTCGCGGGACAAACGCTCAACTTGAATCGGCTCGTAAACCTCGAGCCGGGAATCTTGCGGTAGCGTGGCAATCTCGCCGAGTTCACGCTCGATTTCACTGTAATACGTAGCTTGCTGGATCACCAAAGACCGCAGTGCTTTAGAAAGGGATCGGGCGTCGTCTGCACGAAAAAGCAGCGTCGGCTCAGTCGCGCTGTCAGACTTAAAGAAGACCTCGAGCGGAACCTCGAGCGCTTTGGCAATTTGCGTGAGTTGCCCCACCGATGGAATGCGGTCGCCGTTCTCCCAACCAGCCAGCGTCTGGCGAGTCACCCCGACAGACTCGCCGAGTTCGCTTTGCGAGAGACCGCGTTGCTCCCTGAGCGAGCTGATGTATTCAACATTCATTTGAACCAATATACATTCTGCGGCTTAACATGAGTTGACAAAACGGCTCGAGGAAACCCGAACCGTTTTGCACAAGGCGGCTGATTTAGTCGCCTTTGGCCTGTGCGAGGGCGGAAGCCGCCACGCTCTGCGCTGCACTACTCGCCTGTGGGTTTTGCAATACCTGCGAAGCCAGCGATGCGATGGAGTCGCTGGTGTTTTTACCATTGCCGCTCTGCGATAAGACGCTTGCAGCAAGGCTTTTGGCGGTGTCACCGAATCGTCCGTCCTGAAGGATTTTTGAGGCGGTCGTGGCTACGCTTGAACCGGTTCGTTTTGAACTCATTTGCTCACCTCCTTTCCCTAAAAGATTAATGTAAATGTTAATCTTTGTCAAGCAATTTATTAAATTATTTGAGAAGAAATGTTAAGCAAGCTCTGACCCCCTCACAAAATAAAAGGGTGTCCGCCATCTACGGCAGCGATCATGCAGATCGAGGCTCGAGGAAACAACAAATCGGCATGGAACGTCGAGTGCTGTCCGTTTGGCACGCGGTCAGCCGCGCATCATAGGTAGAATGCAGTCCATGACGCCCGAAGCCCGCGCCCGCCAGAAGATTGACGCGATGCTCGAGGCAGCGGGCTGGGTCGTGCAGAACCGCGATCAGCTCGAGTTCGGTGCTGGGCTGGGCATCGCGGTGCGCGAGTTTCCAACCACGCAGGGGCCCGCCGATTACCTGCTGTTCATCAACCGCATTGCGGTCGGGGCGCTCGAGGCGAAACCCGAGGGTCAGACGCTGAGCGCGGTTGCGGATCAGACGCACAAATACCTGACCGCGAAACCCCTAAACGTCCCCGAGGGTCGCGTGCGGATGCGCTTTGGTTTTGAAAGCACCGGCACAGAAACGCTGTTCCGCGACCTGCAAGACCCCGACTCGAGATCGCGCACGGTTTTCGCGGTGCAGCGCCCTGAAACGCTGGCTGATCTGTTGCAACGCCCGCTGACCCTTCGCGCCCGCCTGCGGGCCACGCCGACGCTGCACATGCAGGGCTTGCGGCAATGCCAGATCGAGGCGGTCACGGGTTTGGAGCGCAGCCACGCGCTGGGGAAACCTCGAGCGCTGGTGCAGATGGCGACCGGCGCGGGCAAGACCTTCGCGGCCGTCTCGAGCGTGTACCGCTTAGCCAAAGAGTTCGACGCGGAGCGCATCGTGTTCTTGGTGGATCGCGCCAATTTGGGACGGCAGACGCTGGCGGAGTTCCAGAATTACGTGACGCCGGACGACGGCCGTAAATTCACCGAGTTGTACAACGTGCAACTGCTGGACTCCAACCGCATTGACCCCGTAGCCAAAGTCGTCATCACGACGATCCAGCGTTTGTACAGCATCCTGCGCGGCGAGCCGGAGTTTGAAGCCAGCAACGAGGAGCGCAGCCAGCACGAACTGGGCATGGATGCCAAAGCCGTGACCGTCGCGTACAACCCGCGCATCCCACCGGAGTTCTTCGATTTCGTCATCACCGACGAGTGCCACCGCAGCATTTACAACCTCTGGCGCGGCGTCCTCGAGTATTTTGACGCGTTTCTGATCGGACTGACCGCCACGCCCAGCAAGCAGACCTTTGGCTTTTTCAATCAAAATTTAGTCACCGAATACACCTACGAAAAAAGCGTGGCCGATGGCGTCAACGTCGGCTTCGACGTGTACCGCATCCGCACGCAAGTCTCCGAGCAGGGCGGAGCGTTAGACGCGGGCGAATGGGTGGACAGGCGCGACAAAGCCACGCGCCAAACGCGCTGGGAAACCTTAGACGATGAGCTGAGCTACCGCAAGAACGACCTTGACCGCAGCGTGGTCGTCAAAGACCAGATTCGCACGGTCTTGAAGCAGTATCTCGAGGTGATCGTCAAGGAAGCTTTCCCCGAGCGGCGACACCTGCCGAAAACCCTGATTTTCGCCAAGGACGACAGCCACGCCGAGGACATCGTGCGGATGCTGCGCGACGAATTCGCGTTTAGTAACGATGCGGTCAAGAAAATCACGTACTCCTGCGAGAAACCCGAGGAGCTGATTAAACAGTTTCGCACCGCCTTCAACCCGCGCATCGCCGTGACCGTGGATATGGTCAGCACCGGCACGGACATCCGAGCGCTCGAGAGCGTGTTCTTCATGCGCGATGTCCGCAGCAACCTCTATTACCAGCAGATGGTCGGGCGCGGCACGCGCACCATCAACGTCAACGAGCTTCGCAGCGTCACGCCGGACGCCGCGTCCAAAAACCGTTTCATCCTCGTGGACGCGGTGGGCGTCGTCGAGAGTCACAAAACCGATATGCGTCCCTTGGAGCGCAAGAAAAGCGTCAGTTTTGAAAAACTGATGAACGCCGTGAGCTTGGGCGCACGCGACGAAGACACCGTGCTGAGCCTCGCCAATCGCTTAGCGCGGTTAGAGCGCGAGCTAGACCCAGCGGATCGCACGGAGATCGAAAGCACCGCTGGCGCGACGCTCTCTACACTGGTCGGCGCACTGCTGAGCGCCTTTGACCCCGACGCGATCAGCGATCACGCCAAAGCCGCAACGGGCAGCGACGCGCCGAGCGAGGCTGACATCAGCGCCTCGAGCGAAACGCTCTTGGAAGCAGCCTGCGCCCCGTTTGACAAGCCGAAACTGCGAAAAGTGCTGCTGGACGTGAAAACCCGCAACGAGCAGACGATTGACATCACCACCAAAGACGCGATTCTGGAGTCTGGCATTGACACGTCCGACGGGGCGCGAGCGCTGAGCGCCGTGCAGAACTTCCAGACGTACTTGGCAGAACACCGCGACGAGATCACTGCATTGCAGGTGTATTACAGCCGCCCGCAGGGTCAACGCCCGACTTTAGAGCTGGTCAAACGTCTCGCCAACAGCATCGCCCGCCCGCCGTTCGCACTGACCCCAGAGCGCTTGTGGGCAGCGTATGAGCGCTTGGAGGCGAGCCGCGTCAAACCGAGCAGCGCCACGACGCTGCTGACGAATCTGGTCAGTCTGGTGCGCTTCGCCTTGCAAGAAACCGAAACTCTAGAGGCGTTCCCCGACAGCGTGGAGCGCAAGTTTGGCGAGTGGCTGGGCGCACAAGCCAGCGCGGGCAGGGTTTTCACGGCTGAGCAACTCGAGTGGCTTGACCTGATCCGCTCGAGGGTCGCGGACAGTCTGGCGGTGACCGCGCAGGATTTGGAGTTCGAGCCGTTCGCGGATAAGGGCGGCGTGTACCGCGCCAGCAAGGTTTTCGGCAAGGACTTGGAGCCGCTGCTCGAGGAGTTGAGTACGGCGCTGGTCGCGTGAGGAAATGGTGACTTCGCGCTCCTCGAGCGGTTGGCGCAGTGTCAACGGTTAGAATGCCGCCCGTGACCGCCGTGGAAGCTCGAGCCGAGCCGATAGAAGAAGTTGTCAGGCTCGAGACTCGAGAGGTCGGCACAGAAACTATTCCCGCGAGTTGGGTCTCAGTCTTTTTGAAAGACATCGGTG
This sequence comes from Deinococcales bacterium, assembly GCA_025359505.1. Classification (GTDB taxonomy): domain Bacteria; phylum Deinococcota; class Deinococci; order Deinococcales; family JAAFIG01; genus JANYHH01. The sequence goes on from JANYHH010000005.1 coordinate 11,893, forward strand.
TCATTACTGCGGGTGGTACGCCGTCAACTTCAAACGATGCAAACTTTGGTGATGAAATTCCGTGGATCACTCCGGCGGACTTGACTGGATATCAAAGGACGTATATCACTCGAGGGCGACGAGGGTTAAGTCAGCAGGGCTTGAAAACAAGTTCTGCAAGGGTAGTCCCAGCAAAAACGGTTTGCTTTTCTTCACGAGCGCCAGTTGGTTACGTTGTAATTGCAGCGAACTCACTGACAACAAATCAAGGTTTCAAGAACATCACTCCATTTGAAGGCGTTGATAGCGAGTACATTTACTATTACTTGAAAGCCAGCAAGCGTTTAGCTGAAAGCTTAGCGAGCGGAACAACGTTTATGGAATTGTCCGCAGCCAGTTTCTCTAGAATTCCATTCCCACTGCCTCCGCTCGAGGAGCAGCGGCGCATTGTCGCTAAGCTCGAGGCGTTGTTCTCGAAGCTCGAGGCGGGCGTGACCGCGTTGCAACGCGCCAGAGGACTGCTGAAACGCTACCGTCAGAGTTTGCTGCGCGACGCGGTGGAAGGCAAACTCAGCGCGGATTGGCGAGCCAAGCAATCCCACGCCCTCGAGCCTGCGGGCGCGTTGCTCGAGCGGGTGCTGCGTGAACGTCGCGCCGCGTGGGAAGCGCGGGAATTGGCGCGGCTGCGAGCGAAAGGTATGGAGCCGCTGGGGGAAGCGTGGAAAGCGCGGTACGAGGAACCGAGTGCGCCTGATGTCTCGAGCTTGCCGGAATTGCCAGCGGGATGGGTATGGGCGCGACTCGAGCAATTGGCTTGGGACTCTGGGTACGGCACTTCAGAGAAATGCTCGTATGAATTTGATGGTATTCCCGTCCTCAGAATTCCCAATATTTCTGACGGGCGCATCACTCTCGAGGATGTCAAATACGCAGGCACTTCGGAAGGGTTCGACCATCCGTTGCTGCCCGGCGACCTGCTGGTTATTAGAACGAATGGCAGTCGAGACCTCATCGGACGCGCTGCCATAGTCACCGAACCCTTTGAAGAACCGCATTCTTTCGCTTCATACCTCATTCGTTATCGGTTGCTTGACGCTGAAACTATGTGGCAGTGGATAGTGAACGTCTGGCATTCATATCCTGTTAGAAGCTGGATGGAAGACAAAGCAGCCTCTTCAGCAGGTCAGTACAACGTCAGTATGGGCGTGCTGAACAACCTCATTTTGCCCATCCCCCCACTCGAGGAGCAACTGTTTATCGTCGCTGAACTCGAGCGGCGCTTTGAACTGCTCGACTCGCTGGAAAGCACGCTCGAGTCAGAACTCAAACGCGCCGCTCAACTGCGCCAGAGCGCCCTGCATCGCGCCTTCACGGGTCGGCTCGTGCCGCAAGACCCGACGGACGAACCCGCGTCGGTGCTGCTCGAGCGCATCCGCACCGAGCGCAGCAACGCCACCCCGAAGGCTCGAGCGGCGAAGCTTGCTCAGCCCGCCGCGTTGACTGATGCTCCCAAAGCGGCTCGAGGTCGCCCGCGCAAAGCGCAGAAACAGGAGGAACTCTTTTGACCCTCGCCACCACGCAAAACGCGGCGAGCATCGTCGGGCGCGTCTGGAATTACGCTTCGGTGCTGCGCGACGACGGCTTGTCCTACGCCGATTATTTGGAGCAACTGACGTTTTTACTGTTCCTGAAAATGAACGATGAACTCGCGGCGCTGCCCGGTCAGACGCGCCGCATCCCAGCGGGCGACGATTGGGATTCGTTCAAGAAACTCGATGGTGATGCGTTGCAGCAGCAGTATCAGCGCGTCCTCGAGCGGCTGGGGAAGACCACTGGGATGCTCGGGACGATCTTCTCAAAAGCAGAGAACCGCATCAAAACGCCTGCGCTCTTAAAAAAACTGGTCAGTTTGATCGATGGTCAGGAGTGGTTGGCTTTGGATGCCGACGTGACCGGCGATGTTTACGAATCGCTGCTCGAGCGCAACGCCGAGGATGTCAAAGGCGGCGCGGGGCAGTATTTCACGCCTCGAGCCTTGATTCGCGCCATCGTGCAATGCGTGCGCCCAACGGTCGGTGAGAAAGTCTGCGATCCGGCCAGTGGCACGGGCGGTTTTTTGCTGGCCGCGCACGAGTTCATGAAGCACTCGCGCTTAGACCGCGATCAGGCGCGGGCGCTGAGTTTAGAAACCTTTTACGGCACGGATATTGTCGGTAGCGTCGTGCGCTTAGCCACGATGAACCTTTGGTTGCATAACATCGGTGGTGACGCCGAGCCACCGATCACCGCTCGAGACGCGCTTCAGTCGCACGGCGGGAAGTATTACGAGGTCGTGCTGGCCAATCCGCCGTTTGGCAAGAAAAGCAGTTTCTCGGGCGTGTCCGATGATGGCAAGGTCACGCGGGAAACGCTGTCTTACGAGCGCAATGATTTCTGGGCGACGACCGGCAATAAGCAACTGCTGTTTTTGATGCACATCGCCAGCATTTTGGCGATTGACGGGCGGGCGGCGGTGGTGCTGCCCGACAACGTGTTATTTGAGGGCGGGGCGGGCGAAACGATCCGGCGGCGCTTGTTACAGCAGTACGACCTGCACACGATTCTGCGCTTGCCAACCGGCATTTTCTACGCGGGCGGCGTCAAAGCCAACGTGTTGTTTTTTGATCGCAAACCCGCGCAGGAGGGTTGGTGGACGCAGGGGACGTGGGTCTATGACCTGCGTACCAATCAGAATTTCACGATGAAAACCAATCCCTTGCGGCTCTCGCACTTGGAGGAGTTCATTCGGTGCTACGCCACCGCTGACCGCAGCCAGCGCACGGAATCCGAGCGCTTCAAACGGTTCTCGCTCGAGGAGTTGCTGGCACGCGATAAGGTCAATTTGGACATCACGTGGCTGCAAGACAACGCCTTGGAGGACGCGGCTTCTCTGCCCGCGCCAAACGTGCTGGCGCTCGAGATCACCGAGCAGTTGCGGTTTGCATTGGAGCAGTTCGCGGCGATTGGTGACGAGCTGAGCGAGGTTTGAGCAATCACGGTTTGTTCACTGCTTGACGCCGTTGGCCCAGACTTCCCACAACTCCGCTTTCTGAATTGCATCGCCCGGAATGCGAGCCGTGATGTACGTCACCGATGCCGCGTAGCACGGGTAAATCACGGACAGGCTAAACCAATCGCTCGAGCGCAAACCCTTGACCGTACTGCCCAGCGCCGTGGCAATCGATTTGATCTGCGCGAGTTGACCCGGCCAGTCTTTGCCGTATGTGCCGCAACCTTGAGCGACGTAACTCAAACCATAGCCTGAGATGTACGTGACGCTAAAATTCAGTCCCGTCGCGGCTTGAATCGCGGCCATCATCGGCTTGGCGGTGTTCATCGCTGTGGGAATGTCAAACGGCACGGTCTGCGCGTGGACGACGGTCAGCAGAGTCAGCAACAAAATGGCGAGGCGTTTCACCCCTTGAGCTTATCGCCCTGAGCGGAAGATCAATGCCCGATACGAACATGGTTTTACTCGAGGATCTGCTCAGGCCCGAGTCACGCGGTTGTGATACCCAACAGAACCCGGATTTAAATTGATATTGCAAAGTGAGTGACAGGCAGCACGGTGATTGTCTGTGAAGATAACGCAGATGCCCGCCTACCCGCTGCCGCCAATCTCGAGTTTCGCGGCGAACGCACTGAAACTCCTCGCGCTCGCGCTGATGCTCAGCGATCACATCCACTACGTCTTCTTCAACCGCCAGCTCGAGTGGCTCTACTGGCTCTCGAGGCTCGTGTTCCCACTGTTCGCCCTGATCGCCGCGCAGAATTTGCAGCATCATCGCGCCAATCCGCAACGCTACATCTCGAGGTTACTGCTGTACGGCGTGATCGCGCAACCGTTCTACAACTGGAGTTTTGGGTTCGCGCAACTCAACGTGCTGTTCACGCTCGCCGTCAGCGTTGGCGCATGGTGGTGGCTCGAGACTGCCCGCGCTCGAGGCGTGGACATCGTTTCGCGCTACGCTCCCGTGCTGCTCGTAGCGATCAGCGCGGTGCTGCTCGAGTTCAACTGGGCAGGCGTGCTGGCTGTGCCGGTCTACGCGGCACTGATGCGGCGCGTCGCGTGGTGGGATTGGCTGGCGGCGTTCGCCTTGAGCTTCGGGATCGTGCGCTTCACCGAACCGTGGATCATGCCGATGATCGCGCTTGCGTTGTGGCTGCTCGCCTCGAGATTTTCAACCAGTTTGAGTCAGACACGGAAACCGCAGCGCTGGGTGCAACAAGCTGCGTATGCGTTCTACCCCTTGCATCTGGCAATTATCGCGCTCGTTGCTGCACTGACTTGACGCATTTGAACTTCGGGCGCATCATGTTTTTTGCACGCGGAGGTCGCCGATGCAAAAGCACCCAGCGAATGAGCTGAACGAAGACCTGAGCGCGGATCGCTTGTATGGCGAACGCAGTTGGAACCCGCTTGGGCAGGAGCCAATCGCGGCGCATGACCTCGAGCGGCGCGGGCAGATGTTGCCGCTCGAGTTGCCGTGGCTTCGTGATCGGGGTGGACATACGAGCAGCGCTTCGAGCCTGCGTGGGGCGATGGGTGGGTTCTGGTGGACAGCACTTGGGATTGCTTTCGGTGCAATCGTCGGTATGCGACTCGCGGGAGTCGTTGGGCTGATGGTCGGCGGCTTTTTCGGCGCATGGCTCACCGCACGCATCACCCGTTAAAAGTCAACGAAGCAATACTGGCGTGATTTTCCACTCGGGCGGCACGGTCACGCCACGCTCGCCGAGCATGACCTCGAGTCCACGCGCTCGAGCCAAGGCCACCGTAAAGGCAACCTCGAGTTTGACACTGGATTGCACAAGCCGCGCCGCATCCACAGCGCAGCCGGAGTCGATGGGCGCGATCTCGAGATTGAGGCGGGCGAGGTCTTCGGCCACAGTGCGCGGCGATGGTCCGATAAGCGCGACCAGCAGAGCAGTAAAGCTGACTGCACTGATGCACCCCGGCAGCTCGAGTGCTCGAGCGACGCGATCCGCACCGTGTTCACCGCGCAGAAAAATCAGCAGTGCCGCCGAGTCAAACACCACGAGACTCACCGCCCTCGAGTGCTAAGGGTTTGGCTGGAAAGGCGGGTGTCGGATTGGGTGCGGCATACTTTCCAAGCAGGTTGACAATCACGGTTTTGCGCCGCTCGAGAATTAACCTTGCACCGTCGAGTTGCACGGTCACCACATCGCCAGCCTCGAGCTTGAGGGCTTCGCGCAGAGCATTGGGAATCACGAATTGACCCTTCGCGCCGAGTTTCGCCAGTTGCATTTTCGCGTTCATCGCTCACCTCGAGCCGATCATGCCGACCGACTGGGTTGGAAGTGGTGCGTTGGCGTTGCTGGAAAATCACTCGAGTTCACGTCCAGCGCAAAAGCGCCAACATCCCCAACCGAGTCCGAACCCCGCTAAAATGCCGCATTCGAGCGGAGTATCGTTCTTCACGACGTTACGCTACTGTTCACAACAGGTTTCAAGCGAGTGAAAACTCGAGCGAAAATCACTTTCCTGCCCACCAGCGGAGTTTTCAGCGTACTGACGTGTAACACGCCTTACAACTAAGTTGGGCGGCGGAAAACCAGTGCCACTCGAACAGCGATGCACCTCGGTCGGCGATCAGGCTCGAGGGGTGAATCACCGTTTAATTGAACTGTCCTTGTTGCTGATTTGCCCGTTTGATGAAGCTCGGGCGTGGGTGCGTGCTCTCGAGCATTTGGAACCGGTAACGCGGGATGCACGGGGCGCTCGCACGGTCACCACGGCTCAACTCGAGCGCATCGCGGTCGCGCGGCTGGTCGCGGCGAACCGTCACATCTCGAGGGTTCAAGCGCTGAAATTCGTGGCGCAACTCGGGGCAGCGCACGATGCCCTCACGTGGCTGAACTCGAGCCGTGCCATCCTCGGATTAACCGCGCTTGAGGCTCGCGTCGCGTTGCTCGAAGCGAAATCGGAAGGACAGCGATGACTGAGTTTCTCGTGCAAATCGAGGGGCAATCGCGCTATGTTCGCGTGATCGCATACACGGTACTCGAGGTCGTGGCGATACTCGGGATTGACGCAAAATTCACCGTGTTCTCGAGTCTCGGCGCAGCGTATCGGCTCGAGGGGGATCAAGCGCCGTACTCCATTCCAGCGCGGTTGCCGCTCATTGTCCGGCTCGCATGGTGGGGCGCACGGCATCCTCGGGTGCGTCTGGCGTTTCAAATCGTGTGTTGGCTGGGTCTCGCGGTTTCCTTCGTGCAGATGGTTACTCGAGTGCCGGGATGGCCGATGTCGCTGCTGATCGCGGGACTCGCCAATACCCTCGCGTGGTGGTGGTTCGAGTCTGAGCGCGGGCGCATTGACCCTGAAGTGCTCGTCGCCCGAGACCCCTGAGCGCACTCGTCGCTACGAAAGTCAAGGCACACATCAGCCTTGACTTTCTGCGCTCCTCGCACGACGCGGCATCGTGAAAGGAGTCAACGATGTCTGATGAACGTTCAATCCGCCCGCCCGTGCCGACCGAAGAGGTGGAGGTTTCAGACCCGCCCATCCCAACGCCAGAGGCTCACCCGCAACAGCGCCGTCGAGTTCGCAGCCGCCAAGTCTCGAGACGAACCGTCAAACGCCTCATCGTCCTCACCCTGAAGCGGCGGTGAGTAGCGTGTTGTGGATTCAAGCACTCGAGTCCCAACCACCGTCGGAGGTCACGCATCTCGAGATAGAAATGGATCAATCCTTGTTCGCGTGCCTGCATTTGGCGCGAGCGTGGTTTGCCGCAAGTCCAGAACCGCGTCTCGAGAAGCAAAGTTTTCGCGCTGAGCTGACGCTGCTCGATCAAATCGGAGGCATGGGTGTGGCGAGTGGGTTTCGCAGCGAGCGCCCGCCGAACCTCGAGCCGTCGTTCGAGGTCGTGCGCGAAGCCTACCTGCACGTATCCCGCGAATCCGCTTGGTTCGAGGTTCGCACGATGCGCGGTGCAGTGTTCGACACGCGAGCCACACCGTTTGAGCCGTCGCCGACACTTGAACAATCAGACGCAGCGATCAGCAGCGAGGAGCGGGTCACGCAGGTGACACTCGCGCTCGAGATCAGGATTCTGCACGAAGGCGAATTTGGGGAGGCGGCGCTCGAGGAGTTGCTGCACAACCTCGACTTCGCCCTCGAGCAGCAGCGCGGTTCCGCCAGTCTCGCGCCCGAAAGCGTGGATGGCGTGACCGAAAATTTCTTGTTTCATTTGCTCGATGTGCGTTCGGCGTTTGCCGCACCACCGGCAGCACCGCAGGAGGTGATCGCATGACGGCGATACGAAAACCAGAAGCCGCTCCTTTCGAGGGGGCGGTTTCATTCGGCGCGAATGCGCTCGAGCGGCACGGGGCAAGGGGACGTGAGACGGCAAATGCAGATGCCTGCCAACTTGCCCAGCGGCTCGAGACCGAGGGACGCGATCCGACCAGCGATGAACGCCAAGTATTACTGGCATACAGCGGCGTTGGTGGCACGACCTCGAGCGGGTCAGATCACGCAGACGGCAACACGCTCGGATTGCTAAACGAGTATTACACCCCAATCAAAGTGGCTCGAGCGGTTTGGCGTTTGCTGGAACGCCTCGGGTTTGCGGGCGGTCAGGCGCTCGAGCCAGCGGCAGGGACGGGCATCTTCCTCGAGACCGCGCCGGAGGCTGTGCGTTTCACAGCGGTCGAACTCAATCCCGATGCGGCCCGCATCAACCGACTGTTACATCCGCGTGCCGAGGTTCGCAGCTCGAGCTTTGAAGCGGACTGCCATCACAGCGACGAACTCGAGTTTGAATTGGTGATCGGCAATCCGCCGTTCGGGCCGCGCGGTTTGAACGCGCTCGAGGGCAAGCCGCAGTGGAAGAGCTACGCGCCGTACTTCGTGGACGCGGCGCTGGATCGCTTGCGCGACGGTGGCTTACTGGCGTTCGTGCTGCCGAGCGGGTTGGTGACTTCAAATCAGCACCTTGCGTTTCGCGCCCACCTGCTGGCTCGAGCCAGATTGCGGGCCCTCGTGCGCCTGCCGGTTAGCACTTTCGCAGCGTCGGGCGCTCGAGCCGCCACGGACGTGATTGTCCTTGAGAAGCGCCCGTGGGTGGTTGGCGACACGCTCGCCGAGTTGATCGGGCGCTTCGGGCCGCGGGCGCTAGCGAGTGCTGCTGTGCTTGACGCGGCGGCTCGAGATTTTTTGCAGGGTCAGTTTTACGACTCGAGACCGGGTTACGTGCTGGGCGAAATGGTGCGAGACGCCCGCTGGGGTGGGCTGATTTGCGATGGGGTTTTAGATGCACCAACCCTCGAGCGGCTGGCGAACGCGCCGCTGCTCGAGTCGCCCGTCGGCGCAAGTTCACTGGGTCGGTTGCTGAAGCTGCTCGAGTCGAGCGGCGCGTTCACAGTGCTGGCGCGAGCGAAGAACACCGATGTTCGTGGGGCGCTCGAGAGCGCTTGGGCATCCGCACGGTCAACGGGTTACCCACACCGCGAGGGTCTCGAGCGTGCCGACGGGTACGTGTTCAAATTCGTCAAGGACGGTAGTCGCTGGACTCGAGGCTGGCAGCAGGCGCACACGGCACTTCATCCCGCCGTCGCAAGTGCGCTCGAAGTCGCGGGGAAACTGCGGGCGTTTCACGAGGCTCGAGGATCGCGGGGGGATGACCCCGAGGCTCTGCGCGTCGCGGCGCTCGAGGCGCTGCAAATGCACATCGCCGCGCATGGCAACCCGCACGCGAGTTTGCTGCTGACGGCCGCCGCTCGAGTCAAACCCGCGTTGTACCGTTTGCTCGGGGCGCTGCGTGCTGATGGACAAATCGCCCCAGTCCTGCTCGAGCCGCACAGCCCACAGCTCGAGCGCAGCCCAGACTTTGAAACCGTCTGCGGACAGCTCGACCGCGCCCGGCAGCTCACGCTCGCAACCCTGCTCGAGCATTGGGAAGGCGGCACGAGGTTAGCAGCTCGAGCGGCGCTGATTGAATCCGACGCTTGGATGGTCACGCCAGACGGCCGTTTTACAGCGAGCCAAGGCTACGCGGTGGGAAATGTTCTCGAGAAAGCCGCGCTGTCGCGGGCGCAGGCGGAGAACGAACCAGATTTCGAGTTGCATCAGAAATTGCTGCGTCAAGCGGAACAACTCGAGGCGTTAAAACCCTGCCGCACGCTCGAGGAGATCGGTTTGACGGGGACGGAGGGTTGGATTCCTGCCGCCATTTTGCAGGCTTGGCTCGAAGAGGCGTACCCGTTTCTCGAATACCTGCGCGATGAAACCAATGGGCGCGTGACGATCACGCTTGACCCAGAGCGTCTGCGCGAAGCGAGGGTTACGCGGGGGCAGGCTGATGACGACGCAAAGAGGCTTTCGCGCTTCTTCAATTTGGAACACACCGCCAAAATGGTGACCGATGCTCAGCAACTCTCGAGCGAGCAGTACGCGGCCGCCCGCAAAGCCCGCATTGAGCAAGCCCAGCAGGGCGAGCGGGCGCTGAGCCTGAAATTTCTGCACTTCGTCGCGGGCGACCTCGAGTTACGGGGGCTGCTCGAGGAGCGTTACAATGCGCTGTTCAATGGCTTCTTCGCGGGTGAGGACGACACCCGACCGCTGGCACTAGCGGGCTGGGCAGAGCCGACCCTGCACAGCTATCAAAACCACGGCGTGCGTTTTGCCGAGGGTCGTGCCAACGGCTTAATTGCCTTTGATACAGGCTTGGGCAAAACCCTTGTCGGTACGGCGATCACCGAGTCATGGCTCGAGTCGGGTCGAGCGAGCCGCACGATGATCGTCGTCCCAAAAGGGCTGCTGGTCAACTGGGCCCGCACATTGGATCGCGCCATCCCGTTTCGCCGGGTCGTCACGGTCGGGATCAGCGCTCGAGCCGATGGCACTCAATTAGAGGATGAGGTCGCCGTTGTCCTCGAGAAATTGCACGAGTTCGCGCTCGGCGCGTATGACGTGGCGCTCGTGTCCCGCGAGTGGTTCCGGCGCTTGCGACTGCGCCCCGATACCCTGCGCGAAATGATTGCTCGAGAAGCGGCACTGCTGGCGGTCGACGACGTGGAAATCGAAGACGAGGACGACCAACCGACCGCTCGAGCGCAGACGCTGACCCTCGCGGAGCGCCAATCGCTGCTGGCTTTGCGGGTTGCACAGGGCAATGCGTTGCCGCAGATTCATTTCGAGGATTTGGGCATTGATGCGTTGATCGTGGATGAGGCGGGTAGCCTGAAGAACCTCTACACCGCGCCGACGTATTTTGGGAAGAAACCCAAGTTCATGGGCGCGAGCCTCGAGAGTGACCGCGCCTTGGATATGCTGTTCAAGGTCAGCAGCCTGCACAAAACGACTGGTTCGAGGAACGTGACGTTTCTGACCGCGACGCCGACCAAAAACTCGCCGCTCGAGCTGTTCAATATCCTCAAGCCGCTGGCGGGCGAGACGTTCACTCGGCTCGGCATCTTCGGGCCCGCGCAATTTGTGGAACGCTATTGCCAGATCGAGACCGTGCTGCACCCGAACGCCGCTGGCACGCTCGAGGCGGTTCCGGGCGTTGTCGGTTTCAAGAACCTGACCGAGTTGCGCGGGTTGATGGCGCAGTTCATTTTGCACCGCACGGCTGAGGATGTCGGTTTGCAGATTCCCGATCTCGAGACGGTCGAACACGTTTTTGAGCTGAGCGCCCACCAGCGGGCGGTGTATGTGCAGCTCAGGGAACAGGCGCAAATCGCCCTGAGCGACCCGCACGGCGAACACGGTATTCACCTCTTCAGCGTCTACGCGCAGATGCGGCTGTTGACCCTCGAGCCAAGCCTGTACTCGAGCAGTTTGGATGTCAACCCGAGGTTTGAAAGAGCAGCACAAATCGCGGTGGACAGCATTCGGCGCGGTGGCAAGCTCGTGTGTTTCATGGATGTCGGCAATGCCAGCGAGGAGGACGAGGCTGGCTCGAGGCGCAAGCGATCGGGGCCAGACACCTTCGCCTTGCTGAAAAACGCTTTCGTTCACGCGGGCGTACCCGCCGAGTGGATCGCCATCGTCACTGCCGAGCGCGTGAAGGGTGCAAAGCGGCAGGCAATCGCGGACGAGTACAACCTCGGGAAGCTGCGCGTGATCCTCGGCAGTACGGGGACGATTGGCGAGGGCTTCGACTTACAGGTCGGCACGACAGACCTGATTCACCTCGACATCCCGTGGGATCCCGGCACGTTTCACCAGCGCGTCGGACGCGGGCATCGCCAAGGCAACGACGCGCCGCAATTGCGAAACCACATCCTGCTGGCTCGAGGGAGCTTCGACGGCTTGACCTACGCGACGATGCGCGGCAAGCGCGGTTGGCAACAGCAACTCTGGCACTCGAGCGAGGATCGCGTGCGAAACAGCGCGGTGCTGGGCTACGACGAGATGCTGGCGGCGTTGTCCGACGATCCAGACGCGGCCCGTTTGGAGATCGAACGCAAGCGGGCGGACATCGAAACCGCTCGCCTCGAGCAGCGGCGTGCGCTCGGGCTGGCGCAATTTCGTTTGTACATCGAAACGCTCGATCATCAGACCCTCGCGTGGCGTAAGGCGCTCGGGCGCAAAAAGGGCGCGACTGCCAACGACTCGCGGCTGCGCGAAAACTTCGAGCGGCAACTCGAGCGTTACCGTGAGGCATTGCGGGGCGATTCTAGCTTCGAGCATGGCGCTTTGCTAGACGGCAGACCGTGCCATCTAACGACGGGCGGCGTACCGCTTGGGGCGGGTTTAACCTTCGCGCTCAAGCTTCAGGGTGAGACGCAGACTTTTAGCGTTGAAGAGGTCGGTTTCCAACCCAACGACGACGGCAAATGGGTTCGCGCTGTAACGCTCAAGGGTGGAGCGCTGCGCGTGTTGAACGAGCGCGACCTCGAAACCGCCCAGCTAGTTTCTCGTGCAGCAGTGCAAACCTAAATCGCTTGCTCGCTCGGGATTGTCCAGACACAAATCAGTCTGGACAATCCCTCCCTCACGCGCTGACTTGAGGACAGCGAAAGGAGGTGAAGCGATGCAAATAAGCGCACCAAACCGCCGTCCGCTCGAGCCAGCGATCCTCGAGCGATTCCGCGCACAGGGTATTAAAGTGGCGCAATTCGCCTATTTCGAGAACCACGACGAGTGGCAACTCGAGGACATCCGCGTCGCGTATCAGAACGGCGCAGTCATCGAAGAGCCGTACAGCGACGCGCTCGAGCCTGATCTTTGCGCGTTGCTCGAGGAAGTCGGTTTCGATGGCGGCTATGTGCTCATCGAAGTTGACGTGGGGACAGCCACGCAACTCGACCAAGCCTTCTTGCTCGAGCTGCGTTGGTGGCAGCTCGACGAGGCGACGCAACGGGCACTCGAGGACGCTGGAGCGGTGTAAATCGCCCGCTGGGACGGTGAAAGGAGGTCAAGCCAATGGCACATTCGTACCATCATACGCTCTCGAGCGTTAAGCAGTGGGGCGGTAACGTAGAGGATTACATCGCGCTGCACGCATTTTTTGATCACAGCAAAGCGCTCTATCCAGGCCCACAGCATCGGGCGCTGCTGCACCACAGCGCGGGCATTTTCCTGCTCGAGCGCTGCTTTGGTCAGACCATCACGCTCTCGAGCGGCAAAGTCATCCCGACGCGCTGGGTCGGCGAGCAGCACGTACAGGAGGACTTGGGCGGGCGCATCCCGACGTTTCAGGATTGGCTGGTTGGCATTGCCGAAGCCGGGCTGGACGCGCACGGTCGGTTGATCGCGCAGCCGTGGATGCACCGCGAAGCGCTCGCGCTTTCCAAAACGCTCGAGCGCGAAAACACACGAACTCAGGAGGAACAACCATGAGCGACCCGACCACGATGCCCACAACCCTCGAGACCGCCAGCCGCGAAGCGCTCGAGGCGTTGTTTGACGCGGGCGTCTTTGAAGAACACCTCGCGCTGACCTTCGAGGGTTTCGATGACGCTGACCTCGAAGCGGAAGTTCACGGCGTTCTGCTCGAGTACGGCGCGGTTCAGCAGAGCGAGGACACCTATCAGTTTCCCGACCTCGACCGCTTGCGCTCGTTCATGAACGCGGTGACAGATGAACTCGAGGGCGAAAGTGATGGTCTCGAACAAGCAACGGCTGATGCGGACGAATTCATTGTTTTCGATGACCTGCCGTGGCACGTGCCTGAGGTGGAGGCGTTGCCCGACAGTGAGACGGAAACTCTGCGACTGCCCGCACGGGGCTATCAGCTTCGTAAAATCCCCTTTTCCAAAATACGCGTGACGCCCGCCAACAACCCGCGCAAGAAATCGGCTCGAGCAGGTATTGCGCGACTGGCGCACAACATCGCCCAGCGCGGCTTGCAGCAACCCGTGACCGTGCGCCCCATCGCGGAGGACGGTCTCGAGGAGGGTGACGCGTTCGAGTTGGTGTTTGGCTACCGTCGCCACGCAGCGATTGGCTACGCGATGCTTCAGGGCTGGCTGCCCGAGGACGACGATGTGATCTGCATCGTGCGTCGCCTCAACGACTCGCAGGCGCGGCTCGCAGCGCTGACCGAGAACGAGGAGCGCGAGGAAGTGGACAAACTCGACCTCGCCGAGGGCTGGGCGCGGCTGCGCTTAACGCAGAGCGAGTCGAGCATCGCCAACGCCGCTGGGGTCACGCTGACCGAGGTGCGGCGCTGCCTGAAGGTTGCCTTCGGAGTCTGTGACGAAGCGAAGCTGCTTTATCGGGCAGGCAACCTATCGTGGGCAGCCCTGATTAACCTGACTTACGGCGCGCAGGAGGTGCAGCGCCAGTATCTCGAGGGCGCGGCGGGCGCAGCGTGGCAGCTCTCGCCGGAGTACGTGCGGCAGGGCATGACGGCGACTGATTTCAAACTCGCCCACGCCCGCTTTACGCTCGAGGAGTACGAGGCGGCGGGCGGTCAGCTCGAAACCGACCTGTGGAGTTCACGCGAGGGCACGCGGCTACTCAGTCAGCCGGTGATCGAGCGCTTGCAGCGGGCTTGGGCAGAAAATCACGTCAAAGCCTTGCGGGATCAGGGCTTCGCGTTCGTCGAGTTGCGCTCAGGTGAGTGGACGTGGTGGTCGGAGTTCAATCAGGTCGCTCGGGCTACCGAAAGCGCGGGGGCGGTCGTTCACCTGCGCCCAGACTGGTCAGTGGACGTGATCGAGAATATTGTGCCGAGCGCGGCAATCACGGGCAATCGCACAGCGCTAGCAGCGGGCAATTCAGACGGCTCGAGTACCGCCAGTGCCGAGCCGAAATCCGCCTACAGCGAAGCGGGCGTGACACTCGCCCGACGGCTTCGCACGGCCGCGCTGCAAAGCGCGATCCTCGAGAACCACGACCGGAAGTTGCCGCTGGCGCTGGCAGTCATGGGTTTCCTCGGAGAGCGCGAGTTGCGGATGTCCGTCAAACTGCTCGGTGAAACCGACGCGATCAGCTCAGCATCGGTACTGGCTGAACTCGAGCGCTTCGCTCAACTCCTGCCGCACCTGCGCTTCAGCCCCTCGAGCGGCTTGAGTCTGGGCAGCGTTTACCAGCATGGCTCAGCGCGGCTCGAGACTTTGCAAGCGCTGCTGAACCTGCCGCAGTCCGACCTCGAGCGGCTGCATCGCCTGCTGGTCGCCACCCTGATCGGTGATTTCAGTGCCGCCACCGATGGCAACCTTCAGGGGCGCAAGCGCTCGTTGAAGGTGGACGGGCTGATCGCCGCGCTGGCCGCGCATCTCGAGGTCAAGGGTGGCGAAGCGCTCGAGGTCACGGAGGCGTACCTGAAAGCGATCAGTTTTCGCAAGGCGAAGCTGCGCCCGTACCTCGCGCACGCTTTCGGCGAGCAGATCGCCACGGCGCTGCTCGAGAGTCCAAAGGCGAAGATCATCGCCGAGTTGATGACGCACAAGGACAAGCTGAACGGTTTCACGCCGCCTGAACTGGATTTCGCCGCCAACGCTGGTCAGACTGCCAAGCTCGAAGTCAATGGTAGCGCGTTCGACGATTGGGACGATGCTGATTCGCTCGAGACCGACTCGAACCTCGTATCAGAGGACGATCTGGACTCACTCGAGCCAGAACCGGAGGCGCTCGCAGCGGATGACTAAAAACCACCGGGAGCGAAACGCACAATGCGTTTCGCTCCCAGCCTGACGCGGGAACTCAGTTCACAACGCGGCCAGCGTTTTTAGCCTGCCGAGCGAGCACGGTACGCATCTGCACTGCCATGACCTCACGGTCTGCCGTGCCGCGCAGCCACAGCTCGCCGTCTCGAGTCCCGCGCCCGTACAGCCGTTCACTGCGCTGACCGACACTACCGTTGCAGAGTTCGATCACCCGCGCCTGATTCGGCAGCAGCACTGGCGTACCACGCGGCTTTCCGACCACCCGAATCGTGCCACCGCGAATGCGGTCGCGCTGCGGGTCAACGAATGGTTCAGCTTCGTCCGCGCACCAGCAGCGCACGCGGGCAACCTCTTCACCATCAATCACCACCCGCGCATAGCCCGTTTCGCGGCTCGAAGCCTCGAAATGTGCCGTTTCGCCGATCTCGAGGATTTCGGGAATGACCTCGACACCGGGCAATGGCACGGCTCTGGCTGGCTCGAGCGTCTGCACAACGTCGAGAACGGGCGGTGCGGTCAGCCTCGGGCAGCGCTGCGCCAGCGTTCTCGCCTCGAGCAGCATCTTTCGCGCCAACAATTGAGCTTGCGGATGCGTCGCACGCCATTCGAGCCGTTCGCCCTGAATCACCTGCGCCGCGATGGCCGCCACGTAGCGCCTCGAAAACCCGCGCCTTTTTCCCACATCCTCGAGCGTCGCCTCGAGCCGATCTGCCCGCACGCTCAATCGCGCGGTCTCCCGTCCATTTGCCGTGAAAGTCACGACAAATGGAAAGCGGGGATAGAGGTCATCGCGGGTCGCCCAACCACCCGCACCGCTGTACCCCGCCCGCCAACGTTTGCGCGTTTCGGCGTTCGGGAATTGCTGGCGGGCGTCGTGATAGACCCTATAGCTCGAGACCACTTCGGGCTGACTTTCCCTGAGTCGATCCGCGAGCTTCATTACCGCGTACAGCACCGCTTGCGCCGCGTTGCGCTCCACGGGCAGCGCTTCTACCAACACACGCTGCCCCTTGACCTGTGCTCGAGCGGCCAGCTCGAGATCGCGCCGCACTTGCTGGCATTGCGGCGATTGGCCCGCGTACTGTTCGCGCAAGTAAGCCAGAAACGCTTCCTTGCTAGCGAGCAGTGCGCCCTGAGACTCGAGGTCGAGCTGCGAGACGAACTGGTGAACAGAGAGCATAAAACTCCTGTCTCCAGCGGCATTGAAACCCGTTCGCTTCACCCGAGGGTGCGCGAATGTAATTTCGCGCCACTGGGATGTAAATGAAGGGCTTCGCCGCGCTGCCACGCGACCCGCTCGAGCCAAAACACTGACTTGACCTGTGAACCTCCTTCCCTGTCAATGAACCCGATGCCCCGGTCGAGAGACGCGGCTCTGCATCGCCCCGAGTGTCGTCACCGGCCGAGGTCAGCGCCCTCGAGCTGCGCGATATCAAGGAGGGCGCTTGACATCGCTCAACGCTCGGGCCGACACAGCCCCGTTGAAAGGAGATCAGGTATGGCCATTGGAACAGGTGATCAATCGAATTTCGAGACGATTCTCAAAGCCGCCGAGCGCGGCGATCTCGCCTTGCTCGAGTGCGAGGACACGGTTTCGGGCACAACGCTGCGCGTGGTCTGCGCGATTAACCGACGCGGCAAAGAGTTCGAGTTCGTGCCGCTGGCGAAGCTCTTCGCGGGCGACCCGTACAGCGAGGTGAAACCACCGATGTAACCGCAGAAGTTTACATCGATTCGAGCGAAGTCACCGCTCGAGGGTTTGCCTCGAGCGGGTATTGATCTGGAGGATTTTATGAACGCAATGCAGCCCGTGAACCTCGCCGCAGTTCCGAGCATTTACGCCACGCATCCCAGCGCTAAAGTCAGCGAGCGCTACGGCTTCATCCCGACCAGCGCCATCGTTCACGCGCTCGAGGGAGCGGGCTTCGTTGCAGTCAGGGCACAAGCAGCGAGAGCCAGCGCCGAACGTGTCGCCTTCGCCAAGCACCTGATTCGCTTTCGTCACCGCGATCACCTGACCACGCAAGTCGGCGATTGGCTGCCCGAGGTTGTGCTGGTCAATTCACACGATGGCAGCTCGAGTTACCGCGTGATGGCGGGCGTGTTCAGGCTGGTGTGTTTGAATGGCTTGGTGATTGGCAACTCCGTCTCTGAAGCTAGAGTGCGGCACACCAAGAATGCGCCTGACGAGATCGTGGACGCGAGTTTTCGCGTGATCGAGTCGCTACCGGGGATTGCGGACAGCGTGAATACCATGCGTTCACAGCGGCTCGAGCCGTTCGAGCGCGAGGCGTTTGCGACCGCCGCGCTGACCCTGCGCTACCCAGACGACGCCCCGATTCGCTCGAGCCAATTGTTGTCCACAAGGCGGGCTGTGGACAATGCCCCAGACTTGTGGAGAACGTTCAATGTCGTGCAGGAAAACCTACTGCGCGGTGGGCAGCGGCGCATGGACTCGAGGCGGCGTACGCGGGGCATCTCGAGCGTGGGCGAGGACGTGCGGCTGAACCGGGCCCTGTGGACGTTGGCGGAGGAACTGAAAAAATTGAGGGCGTGACAGACGAGCGGTTAAACAGGTAATCTGCCATTGCTACCGTACTGCATCAAATTGTTTCAGTGCGGTGGCAATGGCATTGTCTGTTGTAGGCAACGAATTCTTGAAGGCGTTGTCTACAGTGATGTCTGGGGTGACGCGACCCGGAAACCGCATACCGTCAAGCTGCTCATAGCGCCGATCTCCGTAATACAGCACATCCTCGCCACCATTCAGTCTCTCTGTGGTCGCGCTCGAGTCCAAACCGCCCGCCGTGGGCTGACCAATGACGACGGCCCGATTGGTCTGTTGCAAGATGTAGGCGAGGTGTTCACCCGCGCTGTAAGTGCGACTCGAGGTCAACACGATGAGCTTGCCCCTGAATTGGCTGGGGCGCTCGAGTTTACCCTCGAAGACACCGCGTTCGGATTCGTTGGCTGCGTTGCGCCATTCAACCTGGCCACTCACGTACTTGAACAGATACTTCGTTCCTGCTTTGTCGATCAGGGCGCGTTGCGGCGGCTCAGTAAAAGCGGCGGCAATTTTCATGCTGGTAATGCTTGTTCCACCGTCGTTATGACGTAAGTCGAGGATCAGGTTTTTCGCGCTAGACGCGTTGACTTGCTCGATCAGACGATGGGTCAGTGTATCCACGTAAAACTGCCCCAGTTCGTAAAGCCGGATGCGCATTGTGTCGGCTCTGATTCGATCAAGCTGCGGCTCGAGCGTGCGGTTAAAGGTTGCTCGAATGGTCACCGTAAACTTTTTACCGTTACGCATCAAATCAATTTTCGTTTCGGAAAACGAAAATTGATTTGATGCAGTGAGCGCTGCAAGGTGCTCGGCTCAGCAGATTTACCATTGACTGCGGTGATCGTGTCACCGACGAGGATATCTGCACGGCTGGCTGGGGAGTCGGGGTAGACATCGTTGACGTAAAGCGCCTTCATATCGTCGGTGAGAAATATGCCAAACCGCCCCGAAACATTGGGGTCACCAACCAAGGACTGCCGCTCAAGAAGATCGTTGTACAGAACCAGATGGGCGTCATCAAACGACGCCAGCATCTGTTGAATGACCATGCGGCCTTTGTCTACCTGACAGGCAGTCACCTGGGGGCAGACTCGTTTCAGATCAGCGCGATAGGTGGCAATGATGCTGGGAATATCGGCGGCTCGAGGGTTGATGTACTGCTGCTCAAGGATTGCTGCCACCGCATCGAATAGTTGAATCCCATTGAAGCTTTGTGCAGCGAGCGGGTGTGCTGTCAAGAACAAAACAACAATGGCGAGTATTCCTCTCGCCATTGTCAACGGTTTCTTGTTTATCAGCAACTGCCACCCCCGCCGCCACCATTACCGGGATTCGGGTCGGTGGGTAGTGCCGAGCCTGCCTGTCCACTATCAGTCTGGAGGGTGACTTGACCGTCGCACAGAGTCACAGCGTTATTTGATTGCGGATTGACTGATGTTTCTGGCACTGGCGTTTGATTGCAGCCGGTAATGGCCATGGCTGCGATGAGTAGGCTCGAGACGATTCTTTTCATACGTACCCTCCGTTCATTTGCACCGCTTGCCAGACGCGAGTTGCGTCTGAGTTTCCGTACAGCGCTCGAGTAATTTCGAGTTCGAGTGCTGTGAAAACCACTGGGGTCACGACTTTCTGTAAGGCGGGCATTAATCCAAACGACCGCCCGATATCAAAAGCCCCGCGTTGACACGCCTCCCGCAACCAATCGGGCAAAGCGTCAGTGTAAGCTGCCTCGAGCAGTCCGACGACCAATCGAGCGGGCATCACCGCCTCAAACCAGTACGACACATCGCCAAATGGTCGGTACAGGCAGGATCGCAGTCCTTCGGCTTGACCACCACCTGCTCGAGCGGTTCCAACCAGGTTCATGCCGAACGCCTCGAGGGTCAGTTCGGCGATTTGGATTGGACGCAACCCCGCACAACCATATACGGTGGCTGGGCGCGTGTGAAGGTTAATAATGCACGCTATTCCAGCCTCAATCAGAATTTCGTCAATGCCGCCAATCGCGGCGATGAACGCAAGAGCGTACGGCGTCAGCAATTGCAGCGAAGGCAGCAAGCGCTCGAGCGCCAAGGGTTGCAGCCGACGCAGGCACTGCTGAATCGGCAAGACGCTGTGTTGATACAAGCTGCGCTTGCCGCCCGCAAAGGGAACCCTGAGGGCAGTCTCGAGCGTGATAAAAAGCGTTAAAACCTCGACCCACAACGGTTGCGATTGTTTACCTGTTGTGTCTGGAAGTGATCGAATCGCAATCCCGTAGTCACCTGCCCGTAGTGAGCAGAGGGTTGCAAACGCCCGCTCGAAATTGGCAGACCACGTGGCTTGGTTGTGTGCCGTATGGGCGATTTTGTTGCGGGCTTCCCGAAACAGCGCGGGACGGGATTCTTCAACCGGCGAGCATTGCAAAGCACGTTGCAGCGCAACATAGGCTTGGACGGGCATTGAGAGACGGTTCGGAAGCCTGTCAAATTCGATGGCTCGAGGAGCGTGGCGCAAAGTCATCGCCTGCAATCCTTTGGCAATCTCGCTGAGTTCAGACGGTTCCACACCTTCCTCCCGCCCATGCTGATCAAGCATCATCGAGACGCCGATAAAATCACCGCACCAAAACAGTGCCGTTGCGAGATCGACTCCACTTTGCATGGCGAACGCCGCGTGTTCCTGAGCCTGATTGAGTTGTTGGAATTGCCCCAGTGCAGCCAGTGAATTGCCTTGATACAGCAAGGCGCGGGCGAGCAGTGCCTTGCCACTGAACGCGAAGGTCTTTAAACCAATGCTCGGGGTGAGCGTGACCAGCTTTGACGCGTGGAGGCGCATCGCATCGAAATCCTCGCTGATATTGTAGCTCTCCGCCAGCGAGAAATGAATTCGCATCTCGAGTTCCAAACTGAGCAGGTTGTGTGGGAAATGCTCGAGCTGCGCAAGTAAATCGTGTAGGGTGTGAATCGCAGCGTCCGCGAAGATCGGCGCTTCGAGATCGTCGCGGTAGCTGCCGCGAATCACGAGAAACGCTGAAAGGTAGCGCCCAAACCAGCGCAAAACAATTTCGGGAGATTGCATCAACTGGCCCGCAAGGCGATGCGCCTCGAGCCTGTGGTTTGGTTCGGCGCTCAGTATCTGCGCTGCTCGCAGCAATGCAAAGTCGTCGCCCGTGTCTTCAAGGGTTCGTGCCAATTCCAAGCGCGTGCGTCCGGCCGCGAGAAACGCCTCGCGCCAACGCTCATACTGCGCGGGAACCGCGAAATCCGTTAGCACATCCTTTAGTAGTCGCCACTCAGTGGTGAGCATGAGATCCTTTCGGCTGGCTCAATGCGTTCCTTGAAAAAGGCTACACGAACTCTTTTAGAGTTTTGCGACACTTGCGCGACACTTCGCTTGAGATTGTCCCATACGGCTTGAGTAGCGCAGTTGGTGCTTTTGGAAAAATGAAAATATGAGAGTGATTTCGATGTCGTGGCAGATCAGAGATGGGCGAGTGTCGCGCAAGTGTCGCGCTAGATTGTCAAATCGCTAACTATGCTGGTTTCGATACTCGAGCGTGGAGTCCTCTTCGCCCGCGCCATTGAGGTCTTGCATGACCCACGACGGTACAGCACACGCTGAAACTCGAGATGATTCGGACGACGATCAAATCGCGCTTCTATCACGCGAGCAGGCGCTAGAGTTGATTCCCGTTTTGCTGGTTGAGGGCGCGACGCGCTCGGCGACGGAACTAAGCCAGCTCATCAGCTCGAGAGCGGAGAGTGAGCTGTGGGACGCGTTCCCGTTGCAAGCGGCTGTTCAAGCGGGTCGTTACGCCGATGGTATCGCGTTGTTTGAGGCTCGAGACTGTAAAGTGCTCGTCAGTACCCAGGTTCATCGGATGGTCGGGCTTTGTTATGGCTTAGAAGGTGCGAGTCATATCGCCCGCCACCACCTATTGATCGCCAAGCGGCTTGGCGTAACGCTGGCAATGCTTGACCTGATTGACCTCGAGCTACGAGAACTTCGCCCAGTCGCAGCCTTACGCTGGCTCGAGGAAGCGCGAAAAACGCCAGTTTTTGCGGAAGCGCATTCTGGTGTTTTACACCACCGCAGCGGACGTATCCACGACGCACTCGGTAATGCTGAGCAGGCGCGTTTGGATTACTGTCATGCGATTGATGAAATCGGGTCGGTCGTGTCTGAGCGGGCGTTACTGGTGAACAATCTAGTCGACTTCGCCAAGCTGGAATATGGATTGGCTCGGTTCAATCAAGCCTATGAACTTTACGCTCGAGCGCAGCGACTGACCGCATCGTCAGACCTCCAGCGGCTGCTCAAGGTGAAACAGCAGTTGTGTCTGGCATGTGTCGGATTCGGTCTTGAAGGTGAAATACTGGTCACTGAAAAGCCTTTTACCGACGGCGAAATTCGCATTGAGGTACTGCTCGACCTCACGTGGCTTGCCCGATTAAACAACAAGCTCGAGGATGCGAATCGCTTTCTGAGTGAGGTCATGGGCACTCGAGGTGGATCGCCTGCGTTGCGGTTCGCCATCATCACTCGCACTGTTGCCCTCTTCCCAACGATTCGAGGGCAAGTACCTCACGACGAGCTGGCATCGTTGCTCGAGCCGGGCCTGACCGGGCAACACCTCGAGGCGCTAGGGGAACTTGTTCAACTCGCAGTGCAACTCACTCAAGGAGTTGATGTGGACACGGTTGCCTCACTGGATCACGTGATCGAATCGCTGTCCAGCCAGACGCCACCTCTTGAGATCGGGTTCGCATGGACGCTGCGGGCAGAAGCGCTGCTGGCACTCGGTCGCCTCGAGCAAGCCAGACGCGACGCTCTGCGGCTCGTCGCGTGGTGGCAGGCGCATCAACATACGCCAGTGCTGCGGATGTGGCTCGATCATGCCCCGCGCTTGAGCTTGTGGATGCGGCGGTCGGGCGATCCGAGGCTCAGACTCGTTCACGCGCACGTGCAAGTAGCTCAACCGAACACTGTCCCCTCGCTACGACTCATCACCCTGACTGCACGACCAGAGCTATTGCTCGAGGATCAGCCCTTACCGCTCGGCAATCGCCATGTCGTGCCGTTGCTGGCATATTTGCGCTCGCGGGGAGAGGATGGCGCGAGCATCTCTGAGGTTGGGCGAGATTTGTACCCAGAGTTGCGCGGCGAGCGGCTGCGAAATCGCGTTAAAAACGCCCGCATTGACTTGCAAAACGCCGTGTCGCCTGATCTCCTGACCATCGCCTCGGAGGGCGGCACGCGCTCGATGCGTTTACGTCTCGAGACTGGCACGCAATCAATACTCGAGTGGGATCTCGAGGAGCTGCACCGCGCTTTGGGCGTGGGTGGCAGCGATTGGGTGTGGCTGCTGACGGGAGTTCAAGGCACTTTTCTCGAGGGTCACGACGAAGGAAACGGCGAGGGTTGGATTGCAGCGATGCGCGACCAGTTCAGCGCTCACCTGCTCGAGCGAGCGGCGCACCTGATCGGTGTTTGGTTCGCCGCTGGGCGGCTCGAGGATGTGCGGTCGTTGGCGGCAATGTTGCTGGAACGCGGTTTGCTCGACCTCGAGCATCCGCTGGCTGAAGTCATCGCTGGCTTTGACGTGCGGGCGGCGGGAACGCTGCTTGGTAGTGAAGCGGCCCTCGCCACGTGGACAGCTCAAAAAGCCCGATTTAGAAGTGCGTACATTGCTTCACCAACGCTCGATGCGATGACACTCGATGGCTTCAGCTCGAGCAGCCTCTGACAAACTGAATCCTAACCGAATCGCTTTGTATCGTCTGAATCAGTTCTTCAAGGGGGTGCAAACGTGCAAACCAGTCCCGACGCGATGCAATCCGAAATAGTCGCCAGCAACGAAGCCTCACTGTCGCGCTTGACGCTCAATAATGAGCAACTGCAAGAACTGACGGGACTCGGACGCGACAAGATTCTCGAGTTGCTGCGCTCGGGCAGGATTCCATCGGTGCGGGTTGGTCGGCGGTACTTGGTCACGCGAGCGCATCTCGAAGCGTTTCTCAGCGGATCGCGCTCCAAGTAATACGTTTCCAGCATATCTTTTTCACAATGTTTTGCTCGAGACTGAATCGCTCACTCGCTTTCCCGGAAGGTGATCTGGCGAAAGAGTTTGAGCCGTCAGGTGGGTAGGAAATGGGAAAGCGTAACCACGGTGAAGGTACATTCACGAAACGGCGCGATCAAAATGGCAAGGTTATCGGCTATCGAGGCGCTGTGATCGTCGGGTTCAAGCTCGATGGCACTACGGATCGGCGCTGGATCAGTGGGCGCACGCCGGACGAGGTGCGAAGCAAGATGGAAGAACTGAAAACCGCTCGCAACAGCGGTGTGATCTGGAGCAGTGAGCGCCTGACGGTCAAGGAATTCTTGGTGCGCTGGATCAATCATAAAAAGATGGACGGCACGCGCCTGAAAACAACTTCGCGATACGAGCAGATCGTGGTCAAACAACTGATTCCCACGCTTGGCAGGATCAGTCTCGAGAAACTCGTGCCGCTCGAGGTTGAAGCGTCACTGCAAACCATTCGCGCAGCCTCGAGCGTCAAGTCGGCGCGACGTGCAAGGACGACGCTCTCGATGGCGCTCAATCAAGCGGTGCGTTGGCGCATCGTGCCATTTAACGTTTGCCACAGCGTCAGGCCGCCCGCGATTCCCAACGACGAGGAAGCGGTGGCACGTTGCTGGTCGGCCGCCGAGGTCGTGCGCTTCCTTGAGGTGGCGCATTCGCACCGCCTATACGCGCTTTTTCATCTTGGTGTGATGACCGGGATGCGGCCATGCGAGTTGTTAGGGTTGCGCTGGAAAGATGTGGATTTCGAGGCTGGACTAATTCGAGTCGAGCAGGACGCGGTGCTGATTGGCGGCAAAATGCACATCGGTGCAGTGAAAACCAAGACGAGCCGCCGCACCGTAACGATTCCTGCCGATACGGTTCTCGAGTTACAAAGGCATTTTGAGCGGCAGCAACTCGAGCGCGAACGGTTGGAGCATCCCAGCGCCGACGCACTAAGAATGCGCGAGCGGCGGCTGACCCCGGCACTGACTTACGACACCAGCGACTTTGTGTTTGCCAATGAATTGGGAGGCGTGACGAATTACCACAACTTGTACCGCGTACTTCAAACATTGATGGTTAAGGCAGACGTGACCCGCATTGGCTTACATGGGATGCGCCACACCCATGCGAGCATTTTGATTCAGCGCGGCGTTAAGCCAACAGTGGTTGCGGATCGGCTGGGGCACAAAGACATCGCATTCACCTTGAAGACCTACGCCCATCTCTTTGACGAGCAGCGGCGCGAGGCGGCGATGCCAATGGCGGACTTCCTCGGAACTCGAGAGACTGCTCCCGAAGTTCAACGCCCAATCATTGCGCCCGTCATCCGAGTCCTTAATTAATCTCATTGTGCCATGATTGTGCCATCTAATCGAAATCAGCGAAAAGCAGAGGGACGAGGTTTTAAAAAACCTCGTCCCTCACGCTCTACATCTTGGCTGGGGCACGTGGATTCGAACCACGATTAACGGATCCAAAGACCGTTGTCCTGCCATTAGACGATGCCCCAGCGCGGGCTGTCAACAAGGACAACGGGCAGTAGTGTAATGAATTATCGCGGGCAGGTCAAGAAATGGTTTTCCGGCCACAGGGCAAACGACTCACTCGAGTCAATCTCTGAGAGTCTGATTCCTGAGAGGCTTGCCTCGAAGTCGCAACGCTCGAGTGATATGACGAACCAGACTGGTCGCTCGAGAAGATTGAAAGCCGTTGATCCCTCGAAATTCTTGATTTGCTCAGGGTTTTTCAACGGGCTTTCAAACGCTCAGCTTCAATGCGAGAATGTCCCCAGAATGGAGATACAGCTTCAGCTCAATATCACGGTGCTCGGGGCGTTCCGCGTGACCCTGCCGGGCGGTTTCGAGGTGCGTTTCGATTCCAAGCTCAGCCGCGCACTGCCGGCGTATTTGAGCGTGCACCCGCGCACGGTGTTCTCCCGCGATGCACTGGCGAACACACTGTGGGCGGACGACGAACCAGAGGACGGGCGACGCAAACTCAGCCAAACCTTGTGGAAATTGCGGCGCTCCCTGAACGGCAACCTGCCGCTGCGTTTCGAGCGTGACACCGTGCAACTGGATACGGCGCGGGTCAAGCTGGATTTATTGACGGCTTGGAGCTTACTCGGGGAGGACAGCCCACCGATGGAAACCGCGCTCGAGCCAGCCCACACCACGCAACTCACCGCACTGGTGACAACAGTGCTTTTGGAGGGTATCAGCGCTGAACGGTAACTCAGAGTAAACCAGAGCTTTTAGGCACAAATGCACCGCTTGAAACTCGAGCGGTGCATTTGTTGATGCTCGAGCGTTGCTCCGTGTTGGGCAGGCGAGAACATAGCGCTGATCGGCGCTGCCGCACACTGGTGACAGGTGGTACGATCCTCAGTCCAGACGCACTCGAGGCGCGATAGTAACTGGGGAAAACTCTAGGTGTAGCGTTTTTTGAATTGCTCGAGGATCACAAGCAGACATGCTTGAGCCATACTCTTCAGCCGATCATGGCGCGGCTGGCAACGCGGTGACGGCGCAACATATCCTCCAAATTTAGCGTTATCAACTGCCCGTTTTGTACGATCACGCGCCCGTTGACCATGCTCCAATCCCGGCTCGAGGCGCGTCGCATTTGTTCAAGACAGTTCGGTCAGCAGCGCGTAGACTCGAGCGGTACTCCTATGGACTACCGTGAGCATCAACCCCACCTAAGCTTGCGCGACAGCGTGCGCTGCTACTGGTCGCTTTCGTCCCTGCACACTTCAGCGACCGAGCAGCACTGGTTCTGTCCCGAGAGCGTGGTGCGCTTGGTGTTTTACAGCGGCGAGGCGTACATGGACGATACGGCCGGGCGACTGAGGCCGCTCGAGGCGGTCTACGTGCTGGGCTTGCGCGATGCGGCGATGACCATGGTTTCAAAGGGCATGACCCACGCGCTGGGCGTGGAACTTTACCCTTGGGGCGCGTTGCGCTTGCTGGGGTTGCAACGCGGCTCACTGAACGTCTTCGAGCGCGACTTGGGGCAACGTTGTCGCAGCCTCGCCAAAGCTATCGGGGGACTGCTCGAAACTGGCGATCTACCCGAAGCACTGGGGCTGCTCGAGGCTTGGTTGCTTGGCTTGGCGGGTCAGACGGCGCAGGAACCAACCGCTGCGATTGAAGCGGCGACGCTGCTGTACGCCAGTCACGGCAGCGTCAGGATTCTCGAGATCGCCGAGAGACTTCAAATCGGCGTGCGGCAACTCGAGCGCGGTTTCGCCGAGGACATCGGGATGCCCCCGAAAGCGCTGGCTCGGGTGATTCGCTTCGAGCGAGCGTATCAGCAGCTTTGGCGAGCGCCGACCCAGAATTTGTCGCAACTCGCATTTGAACTGGGTTACGCGGATCAAGCGCACCTGACCCGCGACTTTCAGGGCTTCGCGCTGACCACGCCTGCGGCGTTTGTGAAAATGGCGCAGGCTAGATTGCGGCGGGCCCACATGACGGCTGAAGCCGCGATCACGCCCGCACCCGTCTTTGAGACTCGAGCGCTAAGTTGGTAACGTGTCGCCTTTGTTCAAGCCAGATCGCTCGAGTCGTTGATACCTTAGCGGCGTGAATAACGTTTCCGAAAACAGCGTCCCTGAGAACATCCCCGCACCCCCACCCCGAGCCAGACTAGTCTTCATTCTGGCCAGCGCTTTTTTAAGCGCGATGGGATTCGGGTTGGTCGGCCCCGTACTGCCGTACTTGGTCGGGCGCTGGGTCAGCGATGCGGGCCAACTGGCGCTGACGGTCAGTTTGCTGAGCGTCTCGTATGCGGGATGCGCCTTTATCGCCTCGCCGCTGCTGGGGGCACTCAGTGACCGCTACGGCCGCCGTCCCGTGCTGTTACTCAGTCTGCTTGGCTCGGCGCTTGGCTACGCGCTGTTTGGGATTGGCGGCGCGTTGTGGATGCTGTTCGTCGGGCGGATCATCGATGGCTTGACCGCTGGAAATTTCAGCGCGATCTTCGGAATGCTCAGTGACTCCACTGCCTCTAAGGAGCGCGGCAAATATTTCGGCTGGATTGGCGCGGCGGTCGGTGGTGGCTTTATTCTGGGGCCGGCCATCGGCGGTCTCGCCTCCAAAATCAGCCTCGAGACGCCGTTCTTCATCGCGGCCAGCTTAACCCTGATCAACTTGTTGTGGGGCTACTTCTTCGTCCCAGAGAGCCTAGAGCCGCAAAATCGCAGTTTTGAGCTAAAATGGACGCAACTCAATCCCTTCACGCAAATCGCGGGGCTGTTCCAGATCACGGCGCTGCGCTGGTTGCTGGTGGCGGGAGTGCTGTTCATGATTCCGTTTGCGATCATGCAAACCACGCTCGGCGTGCTGCTCAAAGACAGCCTAGGCTGGGGCGCGGATCAGACCAGCCTCGTCTTCATTGTCGTCGGCATCAGCGATATTGCCGTGCAGGGCTTGCTGCTCGCTTTACTGCTGAAAACCTTTGGTGAGCGGCGCGTCGCCATTGGCGCATTGCTCATTGCAGTTTGCGGCTTGGTCGGCATGGCACTGCTGCCCAGCATCCCCAATGCTGTTCTGGTCTTCTCGAGCGTGATCGCTTTCGCGGTCGGCGAGGGTGTCTTCACCGCGACGCTGGGGAGCTTATTGTCTCAAATGGCGGGCCCGACGATGCAAGGGCGCGTGCAAGGCGGGAATCAAGCATTGCAATCGCTGACGCAGGTCGGCGGGCCGCTGATCGGCGGGTCGCTGTACAGCCGGGTCTCGAGCGGCGCTCCTTTCTGGGCGGGCGCAGCGATGGTGCTGATCGGTGCGGTCACGCTGCTGACGGGCGGCGTAAGCTCAACATCAGCACCAGACTCGCTCGAGGCGCTTTGAGGGCTGGCTCGAGTGCTCCGTCAAAACCGTTAAACTCGCCCATGCAATCAGAGTTTGATGTGATCGTGATCGGCGCGGGCGGTGCGGGCAGCAGCGCGGCTTTGGAGCTGACCAAACGTGGTCAAAAAGTGCTGCTTTTGGAGCAATTCCAGATCGGTCACGACCGGGGCAGTTCGCACGGTCACTCGAGGATTTTCAGGTTTGCGTATGACGAGGCGCAGTACGCGAGGATGGCGATGACGGCGCTCGGCGCGTGGCGCGACCTCGAGCGGATCAGCGGGGAAACGCTGCTGACGATGACCGGCGGGCTTGATCTGGGCAGAGCGGGCAACCCCAGCTTGGAGCGCACGGCAGCGGGCATGACCGCCGCTGGCGCAAATTTTGAGCGTTTGGACGCCAGTGAACTGATGCGGCGCTTCCCGCAGTGGCGCGTGCCAGACGACTGGGTGGCGCTGTACAGCCCGGACGCGGGGATCGTCAATCCTACACAAACCGTGGAAATTATGGCGGCGCTGGCCCTCGCTGCGGGTGCGACCGTCCTCGAGATGACGCCCGTGACCGATTTGAACCTCGAGACGCTGTGCGTCACTACATCACGCGGCACGTTCAGCGCAAACAAAATAGTGATTGCCGCTGGCGCATGGCTGCCGCGACTCGTGCCGGAATTGGCGCTACCGCTGACGGTCACGTTAGAGAGCAGTGTGTACTTTGCGCCGACGGACTTGGCTGCGTTCAACCCCGAGCGTTTCCCTGTTTTCATCTCGCACGAATCGCTCGAGTACGGCTTCGGCGCGTTCGGCTTACCGGGCGTCAAAGTCGGTTGGCATCAGAGCGGCGCTGAAATTGACCCCGAGACTCGAGGGTTTGATGTCGCGCCCGAGACCATCACGCAGATTCGCGGCTTCTTGGAGGCGCGATTGCCGAATCAAGACTGGCGTTTGCTGGCGGCCAAAACCTGTCTGTACACCAATACCCCGAGCCACGATTTTATTCTGGACGCGCACCCCGCTCACCCCGCTGTGCTGCTGGTCTCGCCGTGCAGCGGGCACGGCTTCAAATTCGCGCCGCTGATCGGCTCGCTCGTCGCGGATAAACTGGCGGGTGTGAAAAACGCGCATGACCTCGAGCGCTTCGAGCTGGGGAACGCGCTGCGGCACGGCGAGGGCAAGCTGTTGTCCAGAGCCAGCGTGAGTTGAAACCTCGAGCGGTGAAGTTTTTGACTGTTCGAGATTCCGGTGGTTCACTCGAGACCACGTTCGCGCAGGCGCGAACATCACGCCGTTTCGCGCATGTGTGCAAGAGCACAACGCACGACGTATTCACCCCCGCAACACGCGAACGCAAACTCGAGACCTCGAGATTCATCAAACACCCCCGAGACTTGTGTCACCGTGCGGCCCAGAGTGATCGGCGTAGAATGCAGGGCATGAAACGTGAGTACCTGATCGGCGCGGTCGTTGGCGTGGTTGCGGCTGGCGCAATCGGTTTCGCGCAGCTCCGCAGCGTCGCCGCTCCGAACGGCGATGCCCTCTGGCAATCCCCCAACGGCAAGGCTTTCTTGGAGACCTACGGTGCACTCAAAAACGAGTACCTGCGCCCGGTCAATGACGCCAAGCTGCTCGAGGGGGCGCTGTCGGGGATGTTGGTGGCGCTGGATGACGAGTTCACGTATTACATTCCGCCCGCGCAAGCCAACACCGGGCGCGAGGATTTGAACGGCGAGTTTTTTGGCATCGGCATCGGCATTCTGCCCGCCAACAAGAACGGCACGGGCGTGCAGGTCGAAACTGTTTACAGCGGCTCGCCTGCTGCTGAAGCGGGCTTGGTGGCGGGTGACATCATCCTTAAGGCGGGCGACAAAGAACTGGGGGCGCTCCCACTGGATGAGGCTGTGCGTTACGTGCGCGGGCCGTCTGGATCGCAAGTTAAACTACTGATTTTCAGGGATGGGGCGCGGTTGACGCTGACGGCGACGCGCCGCAAAATCACCAAAGTCAACGTCGAAACCACGGTGCTGCCCGCGCCAGCCGGACAAACGGGGCAGATTGGTTACGTGGCGATCAGTGATTTCGCCAATTGGAAACTGGCTGACCAGTTGCAGACCGCGCTGGCGGACATGAAAAAGCGCGGCGTCAAAGGCTTGGTACTGGATCTGCGCGGCAACCCGGGCGGTCTGGTGGCTGAAGCCGAAGCCGTCGCGGACGCGTTCCTCAGTAAAGGCGATGTTTACATCACCCGCGACCGCAACAAGGTCGTCAAAGTCGAATTCGCTGCGACTCCCAGCGGGTCGGATTTCACCGCGCCGCTCATTGTACTGGTCAACTCCTCGAGCGCCAGCGCCTCGGAGATCGTCACGGCCGCGCTGCAAGAAAACGGTCGCGCCAAGATCGTTGGCGAAAAAACCTACGGCAAAGGTGTGGCGAACTCCCCAGAGAAACTCTCCAACGAGGGACAACTGAACGTCACCGTGATCGAGTGGCTGACGCCCAAGCGCAACAGCATCTTCAAGAAAGGCATCACGCCGGATTACTCGGTAGCGGACACGCGTTTTGAGAAACTGCTGGCGTTCGAGGGCGTCAACGCCAAGCCCGGCTCGAAGCTCGAGGTCAAAGTCAACGGTCAGACCTTGCAGCTTGTGGCCGATAAAGATGGTCGCTTCCAGTACCAGCAATCCCCAACGCGCTTGAAGTCCTCGGCTACGCAGGGGCAAGCGACCGTCGACCTTGCCAAAGACGCGCAGCTCAGAAAAGCGCTCGAGCTGCTGGGCGCGAAGTAAACCCGAGTCGCGCTGGACGTGTATGCGCTGCACAGTCACCGCTCGAGTGACAAGGACTGAAATGCTGTGAAGCACGGTGTTTTGGTCACTACGGCTGAGCTATCCTCGAGTAAAGCTGCTCTCAAATCAAATGCGACAGACTGCGTTTAGCGCTCAAAGACCCCCCTGAATTGGGGGGCGCAGAATGTGAAACGATGCGCTATTGTGTGAAGCATGGGTGACTGGACAGATCAACTGCAACGCACGGCGGGCGCAACGCGGGTGCTGGCGCTCGTCGAAGCGACCGACGCGGGTTTGATTTGCACCGAGAACGAAGTACTGTTTTTGAATGCGGGGGGGCTGCAACGCGCACCTTTGAGTGAAATCACCAAGGTCAGCCGCGACGGCCCCGACTTGGTGCTGGCGGGCGCGAATCAAACCTTCGTGCGCGGCTCGATAAGCGTCGACAAGTTGACGCTGGCTAATTTTTTCAGTGAAGTCAAACAAGCCGTTGCGGTCGCCAGAGCCAAGCGCGAGGTGCTGCTGGACACCAGCGTCCCCACGGGCAATCCGACGCAGAGCGTGGCCATCTCGAGCGCCGAGATGGATGAACCGTCACTGGGGCGCAGCCAAGTCGCGCCCATGTTCGCGCCGATGCCAACCATGCCGCTTCTCGCAGAGCCGCTGCCGGATCGGTCGGTGGCCAGCCTGCCGCGCCTGTCCGAAGCGCCGCGTTTGAGTGCCGCTCGAGAGCAAGTTCAGTTCGTGCCCGCGAGTTTCTGGTGGCGGACACTGGCGTGGCTGATCGATACGGTTTTGCTGAGCGTGGTCGGGATTGTGCTGCTGCTGATGTTCGGAGGATCGTCGTTGCTGGCGATCCTCTCGGCGGCGAACGGCGAGAATTCGACGACGCAACTCGGCGCGGCACTGATTGGTTTGTTCGGTGCGTATCTGCTGTGGGCATTGGTCGTCACCATCGCAAGCTGGCTGTACTACGCACTGCTGGAGAGCGGCGAGCGGCAAGGCACGCTCGGCAAGATGGCGTGCGGCTTGTTCGTCAGTAATTTGAGCGGCGAGCGCATCAGCTTTGGGCAAGCCAGTGGACGCTACTGGAGCAAAGTCGGTGTTGCCATTGCCATTGGCGTTGTTTTTGGCATCATCATCTCGCCGTTTGGTACTGAATCAGCCATTGGAAGACTGCTCAATTTCGCCTCGAGCCTCGCGGTGATCTACACCTACGCGATGGTCTTTTTCACGCCGCGCAAGCAAACGCTTTACGATCAGATCACCAGCACGCTCGTCTGGAAGCGCTAATGCAGGTTTTTAACATCTATAAACCCAAGATCGGTATGTACTAAAAGACCATGAACCTCGAGCCAATTCGCAAATCTTTGTCCACCGAGCCGCTGCTGGCGCTCAGTGCGGGTGAGGCGACGCTGGCTTGCGACGCCACACAACTCGTGTTCGCGGACGCGCTCGGCATCCAGCGCTTGACGCTGCGCGACATTCGCAAAGTCACGCACGTCGAAGGCCACTTGGTCGTGACCTCGAGCGATCAGTCGATTCGCGGTGTGCTGAACGTGGAGAGCGCTGAGTTGAAAGCGTTTTTCGCGGATCTGCAAACCCTGCGAAAGCAGCGCGATGCTGGTCTGGCGCAAGTCCTCGAGTCGCGTTTCAACCCTGCATCACTCGAGACGCCGGGCACTGCATCACTCGAGACGCCGGGCATTGCGTCACTCGAGACGCCGATTCCAGCCCAGCCCGTGATTCCGGGGTTCAGCATCGGGTTGAGCAATGCTCCCGCAGAAGTCCTCCCGCCTCGAGTCGAGCCGATCCCCGCAACCAATCCAGCGCCCCCATCAGAGCCGCCTCTGGTTGAACCGCCCCCAACGCTTGCGCCCATTGAAGATTTGTTGCAGTACCAGCCTCGCCCCGCCAAGCCCAATCCAAGAGCCAATTTGCATGCCCAGCGCGAGGAATTGCCACCATCCAAGCCGAACCCTCGAGCGGCTGTTCAGCAAATCACAGCGCCCACAGCCCCGGGTGTCCCAGCGCCGCCGTTTGAAACCAGCCAAGCGCCCGTCAACGTCCCACCGCCTGAACCTCGAGCCATTGCGCTCGAGATGCCACGCGTCACAGAGCAACCGAAAGACCGCCCTGCCGCGCTCGAGATGCCACGCGCTGCCCCGCTCGAGAAGACGGGTTTACCACCGCTCGAGAAACCGCGCAGCGCAGCACCCAATCAGCCACGCACCGCTGCCCTCACTCAGCCGCGCCGCGTCGCGCCAGCGCTGCCGAGCGTCAAACTCGAGCTGCCCAAGCTTGACCTAAACGCTGTCGGGCAACATCTGAGGGGTCGCTTGGAGCGGCAAACCCCAGCCCTGCGTTTCAACCTGCGCCGCATTGCCGCCAGCGCGATCGACGCGGCGCTGAGCCTCGCGCTGATGTGGGGAGCGACGCGGATCATCGGCGGGCGCGAACTCGAGACATTGCTGCGTTTGCCCAATGACACCCGTGCCGATCTGAGCATGCTCGAGTCGCTTAAAGACCTGCTGCCGCTGTTCATCGCCGGAGCGCTCAGCGGCGTGCTGGCGGCGCTGGCGGCTGGTTTACTGTACGCGGGAATCTCAGAACTCAGCCCGTTGCGCGGCACGCCCGGCAGACACTTCTTGGGCTTGCGTCTAATTCTGCTGAGCGGCGCTCGAGTCAGTCCAGCCGTCGTCGCCGGGCGTTACCTCGTGGGGGTCATGCTGCTGCTCGTGCCAAGCGTGCTCGGTCTGCTGCCGACGCTGCTGGCACTGAACGGCCCGGCGATTGCACTCAGAAGCAGCTTGCAATTGTTCGGGTACGCCAATTTCGCTGGGCTGATCGCCTTACTGATCGGGCAACTGCCGATTTACGGCGCGACTCGCGTCCAGACGCTCGCCGATTACCTGACGGACTGCATCGTGCGCGACGCCCCCAAAGCCGCGAAGCTCGAAACTTAGGGCGGTTTGCAGCACCGCAAGTCAGCGCTCGAGCGGTGCTGACCCGTATGTCCATGTCTCGAGCAGCGCAGAAGCTGACTCTGACGAATTGGCTCGAGGGGCATCGGTTTTGGCGAATCGTTACCAATATCTGCACAACTGAACACTTTTTGACGGGCGTTTGACCAAAAATTTGAGTTTTTGCTGACGACTGTGCTATTTTTGCAATCGCTTGAACGGTTTCTTACTGACAAGACACCGCTTCGCATGTCCTTGGAGGTCACTTATGAGCCTGCGCGATTTTCTGGAAATTCCCTACGAGCAACTCGAGCAACTGAACTTGGCCGCCAAAGCCGACCGCTTGTCGCGCAAGGATGTCGGCAAGATCAGGGACGAGCGCATGCAGTATTTGGCCGACGAAAAAGGCATCAAAGCCGTCACGGTCTGCTTCTCGGATCTCGAGGGTCGGCTGCACATGCTCGATTACGACAAGAAGTTCTTGCTAAAAAGTGCCGACAACCTGACCTTCGACGGCTCATCGATTCGCGGCTTCACCGCGCAGTCCGAGTCCGACTTGCGCTTGGCGATCGACTGGCCCGCGTTTTACTGGCTGCCGTCGGATATCTTCGGGCCCGGCAAGGTGCTGGTGTTCAGCGAAGTGCGCGAGAAAGACGGCAGCGCCTACGGCGCGGACATGCGGGCCCGCCTGAAAGAATTCACCGCGAACCTCTACAAAAAAGACGGCATCACCGCCAACGTCGCCACCGAAATCGAAGGTTTCCTGTTTAAGGGCCGCGATGCCGAGCGCCATTACTCGAGCTTGGGCGAGTTTGAATACGCCTCCGAGGGCGGGTACTACAACTCGCTGCCCGGCGATATCCTGCGTTTGTACATCGACGCCGCAGCCGAAGTCCAACGCGCGATGGGCTTTGAAAACGAGAAAGACCACCCAGAGGTCGCCCCCAGCCAGTTTGAAATGAATTTTAGCTACACCGAAGCCTTGGTGGCCGCCGATCAAGTTCAGCTTTACAAGCTGCTGTCGCGCCAAGTCGCCGCGACGATGAGCCTAACCGCCAGCTTCCTCCCCAAGCCCGTGATCGGCGTCAACGGCAGCGGTATGCACACCAACATGAGCCTGTCTAAAAAAGGCAAGAACATGATGTATGACGCCAAAGGCCGCGAGGGCCTGAGCGAGTTCGGCTGGGAGTTCATCAACCGCATCCTGACCAGTGCGCTGGACTTGTGCCTTGTACTGAACTCCTCGGTCAATTCGTACCGCCGCTTAGACCCGCACTTTGAAGCGCCCAACCAAATCAAAGCCTCAGCCGTGGATCGCGGCAGCATGGTGCGCGTGCCCATCGGCAACGAGAAGAGCGCTCGAGTCGAGGTTCGCAGCGTCGCGCCAGACTCCAACCCGTACCTGACGTTCTACAGCTTGTTCAACACCGGTCTGTCCGGCCCGCTCGACGAGCGCAAAGCCACCAGCAAATCGCGCTTCCTGCCCGACAACATTTACAGCGCCATTGACTCGTTCGAGCGCAGCAAATACATCGCCAGCTTCCTTGGCGGCGACGTGCAACAGAAATTCGCGGATCTGAAAATCATGCAAGCTGACCGTTGCGCCAAGAGTCTGGGCAGCATCATCAAAGTTCCAGAGATTCAGTTCCACCACGAAGTCACGAACCAACTGCTGTGGAGCAA
This sequence comes from Deinococcales bacterium, assembly GCA_025359505.1. Lineage (GTDB taxonomy): Bacteria > Deinococcota > Deinococci > Deinococcales > JAAFIG01 > JANYHH01. Next base: position 47,894 of record JANYHH010000005.1, read on the forward strand.
GTTCTAAGCGATCTCGAGGTTCGCGTCAGGGGGCGTCCAATTGGACGCCCTTTTGCTTGCGGTGGGAATACGCTCGAGCGAGTGGCAAGGTCAAGGGCAACTCGCTGCGCTTCGCCTCCCTCACCCGCCCCTGCGGGGCGGCCTCTCCCGCAGCGCCCCAAGCCCGTGAGGTGCTGTAGTCAGGGGCAAGAAGGGAGAGGCGAAAGGGCGTTACAGCGTCTCGAGCCACTGGAGGGCGTCGGACTCGAGCGCGAAGAAGCGAATTAACTTGTGCTGTGCGTGTTCCCTCGCCAGTTCGGTGAAGCGTTCACCGTGCGCGGCTGGGTCTGGCACGACGAGCGCGAGTCGCAGGCGGTAATTCGTGCATTTCTGGAACAACTCGCCCGCAATGCCGGAATGCAAATCAAAAAACGCGCCGCCCAAATCCCCCTCGAGCAGCAGCACGCCGTCTGCATCGTAGGCGGTCTCGAGCAGCGTTTGAATGTCGGGCATCGAGTCAACGCGCAAATTGTGGTCAGCAGCTACGATCACGCTCGGCATGGTCAGTCCTCGAGCAATCTCGTGGGTTTACCGTCAATTGACACGAGGTTCTTGCGCGTCCAGTAGCCCTCGAGATCCGTGTTTTTGCGCCAATGATCGCTTAAATCTTCGCGCTGCATCTGAAAATCCATCAACGGCACGGCCATGCCGCACGAGCTTTGCACCAAGTCCACGCTGAGGTCAAAAATATTGCGTGCGCCGACCACTTCGGGCAATAAGCTTTTCAGCTTGAGCCAATCGGCGTCTCTTGGATGCACGGCCCTTGCATTACCGTACAAACGCAGGATCAGTGGCTTGCCTTCAAACGCGCAGAACATGATCGTCATGCGCGGCTGCTCGAGCAGATGCGCGGCTGTTTCATTGCCGCTGCCCGTGCCATTCAGCCAAATCACGCGGTTTGGCTCGAGGACACGCAGAGAATCCATACCTTTCGGAGAGACGTTGACGCGACCGTCGGGTGCAGCGGTCGCTACGAAATACATTGGCTGGCGCTCGATAAAAGCGCGATGTTCGGGATTAATAGCGGGGTAGCGGCTGCCCATGCGGATCAGTCTAGACCAACTCCGATCACTCAAGAAGCTTGGTGCAGTGTCCTTTCGCCTCTCCCTGCGGGAGAGGCCGCCCCGCAGGGGCGGGTGAAGGGGCGAGCGCAGCGAGTTGCCCTTGAACTTAAACGTCAACGCTTACCGCTGCCGCCTCGAGTTACACTCTGCACCGCCCATGCTGCCCGTCCTCGAGTCCCTGCCCGCGCTGCGTAGCGCATTGGCGGCTCGGGGCATAGCGATTCTGACCGCGCCACCCGGTGCGGGCAAAAGTACGGTCGTGCCGCTCGAGTTGCTGAACGAAGCTTGGCTGGCTGGGCAGGGCATTATTGTGCTGCAACCGCGTCGCTTGGCGGCCAAGGCCGTCGCGGCTCGCATGGCGGCGGGCTTGGGTGAGGCGGTCGGGCAGACGGTTGGGTACGCGGTGCGCTTGGAGCGCCGAGTCTCCGCGCAAACGCGCATTGAGGTCGTGACCGAGGGCATTCTGACGCGGCGCTTGCAATCTGACCCGGCGCTCATGGGGATCGGCTTAGTGATTTTCGACGAGTTCCACGAGCGCAGCTTGAACGCGGACACCGCGTTGGCGCTGATGCTCGAGGTCAGGGCGAATTTGCGCGACGATCTGCGCGTGCTGCTGATGAGTGCGACGCTAGAGACGACGGAGTTGGCAAAAATCTTAGGCGACGCGACGGTGATCTCGAGCGCGGGCAGGGCGTTTCCAGTCGAGGTCTTCTACGCGCCTCGAGAACCGACTGATGTGCTGCGCGGTGTGGTCAGTACGGTGCAGAACGCGCTCGAGGTTCACGAGGGCGATGCGCTGGTTTTTCTGCCCGGCGAAGCGGAAATTAAGCGCGTGATGAATGCGCTGGATGACGTGGACGCCGAGGTGCTGCCGCTGTACGGCAACCTCAGTTTGGAAGCCCAGCAAGCCGCGATTGCCCCCGCCAACCATCGGCGGGTGGTATTGGCTACCAACATTGCCGAGACCAGCCTAACGATTCCGAACGTGCGGATCGTCGTGGACAGCGGCTTGATGAGAGTCTCACGCTTCGAGGCGGGGCTGGGTTTATCGCGCCTGAGCTTGACGCCCATCACCCGCGACAGCGCCGATCAACGCGCTGGTCGCGCCGGACGGGTCGCGCCCGGTGTCTGCTACCGCCTCTGGACGAGTGCGGCACACAATAACTTCCTCAACGCTCGAGTCCCCGAAATTCTGGAAGCCGACCTCGCACCGCTGGCGCTCGAGCTGGCGGTCTGGGGCACGCATGAGGACGATTTGACGTGGGTCACACGCCCGCCCGTCGGGGCAATGGCGCAGGGACGGGCGCTGCTGGGGAGCTTAGGAGCTTTGAGCGCTGGGCGCGTGACGGCGCACGGACGCAACATGCACGCGCTGGGCACGCACCCGCGCCTCGCGCATCTGCTGCTCGAGGGGGCGCGATTGGGTTTCGTGGCCACTGCCTGCGACCTCGCGGCGCTCTTAGAGGAGCGCGACCCGCTGCCGCGTGACGCTGGCGCTGACGCCACGTTGCGGCTCGAGGCACTGCGGGTTGAGCGTGGCGGCGCGTGGCAGCGAATCCGGCAACTGTCCATTGCGTACAGAGCGAGACTCGATGATGTCGCGCCGTCTCGAGTCGCAACGGTCACGCCAAGCGATGTCGGGCGCTTGATCGCGCTGGCGTACCCGGAGCGGGTCGCGCAGCGCCGCACACCGTCGCGGGAGCGTTACAAGCTCAGCGGCGGGCGCGGTGTGACGCTGCCAGCGGGTGATGCGCTCTCGAGCGAGGATTACTTGGCGGTCGCGCATCTGGACGCGGGCAGCGTCGACGAGGGGCGCATTCACCTCGCCGCACCGCTCGACCCTCGAGACTTAGCTTCGGAGACTCGGGAAACCGTGGTCTGGGACGCCAGAAACGGCGTGCTGCAAGCGACCACGGAGCGCGTGTACGGTGCGCTGACACTCGAGACCCGCGCCCTGAACAGCATCCCTGACCCCCTACGCACGTCAGCGCTGTGCGACGCGGTGCGGCTCGAGGGGCTGGAGATTCTGAAACCCTCGGACGCCGCCCGGCAATGGCTGGCTCGAGTAGAGAGTCTGCGCGTGTGGCGCGGTGACAGTGACCTGCCTGACTCGGGTGATGCGGCGCTGCTAGACACGCTCGAGACTTGGCTCGCCCCTCACCTGACCAGCGTGCGAAAGCGCGAGGACTTCGCCCGCATTGACCTGCTGAAGGCCCTGCGTGCGCGGCTCGGTTACGCCCAAAACCAGCTCCTCGAGACTCTTGCCCCCAGTAAAATGGCCGTTCCCAGCGGCTCGAGCATCCGCCTCGAGTACAGCGCGGACGGTAGCGCCCCAGTCTTGGCGGTGCGCCTGCAAGAGGTCTTTGGCTGGCTCGAGACGCCCACCGTCAACGCTGGGCGCACGCCCGTGTTGATGCACCTGCTGTCGCCCGCGTACCGACCCGTGCAGGTCACGCAGGATTTACGGAGCTTCTGGGCAAGCGCGTACATCGCGGTGCGGCGCGAGTTGAAGATTCGCTACCCAAAGCACTCGTGGCCCGAAGATCCGCTGACGGCAACGGCGGTGCGCGGTGCTCAAAAACGACGCTGACCCAAAGCACAAACCGCTATACTGGCGCAAATGATCGAATACGTCGTTCTGTGCGTCGAGCCGCAACCCGTGGGTCTGACCGCTGTGCGCGAGCTGCTGACCAGTGACGCGTACCGCGAGGTCGGCATGGAAACCGTGGCTGACGAGAACCCAGCGATTCGTCGCGCCCTGCGTACCTTCACCGATCTGCGCGGTTTGGAGCTGATCCTAACCGTGGGCGGCAGCGGTGTCGGTCTGCGCGAGCGCGTGCCGGAAGTCACGCAGGAACTGATCGAGCGTCCGATTCTGGGACTGGCTGAACTGATGCGCCTCGCTGGAATTCAGACCTCGAGACGGGCTGCACTGTGGCGCGGTCTGAGCGGGCAGCGCGGCAAAACCCTGATCGTCAACCTGCCAAGCGATGATACCCGCGTCGCGCTCGAGGCGATCCTGCCCGTGCTGCCGTTGACGGTCAGCAGCATCAAAGGCATGTAGCGGCTCGAGCTATAAAAAGACGCCCATTCAGGGCGTCTTTTCTACAACTTTGAAATTTAAGCTTGAACGGCTTTGGCGGCGTTGATCTTGTTGATCGCCTTCGCCAAGCGGCTCTTCTTGCGAGCAGCGGCGCGTTTGTGCAGCGCACTGCCCTTGGCGGCCTTGTCGATCAGGCTCTCGGCGCGTTGCGTCAATGCCACGGCTTCGCTCGCACCCTCGGTCACGGCGACCACGGCTTTCTTGACGAAGGTCTTGATCGTGCTTTTGACAGCGCGGTTGCGGGTACGGGCTTTCAAGCTCTGACGGTGACGCTTTTGCTGCGCCATACCGCGACGCTTAGCGCGGATTGTTTTACGTTCTTTACGGGTTTTCGGTTTCGCTGCGACGGCCATGTTGACTGCTTTCTCGTTCCATCGTGGGAACGGCGGACGCCGCTTGAGGCTGCGCCCGATGCGACAGACAAGAAATTCTTATCTGCGCGACACACCCAAACTGCTGGATGTGCGCGACACTGAAAATGATTCAATGCCGCAAACGGCTATGAAGGGTAGCACGGCAAAGCGCACACTGTCCAATCGCAAACGGCTCGCTGCGGTTTTTATCTCGAGGTTAGCCGATTCTTACCGACTCGAGCGCAGTCCCTGACAACCCCTCGAGCAATTCAAATCCGCACGTTTTGGATTCAATGCGAACGCATGAAATGTCGTTCTATGCAATCAACCCATGAACAATATCGTCGCGGACAATATCAACGCGCTTCAGAACACCATGATTCTTTGAGACATTTTGTGATGGTTTTTATTTTCTCACTTGACAAAAGAAAACACTATGTATTAGCGTTATCACTGATGAATATCAAAACGCTGGAAGAAATCGTCAACGAGCAAACCTCGTACAAGCCCTCGAGCCTCTACAATGCCATTTTTAAAGCCATTAAAAGCGGCGCTTTGGCAGGCAAGGCCATTCCCTTGAACCGCAACGATGCCAACGCGAAGTTTCAAATCGTCAAAGCCTCGTCGCGTGATGGCAAGAGCGCCACGAAACCCGTGACGAACTTCATCATCATTGATATGGACGGTTTCAACGTCTGGTTTGACAGCGCTAAAAAAGGTATTCGCACAACCATGACCATCAACCGCGCTCAGATGACCATGCCAAACCTCGCTGACGTGAAAAGTGGGCGCTTCACCGACGATCAACTGACCGCCTTCGCGCAGCACGTCGCCAACAAGCGTTATGGCTCTCACCGCGCAGGCAAGAAGTCAACCGGCCCGAAAGCACCCGGCACGGGCAAGCCCGGCCGGCCGAAGAAGAACAAGTAAAAGTAAGCGGTTAACGTAGGCACAGTGCGGAGGGCAAAGAGCGCAAGCTCGAGATGCCCTCCGCTTTTTGGCACTCGGCTCTCTGCACTTTTCTTTCAGCGCTCTGCGCTACACTAATCCCATGACCCACACCGCTTTCGATCCGTTCGCGCTCGAGCTTCACGCCTCGGAGCGCAATCCGGGACAAAAACTGGATTTGGATTGGGTGCGTTCTACCCGCATTAACAAGAGCGCTGTGGAGCGCCGCGCCGCGACGATTGGCACGCGCCGCACCGTCAAAAAAGAGTGGCAGGCGGCGTGGCTGCTGCGTGCCATCACCTTGATCGACTTGACCACACTGATGGGCGACGACACAGACACGAACGTCAAGCGCTTGTGCAGCAAAGCCATGCACCCCGTGCGCCCAGATTTGCTCGAGGCGCTGGGGGCGAGCGAGTTGGGGATCACGACGGGAGCGGTCTGCGTGTACAACCCGTTCGTCAAAACGGCCGTGCGGGCGCTTGAAGGCAGCAGCGTGCCGGTCGCTGCCGTGTCCACCGCGTTTCCGGCCGGACTCGCGCCGATGAAGATTCGGCTCGAGGAGGTCAGAAACAGCGTGTCTGACGGTGCGAGTGAGATTGATATGGTGATTACGCGGGGGCTGGCGCTCGGGAATCACTGGGAAGCGCTGTACGACGAGGTACGGGCGGTGCGCGAGGCTTGCGGTGACTCGAGGCTGAAAGTCATTCTCGGCACGGGCGAGCTGGCGACGATGACGACGATTGCGCGGGCCAGTCTGGTGGCGATGATGGCGGGCGCGGATTTTGTGAAGACCAGCACCGGCAAGGAAAGCGTCAACGCCACACTGCCGATCAGTCTGGTGATGGTGCGCCAAGTCAGGGCGTACTTGGAAGCGACCGGCTACCGCGTCGGTTACAAGCCCGCTGGCGGGATTCGCAGCGCCAAGAACGCCTTGGAGTACCTGTTCATGATGCGTGACGAACTGGGCATGCCGTGGCTCGAGCCGTATTTATTTCGGTTTGGCGCGTCTGGATTGCTGACCGACATCGAGCGGCAGTTGGAGCATTTCGTGACCGGCGCGTACTCGAGTACGTACCGCCACCCGATGGTCTGAAGTGGGTGCAAGCTCGAGCCGGGCATGATCGCTTGAATGGGCTAGGCAACGCCTTTGAATTTCAAGTGCCAAAAGGTTGAAAATACTTGGGTTGATCTCGCCTCGAGAGCCGTTGGCGAGCGGGTATTTGCGCTGCACATTTTCAAATGTCTAACCCAGCAGTCATGGATGCTCGAGCAGTGAAGAAAGCGCAGTGCGCTACCAGCCGCACTGCTCGAGCAGTGATTTTTAAGAAACGATTAAGCCAATTGCGCGAGGCACGTGGCCGCATTTAGGTTTAGAGTGGGCGTACACGTCGTTTGTGTTCTCCCAGAGAGGAAATCTGTGTTCACGTTCTTCGATGCGCTCGATATCGCGCTGGTGACGATCCTGATCTATCAGGCGTACCGCCTCGTGGTCAACTCGAGGACGCTGAACTTGCTGCGCGGACTGCTGGTTTTCGGGCTGCTGCTGTACGTGTCGCGCCTGCTGGGGCTGGCGACGATCAATTTCATTTTGTCGCAATTGGCGACAGTCGGTTTGTTCGCGCTGATCGTCGTCTTCCAGCCGGAACTGCGCTCATTGCTCGAGCGCGTCGGACGGCCCACGCAGCGCGAAGACGCGCCGCAGGTGCTGGCGCTGAACGAGATTGCGAGGGCAGTAGAGCGCCTCGCGGAGCGCAAAATCGGGGCGCTGATTGCCTTGGAGCGCCAAACACCGCTGGGCGATTACGCGGGCAATGGCGTGACCCTAGACGCGAGCGTCACCAGCTTGATGCTCGAGACGATCTTCGCCCGCAACACGCCGCTGCACGATGGCGGAGTGATCGTGCAACACGGGCGGATTCAAGCGGCCGGGTGCTTGTTCCCGCTGCAACAAGAAGCCAGTGGCGTCAGGCGCTTGTACGGCACGCGCCACCGCGCCGCGCTGGGGTTATCGGAGCTGAGCGACGCGCTGATCGTCGTCGTCTCGGAGGAGCGCGGCAGCATTCGCGTGGCGCTGGCGGGGCAACTCTCGCCAGACCTGAGCATCGGTGAGCTGCGCGAACGCTTGCGCGAAGCGGCCGTGACCGCGCCGCCGATCACATTCAACCCAATCAAACTGTTGCAGCGCGATAAACCTATTTCTAAAACTGCCGCACCCAAAGCGAACAAGCCGCTCGAGGGCAATGCGAAGCTCGAGGACAGTATTCATCTGATGGACAAAGCCAATGCAGACTGATCGCGCCCCGATGCTGAGCTGGTGGCAGCGCCTCACCAGCGATTTACCGCTGAAGATTGGTGCGGTGCTGCTGGCGGGATTGTTGTGGTACGCCGCGACCGAGGATCGCCGGGCGACCGTGACCCGCACACTGGAGCTACCGCTGGTCGTGCAGGGCTTATCGGCCCAGCGGGCGGTCAGCGACCTGCCGCAAAGCGTCAAAGCGACCGTGCGCGGGCCACGCGCCACCTTGGAAACGCTCGAGATCAAAGACTTAGAGGCAACGATCGATGTCACCCGCACCGCCGAAGGTTATTTCAGCGAGGACGTGCGGCTGACCGCGCCGGAAGGCTTGAGCAAAATCGCCCTGCAACCCAATCGCGTCAGCGGATCGCTGGAATTGCTGGTCACGCGGGGCGTCGCGGTGCGCGTCGCCAGTCTGGAATCGCGCCTGCCCGGATCGCTGGATTTGACTCCCGTGCGTTTAGAGCCGCGCAACGTCAAAGCCAGCGGGCGGCGCGTGTCGGTGGAACGCGTGATGTTCGCACTCGGCGTGGCCACGCGACTGCCCGCCAAAGGCGCGGCGCTCGAGGTCAGGCTGACGGCCGTGGACGAGCGCGGTGAACCCGTTGAAGGCGTGACGCTCGAGCCGGGGTTGGTCAAGCTCAGTTTGTGACGGGGATCATCTGCGAGGAGTCACCGTCGTCGTAAATCACGGCTCGAGGGGATTTGAGGCAGTCCATTGCAGTGAAGTGACGCAACTGTGCGTTGCGTGCAGCGTGAGCTGACCTTGGCGTAGAGGCTGCAAGCCTGCATCCCCAAATTGTCCCGCACTTTGACAGGCACAATAAAGCCATGAATCACCTGTTCAAATTCGCCGCGAAACTAATGTTTGAGAATCCCGCCCGCAACAAGTCCTTCGCGGAGCTGCGTCAGAAGCTCGAGGTGAGCGGCGCTGAAATCCTCGGGCGCTGTGTCAACGCGGGCGATTCAGCCAACAACCGCAAGGTCTTAGCGCACATCGTCGCTATTGAACGCTGGGGCGCGAACCGCTTGGCGGTACTGCTCGGGGATAAGCCGCTCGAGCTGGACGGCAGTCGCGCCTACGCGCCGGACAGCGCGAATTGGGCTGAGTTGCAAGACGGCTTCAAGCAGACTCGAGCAGCAACGGTCAACTCAACCGCGAGGCTCGAGGCGAGCGGCTCTGTGGCGACCGTGCCGCACAATCAATTCGGTGAGGTCAGTGGGCGCGGTTGGGTGCAGTACCTGACCTCGCACGCGCATTTGGAGAGCCGCAAAATAAAAAGCTGAGGGGACATCCCCTCGAGCCTTTACACAGTGCTTTACACAGTGCTTTACACAGTGGTGCTCAGAGTTCGCCTTTGAACCACAACCCGAGTTCTCGAGCTGCGCTGTCAGCGCTGTCCGAGCCGTGAACAACGTTCTCGTCCACGGTGGTCGCAAATTCAAATCGGATCGTGCCCGGCGCACTGTCCCACGGCCGGGTCGCGCCCATCATGCGCCGCCACTCACTGACGACCTGCTCACCCTCGACGCACATCGCCACGACCGGGCCGCCGCTGAGGAAGCTGACCAGACCGCCAAAGAACGGGCGCTCGCGGTGCTCGGCGTAATGCTCACCGACCAGTTCAGGTGAGGCGGTCATCATTTTCAGGGCAATAATCTTAAAGCCCTTTTGCTCGAACCTCGAGACGATTTCTCCGACCAAACCACGGCGCACGCCGTCGGGTTTGACCATTGCGAATGTGCGTTCAATTGACATACGTTCCCTATCCTAGCAGACAACGTGCGGGGACTCGAGGCTGCCTTTCAAATCTCTCGAGCCTTGTCTATCCCACGTCAACCAATCCTTCGTGCTCAAAGGAGTAGACTCCCTAGCACTGTGAGCATCGCTAAATCAGGCTCGTTCAACTTCGCTGGACAAAGCCCGACCCGTTTGAGCAGCACTGGCTCGAGCGACGCAGGTTCAGATGCGGCGCTGAGCTTACCGATCAGCGCGTCCGATGTGCTGGAAGCGCGTTACACAGGTAAGGCCGCGCTGCGCGACGAGATGCTGCACGGGAACCCCGTGCTGATGCGTACTTTGGAGGCGTTGGGGATGGTTGGGCCGTTCACGATGACCAATCCGTGGGAAATGACCGATCCGCAGGGTCACAGTACAGTCAACGCCGGGGGCTACGCGGCGATTCCGTTTGGGGATCGCTACCCGCCGCTCGCAGAGTTCGTCAGCCGCTATGCCAGTGACGACCGCAGTCTGGGCTTGCCGCAGCAGAGCGCTTCGCCGTGGCGGGCGGCTTTGGAAACCAACCTGATCGCGCTGGTCTCACGGTTTCTACCACAGCACGCCGACAGCAAAGTTTTTTTCAGCAACTCCGGCACGGAAGCCATTGAAGCGGCGATCAAATTTGTCAAAGCTGCCCGCCCGAAAGCCCGTCACCTGATTAACTTCTACGGCGCGTACCACGGCAAGACTTTTGGATCGCTGGCCCTGACGCCCAACCCGGAGTACCAAGAGATGTTCAAGCCGCTGATGCCGAACATCACGACACTTCCCTTCGGGGATTCATCGGCGCTCGAGAGCGCGGTTCGTAAGCTCGGCGCGGGCAACATTGCGGCTGTGTTCTTGGAGCCGATTCAGGGTGAAGCGGGCGTGATCGTGCCGCCGCCGAATTTCCTGCGCGAGGTGAACGCGATCTGCAAACGCCACGACATCTTGATCGTCGCCGACGAAATCCAGACTGGTCTGGGACGGGCTGGCGAGTGGTTCGCCAGTGCCGCTGGTGGCTTGGAACCAGACATTATCACGCTCGCCAAGCCGCTCGGTGGGGGCATGGCGGCCATCGGTGCGACGATTGCGCCGCCCAAAATCATTGCCCGCACGCTCGGCGGTTTTGGCAAGCGCCACAGCAATACCTTTGGCGGCAACAGTTTCAGCATGGCGGTGGGCCTGAAATCCTTGGAGATTCTGGTCAGTGAGAATCTGCCTGCCCGCTCCAAGCGCCTTGGCGCATTGGGACTCGAGGCGTTGCAAGCGCTGCAAGCCAAGTATCCGCAAACGCTCGAGGCGGTGCGTGGATCGGGGCTGCTGATGGCGCTGCAATTCAGAACGGTGATCCCAGCCAAAGCCATTCCGGGCTTGGGTGATCTGGTCAGCGAACTGAGCGGCGGGCTGGGTTGCCGCGTGCTGTACACGGGCGGCGTGACCGCGAATTTCAGTTTGAGCGCTAAACGCGTGATTCGGTTGACCCCGGCGCTGACGATCCCCGACGAGACTTTCGACACGATGATCAGTAGGGTCGCGGCGACGATGGAGCGCAACCCGACCGCGAATCACATGCTGCGCCATATGCCACTGGATCGTCTGGTGCGGTTGGGGCGCGTGGCGTTCGGAATGTGAAGCTCGAGAGGCGGTCAACCTCTAGCCACTGCGAAATCCCGAGACAACAACAGTCCGGTTACTTCTCGAGACGACTTTCGAGACACGACGACCCTCGAGCAATATCGTTCAGCCAGCGAACCCATGCCTCTCGAGCTACCGCTTGAGCCAAAAAAGAACCCGTCAATTGACGGGTTCTCTGCTCGATCGGCTTAGATTACGGGTATGCAATTTCAATGCCACCAAAGCCGCCAGCTTGGGTTACGGTGTCATCGTTGCGTCCGACATCAGCGGTGACGCTGCTGTTCTTGGTTGGATCACTCACGAGGTTCCAACCGATTTTGAGGACTTTACCCGTTGTCCACAAATCGTCTGTGCTCGAGTACACGAAAAAGCGCCTGCCTCCGGGCGCATTGGTAGCGATGCTGTCGGCTAAGACCGCATCTTGCGTACCAGCGGCGCTCGTGTCGTACTTGTCATCGTTGTTCTTATCGTCGTAAACAGCGACTTTGTAAAAGCGTCTGGCTTCGCCGTTGAGGTCAATGGCTGGCGAAAGGAAGCCAGAGTACGCGCCCGTACCGCCGTTGATGGCGATGCTCGTGGCGAACGCGGCGGCTTGCACAGTGTTGGGTGGCGTGGTGAAATCGGTGAAGCGCACCAGAGCCAGCTTGTAGCTCGAGGCGGTTGGGACGCCGGCTGGTGGGGTCGTGGAGACCGTTCCCGAGAAGGCTGGCCCGCCGCCGAGCGCGTTGCCGAATAAACCGCAGCTTGAAAAAACCGTTGCCAATGCACCCAAAGCGATCAGTTGTTTGATGTTCATGTTGCCTCCTAGAAAGTGAACCAGCGCCTGTAAATTTGCGCTTCGCTTACCATCACTCTGGAAGCTGTGCGTCAGCCACGATGCAACTGAGCCGCGCCTGATGCAGGGCGGGTCAAAGGAAAACCTCGAGCGCACGATTTGCAGCGGCTCGAGGCGTGCTAGAAAGTGGATTTCACTGTCCCGCGACCGTTTCGGCGCTCTCGAGGCGAGGGAGGTTTCTACAGTGCATCTCGAGTGGGATTCGCTGCTCGTTGCTTTTCACACTGTGCGACTGAGTAACGTCAGGCTTCGGCTGAGCAGCGTCAGGCTCGAGCAAGTTCGGGCTGTGGTGTTGAAATCGGCGCGAGGCGAATTGGTGCTTTGAAGCCGCGCAAGCGCAGTGCGTTGCCAAGCACAAAAACGCTGCTCAGCCCCATCGCTGCACCGGCCAGCACGGGGTTCAGTAACCACCCGAAGAGCGGGTAAAGCGCTCCGGCGGCCACCGGAATCAGCACGACGTTGTAGGCGAACGCCCAGAACAGGTTGAAGCGAATATTGGCAATCGTGGTTACGGACAGCGCCACGGCGTTCGGCACGCCGCGCAGATCGCCGGACATCAGGATCACATCGGCCGTCTCAATGGCCACATCCGTGCCCGTACCAATGGCGATGCCGACATCGGCTTGCGCCAGCGCGGGCGCATCGTTGATGCCATCGCCGACGAAGGCGACTTTGACGCTGCCAGATTGCAGTTTTTGAATCGCTGCCGCCTTACCGTCGGGCAGCACTTCGGCGAGCACCTCGTCAATGCCGAGTTGAGCAGCGATGGCGTGCGCGGTGCGGCGGTTGTCACCCGTAATCATCGCAATTCGCAAGCCGATTTTCTGAAGCGCCTCGAGCGCAACTCTCGAGCCGTCTTTGATCGGGTCAGCGACGGCGATCACGGCGGCGACCTTGCCGTCCACAGCGGCGTACAGCGGCGATTTACCCTGATTGCCAAGCCGCTCACTCTGACTGGAGAAATTTGCAACGTCCATGCCAAGCTGCGTCATGTAACGATCCGCGCCGATCTGCACGAGCTTGCCTGCGACGGAAGCCGAAACGCCGTACCCGGCGACCGCCGCGAAATCCGTGATCGTCTCGAGGGTCAAACCTTGCGCTTTGGAGGCTTTGACGATGGCTTCGGCGACTGGGTGCTCGCTCGAGTTTTCCACGCTGGCGATCAGTGCCAGCAGTTCCGCGTCGCTGTACGGGCTGACGTTGACGAAATCGGTCAATTCAGGCTGCCCCTTGGTCAATGTGCCCGTCTTGTCGAGCGCAATGATTTTCACGCCCTGCAAGCCCTCGAGCGCCGCTCCCGTGCGAAACAGCACGCCTAGCTCAGCCGCTTTGCCCGTGCCGACCATGATGCTGGTCGGTGTGGCCAGTCCCATCGCGCACGGGCAGGCGATAATCAGCACCGCGACGGTGTTGACGACGGCGAAACTCAGGGCGCTTTCGCCACCGAAAATCATCCACAAGATAAAAGTCAGTCCAGCGATCCCTAGCACAATCGGCGTGAAAATCAGCACCACTTTGTCCGCCAAGCCCTGAATCGGCGGCTTGCTGCCCTGCGCGGTCTCGACCAATTTGATGATCTGCGCCAACACGGTGTCCGCGCCGATGGCGGTCGCTTTAAACGTCAGTGCGCCGCTCTTGTTGATCGTGCTGCCAATGACTTTCGCGTCGGCAGATTTGCTGACTGGGACTGGCTCGCCGGAGATCATGCTCTCGTCCACGTAACTCGAGCCGCTGACCACGATCCCGTCCACCGGGATTTTCTCGCCGGGGCGCACCGAAATCAGGTCGCCGATCAGCACCTCCTCAAGCGGCAGCTCGAGTGCTGATGATCCGCGCAGCACGCGGGCGGTTTTGGCTTGCAGCCCGATCAGCGTTTTCATCGCTTGGCTGGTTCTGCCTTTGGCGATTGCTTCAAGGTACTTGCCGAGCAAAATCAGCGCGATCACCACGCCCGCCGCCTCGAAGTAGACGTGACGCCCGCTATCCGGGATCACGCCGGGGACGAAGGTCTCGAGCAGCACGACAGCCGCGCTGTACCAAAACGCGGCGCTCGTGCCGAGCATCACCAAGGTGTTCATGTCGGGGCTGCGCTGAAGGAGCGCATTCCAACCGTGCGTCAAAAAACGTCTGCCCGGAATGAAGTAAATCGGGATCGCCAGTGCCAGCATCACCCAATCCCAGACGCGCAGGGGCGCGACCCCCTCGAGCCACATCATCGCGGGCATCCAAAGCATCGGGATCATCGCCAGCAACAGCAGTGGCACGGCGAAGATTGTGGCAATCGTCAGGTCGCGCCGCAGACTGACGATTTCCGCGTCTCGAGCCTCGCGTTCACTGTCGCTGCGATCCTGCCCCGCCTGCACTTGCAGCACGTCGTAGCCCGCAGCGCGAATCGCTGTTTTGAATTGCGCTAAACTGGCATTGCTCGGCAGGTACGTGACCACGGCGCGTTCGGTAGCGAGATTAACGCTGGCGTCCAGCACACCGTCGACTCTCTTCAGCGCCCGCTCGACCCTGCCGACACACGCGGCGCAGGTCATGCCGGTCACGCTCAACTCGAGCGTCGCCGTGCGGGATTCGTAACCGATCTCTTTGATTCGCTCGAGCAACGCGGGAATTTCAACTCGTCTGGGGTCGTACTGCACCGTGGCGCGTTCGGTGGCGAGGTTGACATTGGCTGTCGTCACGCCCTCGAGTTTCTGCAAGCCGCGCTCGACCCGTCCGACGCAAGCGGCGCAGGTCATGCCGCCAATGCCGATCTCGAGGGTTTTGGCTGCGTTGAGCTGAGTGTGCGGGTTGTTCACCATGTCGGTTCCTCTCGCTCATCCCCCTAGAGGGGGTAACTACTTCGTTGCAGCATAGGACTGGATGCCAAGACCTCGAGTACCCGCAGATACACGGCTTTGGTGCGGTGAACGACTTGCCAATCCCAAACTCTCCGAGTAGAGTGACACCGTACCCCATAGAGGGGATAAGGAGCGAAGATGAACATTGAATTGAACGTTTCGGGCATGACCTGCGGGCATTGCAAAGCAGCCGTCGAGAGCGCCCTGAAATCCGTTGCGGGCGTCACCGCAGCCGAGGTCGATCTCGCGGGCGGCAAAGCCAAAATCAGCGGCGAAGGCGTCCAGCTCGAGCTGCTGGTTGCTGCCATCGCCGAAGAGGGCTACAGCGCGTCAGCGGCGCAGTGACCAAGGCAGCGGCGCAGAAACCCGCTCGAGCCAGCCAGCCAGCTCTCGAGCGCGATCACCTGTGCATGCCCGAGGATGCCCGCAAGCGAGCAACCCGGCGCATTGCCATTGCCAAGGGGCATTTGGAGAGCATCGCTCGGATGCTGGAAGATCCGCACATCTACTGTGTGGATGTGCTGGTGCAACTCAGAGCCGTGCAAGGCGCACTCAGCGGTGTTAGCGAGGTCGTGCTGCGCGGGCACTTAGAGGCGCATGTCGCCACGGCCGCGACTCGAGGGGACACGGGTGAAATCGTGGACGAGCTGATGGAAGCCCTGAAGATGGCCCGCTAGCGGGGAGCGCGAAATTCCGCTCGAGGACGTTGACGTTCCTGAGCGTCTCTCAAAGGTGACGAATCAAATCTTCTTCGTCCCGAGCCAGCGTTTGAATTGCGCGATCTCCGCGCCTTGACCTTTGACGACGCTCTGCGCGTAGACCCGCAGCTCTGGGCGCAGGGCGCGTTGGCTGGCGTCTTTACCCATATCCACGGCGTGCTGGTGATGCGGGATCATGCCGTTTAGAAAACTGCGATCCGCCGCGTGTTTCATACCCGCCATTGGACGCATGTTGCCCATCGAAGAATCCATCATCGGTTTCATATCGGCCTTCATCAGCGCCATCTGCTTCGGGTCGGGCGCGGCGCTGTACCAGCTTTTCAGCCACGCGGTCATCTGCTTGATTTCTTTGTCCTGATCGGTGACGATTTTCTGAGCAGCGCCTTTGATGTCCTTATCCACGCAGGTTTTGACGCAGAGCTGCGCCATCTCCACCGCGCCTCGGTGATGCTCGATCATTTGCGAGAGCCACGCGATGTCGTAGCTTTTGCCTTTCAAGGGCAGCAGTGCTTTTGTGCTTGAGTCCCCCATCGCGCCCATGCCGTTCATGTTCATCTGCGCGGTCGCCGTGACCGCGAGGCTGGCGACGAGGGCGCTCATCAGTAAAAATCGTTTCATGGTCTATCCTCCGCTAATAACTCTAAATCGCGGGTGTCAACGCCGAATAAAGCTCGAGTTCATTGCGGCATTCGTGACCGACGCAGGCTCGAGGCTTTGTAAAGCTCGTGTAAAGCCAGCGACAAGTTATCTCGAGCGGGTTTAGTTCATTTGCGACATGGCGCGGCACGATGCGGCGCAGGCGTTACAGGCGTCGATGCAGGCTTGCATGTGCGCGTCGTCGTTGACGCTTTGGCAGCTTTCAATGCAGGCTTCGCAGGCGGCGGCGCAGAGTTTGCAAACCTCAGCGTGCAGGCTCGAGTCCCGCGCCATGAAATCCGCGCAGGTGATGCAAAGCTGAGCGCAATCGCGCATGACGGTGATGTGCGCGGCGGTCGCGTGCATCGCACCTTTCTCCAAACAATGCTGGATCGTGTGCTCGCAAGTCGCGTGGCACTCGAGGCAGATTTGAATAGCCGGATCCATGTGAGCGTGGTGGCTCGAGTCGCTTTTTGTTGGGTCGCTCCGGCTTGGGTCGTTGTGCATCATGTTTGTCACCTCTGAGGAGTGATGTTAGGGTGCGAGTCTGCGTTCAAGCTGAGCATGGATGTACCAATCAAGGCTTTACACAGCCCGCGTATCATGACGAGCGTGCCGCTGATTTTGGTGATCGACGATGAACTCAATGTGCGCGAAATCGCCAGCGCGTATTTGGAGCGTCACGGCTTTGAAGTGCGAACCGCCAGTAACGGGCTGGACGGCTTGCGGCTGGCGCTCGAGACGAACCCCGCGCTGGTGGTGCTGGACATCATGCTGCCAATCCTCGACGGTTTAGAGGTTTTGAAGCGTTTGCGCTTGGAGCGTCCGACTCCCGTGCTGCTGCTCTCGGCTCGAGGGGACGAGTTCGACCGCGTGCTGGGCTTGGAACTCGGCGCGGACGATTACCTGAGTAAGCCCTTCAGCCCGCGTGAACTCGTGGCGAGGGTCAAAGCGGTGCTGCGGCGCGGCGGCATGGACAGCACGGGCAGTCTGCTCCAGCACGGCGCGTTGCGGCTAGACGGAGTGACCCGCTCGGTCACGCTCGAGGGTCACTCCATCGACCTCAGCGCCCTCGAGTTTGATTTGTTGCACGCGCTGCTGCGTTCACCCGGACGGGTTTTCAAGCGCGACGAACTGATCGCTGCCGTCTGGGGCGAGGATTTCAGCGGGGTGGACAGGGTGGTGGACGTTCACGTTTCACACCTGCGCCGCAAACTCGGGGACGACGTGGATCACCCGCGCTTCGTGGCGACGGTGCGCGGTGTCGGCTATCGCCTACTCGAGGTCGCACTGTGAGCGCTTGGAGTTTGCGCTCCAAATTGATCGCCGCGTTTCTCGCGGTGATCTTCATCGCTGGCATCGTGCTGGTCGTGATTTTAGAGCTGGTCGCTCCAGCGTTCTACCGTACCCACGCCGTTGAGATGGCTCGAGCGATGGGCAGCGGTACGGACGGCACGCAGTCCCAAGCGCTACAGAATGATCTCGAGCGCGGCTTCAACACCGCGTTGACCCAATCCCTGCTGCTGGCGGCACTGATTACCGTACCGCTGGCGCTGGTGGTCAGCGCCGCAATTTCACGTCGGATCGTCGAGCCGGTTTCAAAGGTGTCCCTGGCGTCCGCCCGCATTGCCGCTGGACGTTACGAGGAGCGCCTGCCCGCAGCGGGACGCGACGAACTGGGCGAGTTGACCGCGAATTTCAACCGCATGGCGGCGATACTTGAGCAAACCGAAATGCGGCGCGTAGAGCTGATCGGCACGGTCGCGCACGAACTTCGCACACCGCTCTCAGGCTTAAAGGGCTACGCCGAAGGGATGCTGGACGGTGTGTTCAGCGTGCCCCACGCCGCCGCCGCCATCGGGCGCGAGGTGATGCGCCTCGAGCGCTTGCTGGGGGATTTGCAGCACCTCTCGCAAGTCGAAGCGGGCGCGATTGCGGTGCGCCGCGAAGCCGTGCAGCTTTCGGAATTGACCCGCGAGGTTTGTGCACAACTCGAGCCTTTGTTCGTAAAAAAGCAACTCGAGTTGCGATTGGAGCTGACAGCCGTTCGCGTGATCGGTGACGCGGATCGTTTAGAGCAAGTGCTGCACAATTTACTTTCCAACGCGCTGCGCCACACCAGCGTCGGTCAAGTCACCGTGCGCGTCACGCTCGAGCAGGGCAGCGCGTTACTCACGGTTACAGATACTGGCGAGGGAATCGATGCCTCGGATTTGCCGCACGTGTTCGAACGCTTTTACCGCGCCGACAAATCGCGCTCCAGAGCGGACGACCCGAGCCTCGGCATCGGGGTCGGTTTGACCGTTGCCAAGCACCTGCTCGAGGCGATGGGTGGGGGCATAGCAGTACAGAGTCAACGCGGAGTGGGCACGACCGCACAGGTGCGACTGCCGATATCGCCCTGAGCAGCATCCCATGAAATACATCAGCTCTTCACGCACATCGTAGGGTCGTCGGGCAAGATCGAGGTAAGAAGCTCACGCGTTGCAGCTCGAGTCCGCTGTGCGGCCAACTTGATCGGTTCAATCCTCAGACGGGAGTCAGATGAAACTCGAGAAAACCCGGTTGCTGTCTGCTTTTGTCGTGCTGCTGCTCGGCTGCGATGGCGCGTCTGGATCAGGCAAACCACCAAGCCGCACGGGGACGCTGATTTACCAAAAAGTCCAGAAGCTCTACGCGGTGGACATGGCGACCAACAAAACCCGTTTAGCGCTCAATTTGCCCGTCTCGAGCGAATCGCTGACGGGAACTGGACTGGGCCCGAACGGCGAGATCGCACTGGCGTACAACAGTTCCACCACCGGCCCCAATTCTAGAATCACCATTTATAAGGCTGACGGAACCGTGGAGCGCACCTCCCAGCATCAGTCCATGATCGAGACCACGCCCAGATTTTCATTCGATGGCAGCAAGTTGACTTACACGATCAGCGTTTACAGTAGTGGGGCGAACAAACGCTACTCCACGCAGGTCACCTCCAGAGACGGCACAGGCTTGTATTTCTACGCCAATTCGCGCAGCCCGAGCTGGCTTCCCGACGGGCGACTGGTCTACAAAAGCCTTAACGACAACAACTTGTACTTATCGAACGCGGATTTCACCAAGCCGTCGACATTGATCCCAAACACGTTGGGCGCAGATGCGCCGCACGTCAGCCCAGACGGAACGCGAATCGTTTTCTCCAAAATCGCCACCGCGAACGCCCCGCGTCACCTGTACATGTTGAACCTCGATGGCAGTGGGCTGCGGCAGGTCACAACCTCACAGTACGGCGAGGAGTCGCTGGCAGTGTTCTCACCCGACGGTAGGGAACTGCTGGTCAGCAGCTCCTCCTGCGTCGCCGCTGGATCGGGTGCGCCCGTTTTCAACGACAGCGATGTCCTACACATCATCCCCGCCAGCGCCACGATGCTGGACATCCCGCTCGGCACGAACAGTGGTGCACCAAGCGAACAGCGCGACGAGTCGGGCGCGACCCGCTGCTCGATTGGCGTCCCCAGTTGGCGATAGTAG
The DNA here is from genome assembly GCA_025359505.1 of Deinococcales bacterium. Lineage (GTDB taxonomy): Bacteria > Deinococcota > Deinococci > Deinococcales > JAAFIG01 > JANYHH01. Next base: position 67,646 of record JANYHH010000005.1, read on the forward strand.
TCCGTCAGCTTTGGTTTGCAACGGTTCTGCTCGAGGCTGACTCTGATTCAGATTGCCGAAACATCGCGCTCAAAAGCGTATGCAAAACGTCTCAAGCGAAATTCAGTCATCACTTCAAGACTTGTAGCTGCTTGCGACGCTATCGACGCTCGAGATTGCACGACCCGCTTTCAAACCCAGTGCGACAAACCAGTTATCCACAGACTTGGGATAACTCTGTGGATAAGCTGTGGATAACCCAATCAGTTGATGACTCGAGGCTGCCCGGCTTGGCTCGAGTACCCGTCTGGCACGGGTAGAGCGAATTCTGGTAGCGCGACCTCGAAGGGTTGGCCGCTGCTGTCTGAAAACGTGTAGTGCCCGCCCATGCTGCCGGGTGGTCGCTGGATCGGCACGCCGCTGTGATATTCAAAACGCTCGCCGGGTGCGATCACGGGCTGCTCACCGACGACGCCTTCGCCGTCCACCTCGTGCGTTTCGCCGTTGCCATCGCAGATCACGAAATGCCGCCGAAGTAACCGTACTGAGCTGCTGCCCGTGTTGGTGAACGTCACGAAGTAGACGTAAAACTGACTGTTGGCACTGCTGTGACCGGGCGAATGCAGCACGCGGACGCTGACCTGCACGGATTGGCTCGAGGGATTCATGCCAGCATTGTAGGGGTTTACTCTTCTGCAAACCCCGTGCGACACTCGAGGTACACGGAGCATCTCGAGCAGGTCACGGTCATGCGAGGCGCTCAGGGCGTAGATTCAAGGAATATGTCTCGAGTGATGCGTAAACCTGAATTGATGAGTCCGGCTGGTGGCGAAGCGCAATTGTTCGCGGCCGTCGAAGCCGGTGCGGACGCGGTGTACTTTGGCTTGGAGGGGTTTAATGCTCGCGCCAAAGCGATGGCGTTCAACGCTGACAACTTGCCCGAGGTGATGAGTTACCTGCACGAGCGCGGCGTGATGGGGTTCGTGGCGGTCAACACGCTGATTTTTGACGATGAACTCTCAACCCTCGAGCGCGAGATCATCGGCATCGCCCAGAGCGGTGCGGACGCGGTGATCGTGCAGGACATCGGGGCAATAAAATTGATTCACGAGATCGCGCCGAGCTTAGCGATTCACGCCAGCACGCAGATGACGATCACCAGCGCCGAAGGCGCGGAACTGGCACGGAGCTTGGGCGTCTCGAGAGCGGTGCTGGCCCGCGAATTGTCCCTCAAAGACATTGAACAAATCGCGCTTGCCACGACCCTCGAGCTGGAGACGTTTGTCCACGGGGCGCTGTGCGTGTCGTACTCCGGGCAGTGCTTCAGCTCTGAGGCTTGGGGCGGACGCAGCGCCAATCGCGGCGCGTGCGCTCAGGCGTGCCGAATGCCGTATGAACTGATCGTGGACGGCATGTGGCGCGACCTTGGGGAATACCGTTACCTACTCAGCCCGCAGGATCTTTACGCTTTGGAGCAAGTGCCGGAATTGACGCGCATCGGCGTGGACTGCCTGAAGATCGAGGGGCGCTACAAAGACGCCGAGTACGTCGCCGCCACGACCGCCGCCTACCGCAAGGCGATTGACAGCGCGTGGGACGCCATGCACGGGCAAGCTCGAGTTCCCAAACGCACGACGCGGGACGCTCGACTCCAGAAGCATTTCTTAGAGGGGGTCTACTCGAGGGGCTTGCAACCCGCGTTCATCAGTGGTGTGGATCATCAGAGCGTCGTGATCGGTCGCGCTCCGCGCCACCGTGGAACGAGGGTTGGCAGCGTCGTGGAGCTGAGCGAGCGGGGCGTTTGGGTGCGTTTAGAAGATGATTTCGTGGCGGGCGGCGTCGGCGTGTTGAAGCCGGGCGACGGACTCGTCTTCGATGCCGCCGCGTGGCGCAGCCCCGAGGAGCGCGAGGAGGGCGGGCAGATCTTTGAGATTTTCGCCGCCAAGGAGCAGCGCCTCGTGCGGCTCGAGGACAGTGAGGGGCAACAAGAAGTCGAGTTGCGCTTTGCGAACCGCCAGTTGCAGATGCGGCGCATCGCCCTCGGTGATTGGGTCTGGCGCAGCCGCGATCCCGAGATCGACCGCGATTTGCGCGTTTTTACGCAGGCAGGCGACGCGGTGGCCCGCAAGCCCGTGACGTGGCGGGTCAGCGGCGCGATTGGGCAACCGATGAGCGTAACGATCACCGATGAACATGGGCGCAGCGCGACCGCGCAGACGCTCGAGGTCTTGACACCAGCGCAGCGCCGCGCCCTCGACGAGCGCACCTTGGAGACTGAGTTGGGCAAACTCGGCGACACGCCATTTTATTTGGATGGTCTCGAGCTGGACATTCCCGACAACGCCTTCCTGCCTTTGAGCGCCTTGGGCAAAGCCCGCCGTGCAGCGCTCGAGGAGCTGATTGCACTGCGTCGCGCACCGCAGAGCCACGCCGCGCAGCGCGGCGTCCTCGAGCGATTGCGCCCGAGTCGCACGACCAGTCCCTCGAGCCAGCCAGAACTGAGCGTGCTGGTGCGGAAAGCCGATCAGCTCGAGGCCGCGATTGCGGCGCGACCCGATGAGATCGTGCTGGATTATTTGGAGCTGTACGGTCTGCGCCCGAGCGTCGAGCGGATTTTGGAGAGCGGCATCAAGGCTGTGGTGGCGGGGCCGCGGATTCTCAAACCAAGTGAGGAGCGCATCCACAAATTCCTGCTCTCCCTGCCCGTCAGCGCAATTCTGGTGCGCTCGCTGGGTCTGCTGCACTCGCTGCTCGAGACCTCTGAACGACCTGCCCTGCACGGCGATTTCAGTCTGAACGCCGCGAACGGGTTAACGGCGCAGCACCTGCTGGACATGGGTTTAGCGAAGCTCGCGCCGACCCATGATCTCAACGCCGATCAGATCACTGAACTGACGCAGTTCATTGAGCCTAGTCAGCTCGAGGTGATCCTGCACCATCACCTGCCCGTCTTTCACACCGAGCACTGCGTGTTCTGCCGCTTCATGACGACCGGCACGGATCACACCAATTGCGGGCATCCGTGCGAATCCCACAGCCTCGCCCTGCGCGACTCTCAAGGCAACGAGCATCCAGTGATGGCTGATGTCGGCTGCCGCAACACGGTTTTTGAGGCTCGAGCGCAAACGGGTGCAGCGCATCTAGAGGCTTGGCGCAAAGCGGGCATCCAGCGCTACCGTTTGGAGTTCGTGCAGGAGAGCGCCGATCAGGTCAGCGCGACTATTTCCTGCTATCGCCAAGCGCTCGAGGGTAAATTATCCTCGCGGCAACTCGAGCGCGAACTGGCGCTGCACGCGCCGCAAGGCATCACGCAGGGCAGTTTCATCGTGCCGCCCAGCGACCTACTGCCGATGCTGTGAACCGCTCGAGGTGGAGGTAGCGTGCCTGATCGGGGATCGATTCTCTGTGGTGATTCTCATGGATCACGGCTTCTTTTTAACCTCGAGAATCGGTTTAACAGCTTGAGGGGACTCGAGCCTGCCCTGTCTGCGCGGTGTGATGACGCCGTTCTCAATCGCCTTGGGTTGACGCTCGGTTGCCCGCAGCCCCGCGATCAGCGCCGCCATGCTCCGCGCCCACGGCACGCGCAGGTTGATACGCTTGTACTGCCAGTGATGCAGCACCAGCAGGTCGCCCGCGCCCAGATCGCTCAGTTCGACAAAGCGCCAGCGCAGCCCCTCGAGACGCGTGGCTTCGCTCGTCCCGCCCCGGGTCGCGTTGATGATCCCCTGCGGTTTCTTCGGGCCGCCCGCGCCGAGCATCAGTCGCACGAAGCGCTGCGTCACCAGCAGCGCCGCTGCACCGGCCGTACTGAACTCGCCGCTTGTCGACACGTCGTAGTAAACGACCCCGAGCGCGTGGGCGCACCAGTCCTCCTGCCACTCGAGCCGCCACGCTTGGCCGTAGACCGTCGGCGGTGGCGCGTCGTGGAACAAAGCGAAACCGTGCCGCTCCGGGAACGGCGCTTGACCCAGAAAATACGCCGTGATCTCCCCCGCGAGCTGTTCGTCAGCCGAACGCTGGGCACTGGACGCGGCGGGCAATTGCCTGAGGTGCATACGCGCCTTCAGTCTGGCATATCTCGAGGCGGCTCGAGCAGCGACCACGTTTCCTTGATCCGCAGCGGATCACTGAAGGCGCGGTATGCTGGTCTGATTTGAATACCTTAGCCCATCACCCGGACTGGACGCTGCCCGATTACGCGGGCGGCAGCATCCTCAACCTCGCCGCCAGCTTCGCAGATCACTTCGGGGTGAAAACATCACACCCGTTGTTGCGAAACGCGTTGCCGCTGGGGGGTGTGGAAACGGTCGTGTTGCTGATCGTCGATGGTCTGGGACAGTGGCAGTTAGACAAGCACATCAGCGACGGCGATGCGCCGAACCTCGATCACTTGATGCAAGACCACTCGCAGGTCATCACCAGCGTTTTCCCCAGCACCACCATGGCGGCCATCACCAGCATCCACACCGCTACCCCGCCCGCACAGAGCGGTTGGCTCGGGTACACGATGTGGCTCGAGGAAACCCAGACGCTGACCGAGATGATCGGCCAAGTGGACATGGCTTCTAAAAAGCCACTCGCGGATAAAAGCTTTTTATCAGCCGTGCCGAACATCTACTCGAGCTACGCGGCCACCGGCGTCAATGTCTACGCGGTGCAACCGCAAGGCTACCGTGGGTCGTGGCTCAACGAGTGGTACTGGCGCGGTGCGGCGCAGCTTGGCTACGTCAGCGCCAACACCTTGGGCAGCATCGCTTTGCCCGCGCTCGAGGTCAGTGGCAAGAAACTCGTCGTCTTATACTGGGCTGATTACGACAGCGTGTGTCACAAGCACGGCCCCTCGAGCGCGGCCGCTTCTGACGAGATCGCGGCTGTGGATCACGCGGTTGGGCGCTTGCTGGGGCGCTTACCCGGCGACGGCAAGACGGCGCTGGTCATCACGGCCGATCATGGGCAGATTGACCTAGAGCCTGAAAAAACCGTTTATCTCGAGCGCGACCTGTGGCTTGTGGAGCGCCTGCTCAGCCCACCAGCGGGGGATCGGCTCTGCCGCACGTTTCGCGTGCAAACCAATCAACTCCAAACGGTGCGCGATCACCTGCGGCGTTACGGTGACGTGCTGGACGGCAGCGCCGCGTGGGAAGCGGGCTTATTTGGTGGAGCGCCAGCCTTTGAAACGTTTCGCTCGAGGGTCGGGGATCTGATTGTTCTGCCGCACACGGGGTCTCAGCTTTGCTGGACGTTCAGCGGTAAACAACCCTCAAAGCCGCACCGAGGTTCGCACGGTGGATTGTCGCACGCTCAGATGCGCGTACCGCTGCTGAGCAAGCGCGTATAATCTCAAGTCAGACGTGCGTACCGTTCTCTACACTATTCAACAACGCGGTGATCTCGAGCGATGACCGACTCGGGCGCTCCGTCATTCAAGCGCTTTGAGGTCGAACTGCGCCCCGTGACCCAGATGTCGGTCGCGGACTGGCAGCGCTTTCATCGGTACTTCAAAGACCGCGAGATCGCCAAACTGAACGGTGCAAGCCCAATTTTCCTACCGCTTTGGCTGTTCAAACGTATCGTGCTGGGCGAGGAAAAAAGCGGCGAGCGGATTGGTTACGCGATTTACGTCGCGCAGAGTTTCGTTGGCAGCGTCGAATTTTACGATCTCAACGAGCGGACGCGTCAAGCGGTGCTGGGGATTTTGATTGGCGAGAAAGCCCTGTGGGGCAAAGGCTACGGCACGGTCGCGGTGCGTTTAGCGCTCGAGCTGATATTTCAGATCCACAAATTTGAGCGCATTCACTTGCAAACCTTGGATCACAACGCCCGCGCAAGGAAAAGTTTCGAGCGGGTTGGGTTTCACCTGACTGGCTTGGCTGACGCGGGCAAGCAGCGCTTCGCGCATTACCAAATCACGAAGATAGAATGGTTAGCGCTAAACAATAGCCAATCGCAACCTTAAAACCAGTTCCTCGAGACCAAAAAACACCTATTGGTCACGCACAGCTCGAGCACCTTCATCGACTCGAGCTGCACCCGAAAAAGGCGATGGTAAAGGCGTTTAATTGACTTTTGAGTGATCGCGGTGATCCTCGAGATGTCGATTTTCACGCGCTGCGGCGCTCAACTAGCTTGCGCGTTTAAAAATTGTGCTACGCTTTTTTCAGTGCCTGTCCAATTGGTGAATGCCAAACGCAGTTCTTGCCGTGTGAATCCAGTGGCGATGTCAGCCCCGGGGACGCCCCAAGAACAGCGGGATGGGTATGTGTGGAGTTCCGCCGGAAAGGGGGTGTCACCACATGGCAAAAGAAACCGCTAAGAAAGCTGCTCCAGCCGCGAAAGCCGCTGCGAAGCCAGCCGCCAAACCAGCCGCGAAAGCCGCTGCCAAGCCCGCTGCGAAAGCGGCAGTCAAGCCAGCCGCGAAAGCCGCTGTCAAGCCAGCCGCGAAACCAGCCGCAAAAGCCGCTGCCAAGCCAGCCGCGAAGAAAGCCGCTGCCAAACCAGCCGCGAAGCCTGCTGCGAAAGCTGCTGCCAAGCCAGCCGCAAAAGCCGCAGTCAAGCCTGCTGCGAAGAAAGTGGCCGCAAAACCAGCCGCGAAAGCCGCTGCCAAGCCAGCCGCCAAGAAAGCTCCAGCCAAGAAGTAAGCTTTGTTTTGAAAAACCCCCACAAACTTGTGGGGGTTTTTTACGGCGTCACAGCAAATTTCACTTTGATTGAGAATTCTTAAATTCTCAATCAAAGGCGAGCGTCGTGCCCATGCACGCAAGGCGTGACGCGAGTAGAAACAAGACAGCGGTCGAATCGCAGTTGAGAAAAAAGCCCTCTTTTTTCTCAACGAAGATGAAAACCGCTGTCAGTTCAATTCACGCTGCGCTGACCCTGACTCGAGCCGCCACGCTGCTCCCACGGTTTCGGAGCGGGTGCGTATTTGGCCAGCACCTTGTCTCCATCGATGCCCAGCCCGATCTTCAACCACGCGCAGGTGATTTTCAGACGTTCCAATGTCTCGAGTGTCGCCCGCTGCGCCAACTCCCAATCCTCGTAACCGTCGGCGCTGACCACGCGCACGCGAATCGGGATGTTCTGCACGCCTTCTTGCACCTGCAACAAATCATCCAACGTTGAAAACACATCGGGACTAACGACCGCCAAATTAACCTCGAGCGCCAAGATTTTGGGTAAGTCCTTGGCATCCTCGTACAGCACGAGTTCCTCGACGGTCACGCGCACGCCTTCGTCACCGTCGGGTTCGATCTCGACGATCACCAGAGCGGGCGAGTCTTCTTGGAGCTTTGGATTGATCTTGTCGTATGCGCGGCTGAATGCCACCAACTCCGCCGCGCCCACATCATCGGTTAAGACAAACCGCGCCATCATCCCGCCAGATTTGGTCGGCTTGCGCTGAATCCCCGAGATCATCCCGACCAGCACCGCCCGCTTGCGTCCCTTGTAGCCGACGGGTGCGCTTGACGTGCGAAACCAGCCCTCAATTTGCGGCACGCGGCACGACGCCGCCTCGAGCATCCCGGGGTAATGCTCCAACGGATGCCCGCTAATGTACAAGCCGACCGCCTCTTTTTCAAATTGCAGAGCCTGAATCGCCCGGGCCCTCGCCTCCTCCTCGTCACGCGGCGCAGGCAGCACGCGCAACTTCGGTTCGGGCGCGACGAGTGCCATGCCGAACAAACTGTCCATGCCCTGATTGGCCATGCTCGCCTGCCCCGCCGCGTACTCGAGCGCTTCTTCCGCTGACTCGAGCACCGCTTCCCTCGCGCCGAACGCGTCAAACGCGCCAGCCTTCACCAGATTCTCGAGTGACCGCCGATTCACGCCCGCGCCGTGCATCCTCGAGCAGAAATTCGCCAAGCTCTTAAAGTTCCCGCCGCGCTCGCGCTCCTCCAAGAGTTGCAGCACCGACTCCTCGCCCAAGCCTTTGACGGCAAACAACCCAAACAAGATCTGATCGCCCTGCACCTTGAAATCTGGATTGGATCGGTTGATGTCCGGCGGCAGCACCTGAATCAGTGCGCCACTCTCGAGCCTCGTCTGGCGGGCGTCGTTGATGTACTCCGCGACTTTCTCAGAGTTACGGCGCTCTACGGTCAGTAATGCCGCCATAAACTCGACTGGATAGTGCGCTTTAATGTATGCTGTTTGAAAAGATATGAAAGCATAAGCTGCTGAATGTGATTTATTGAACCCATAATTGGCAAACTTCTCGAGAATACCGAACAAACGCTCAGATTCATCTTTCGGTATTTTGTTCGCTTCTTTAGCACCAGAGACAAACTTAATACGCTCTTTTTCCATCTCCTCCAATTTCTTTTTTCCCATTGCTCTCCGAAGTAAATCGGATTGCCCCAGCGAATACCCCGCGACCGCACTGGCAATCTGCATGATCTGCTCTTGATAGACAGGAATTCCATACGTTTCCTCGAGAATCGGGCGCAGCAGCGGCTCGCAGGTCGGCAGGTTGAACTCACCCGCGTCGTACCGCACCGCCTCGCGCCCGTGATGACGCTCGATGTACGCGGGAATGTTCTCCATCGGGCCCGGTCGGTACAAGGCGGAGAGCGCGTTGATGTCTTCAATGCGGCGCGGTTTTAATTTCCGCGCCGCATCGGTAATCCCTCCACCCTCGAGTTGAAAAATCCCTTTGGTTTCGCCCCTCGAGACCACTTCATAGGCTTTCTCGTCGTCCAGCGGGAAATCGTCTGGCTCGAGGCTGATACCCTTAGAATCTTTGATGATCCGCACGGCTTCCTCCAAGAAAGACAATGTGCGAAGTCCGAGGAAATCCATTTTGATCAGCCCGATGTCCTCGACGCTGTTCATGTCGTACTGGCAGACCACGCCTTCGTCGCCGCCCGCTCGCATCAGCGGCACGAGGTTGTCTAAGCGCTCGCGCCCGATAATCACGCCCGAGGCGTGGACGCTCGAGTGCCGCGTCAGCCCTTCCAGATTCTGCGCGATCTCGAAGACTTTACGGGCGTTTTTACTTTCGTCGAGCATCTTTTGAATGTCAGGCACGGTCTCGCGGGCTTTCTCGAGCGATAAGGCGCGACCGAAAACGACCGGCACGAGCTTACTGAGCTTATCGGCTTCCTGATACGGCAACTCGAGCACCCTCGCCACATCTTTAAAGCAGGCTCTCGAAGACATCGTTCCGTAAGTGGAGATCATCGCCACTTTGTCGTCACCGTACTTGTCGCGCACGTAGTTGATGACCTCGTTGCGGCGCGTGTCGCTAAAGTCCACGTCGAAATCCGGCATCGACACGCGGTCGGGGTTCAAGAAACGCTCGAACAATAAGCCGTAACGCAGCGGGTCGAGGTTTGTGATCCGCAGCGCATAGGCGACCAAGCTGCCCGCACCTGAGCCGCGCCCCGGCCCGACGCGAATCCCCTGACCCTTCGCCCAGTTGATGAAATCCGCGACGATCAAGAAGTAATCGGGAAAGCCCATGCGAATGATCACGCCACTCTCGTACTCGGCGCGGCGCAGCACCACCAAGCCCTGCCCCAGTCGCTCGCTCGAGTCAGCCTCGAGTTGATCCAACGCGGGGTACGGCGTGTACTTCGCGGCTGTCTCGAGACCGAGTTCGACCCATTCAGAACCCAAGAATGCCAACAGCAGGTACATTTGCTCCAAGCTCGCCTCGAGCGGGCGCACCCCGGCGCGGCGCAGCACCTCGGCGCGGCGGTCTGGCTCGAGGTGTCCCAAGCTCACAGAGGCGTACTCGCGCAGCAGCGCCAGTGTGAACACATCGCTGTACCGCGCCTGCGTGCCTCGGTAGACCTGCACGCGTAGCTCCTCCGCCATGCTGCGCCCCTCGGGAATCGGCAAGGCGGGCATCTGGTACTTGCGCTTGCTGCCGATGGGAAGCTCGAGGTTGCACATCTCCGCAATCGCAAAAGTGTTGTCGTACAGCTCATCGCCCCACTCACTGCTGGGCAGCATCGCCTCGAGTTCCGCCGCGCTTTTAACGTAAAAGTCATTGCACGGGAATTTGAAGCGGTCTTCTTCGGACATCAGCGCTTTGGTCTGAATCGCCAGCAGCACCTCGTGCGCGTAGGCATCGTCGGATTTGACGTAATGTCCGTCGTTGGTGGCGACCATGCCGATGCCGTACTTCTTCGCCCACGCTTTCAAGACTGGATTGACTTTTTGCTGCTCGGGCAAACCGTGGTTCTGGATTTCAATGAAGTAATTCTCCCGAAACGTCTCCAAGTACCAGCGCAGCCGCTCCTCGGCATCCTCGAGTCGGTCGTTGAGAATCATGTTCGGGACTTCCGCGCCGAGGCAACCGCTCATCGCGATGATGCCCTGACGGTGAATCGCCAGCACCTCGCGGTCGATGCGCGGCTTGACGTAGAACCCCTCGAGATACGCCAGCGACGCGAGTTTGCAGAGGTTTTGATAACCCTGAAAGTCCTTGGCTAAAAGCGTGAGGTGGTAGTAGCCGCCCTCCATGCCCTTGGAGTTGTTGCGGCTGATGCGATCCAACCTCGAGCCAGCCGAGACGTAAGCTTCGTAGCCGATGATCGGCTTGACGCCGTACTCGGTGGCGTACTTGTAAAACTGCACCGCGCCGTGCATGTTGCCGTGATCGGTCATCGCTACCGCTGGGTTATCCGAAGAGGTCTTCGCCACCCATTTCAGCAAGTCTTTAATCCGCGCCGCGCCGTCCAGCAAGCTGTACTGCGTGTGCTGATGCAAATGCGCGAAGCGACGCGGGGGCGTTAAAACGGTCTCGAGGTTGTGGTCTAAACTGGCGGGATTGCGGGGGTCGGACATGACGCTATGCTACGGCCGTAACGGCGGATTGCCCAGACTTGACAAGTCGCCAGATTGACTTCTCGAGGCTGAGCTGATGCAGTTGTTCTCGGAAGCTTTGCTTCGGCATTACTTTTTTTGTCGCGTGAATCCTCGAGTGCGTTTATGCGAACTCGAGTCTATTTAGATGCTTCGCCAAACCATCGGGGTGCATTCAGTTTCGACGAACCCAAGTGCGATATACGCCGCTGCTGTCGCTTCCTGATCGCCCCAAGAGTGCAGCAGCACATCCGAATCTGGCTCGAGGTGATCCAGCGCGGTGGCGAGCACCGACTGGTAGTTTTCCGGCGAGCGATAACCCGCGATTAGCCCCGGTGCGTCGATGGATTGCGAATCGCCTCGGGTCACACCAGCGCAACCGACATCGACACCAGCGGCGTCAACCACGAAGAACACGTCTCGAGGGTCGAGCGACTTGAGCATCAATTGAGCCAACGCTGGGGTCGCCACGCCGTGACCCCAGCGGTCTGCGTAACTGGCGTTCAACACGTCAGCGTAACGCTCGACATTGGCAGCTTCGCTGTAAGGCTCGAGCCTCCAGTCGTCAGGCAGCGACACTTGTACTCGAGACGTATTGGCTGGCAAGCGCAAGTCGCGGGCATAGCCTTTGACTGCGAACCTAGCTTGACCTGCGAACTCGAGGGCGGGCGCTTGCCCCGGCAGATAGATCATGACGCCAGTCGCACCGCGTTCCAAGGCACGAGTCGTGATCGCCTCGAGCAGCCGCGTACCATACCCTTTGCGGCGCTGCTGCGGCGCGACACACAACCAGCCATCGTTTCTGTCCAAGCGATCCCCAGCGATCCACGCGTAGCCGATGATCCCATCAGCATTCTCGAGCACGAAGCGGTCAGTTGCTGGATCGTGGTTTCTAAACTCAGCATTGAGCGCCATGTAATCGGCGGCTGGCAACGACGAATCTGCGGCTTGTAAAACCGAGATCAACTCCTCGAGCCTCGGGTTGTCCGCTGGTTGATACGCACGAATTTTTGGCGGTTGGGCTTGCATGAGTTTAAGCGTATCAGCTTCAAGCCAGCACCTCCAACGCTCGATTCAGACTTGACAACTCGTCCTGAGCCGTCAGTACGTCAGCAGCAATCGATCACTGACCTCTTCAGCCTCGAGCGTTTCGCCCGCCATCTGAAACCGCCTGAGCATCGAGCGCCCGCAGTTGACCAGTGCTTCGCGCTCGAAGACTCCGGCGGGCATGGGGATATTGCAGATTTTATCGCCACTGCGCTTCGTGCCATCAATGCTCAGTGCGACCCGCACACCTCTGCGCTTCGCCGCTGCAATCGCTTGCAGCAACGCAGCGAGGCTGAAGTCCTGAGCGCCGTAGAGAATCGTTTGCGAGTCCACATACGGCGGATCGCAGTACACCAAGTCGCCAGCACCAGCCATGCTGATCGTCTCGAGCGCGTCGCTGTGAATGAAGGTCGTGTGCTTCACGCGCTCACTCCACAGCGCGACTCGAGCGGCAAACGCGACGGGTGAGATTGGTTCATGAACGCCGCAAGGCGTACTTATGTAACCATCTTTGCGAAAGCGCACAACGCCGCCGTAGCACGACCTCGAGAGGAACAGCAGGTCAGCGCCGTTTGGGAGAGCGTTGTACGAGGCTTTGACGATTTCGTACCCGGCTTTGCCGCCGTGCTGCTGGTAAATCTGCCAGCGCTCCGCGTACCAGCGCGTCAACGTTTCAGGATCGGTGCTGAGCATCTGCCAGATTTCCGTGAGTGGTTTGAGGATGTCGCCCGCTACAGCGCGTTCCGGCGCAAGCGTTCCCAGCACCGCGCCGCTACCGATGAATGGCTCAAAGTACGTGCCAAAGTCTGTTGGGAAGTAACCGATGATCTCGTGCGCGAAGCGTTGTTTGTTGCCGATCCATTTCAGCAATTGCGTTTTGAACGGCTTGATTTGCGTGACTGGCTCGAGCAATGTTTGCAGCGTTGCCGCGCTGAATAAACTGTTTTGCGGCTCGAGCAAGTGCCTGACATTTACACTACCGCCAATATCTCGAGCTGTTCAGGAAATCAATCTCTTCGGGTCTGATTCCCCGAGGCTTGCCTCGATGAACGCCAGTCGTTTTACGCTTGAGGAGTGAGCGAGTACCTGCATAAAAGCCATAATGTCAGCGTGTTGCTGGATCACTTTGTATGCCCAGCGAAATACCGTAAAGCGGTGTTCACTCGAGAAGTCGAAGCTGAGTTAAAAGCGGCGTGTTTCGAGATTGAAGCGCGGTACGAAGTTAGGTTTCTCGAGATCGGTGCGGATAAAGATCATGTGCATTTTCTTGTGCAAAGCGTGCCGACTTATAGCCCAACGCAAATTGTGAGGATGGTGAAGAGCTTGACGGCACGGTGGA
>JANYHH010000056.1 GCA_025359505.1 Deinococcales bacterium
CGCCGTGCTGCTCGAGCCGCGCTGGAAACTCGGGTTGCAACTATCCGATTACCGCGTGCTGCTCAAGTGTTTGCGATCAATTTGTAGGGGCGAACCTTGTGTTCGCCCGCCGATCACCGATGACGAATCAATGCCACGACGCGGTGTTTCGACCCTTTTTGGTTCTCGAGCTAATCCTAAAACCCCGCGAGGCTCGAAGTTTTGTCGAAAGTCCACGTGCTGCCGCCATTGTCGGACGTGAAATTCAAGCGCTGCGGAAAGGCTGGTTCGGGTTTGACTCGAGTCAGCGCAACGCGCCCAACTTTTCCCGCCTCGTCGATTTCGGCTGCCCCCACGCGGTAATCGGATAGTTGCAACCCGAGTTTCCAGCGCGGCTCGAGCAGCACGGCGTTCAGCGTCTTATCGCTTCCAGCACTCCAGCTTTTGACGGTCGGGCCGACCAGTTCAATGATGTTGACGCTCTGAGCGCGGGTGAACGCAATGCGCGGCCCGGGCCCGAAGCGCACGTTGCTGCAATCAATCGCCGCGCTGTCCGCATCGGGATTTTCAGCGCTGAACGCCAGCGGCACTTGCCCCGGACGCTCCAACTGATAGCGCCTCGAGTAGACGGTACTCGTGCCATCCACGCCGCTAGCGATGAACTCGGAGAGTGCCAACTCACTGCCCTCGGGCCCAGCGCAGCGAATCGCAGCCGATTCAGTCGCGCTCGAGCCGCCGCCCAAACCGCCTTGCAGCAATGGGCGCAATCCCAAGCCCAGTGCGATTCCAGCAGCGATGACAGCGATCCAAACCCAGATGGGCGTTGCGGACTTCATGTTGTCTATTCTACAGGCGCAAGTCACCGATCACTCGAGGGGTATCATGCGACGCATGGCTTCAAAATACCCCGTCATCAAAGCGGAATTAAAATCCATGCTGCTGACGGGCAGCCTGCGCGAGGGCGAAGCGATCCCCAGTGAAAGCGCTTTAGCCAAGCAGTACGGCGTCTCGAGGATGACGGCGAGGCGAGCCGTGGACGAACTCGAGCGCGAGGGGTACATCTTTCGCATTCAAGGCGCGGGCAGCTTCCCGACCGGCAAGCGCTTCCGGCAGGGCGTGTTTCGGGTGCGCGGTTTAGAGGAGATCGCGCTGAAAGCCAGCTCCGTGCCGTTCACCAGAGTCTTGAAAAGCGGCATTGCATTGCCACCGCTCGAGGTGACAGACGCGCTCGGACTCGAGGCAGGGACGGCGGTGCTCGAGTTACACCGCCTGCGCTCGGTCGGCGACCAGCCGATTCTGCTCGAGGAGCGCTATTTTCGATTGGAGCAAACCGAGCGGCTGCTGCACATGGCGCTTCACCAAGAGAGCATCCACGCGCTGCTGGTCGGTCTGGGCATCAGCATCTCGAGGGTCGAACAGACTTTGGAAGCGGTCAACCTCGACGCAACCCGCGCCCGACTGCTCGAGACTACCGTGGGCGCAGCTTGCTTTTTAATGGCAAGGGTCAGCTTCACCGACGACGTGGTGTTGGGCTACTCGAGATACTGGGTGCGCGGTGGCAGTGGGGCGTTCGTCAGTGCGTTCGAGCCGTGAGAGGCAAGGTCAAGGGCAGCTCGCTGGCGCGTCACGCCCATGCGTGCAAGGCACGACGCCTCCCTCACCCGCGCTTTCAGCGCGGCCTCTCCCGTAGGGAGAGGCGAAAAGGCGTAGAAACTCTCGTTTTGTTGCTGACACTGCCTTCAAATCGGGTCTGGCTCGCGCCCGCCAATTGAACCGATGCGGCACGCCTCGAGCATTTTCACATCGCTGATCCAACTGCGGCAATCGGCCAGCCGTTCCTCGGCGCTGGCTTTGAAACCGCCTGAGACAGTTCCCAAGCTCCAGTAGCACACGCTTTTTAGATTTCCCGGCACGGTCTCGCAAAACGCGGCCGTTCTCGAGCCGCTGGTGTCGTTGGCGGTGATGTCGGCGGCCGCGCCGATGATGCACCCAAGCATTCCGCCGGACTCGAGGGAGCGTTCGCATTTACGCAGAATCTCGGCGTTATCCAAGCGACTCGAGCCGCTGGCATCGCGCCCGTAACTTCTGAAGCAGACTTTGACCCAGTTTTTTTCGCCGTTCTTGCAAAGCTTCGCGGTGGCGTCCCAGTTGTAACCGTTGGCGTTGAGCACCCTCGACGTGACCATCAGGTAACAGTAAAGCTTGTCCCCCTCTTTAATCGAGTTGCACGGGTAGATCAGGTCTGAATCTTTGAGGTACTCGCTTTTCGTACCGTAGGACGTGCTGATGTTTTCCATGAACACGCCGCCCTTGCACGATTGCCTGTCCCAATCGGTATTGAGCTTATTGCAGATCTCGAGCGAAAGTGGCAAGTCAAGTCCGCTGGTAATCATCAGACCGTGACCCAAGCCATGCACGCATTGGTACGCCAGCCACGAGACTTTGCGGATGCCCGCGTCGCTGCACAGTTGCTGCGAGACAGCCGCAACCTCGGTCGGCTCAAAGGATTTCAGTTGCAAAAATGCGTGCTCTAAAATCCCGTGGTAATACCCAGACCAGCAACTCGAGCTGCCCTGCGCGAAGGCTTGCCCAACGTTTTCATTTAATCGCGCCAAGCTGGCCGAGCCAATCGTGTGCGCGATGCGGTGGCAATTGGCTTCGACCGGGCCGGTCTGCGCGATCATCGCGTCAAACCGCGCCAGCGCGACCTTCGCGCCATCAAAGTACGCCAGATTGCCGAAGCCCTGCTCGATACAAGCGCGATCGGTTAACGCGCACTCCTCCAAAACGCGCCCGTTGGGTTTGAAACCGCCAGCAATCGGGTGCGGGTTGTTGTCGGCTTTTGAAGAAGTCAGCGTCGTTGCGCTGCTCGAGGAGGATGGCGTACTCGAGACCTCGAGCGTTGGATTGCTGGCTGTGCCGCGAGTGAACATCACGGCTGCCAATGCCGTAGCGCCAATCGCTACCACCAGCAAGCCCCACAGTTGCACCCGCGCCCAGATGCCAGAACGATTCATGGGACTACTTTACAGACTCGAGCCTGAGAATTGTTGCGTGTGTTCAACCAGTTCGATCAGCACGCCACCGCACCATTTCGGGTGCAGGAACACGACCCGCGTGCCTGCCCTGCCGACTCGAGGGGCAGCGGAGATGAAGACCGCGCCGAGTGCCTGTAAACGCGCAATCTCCGTCTCGAGCTGATCCACGCGCAGCGCGAGGTGATGCAAGCCAGCGCCGCGCCGCTCGAGGAAAACTTGAATCGGGCTGCTGGCATCCAGCGGCATCAGCAACTCGATCAGGCTCTCGCCCGCTTGGAACGCCCTAACCCGCACTGCTTGCGAAACCACGTCCTCGTCTGCTCCCAGAGGCTCGAGACCAATGGCGCGGTAAGGCACGCTCGCCGCCTCGAGATCAGTGGTGGCAATGCCGATGTGGTCGATTGGATAGGGCAACTGAGCGTTCATATCTTGCATCGTACCCGCAACTTTTCATCCGATGGACTCGTAAACTGACCTCATGAAACAAACCGATTGGAGAACCACGCTCGAGGTCGTCGTCAAAGGCTTGGTCGGCGCGGTGCTGGTGCTGGCTGGGTTGTGGGTACTCGGCTGGCTGTTCAGTGCGCTCGGCGCGTTGCTGCTGGGGATTGCTGGGATCGTCTCGGCGTTGCTGCGCTTCTTGATTCCCGTCGCGGCGATTGCGGGCATCGTCTACTTCGTCGTCGCGCAGCTTCGTCCGAAGGAAACCCCGTACCTCGCGCCTTCCTCGAGTAAAACCGCTTCAGACGCGCCGATCACCACGGTCACGGTCAGCGCCACTGTCGCCGGGCGCGAAGTGAGCTAAGGTGAATAGTCAGGCTGTTGGAAGCGTCACCAGCGCCGTTGTTCCGATGCCCACCGCACTCTCGAGTCGCAACTGACCATGGTGATCCGCAACGATCTGGTGCGCGATGGCTAAACCTAAGCCCGTGCCGCTGGGGTCGACGCTGCGGGCGTTTGAAGAGCGAAAGAAGCGTTCAAAAATGCGCGGTAAATCCTCGGGCGGAATACCGACGCCAGAATCGCTGACCGTGAACTGGACAGCGCCCTCTATCTGACGCAGCGCCAATCGCACCGCGCCACCGCTCGGCGTGTATTTGACAGCGTTTTCAAGCAGCACGACCGCCAGTTGCATCAAGCGATCCGGGTTGCCAATGACACTGCACGGCTCGAGGGTCACGAGTTGAAACTGGTGCTGATCCGACAATCGCTGCGCTGCCTCCCAAGCCCGCTTGAGCACGCTGTGCAACTCGACGGTTTCATGCTGAGCAGCCACGCCCGCTTCGCCTCTGGCCACGGTCAGCAGATCGGTAATCAAGCGGCTCAAACGCCAGACCTCGGCGCGAGACTCTCGCAGAATTTGCAGTTGCTCATCGCCCGCCAGATCCGGGTAACGCTCCAAGAGTTGCAACCCACCGCTGATCGAGGTCAGTGGCGCACGCAATTCGTGGCTGGCATCGGAAACGAAGCGCTGCTGCGCCTTGAAGAGTTCGCGGTAGCGCCGCTCGGAAGCATTCAGCGCCAGCTCAGCCTCTTTGCGCTCCGTGATGTCCCGCGATACGCTCTGCACTCCTTCATTGGCGGGCGCTCGGTACGTCGTCTCGAGCCAGATGTACCCCGCGTCGCGGTGATGCAAGCGGTACTCGGCGCGGTGTTGCGTGCCATCCAGCGCCGCACGATGACTGAGCCGCACGGTTTCAACATCATCCGGGTGAACCAACTCGAACGGGCGCATTGCCTCGAGATCCGTAGGCGCGTAACCCGTCAAGCGCTCACTGGCCGGGGACGCGTAGCGGTACGCTCCGTCTGGAGCGTGCAAGGCGATCAGGTCGCTGGCGTTCTCAGCCAGCAATCGAAAATGACGCTCGCTGATCCGCAACCGCTCGGTGCTGAGGTGCGCGTCGGTGATGTCACGGGAGACCGTCAGAATTTGCTCTATGCTGCCATCCCCTGACAGGATCGGCGTGACGATCACATCCCACCATTTGAGATTCCCTTTTGCGGTCGGACACTCGCCCTGAAAACGCCCCGTCTCACCAGCCCGAGCGACCTCCATCGCCCCCTCGAGCTTCGGGCGGACATCCTGCGGCCAGAGTTCGCTCCAGCGCCGCTGTTTCCACTGCGCGAAATCATCAATCTCCATCAAACACATGCCGTACTCGTTCATCCCCAGCAGGCGACCCTCGACATCGAGCACCTTCACGCAGTCCGGGCTGGACTCGAGCAGCGCCTTCGTGACCGCATCGATCTGCGGTTCAACATCGTTTTCACTCGAGTCTGAATTTTGAAGTGCTTCAAAAAGTGGGTCTGTATACCCGTTGGAATGAGACTTGGAACGGCTCAGAAATCGGTCGGTCTTCACTCGGTTATCCTTGATAAAAACAGCCTATCGTGATTGTGCGTAAGCGGATCGTGAAATGCAGCGCAATTCAGTGACCGTTTGTAGTCACTTCATAAAATGAATCCTAATCAAATTTACCACCGCTTTGATAAAATAAAAAAGCGTCTCCTGACGACCTCAAGCGAAAAAGCGGCACTTGACGGTAATGGCGAAAGTGCGATTCTCGAGTCGGCGGCTGCATGTTGTGGGCAAACACAAGGTTGGCCCTCAAGAAAAACCGTGTCTGGCTCGAGTTCAGACCGTAGGAGCGGGGCACGCCTCGCCCGTGCAACGCTCGAGCGACCAGATTGCCCGCACAAACGCCTCGTCGCTCGAGCCAGCCCGCGACACCTGAACGGTATGATGCCCCGTCATGTCGGACTCACCCACGCTCATCCCCAGCGCCGCGCCGCCCACCCGTCCGAACACCGCCAGACTATTGATCGGTTGCCCAGACCGTCGCGGGATCGTCGCCGCCGTCTCGCAGTTTTTGTTTCAGCACAACACCAATATTATCTCATCAGACCAGCACAGCACCGACCCCGAAACTGGACGCTTTTTCATGCGTCAGGAGTTCAGTCTCGAGGGGCTAGATGTGGCGCTGCCGGAGTTCGAGCGCCATTTCTCGAGCATCGCGGCAAGTTTTGAAATGAACTGGCGCATCGCCTATGCCAGCCAGCCCAAGCGCATGGCGATCCTGTGCAGCAAGTACGATCACTGCCTGCTGGACTTGCTGTGGCGCGTGCGGCGCGGCGAGTTCGACTGCGAGGTCGTCGCGGTCATCAGCAATCACACGGATCTGGAAGCCGACGTGCGAGCCTTCGATATTCCGTTCCACCATGTGCCCGTGACCAAAGACACGAAAGCGCAGAGCGAAGCGCGTATCCTCGAGTTGCTGCGCGGGCAAGCCGATTTCGCGGTGCTGGCCCGGTACATGCAGATCATCAGCGGCGATTTTTTGGAGTCGGTTGGAATGCCCGTCATCAACATTCACCACAGCTTCCTGCCCGCTTTCGTCGGCGCGAACCCGTACAAGAGCGCATTCGCAAGGGGCGTGAAAATCATTGGCGCGACCGCGCATTACGTGACGCTTGAACTGGACGCGGGCCCGATCATCGAGCAGGACGTGGCAAGGGTCACGCACCGCGAGGACGTGCGCGACCTGACACAGACGGGGCGTGACATTGAACGCAACGTGTTGGCGCGGGCGGTCAGAGCGCATCTCGAGGATCGCGTGTTGGTGTACCAGAATAAGACGGTGGTGTTTGAGTAAGGGTTTTTGTCTAATGGACAACTATGCTGCTTACGACGCCACTCTCATCCCCAGCCTTTCTTGCCCTTGAAGCAGCACCTTCTTGCCGCCTACTACAGCACCTTCTTGATTCCAAGCGTGCACCTGACGGGCGGAATCGCTTCCGGGCTTGGGCGCTTCTCTCGCTTGTCAAATGAAGGGAGCCGAGTCGCACAACAATTTGCCCTCTTTCGTGAAACGAGAGAGGGCCGACGCGCAGCGGCGGGGTGAGAGCGGCCACCAAAGTAGCCGAAACCGCGTGCCACAGATAGTTGGTCGCTGCGGTATCACTACAAACCCTGCCGTCACGCCATGCGCGTGCGGTTCGGGTCGGGCGGATCGCCCAGATCATCTCGAGGCTGCACGGGTTGGCTTGGGGCTGCCGTGAGCGACGCGAAATACTCGAGCGCGAGTCGGTAGCCCTGCGCTCCCAGCCCCAGAATGCTGCCGACGCAGACGCCAGCGGTGACGCTCACATGCCGGAATTGCTCGCGGGCGTGGACGTTACTCAAATGCACCTCGAGCGTCGGCAGCGGCTGCCCACTGATGGCGTCGCGCAATGCGTAACTGTAGTGCGTCAGTGCGCCCGGATTGATGATGATGCCGGTGAAGCCGCTCTCAGACGCTGTTTGCACCCACTCGAGGATTTGCCCTTCAAAGTTGCTTTGCTTGCACGCGACGGCTAAACCGATTTCTGCGCCCCAGTTTTCGATCAGCGTCTCGAGGTCTGGGAGCGTCAGCCTACCGTAGACATCTGGTTCTCTCGTGCCGAGGCGGTTGAGGTTCGGGCCGTTGAGAATCAGGATCACAGTTTGCACAATATAG
>JANYHH010000035.1 GCA_025359505.1 Deinococcales bacterium
GATTGCGTTGAAGAAGAACGGGTCACCGCCGAGGAGCGTGTTCAGGGTGGGGTTGGATACGTTGCGGCAAATCTTGTTATCTGGGTGCGCTGGGAGGCTCGTGCTGGACGACGTGATCCCACTTCTGTCCAGTAGTTAGGTGTCGATCATATTTATCGGAGACGAGCGTCAAGGTCAAGCTTACTTAGTTGACTTGACATCAAAAAAGATCGTTCAAAAATATAAATTTAGCCAATACTATTCGGAATTTATCGGAGTGCAACCGAAACTCAATTAATTTTTCAATATTGATGATAGAGGCATTAATTTTTACAATATTCTTAGCGGGAAGTTTATCAAAAACATTCCTGATTCCAAGCTGGGAAGCAAGGCTGGTTGCAACTACCGAGGTGAACGGCAGATTCAATACTCAGATAGCGAAATTGTAATTGTGCAAACCTGCCAGAAATACGGAAGGTTTGACTGTAGCGGTGATTATCGCCCAATGGTTGTTCGTATCAGTAATGATGATGCAAAATTAGACTTCTTCAATCCTACGCTCGAATCACTGTCTAAAACCAGTGAAAATGGCTGTAGAGACACCAAAAATGTGTTTTTTGCTGGAAGAAACGCCTATTTGACAACGGAGTCCGCCGTTTCAACCGTTAATTCACTAGGAAACAGAGTAGAGTCGCGCAAAGGCTTTCTTTACGCTGGGATTGATGAAAGTAAACAAGTCTTTCCTCCGATCATTCAACGTGAAAGTCTGCTTCAGTCAGTGGCCTACAGTAATGATGGTAGCCTGATCGCATTTTCTTTCGATAAAAAATCCCTGATCGTTGCTCGGGGCGACGGTACGGTTATTGGGTCGTGGAAAATCGACACCAACAAATACATCTCTCCTCGTAGCTTGCAATTCACCCCAGACGGTCGCAGCATCGTCGCATCAGGCAACATCTTCACGACCCTCGATGCTCGAGGCATCACGCAAGCATCGCTCTCGGCTCGAGCTTCAGCGCCGACACTGACCACGAGTCTCGCCAAGATCGATGCGCTATGCGGAACGGGCGCGTTGTCGTTATCGCAGTGCCTGCGGATTCGTGAGATCGTGCAAAAAGATCAGATCACCACGTACCCAGAACTGGCCGCGTGGCTCGAGGGTGCGATCACCGATGCCGAGTTCGTGCGCCGCTGGAAAGCGCGAGGATGAAGGCGCGACTGTTTGCCACGCTCGGCGCGGTGCTTGGCATGGCGCTGCTGTCGGTGTTCGCGCAGTCTGATACTGGCGCTACCGTGCTGCGTACCCTAGCGCCGACGGATGTGATGGCCATTTCGGTTGCCCCAAATTCAAACACGGCGTTCACCGTGACCGCGCCATCGAAGGTGCGGAGCTTTGACATGGCTTCGGGGCGCGAGGGCGAAGCGTATGACCTCGCGTGCGAATCGGGCAGCATCACAAAGTTCAAAGCCGGAACGCAGTATCTGGTCGGGTTGTGTACAGGCGCTCGGAACTCAGTCGTGCGCGTCAACCGAGCATCGAAGGTCAGGGAGTCCCTGCGGCTCGAGTCAGCCCCGCTGGATGTGTTTTCGAACTCGAGCGGAGCGATCACGTTTTTGATTGCTGAAGATAGCGCGTTCAATTCCTTAAACCGCTGGACTGGTAAGGCGCTTGAACCTTTGTCGAATCTACAGCAAGAACTTGCTGGAATTTTGATTTCTGGTGCAACCATTGACGGTGTATCGTTGACCGTCGTCACTGACAGGAACATCTGTAATGCGACTACCACATCAAGTACCGCAACCTGCCAGAGTAGTTTTTGGCCATCTGACACAGCAATCAAACTGTCTGCGAGTGGCCGCACCTTCATGTTGTTTTCACTTTTCAGTGTCTTCGTTGGGTCAACCGATGGTTCATATTTGGGTCAGGCTTTTGATCTGCTCACGAACCAAGTGGCCGCCTCTGTCGCCGCCGATGATGACTCGGTGATTGTGCAGTACAGGGACGGCACAGCCAGCCGCTATTCTATTACCGACAAAAAAGCGGTAGGAATCGGCGCGATTCCGGCACTCGAGTTAGGGAGCAGCGGAAGGTACGCACTCGGTTTTGATCGCACCGGCTCGCGGGCCGTGGTCAGCGGTAATCCGAATTACCCTGTGTTCGCGCCGCAACTTGCCAACCGAGCGACTTTGCTGGTCAATACCAACGTCCCCGGTGTGACCGTCAGCATCAACGGCTCGCCGCCCGAGTCAACCGACGGGGCATTCGAGGCATCGCTCGAGGCTGGGACGTACACCATTGTCGTCGCCGCGCCCGGCTACCGCACGGTGCAGCGCAGTGTCACGCTCAGGGAGCGTCAGGCGCTGAGCCTCAACGTGCCGCTCGAGCGGCAGCGAGGCTCGATCCGTTTCGATACAGTGCCGCAAGGTGCGGTCGTGACGCTCGACGGCAAGCAGGTCGGTGTGACCCCGTTCATAGCCACCGATATTGCGCTCGGTCAGCACGATTACACGCTGAGACTCGAGGATTACCGCGAGGTCAGCGGCAGCGTCCTGCTGGAAGATGAGCTGATCAAGAGTGTTGTGGGAACGCCCATCGAAATACCGGGGCTGACCTTCTCGAGTACCCCCGCTGGGGCGACGGTGCTGATCGCGGGCCGCACCGCAGGTGTGACTCCGTTGACCCAGCGTAACCTCGAGCCGGGGCGCGTCGATTTCACGATGAAGTTCAGCGGGTATCAGGATTTCTCCGGGCGAGCGATTGTGCCGCAGGAAGGCAAGGGAACAGTCGAGGTCACGCTGACCAAAGTCGGAACAACAGCGCTCAACTTGACGCCGCGACCCGAGGGTGCTGCGCTGAGACTGGTCAGTGCAGCCGCGCCGAACGCCCGCAAGTCGCTGACGATGTTTGATCGCAAGCCAGCCTTGCCGCTCGAGGAACTGGCAGCACTGACCGGCCTCGGTGTCTACGGCGATGCCAGCACGGTTCAGCTCGTGTCTGGCACACAAACGCTCAAATTGACTGTTGGCGAGCCGCAGGGGAAAAACGCTCGGGTGTTCGCTTACCAGAATCGGTTGTACCTGCCACTCTCAGAATTGAAGGCGTTCGGTTTTATCGTCTCGACCGCCTCGAATGGTTTGGTGCGAGTGACATCCGCAGAGGACAGCTTCGATCTCGGCGTGCCGACGAATCGCGTGTTCAGTGAGGCGCTGCTCGCGCCCGTGCATCAACTGTGGACGCAGGCGTTTCAGCGCTCTATTGTGCTCGATGGCGTCCCAGCACTGCCCGCTGCTGCACTGCCGGGTGTATCTGGGAAGCGCTTCAAGGTTCAGGACGGTAAGTTGTTCGACACCACCAGCGGACGGGCACTCGCCACGATCTTCAAACCCGTTGCAGGCTACCGCTCGACACTCGTCACGGTCAACGATGCGGCGTACCTGCCACTCGAGCTGCTGCCGCTGATCGGGAATCGGGGAGCGTACCGTCAGGGCGTCCTCGAGCTGACCATCGGTGATCTGCCCGTGCGCGTGAATGTCACGACGGCTGGGCGAGTGGCGACCACGACGACTGCGGCGCGAACGTCTTACAACACCTTGCTGGCCCGTCAAGCGGCTGAGGCGAAGGCAGCACAGGCGCAACGCGCCCGTGAGCAGGCTCAGCAGCAACGTGATGAGGCTCGAGCAGCAGCGGATGCTCGGGTGGAGGAGCGGCGTTTTGCGGAGGTCAGTGCTGAGGTCGAACGACGCACAGAGAACTTGACTTACTTTGGTAATGACAGTCAGGGACGCGATATCTGGGGCTACTACGATGTGATAGACGGTTACTTCGGCGTCGCAATGCTTTACGCGCCAACGAAAAATCGAGATACTTGGCAGTATTGCCTACTGCCAACCACAATCCCAGCAATCGTTCTTGATTCTGCCACTGGCAGCGGAGGAATTCGGGTTGTGCTTCAGTCACAAGGTGTGACTGCACGTTTTTTAATCACCTTTGTTAAGGGCAGATGTGGCATCAGAGCCTACTGAATGTCTTCGGCAATCCCGTTAGCGGCTGAAGTTTTGGGCTGCTCGAGCGCCTGCTCCACCCTAAACCGCACGATGCGCCCAATCACCTCGAGCGGCAACGCTTCCCCGTGCAAAAATTGCACCGCGCCCTTGCTGGCTTTATAAGGCTCGAGGTCGCTTCTAAACTGCTCGAGCGTCGCGGGCAGCGGGTACAGCCCGATGTGATGCTTGAACGCTGCGAAGTAGATCAGCACGCACCCGTTCAGCTTCAAAGTCGGCATCGCGTAACTGATGCTCGCAGTCGCGTCCGGCGTGATCTCGAGGATCAAGCTCCTGATCTACTCGAGCCGCTGTTGAATCTCTGTGGGAAAGTCTGCGATGTACGCGTCAATGTCTGCGGCTGCTGGCATTTTTACCCCTCGAGCGGCGGCGTGAACTCCCTGACCGTCTCCAAGTACGTGCGGTGTGTGAAGTCCAGCAGCAGCGGCGTGACGCTGACAAAGCCGCTGTACACGGCGGCGTAATCGCTGCTCGGTTCCTCGTCCACGCTCGGCGTGCCGCCGACCCAGTAATACGGCTGCCCGGCTGGATCGAGGCGCTTTTCTACGTTGTCCTCGTAATGGTGCGTGCCTTGCACGGTGACACGCACGCCCTTGGGTTTGCCGACCGGGAAATTGACGTTCAGCACCGTCAAACGCGGCAGTCCGTGCGCGATCACTCGAGCGGCGAGCTTCGCGGCGTAGCTTGCGCCATGCGTGAAATCCATGTCGTCGCTGAAACCCAGTGAAAACGCGATGCTGGGAATGCCCAGATGCGTGCCTTCGATCGCGCAAGCGAACGTGCCAGAGTGCGTCAGGTCAAAGCCCAGATTGGGCCCGAAGTTGATGCCGCTGACCACTAAGTCGGGGCGTCCCAAGACCTGTACGCCCATCACGACGCAATCGGTCGGCGTGCCGTCCACGCGGTATGCAGTGACATTTTTTTCCAAGTGATTGAGCTTCGTCGGGTGCATCCGCAGTGGGCGGCGAATCGTGATGCCGTGACCGACGCCGCTCTGCTCAATGTCGGGTGCGACGAGGTGAACGTTGCCAATCGTGCTCATGGCATTGGCCAAAGCTTTAATACCGGGGCTGTACACGCCGTCGTCGTTGCAAACGAGAATCAAGGGCTTGCGGTTCATGCCTCCAAGTTTACGCGTTGGGAGCTGAGATCTCGAGTGACGATGGGCGGGTTCACAGCGTCATCGTGACCTTACTGAGTTGCCTCGGTGCGTCCGGGTCAAACCCCCTCGCCAGACTCAAGTGTCCCGCCAGCAGGTACGCCGCCGTGATCCCCGCAATCGGGTCGGTCAGCGCGTGCCCGGTCGCGGGCGTCTCGAGCCGCCACTGAGCGCCGACATCCATGCTCGCATCCCCAATCACGGTTAGGTCAGTCCCGCGCCCCGCGACCTCGCGGTAGAGCGCCGCGCTCGAGCCGGCAGTCGCGTCGCGTCCCTGAAACGCGATCACGGGCAAACCGCGCTCCGCCAGAATAATCGGCCCGTGCGCGAACTCGGCGGTGCTGAAACTTTCGGCGTGTAGCACACTGGTTTCCTTGAGTTTCAGCGCCGTTTCCATCGCCACCGGGTGATGCAAACCGCGTGCCAAGGCGATCACCGCTTCGGCGTTTTTGTACCTCGAAACGCCAGATTCGATTTCAGACTCGAGGGTCAGTGTGGTCTCGAGTTGGCGCGGTAAACCGTGCAGCGCGGATTTGAGTGCAGCGTCTGGCTTGCAAATCTCCAGCCAGTGCAGAATCGCGGTCAGGCTGGCGACAAAGGTTTTGGTGGCGGCGACCGCTTCCTCGATGCCCGCCCGCATCGGCAGCACGAACTCTGCCTCGAGCGCCAGTGGGCTGTCGGCGTGATTGACCAGTGCGACGGTCAGCGCCCCGCCCGCTCGAGCGGCTTTCAGGGTGGCGACCAGATCGGGCGAGCACCCTGATTGCGAGATGCCGACGACGAGTGCTTTGTCCCATTGCAGCGGACTCGCGTACAGCGTCGTTGTACTCGGGTTGCTGCTCGAGGTAATCAGTCCCAAGTGGTTCTCAAAGGCGTACTTCATGAACGCCGCCGCGTGGTCGCTCGTGCCTCGAGCGACCGTGACCGCGAAGCTTGGATTCTTGGCTCGCATCGCGCTGACCAGACCCCGAATCACGCCCGCGTTCCCCTCGAGTTGCTGTTCCACGATGTCCGGCACAGCGCGAATTTCGTTCAGCATCTTAATTGGTTTCATTTGACCGCCCCCTCGAGACCGCGCATGAACAGCCGCTGCGTGAGGATAAACACCAACAGTACAGGCAGCATCAGGATCATCGCGCCAGCGGCGACGTTGAACGGATCGTAATTGAATTGCCCTTTGAGTTTGAGCATCGCCACCGCCAGCGGTTGCAGGTTCTCGTTGGTTAAGAGCGCCACGCTGGGCCAGAAATACGCGTTCCACGTGTTGACGAGCGTGAAAATCCCCAGCGCGGTCAGGGACGGGATCGACAGCGGAATCATGATCTTGAATAAAATCTGCAATTCCGTCGCGCCATCCATCCGCGCCGCCTCGAGCAGCGCATCTGGCACGCTCAGGTACGCTTGACGCATCACGAAGATGCCGAATGCCGTGGCGATCACCGGCAGCACCACGCCCTGATACGTGCCGAGCAGTCCCAAACCGTTGAGCGTCAGGATGTTAACGATGAAACTCGTCTCGGTCGGTAAAACCAGCGTCGCCAGAATGCTGGCGAAGATCAGATTGCGCCCCGGAAACTCGAGCTTCGAGAGCGGGTACGCCGCGAGCGCCGAGACCAGCAATGTCCCCACGACGGTCGCGCTCGAAATGATGACGCTGTTGGTCAGGTATTTGCCGAGGTTGAAGACCGTGAAGACCTCCAAGAAGTTTTGCAACGTCACGGCTTTGGGCAGCAGACTCGCGGGGAAGTCGTAGATGCTGACGCCGCTTTTGACGGTCTTATCAGTGATGCTGATCGCTAATGTCCAGATGAACGGAAACAGCGCGAACACCGCGATGATGAGCAGCATCACGTAACTCGAGATTTTGGCGATCAGCTTGCCCATCGGCGCTCGAGGTTTGGCAGTCCTCGAGACTTGCGCGGTAGCGGCGCTCATGCCTTCACCGTGCGGCGCGGCGCGTCCTCGCGGGTCAACCTAAAGTTTAGATAGGAGAGTCCGAAGCCAATCACCGCAACGACCAAACCCGCTGCACTCGCCACGCCGTAATCGAACCTCGAGCCGCCAAGGGCTTTTTGGTAGACGTACATCAGCGCGGTGTAGGTGGAGTTGAGCGGCCCGCCGTCGGGACGGAAGACCAGAATATCCTCCAAAACCCGCAATGCTGAGACCGTCGACAGCAGGCTGCACAGCAGAATCGTCGGACGCATGATCGGCACGGTGATCTTCCAGAACACCTGCCACGGCGTCGCGCCGTCCAGCCGCGCGGCTTCCTCGAGTTCGCTGGGGATCGCTTGCAAGCCGCCCAAGTACAGCACCATGTAATAGCCAAAGCCGCGCCAGAACGTCACCAGCATGATCGCCCACAGCGCGGTGTTTTCGTTGCCGAGCCACGAGATCGCGTTCGATTTTTGCAGCAATCCCAACCCCTCTAATACCCAGTTCAATAAGCCGTCGCGGTTGTACACCCAGTCCCACATCACGGCTGCGAGGCTCATGCTGGTAATTACCGGCACGTAAAACGCGGCCCTGAAAAACGTCATCAGCGGCAGGGCGCGACTGACCAGCACCGCCACGCCGAGGCTGGCGAGCTGCAAGCCCGGCACGACCAGCAAATACTTGACCGAGTTGATGATGCCGATGATGAACAGCTCATCGCTGAAAATCTTTTGAAAATTCGCCAGTCCCACCCACGTCGGCGCTCGCCCACTGCCCAAATACGCCGAGGTGTACTCGGTGAACGCCAAGTAAGCGCCGTAAATCACTGGGTAAAACGTGAAAATCCCCATCAAAACCAGCGTCGGCAGCAAAAAACCATACGCGATCAGCGTGATGCCTCTAGATTTATTCATCTCAAAAATTCCTCAATAAAAATGCGGCTCGAGGTCAGCGTTGATAACTCGAGCCTCGAGACGGTGGTGGTTCTCTCGAGGCTCGAGTTGTAGGGGCGAACTGGATGTTCGCCCCTTGTGAATGCACTATTTACTTGGCGTTGGTGTTCCAGAACGCCACGGCGTCGTTCAGTGCTTGCTGCGCGGTTTTCTTGCCTAAGAACGCGGCTTCGATGTTGTCGTTGAAGTTCTTGTAGACGCCATCGGTGTTCTTCGGGGCGGCCCAACCGGGGTTGATGAAGCGTCCCGTACCCGCGACCATGCTGGTGGCGACATCCAAGGCGTCGTTTGGGTTAGCGGCTTTCAGGTCGGCGTCTTTCTCCGCACCCTTAGTGGTTGGCACGATGCCCGCGAGCTTGGCGAATTGCACTTGGTATTTGTTGCTGGTCATGAACAGCGCGAATGCGGCCGCCTCTTTTTGGTTCTTGCCCGCTTTGGGGATCACCAAGCTCATGCTGCCGCCGGTTTGCACGCCCGCGCTGCCCAGCGGCGCTTCGGTGATCCTCGTCTTGGCGTAGATGTCCTTGTTGGCGTCGCGCACGCGCACCAGTGCCTGAGCGCCACCGACGATGAAGGCGCTCTTGCCTTGGCTGTAGAGTTCGTTGTTGAGCTGGAACGCCTCTTTACGCAGCAAGTCCTGCGGGATGACGTCATCTTTCATCAAGCGCACGAATTTGGCCAGTAGCGCCGCGTGACGCACGGTGTTGAAAGCTGCTTTGCCATTTCCATCGTAGATCGCCAGCCCCTCGAGAAAGAACTGCCCCAAAAAGCTCGCGCCGTTGGGATCCTTGATCGGTGGCAACCAGCCGTATGCGCCGGTTTTCGCTTTGATAATTGCGCTGTACTGCAAGAGCTGGCTGGTGGTCTTTGGCAGTTGCGTCAGACCGGCTTTCTTGAGCAATTCCGTGTTGTACGCCATCACGCCCTGATCCGTCCAGCCGTACCACGGGTAGCCGTAGTTTTTGTTGCCGACGTTGAAAATACCAATCGTGTTGGGCCAGAATTGCGCGTTCAGTACGTCGTTGGTGGTCAGGTCGCTGACGGGCGTCAGCAAGCCATCCTGCGCGAAGCTAGCGGTCGAGTCCTGCCACAGATTGACGACATCGGGGGCTTTGCCCAACGCGATGCTGGCTTGCAGGTCGCGCACCATGTTGTCTTGCTTGTCGACCAAGTTGACGGTGACGCCGGGGTTGGCTTTCTCAAAATCCGCGATCACGCTTTTCAAGTACGGGTCGAATTTGGGTGACAAGTACCATGACCAGAACTCGAGTTGTTTGCCGCTCTGCGCGAGTGCGGCGACGCTGACCGCGCCAAGGAGACCAAGTGCCAGTAGGGTGCGTTTCTTCATAGATCCTCCGTTGCTAAGGGGTGCGAACCCCGAAAAGCCGTGCTGGACGAGTCAAAACTCGGATGTGGGAATGGCGGCTCGAGTGCAAAGGGACTTGTTGCTCGAGAAATACCAAAAACTTGGCACGTTGCGATTAAGCGTTTGTCTCGAGCCAATCTTTGGCGTCTCGAGGGGTATGCCTGTGATGAACTGTGGTGACGGGCGAAGATACTGCTCACTCGCGGCTATCAACTGTGTTTCAAGTTACGTGAACCCAGTAACTTGGCTCACGCCGCTTCCACGGTCTCGAGCTGCACGCCCGTGGAGTGCAACGCGCTCGACCAATGATCGGGCAAGCGCTGATCGGTGATGATGCGGTGCAGGCTGTGCAGCGGTGCGACGCAGTGCATGGCCCGCGCACCGAATTTAGAGCTGTCGGACAGCAGAATCCGCGTTTCGCTGCGCTCGAGCATCACCGCGTTGATGCTGGCTTCTAAAGGGTCATGGCTCGAGAGACCGTGTTCTAAATGCACGGCGTTGCTGCCCAAGAAGAGCTGCTCTGCCCAGAAGCGCCGCAGCGCGTCTTCGGCGTAGACGCCGACGCTGCTCAGGTTTTCCGAGCGAAGCTGACCGCCCAGTAAGAAGAGTTTAATTTGCGCGATGCCGAGCAGTTCTTGGGTCACGGGAATTGAATTGGTGATGACGGTCAGCGGCATGGGCTTGCGGCGGATCAACCGGGCCAGTTGCAACACGGTCGTTCCGGCGTCTAACAAAATGTTGCTGTTCGGGCGCAATAGTTTGTAGGCGCTGGCGGCGATGGCGCGTTTATAGGCGACTTCTTGGTGCTCGCGGGCTTGGAAGGCGATTTCCGCGCCGCTGGTTTGCGCCAGTCGCGCCCCGCCGCGTGTGCGCGTGACCAGACCCAGCCCTTCCAAACGCTCCAAGTCGCGACGCACGGTGGCAGCGCTGCTTTGGGTGTTGGCCGCCAAATCCCCGACGGTGACGTGGCCGCTGCTGAACAGCAGTTTTTGAATCTGTTCTAGGCGCGGCTCGAGCATGAATGCCTCTCATCGCTCGAGCGGTGCAGTGATCTCGAGATGATTGAAGTTGATTGAAATTTATTTGTAACACTCAGATGTGTGCAAAGTTAGCACGCGATTTGGTCACTGTCAAGCATTAGTATGGGGTGATGTCAGACATCAATCGCCTCGCCTTGGTGACGTTACCCAGCCCAAACCTCAGCTTGGAAACCGTGCGTCATTTGGAGCGCTATCAACCGGGTGGTGTCGTGCTGCTCAAGCAAAACCTTGTGACTATTGAGCAATCGCAAGCGCTGATGGCTGACCTGAAAAGCATTCTGGGAGATGGCGTGCTGATTGCCATAGATCAGGAAGGCGGTAACGTCTGGCGCACGTCGTTTCTGCCCAGCGCCCCGAGCGCGGGCAATCTGGGAGTCAGCAACGACCCCGATCTGGCTCGAGCAATCGGGGCTGAGATTGCTCGCGGGATGCGTTCCATCGGCGCGAATTGGTGCTTCGGGCCGGTGCTGGACTTGAGCAATAATCCGCTCAATCCCGTGATCGCTGAGCGCTCGTTTGGGGCAAATCCTGACGCGGTGGCCCAGCTCGGCAAAGCGTGGCTCGAGGGCTTGCAACAAAGCGGTGTGGCCGCCTGCGCCAAGCACTTTCCGGGGCATGGCGACACGCACCAAGATTCGCACCACGATCTGCCGAAGGTGAATAAAACGCTGGCGCAGTTGGAAATGATGGAGTTCGCGCCGTTCAGAGCGGTGCTGGAGGGCGTGGCCAGCATCATGACGGCGCACATCGTTTTCCCCGCGATTGACCCAGATTTGCCCGCCACCTTGTCGCCGCGCATCCTGACGGGCTTGCTGCGCGAGTCCCTCGGTTTCGCGGGTGCGATCGTCACCGACGCGATGAACATGGGCGCGATCACCGCGCACTGGGGGCGCGGCCCGGCAGCCGTACAGAGCCTAGCCGCAGGTGCGGATATGCTCGAGGTTTTCGGGTCGCTCACCGATCAGATTGAAACTTTCTATGCCCTCGAGCGAGCCATCACACAGGGCGTACTGACCAAAACGCGAATCGCGGACGCGCTCGAGCGCCGCGACCGCTTAGCCCGCACGTACCCAGCCAGCCAGCTCGAGCAGACGAACGCAAACCCAAAGCTGATGGTGGAGGCGTGGCAGCAGGGCATCGCTCGCACGGGCAATCCGCGACTCCCAGCGCCCAACTCGAGCGTCGCCGTGATCCTCGCACCTGACAATCCCGGCGGCAGCGCGTGGGAGAGCGCGTTAAACGGTGCTGACGTACTGACAGCGTTGCGGCGCGTGTACCGCGTGACCCCAATTTGGCTCGAGCAGAGCGATCCGCTCGCGGCTGTCGCGTTGGCGCTCGAGGCGAAAACCAATCACGACGCCCTGATTTACGTCTCGAGCCAAGCGGGGCGCATGACCAGCCCTGCTCGAGACGCGCTGAGTCAGATCCAGCCCGATCTGCATCTGGCGCTGTGGAATCCCTACGCGGTGGCTGACGTAAACGCGCCCGCGCTGCTGACGTATGGGCTGACCGCAGAATCGCTCGAGGCGCTGGTCAGGGAACTGAACTCGAGAAGTTGAACGGTCTCGAGCGGTAAAGAACACACGGTCTCGAGGTTGCCGATGGGCGATCTCGTCGCAACCGCCGCATTCCCCTCTGCCGCACCTCAACTGTGACTCCGATCCAAATGTCACGCCTCGCTCACAGCTTGGCTGTGCTCGAGATGCCATAATGCGCGAACAAATGGCTGTTTTAGAGGGTACGCAATTCACGCCGATCAAAGACCTCGGTGCTGGCGCGATGGGACGCGTCAGCCTCGTGCGTGACGAGATCAGCGGCGAATTGGTGGCCTTGAAGCGGCTGCACGAAGCCATCGCCCAGCAGGGCGGCGCTCGGCTGCGGCGCGAGTTCAGGTCATTGGAGCGCATCCAGCACGAGTGCGTCGTCAAAGTGCTGGGTTTTGGCGACGAGGACGGCATTCCGTTTCTGGTGATGGAGTACGTGCGCGGTTCGGACTTGAACGACGTGATCCCCACCCGCCCGAGCACCGAGGTACTGATTCGCGTCTTTATTGATGTAGCCGCAGCCCTCAGTGCGGTGCACGCCAACGGCATCGTCCACCGCGATTTGAAACCAGAGAACATCCGCGTGACCCCAGAAGGCCGGGCCAAGCTGATGGATTTTGGGCTGGCTAAATCCCTTGATGGTACGGTCGCGCTGACCCGCGCTGGAGCGGTCGTCGGCACGGTGCTGTACATGTCCCCGGAGCAGTGTCGCGGCGCAGCGCTCGATTACCGCGCTGATTTGTACGCTTTGGGCGCGGTGATGTACTGGGCCTTCGCGGGGCGAGCACCATTCATCGGCGAGGGGCTGGCGCAGGTCGTGATGCAGCACTTGCAGACCCCGCCGACCCCACCGAGGGTTTTTAACGCGGCCTTGCCCACCGGTTTGGAGCGCTTGATTCTGGGGCTGCTCAGTAAAAACCCCAGCGACCGCCCAGCCAGTGCAGCGGCCGTGATGGACGAGCTGGCGCAGACCCTGAATGAACCGATGAACGCAGCCGCGTTGAGCTTAGACAGTCAACCTCGAGCCGATGCGCTGCTGCTGGCTGGGCTGATCGGACGCGACGCGGAGCTGAACGCCTTGCTGCCTTTGCTGGAAGAACCCACGCCAGTTTACGGCGTCTACGCCGTGACGGGCGATGTCGGCATCGGCAAATCCAAGCTGTTGCGGGCGCTCAGCGACGAAGCGCGGGTGCGCGATGGGAGCACGCGCCTCGCGTTCGGTGAGGCCATCCCCGATGATCCGACGCCGTTTGGCGCGGTCTCCCGACTCATTCACAGCTTGAATAAAACGCACCGTAATCTGCTCGATCACTTGCCGGACGCCACCCGAGGCGAGCTGTCGCGGATCGCACCGAGCGTCTTTGAAGACATTGCGCCACTCGAGGGCAACCTGCCGCCTGAAGTCGCCCGTTTGCGCCTGTTTGAGGCCTTCACTGAACTTTTGGAGCGGGCGTCCGAGGTCACGGTGCTGGTCATCGAGAATCTGCATTGGGCCGACGAGAGCACGTTGGCGCTGCTGGCGCACGCGACGCGGGCTGCGCTCGCGCCGCGCTTGATCCTCAGTTACCGCTTGGAGGATTTGGCGGCCGGTCAAACCGTCCCCAAGGGTCTGACCCGTCCCCGCGTGACTGTAGCCATGTCTGCGCTGCCGGACGACGCGATGCGCGAATTGCTCGGCGCGTGGCTCGACGGCGACATCGACCCAGCCTTGCAGAATGAACTGGTCGCGCAGGCCAGCGGCAACCCGTGGGTGCTCGAGGAGCGCCTGAAAGCCATGCTGGAATCGGGCGCGGTGTTTAAGCGCGGCGGCATTTACGAGTGGAACCACAGCGTGATGTCACTACCCGACAGCTTGAACGATCTGCTGTCGCACCGCATCATGAGCTTGCCGCAAGCCGCTTTGGAGTTCGCTCGGGCTGCCAGCGTGCTCGGTAAGCTCTGGTTGTACGCCGATGTCAGGACGCTCCTCGAGTGGGACGACGACAGCGCTCTGGACGCGCTGGAGGCACTCACCCGCGCACGCTTGGCGCAGGAGGTCAGCGGCACGGGCGGCGAGGGTTTCAGGTTCACGCACCCGCTCTACTCTGAGATGCTGCTGGACGGACTGATGAGCTTGAAGCGGCGGCGTTTACACTCAAAGGCCGCCAAACTGCTCCAGAGCCGCGCCGCGCCACTCGAGCTGGCGTACCACCATTACTTCGCGCAGGAATACGCCGCGAGCTTGTTGCGCGGTCTCGAGGCGGGCCGAGACGCGCAAGCGACCTTCGCTTACCCGCAAGCTGAGCGGGCGTACCGCTTGGCGCTGGACGCCAGCGCTAAACTGAGCAGTGACTTGCCCGAAACCCTGCGAAGCAAACATCACCTCGCCGAGGTGCTGTCCCACACGGGCCGCAACGAGGACGCGTTGCTGCTGTGGCAAGAGGTGCTGCACAGCTTAGCTGGGAATCATGGTGTAGCGGGGACTGACAGCGCCAATAAATTTGAAGCCAGCTCACGGCTGTCCGGTGAGGTGCGCGTCAAACTCGCTCGAGTGCAACGCTTTCTGGGCAGCCTGTCCGCGTCGCGCAGCCTGCTGAGTGAACTGAGCATCGACGACCCGTTCTTTGAGGAGTTGAAGCTCGAGCAGAGCCTTGCCAGCAAAGAGGCTCATCGCTGGCCTGAAGCGCAGCGCTACGGCTTGGAAGCTTTGGCGGCCAGCAAGCGCAGCGGCAACATCGGCGGGCAGGTCAGAGCACTGGCCGCACTCTCGAGCCTGAGCGCAGCCACGGGTAAGCCGCGCCGCGCCGAGTGGCTGGCGCAAGTGGCTGTGAAGATCAGTGAGCAATCTGAAGACGCTTTTCTAAAAACCGAGGCGTGGAACGAGTTGGGGCGCAGGCATTACGACGCTGCTCAGCAGTTGGAAGCTATGACCGCGTGGGAGCGAGCCGCTCAGTACGCCGTGAAAACGGGCGACCTCCGCAGCCGCGCTGGGCTGGAAATCAACATCGCCGCGAAGCTGATGAGCGATTTTGATTTTGAAAGCGCCGTCGTGCGTTTGCGTGAAGCCCGCAAGCTGGCCGCTCGAGCGGGCTTGTTGCCTTACGAGCAGGCGGCGCTTTACAACCTTGGGCATTGCGAGTACGCGCTGTCGCATTTGGAAAGCGCCCGCGAGTGCTTTTTCGATGTCAAACCCAGCGACGACGCTCGCCTGTGGGAGACGCGCATCACGCTGGAATTGGGCGACGGTCTGGTGTACGAGCTGCCCAAAGTCGCGCCCAGCTCACTGCTGAATTTGCTCGAGGTGCAATGGGCGCTGTCGTTCGGGGATTACGCCAAGGCTTGGGCGCTGACCGAATCGATCAACGCCGAGTACCCGTGGGCATGGGGGGTCTGCCGCGCCCACGCGGGCTGGCGTTTGGGGCGCGACACGCGCTTGATTCTGGAAACCCTGCGGGCATTATCGGCATTTGAAGAACACTTGGAGATCGCGCAGGACACCGCGCAGCGCCAAGTCGCCTTCATGAAACGCGCCGTGTTGGACAAGTGGACGCCGGACACCAAAGCCGAGTTGACCAAATTGGCGCAAAGCTCTCGAGCCTCGAGCCTCGGGCTGCTGGCGAGAGATGTGCTGCTGGCGCTGACCTCGAGTTGAGGGTAGCCTCTGACCCTCGAGTCGGGTTCGCCTGCACTGAATCTTGTCAAGTTCTATGCTGTTCGGCACGACTCGAGCTGAGTTTCCACAAGCCACTATTCAATTGTGATGTATGCTCAAAATCGCTTTCAACAAGGAGATTTTATGAAAAAAGTTTTTGGCGCATTGGCAGTCGCAGCGTTGCTCGCATCGTGTAGCGTGCTTGATCAGAAGGTCGTCATCCAAGATGGGAGCAAGGGTCAAGACGATCCAATCGGTTTAAAGGGTAAGGCCATAACAGTTAGCTTGCTCAACAACGGCGCAGTGCGTGCCCAAGGGGTCAATACCACGACACCAATCGTTAGCGATACATTCGCCGATTACACAATCCCACCCATTCCCGCTCCGGCTGTTCTCAAAGGATTCGTCTTCGAGTTGGCCCTCGCTACCAGTTACAACGACGCTCAAGGCAATCCTGTAGCTGTTTCGGCAGTGATCTCCGGGGCAAACAAAGTATGCCCTGCAACCTTTGACCTGACCGCGATTGGTGGCAGTGTCAAACTATCCGATGGAGCGGACACGACGGGCGTGACCATCGCTATCGTCGCCGATCCGACAAAAATGACGTTCACGCAAACCTCTGCTTGCACGTACAGCTTCACCTCGAGCTTGCTGACGGTCACAATCACCGGTGATGCTTTTACCAAAGCCAAGACCATCTTTACGAACGGCAATAACCTCAACCAAGTCAGTGCGACGCTGAATTACACTTCCGACAACGCTGTCGTTAAGGGGCAGTTGGATCTGAAAGTCGGCGGTGGCAAAGCGTTCGCCATCGGCGGCATCTAACCACTTCATCTGCTCAAGCAACCCCGCCTGTGATGGTGGGGTTTTTTACTGTCTCGAGCGGATTCTCCTGTTCATTTTTGGCAGTGCGATTTCTCACACGCCGTTAGACTTTGCGAAATGCACCCGCTCGAGCAACTCCGGCAATTTGCGCGTCAACTCCCCCCAGCGCAGGGAGTGCAACTCGAGCGGCTGGCGAGGGAATTGGAAGGCGAGCGCGGGGCTTTGAAAGCCATGCAGGCCATCGGCATCAAACTGTCCAGAGTCCGCGATGCGTTCGACGTGCTGACGCTGTTTCAGGATGTCCTAGCCGAAGCGCTCTCCTTGATGGGTGCGGGGCGCACGGCGCTGGCGCTCTTAAGCGACGGCGAGTTGCGGGTCGTGGATTCGCGCAGCGTGGCTGGCGACGAAGACCCTCAGGTCAGCAAGACTCTGTTAGAGCGCGTGTTGCGGACGCAGCAGCCGATCATCACCACCAACGTGCAAGAGGACGAAGGGCTGAACATGCTAGCCAGCGCCAGCATTCTGGCACTGGACATTCGCAGCGTGCTGGCCGTGCCGCTCAGGTCACGCGACGCGGTGATCGGCGTGCTGTACGCCGATACGCAGTTCATCGAACGCGTCTTCACCGATGGCGACGCGACGATGCTCGAGACCTTCGCCTCGCAGGTCGGCGTGGCGGTGATGCAGGCGAGGGCGCTGCAAGAGGAACACGATTCGTTTGTCACACTGGTGCGCGTGATGCTGTCCACGCTTGACAAGCGCGATCCGTACACGGCCGGTCACTCGGAGCGCGTGGGCTTGTACACGCAGGCCTTGGCGCAGCGTTTGGGTTGGAGCGCCTCCGATCAGGAGCGGGCGCTGTTCGCAGGGCGCGTTCACGACATTGGCAAGATCGGGATTCGCGATCAATATTTGGAGATCAAGGGCCCGCTGACCTTGGAGGAACGCGCTGTTTTAGAGCAGCACACACTGATTGGTTTTGACATCATTCAGCAGAGCGGCAAGCGGCTCGAGGCGATTGCCCCGGTGGTGAGGTCTCATCACGAGCGCTGGG
The DNA here is from genome assembly GCA_025359505.1 of Deinococcales bacterium. GTDB lineage: Bacteria > Deinococcota > Deinococci > Deinococcales > JAAFIG01 > JANYHH01. Next base: position 17,552 of record JANYHH010000035.1, read on the forward strand.
ATGGCATGGGTTATCCCGATGGCATCGCTGGCGACGAGATTCCGTTGCTGGCGCGGATGGTTGGTATTGCCGATGCTTTCGATGCGATGACTACCGCACGGCTTTACTCGGTGGCCAAAACGTGGGACAGGGCGTTTGAAATTCTGCGCGAGGTTGCTGGCTTGCAGTTCGATGCCAGTCTGGTCGAGCCGTTCATCACGGCTGTGAAGGAACAGCGCGTGGCCAACGAAGTGGATCGCATTAACCGCACGGGCGAACTCGAGCTGCTGGCACTGAGCGCCTGATTTTTGGGTGCATCAAACCCTGACTCGCAGGGTCAGCGCTCGTGTACGCTGCTGTCCATGACTCGAGTCCTCGGTAAGGTTTGCATCGTCACCGGTACAGGGTCTGGTATTGGTCGCGCCATCGCACAGCGCTTGGCCGAAGAGGGTGGGCGCGTGCTGTGCGTGGACATCAACGAAGCGGCTGTCCATGCGACCGTCGATGAAATCCGCGCTGCGGGCGGCATAGCCGAAGCAGCGGTAGCGGACATCTCGAGCGCCGCGCAGGTCACTGGTTTCGTCTCGAGCTGCTTGAACTTGTGGGGTCGCGTGGATGTGCTGGTCAACAACGCGGGCGTCAACCTGCCCGGCGTTTTTCACGAGGTCACTGACGAGGTGATTGAGCAAACATTGAACGTCAACGTCAAAGGCGCGATGTACGCCTCGAGAGCCGTGATTCCGAAGATGCTCGAGCAGGGCGGGGGCAGCATCGTCAATATCGCAAGCGTCAACGGACTGGTGTCAGAGCCGTTTCTGACGGTCTACAGCGCTTCAAAAGGTGCAGTGGTGATGCTCACAAAAGGTATTGCCTTGGATTACGCCAAGCGCGGGATTCGCTGCAACTGCATCTGCCCGGGCTGGGTCGACACGCCGATCAACCACGCGCACGCTGCGCTAATGGGCGGCTTGGAGCGCGTGTACGCCAACATCGACAGCTTCCAACCGATTGGTCGTCCCGGCGAACCCAAGGAAATCGCGCATCTGGCCTTGTTTTTAGCCAGCGATGAAGCCTCGTTTCTGACGGGTTCGATCATCACGGCCGACGGCGGCATGACCGCGCAGTAGGGGTTTGAGAAACGCAATCCCTCGAGCCGCAGGGTGTGGTTTCCCTCGCGTCACACGCTGCCGCTGACCTTGAGCCGGCCAATGGTGAGCGCGGCTCTCATCGTCTTGGCGTACATTTCGCTCAGCATGAACGTTGCACACCCAAGCGCGAACGTCACGCGCATGATAAACGCACCTTACTTGAGTACACTACACTCAAGTATGACCTTCGCTGAATTTGAAGACACCGTGCAACAACACCTGTCGATCATCCCAGAGCAGTATCTGGAAGGTTTGCAGGGCGTCCACGTTTTTGAACACGTCAAGCGCGATCCCGTAGAGCATCATCTGGTGCGCTTGGGCGAGTATTTAGATCCGGGCCCCGATCAGTTTTTAGACAGCCGCATTCACATTGGGCGGCACGTGTCGCTGTTCTACGGTAGCTTTTTACAGATCGCTGGACGGGGCTTTGACTGGGAAACCCAAATCTGGGAGACGCTGACCCACGAAATCCAGCATCATGTGGAAAGTAAAGCCGGGGATCGCACGTTGATCGAGTGGGACATCGAGCAGATGCGGCGCTTTGAAAAGCAAAAAGCAAAGGCCGCGCACTGGGGGGAATTCGCGTGAGGGGCATGGCGTTCAGGGACGTACTGGTGCTGGCCATCTGCGTTGTGCTGATCGCTGGGGGTACGCTGTTTTATTTCACTGGCAGATCCAGCAACCAAGACAGCGTTTCTTTGGAGCCGATCAAAGCCGTGCCAATGCGCGTTCCCAACGCCTCGGACAGCGCCCCGCAGCCGCCGCCACAGGTGAAAACCCCAGCCAAATTAGAGCCTCGAGCCGCGACGCCGATGACGCCCACCAACAGCGCAAGCTCGAGCGACAGCACCACTTCAAACGCCAGTGCTTCAGATACCACCGCTTCGGATACCACTGCTCCAGAGCCGAGCGAGCGTCCGAGCAACGCAAGCACCCCGAGCGACGCGACGCTGCCCAGCCCCTCGAGCGATCCCGCGTCGGATACCACCACGGCGATCATCGCGGCCGCAATCCCTTCAGCCTTGCCGGTACGAAACTCGGCTCAGGGTTGGTCGGTACAGGCGGGCGCATTCAAAAACGCCAGCAACGCCAGCGCTTTGCGTGACCGCCTGCTGAAACTGGGCTTGGCTGCCAGAATCCAAACCGGGGCTGATGGCGTGAACCGCGTGCTCGTCGGCGCGTACTCGAGCGCGGACGCCGCCAAAACCGCCAGTGTCAGCGTCGCCGCAGCCCTAAAGTGAATGTAGCCCTCGAGTACACTGCTTTGCATGACCAAACCGCTCGAGATTCCGCCCGAGTTGAGCGTCCAGCAGTTGCAGCAGCAACTCAAAAGCGGTGAGATCACCAGCGAAATGCTGACCCAACACTACCTTGAGCGCATCGCACGGGTCGACGCGGGCAAATTGAACAGCGTCCGGCAAACCAACCCGGATGCGGTTCTGATCGCACGAAGCTTGGATAACGAGCGCAGTAGCGGCGCGACTCGAGGGGCGCTGCACGGTATTCCGGTGCTGGTCAAAGACAACATCGCCACCGCCGACAGCATAGAGACGACGGCTGGATCACTGACGCTGCGGGGCTGCATTGCTCGAGATGACGCTTTTCTGGTCACGAAACTGCGCGAAGCGGGCGCGGTGATTCTTGGCAAAGCCAACATGACCGAATGGGCGAACTTCATCAGCACCGACATGCCCAACGGTTACAGCAGCCTCGGTGGGCAGGTCAAGAACCCTTACGGCGAGTTCGATGTTGGCGGCTCGAGCAGCGGCTCTGGCGCGAGCATCGCGGCTGACTTGGCGGTTGTCGCGGTCGGTACGGAAACCTCGGGCAGTATTTTATCGCCAGCCGTCAGCAACAGCCTCGTCGGCATCAAACCGACGGTCGGATTGGTCTCGAGACGCGGCATCATCCCGATTGCCGCCAGTCAAGACACGGCGGGCCCGATGACGCGCTGCGTCGCGGACGCGGCTGTATTGCTCGGCGTATTGGCGGGGCGCGACCCGCAGGACTCAGCCACCAAAGGCTCGAGGCGTGAGACTGATTACACGAAATTCCTCGAGCAAGACGGTTTGCGCGGCGCTCGCATCGGCGTGCCACGCGCTCACTACTGGGATAACGTCACACCAGATCAGCGCCCGATCCTCGAGACGGCACTGGTGGCCTTGCAAGACTGCGGCGCGACGCTGATCGATGCCGACATTCCAACCGCTAAAGCCGTCAGCGACGCCGGGTACGCGGTGCTGGTCTACGAGTTCAAGCGCGACTTAAACAAATACCTGCGTTCCCTCGAGCGTCCGTACCCGCAGAGTCTGCTCGAGGTGATCCGCGCCAATGAAGCCAGTTTCGCCACGCACTTGCGCTACGGGCAGACGCTGCTGCTGGCCTCGCAAGCCGCCAGCGGCACGCGGAGCAAGTATTACCAGCACTCGAGAGCCGAGGACATCCGCCTCGCCAAACTCGAGGGGATTGATGCGGTGATGGGGCAACACAAGCTAGACGCGATCTTCATGCCGATGTACTGGGGCGCTCAAATCGGCGCGAAAGCTGGCTATCCGACGATCACCGTGCCAGCGGGCTACGACGCGAACGGGCAACCCGTCGGCATCAGCCTGCTCGGGTCAGCCTACAGCGAAGGCAAGCTGATTCAGTACGGCTACGCTTTTGAGCAAGCCACCCAAGCCCGCAAAGCCCCGCCGCTCGAGGCGAACTGAATGGCGACCTCGAGCGCGACGATGACCTTCTTCGCCGAGCAACTCGAGCGCTGCGAACTGGGCGCGGTCACATATAAGAAAATGTTCGGCGAGTACGGCGTGTACCTGAACGGCACGATTTTTGCACTGGCTTGCGATGACCGCCTGTTCGTCAAGGTCAAGCATCTCGAGGACAGCGTTGTGGACACGCTCTTTGGCAACCGCGAGCAGCCGTTTGAAGGCGCGAACGGTTACGCTGAAATCAGCGGCGATGAAATAGAGGATTTGGACGCGCTCGAGCTGCGCGTGAGGACCGTGATGGCGACGCTGCCAGTGCCGAAACCGAAAAAGAAACGGGCTTAGAGGTTTTCTCCCTCTCCCGGTCACGCCCATGCGTGCGAGTCCGTACTGCGGGAGAGGGTCGGGGAGAGGGAATGAGCGCAGCGATTGCCCTTGACCTCTTGAACGTCAACAGCAACTCGCTTCGCTCGCCCCCTCACCCGCCTTCGGCGGCCTCTCCCACGTCGGGGAGAGGCGAAAAACCTCACTACGACTCGAGGCTATTCAGCCGCACCTTCGCTGCCGTGCGAACGAACGCCACATCACCACCGCCCGCAATCGCCTCCAGCAGCTTCGCGTCGCGTGACACGCGCACGGCGGCGAGGCGGACTCGAGGGCGGGCGTCTGCGATCAGAAAATCGAGTTTGAAGCTCGGGTCAATGCTGGCAAGTGCAGCAATGGCGGCGGCGGCAATCGCTTCTCTCGGGTCGTCCAGATGCGGGCGCAGCGTCTCGAAGCTCGCCCCCCAGCGGCACAGCACCTCGAGCGCTCGTGGGAGCTGAGTTTCGGGCAAGCCATCCAGCGCAGCCTCGAGCAATCCGGGGTCAGCCTGCCCGCCCTGCGCGGCCAGCTCGAGCAATTCGGCGGCACTGGTCAAGCTAGCTTTCACTGGCGCGGCTCGAGTAGTTTGCACGGTATTTCGAGTTGCGGCGGCTCGAGTCGGCACGGTGTCTGGCTCAAGCTGCTTGGCTTTGCCTTGATCCTCGAGTGGCTGCCCCTCCAAAGATTTGCCCTCGAGCGAGAGCGCTGCAATGATGCCCGCGCCGTGCTTGGTGACACGCTGTTGGTTCCAACCTGACAACTCGAGCAGGTCGCCTGCGGTTTTCGGCTGTGCCTTCACAACCGCCAGCAGTTCTGTATTGCTGAACTCATCCCCCAGTGGTTCATCCACGTCGCGCAGGTTGTTCTGCTGATGACGGTAACTTTTCAGCGCCCCAATCTGTGCGATGCGCGTCATCGGTGGCATTCGCGTCACGGCGGCAGGATTGAGCAGCGCGATGATTTCCGCGCCGAACTTCTGGAGTTTCTGCGCCCCGACGCCCGGCGCGAGCAGCAGCTCCTCGAGATTCTGCGGGTTCTGACTCGCCACGCCGCGCAGCACGCCGTCGTTGATGATCGTGCTGGGTGAAACGCGGTCTCTGGCGGCGCGGTGCTCGCGCCACAGGGTCAATTGCGTCTCGAGATCGGATTCTGGCGCGGCCACGGCTCGAGTGGAACTGGTCATTCCACCGCCGATGATCTCGAGCAGATCAGCGCCGTACTTATCAACTTTGCCTTGACCAATGCCGTTCACCTCGAGCAGCGCCTCGGTGGATGTCGGGCGACGCTCCAAGAGTTCCTGCAAGCTCTTGTCCGAGAACACGACATACGGCGGCACGCTGTCGCGCTTGGCGCGATCCGTGCGGTACGAGCGCAGCCGCATCTCGAGATCACCCGCGCCACTCGAGTTTGGCGACGCTGCGCCTGAGCTTGTCACACTCCCCGAGCCTGCCACGACCAATCCCGCCTCGAGTTGCAACGAACCCTCCCTGAGCAGCTTGTCGAGCGCGGCGCTGACCGTGATGCGTCCCGCGTCGCGCAAAGCCCCGTACAACGGGTCGCGCATCAAGCCCGCTGCCTCGAGCGTGTTGGACTCCGCGCCCGTGACGAATTTAATCAGTTTGTCGCGTGACAGTCGCTGACCCCTTGTGGCTGCCAGCAACGCATTGCTGACCAGCGCCGCACCGCGATTGGCTTTCGGCGCTCGAGCTTTGACGGCTGACAGCCCGCCGATGTTGCCGAGGCTCGGGTCGCAAGCGTCGCACTTGCCGCACGGCGGCAGGCGCTCACCGAAATGCCCGACCAGAAACGCCCTCCGGCACGCGCTCGTCTCGGCGTAGCCGACGACTTTCTCCAGCGCCACACCCTCGAGCCTGCGCCGCGTGTGAAGCTTGGTGTAATCGACTTGCTTCTTGGCGTTGACGACCCGAAACGCGCCGCCGTCGCTCTGCAAATTGCCGTTCTCGAGCAATAGTTTCACGGCGACGTTGACAGGCGTGCTGTTGAAGCCCCCCAAGCGCCCGATCACGTCGCCAGCCGTGCCCGGCGCATCCTCGAGCGAGCGCAGGACTTTACGCACCAGTTGCTCCTCGGGGTAGTTCATTTCCATCAATCGCTTGCGGGTGATTAAATCCGACAAGCTGTACAGCAGCGCCGCGTGCGCCTCAAAGCCGTCGCGCCCAGCGCGTCCCGCCTCTTGGTAGTACGCCTCCAACGTGCTGGGCATCGCGTAATGCACGACCAGCCGCACGTCCGGCTTGTCAATGCCCATGCCGAAGGCGACGGTCGCTACCAAACACTCGGTTTGACCAGATAAAAACCTGTCCTGCACGGCTGAGCGCTGCTTATCGGGCAGCCCAGCGTGGTACGCCTCGACGCCCAAATACTGCGCGACTTCCTCGGTGCTTTTGCGCGTGGCGCAGTAGACAATGCACGACCCCGGATGCGCGGCCCGCAGCCCATGCAGCGCCTCGAGCTTCTGCGCTTTCGTGACCGTGTGAGCACTGAAGGTCAGGTTGCGACGATCGAAACTACCGACCTGCACCAGCGGATCGCGCAGCAGCACCTTGGCGATTTCCTCGCGCACCTTCGGCGTGGCGGTCGCCGTCAGCGCTAAACGCGGCGCGGTAATTCCCGACAGCAAATCTCCCAGCAGCAAATAATCGGGTCTGAAATCGTGCCCCCACTGCGACACGCAGTGCGCCTCGTCCACCACGACCAGATCAGCTCGCTCGAGCAGACTGCGTGAAGCCCGCGCCCGCTCCGGCGCGATGTAAATCAGTTTGTACTCCCCCGCGTGAATGCCGCGCCACGCGGTCGTGGACTGCGCTTCACTCAGGCTCGAGGCGAGATACGTCGCGGGCACACCCTTGCGGTTCAGCGCATCCACCTGATCCTTCATCAGCGCGATCAGCGGGCTAATCACGACTGTCGTCCCGCTCATCAGCGTCGCAGGCAACTGATACGTCAACGACTTGCCGCCGCCCGTCGGCAGCACCGTCAAGCAATCGCGCCCTGATAGCACGGCCTGCACGGTCTCGAGCTGCAACGTCCTGAACCCCGCGTGCCCGAAGCGCTTCAATGCCGCCTCGAGCATTGCGGGGGTGGGATGTTCGGTGTTCACAAAATGATTCAACCAGATTTCGCTAGAAAACGCGAATGCTGCGACTCAATCGCTCGAGCCTCGAGACGCTGTAGATTTTTCGCCTCTCCCTGCGGGTGAGGGGGTGAGCGCAGCGAATGCACTTGACTTCGACCTTGACGTTCAAGGGCAACTCGCTGCGCTCGCCCCCCTCACCCGCCTGCGGCGGCCTCTCCCACGGCGGGGAGAGGCGATAAGACCGTGCCAGCCTCGAGCGTCGGTTTGTGACCCGTCGGTGACTCGAGCTGCGGGCCCGGAATGCCGTAACGCGGCCATTTCTCGTCCACGAGCACGACGGTTTTCTTGTCCATGACGATCTTGTCCGGCCACGCTCTGGTAAAGCCCTCAGCGGCGATTTTGCGCGTGCCGTCCAGCACCAGCACGGGCCCTGTCGGGCCGGATACGATTGCACCGTCGCGCTCCGGGTCGATGTTGTTTAAGAGCGTCCAGAACGCATCTTCGGGATCGCTCGAGTCGGTTAGTTCGTCCAGCAGCGCAATCAGGCGAATGCCAGATGCAGCGCTCGAGACCGCTAATTCTCGCCCGATCTCGAGTCCCAGCCCGCCGCGTGTTTTGGCAACGCTGACGAACCAGATTCCGCCGCCCGCTTGGGATTGGTTGACGATCCCCTCGAGCTGCGGAAGTTCGTGATCCGCTCGAGGTGGCGCGGCCTGCCACGCGCTCGAGTCGCCCTCCTCCCAGCTTTTCTGCGTCCCATCAATGATGAGCTTAGAGCCGTAACTGAAACTGCGGCTCGAGTGATCCAATACATCGGTCGGGCCCTTGGTGAAGACCGTATCTCGCCCCGGCACGCAGTTTTTGAGCGCCTGCCGCCAGAACTCGAGGTTGTCCTGCGGTGGCACGCCCCCCGCGTCGCAGACCACGGCGACCTTGGTGAACATCGCCTGCCCCAACCCGAACATGCCGTTGGCGACCTTGTACGCGTGCCCGGGATACTGTTTTTTAATCGTCACATTGACCAAGTTGTGCGCGATGCCGCACGGCGGCAAGTGGTAATCGAATATCTCAGGCAGGATCAATTGCGCGGGCACGAGGAAAATCCGCTCGGTGGTCTCGATCAGGTACGCGTCCTCCATCGGCGGGCGGCCGACAATCGTCGCGGGGTAAATCGCGTTTTTTCGCATGGTGACGGCCGTGACGTGAAACAGCGGGTACTGATCCTCCAAAGTGTAAAAGCCCGTGTGATCCCCAAACGGCCCTTCCACGACCCAAGGTTCGTTCGGGTCAATGTAACCCTCGAGAATAAATTCAGCATCCGCCGGAACCTCGAGCGAAACTGTGACGCCTTTCACGACATCTTGGCGCTTGTGGCGCAAAAAACCCGTCAGGCTGTACTCGTTAATGCCCGGCACGGGCGGGATCGGCGCGGTCGCCGCGTAGATCAGCGCTGGATCGCCGCCTATTGCCACGGCCACCTCGAGCCGTTTGCCGAGCTTCTTGGCTTTCTCCAAGTGCCGCGCCCCAGTTTTGTGGCGCTGCCAGTGCATGCCTGTGGTGTTTTTAGACATGACTTGCATGCGGTACATGCCCATGTTGAACTCGCCCGTTTCGGGGTCATTGGTGATGACCAGCGGCAAGGTCACGAACGGCCCGCCATCTTGCGGCCAGCAGTTCAGCACGGGAATTTTAGACAAGTCCACCGCGTCCCCGCGCCAGATCACTTCCTGCACGGGAGCGGATTTCACGCGGCGCGGCGGCAGGTTCGCCAGTTCCTTGAGTTTTGGCAGGTTGGACGCCAAGCCCAGAATCCCACCGCCAAGCTTGATGTCCAGCAGCTTGCGAAGGCGATTCGGGATGTCCTCGAGATCATCCACCCCGAGTGCCCACGCCATGCGCTGCCGCGTGCCCATCAAGCCGATTACGACGGGAAAGTCTTTACCTGTAACGTTCTCAAACAGCAGCGCTGGCCCGCCCGCTTTCATCACGCGATCCGCGATTTCAGTAATCTCGAGGTCACTGGTCACGGCTTCAGTGATCCGCACGAGCTGGTTTTTTTCCTCTAAGAACTTCACGAATGCCTGCACGTCAGCGAACATGATTCGCACTCTAGGCTCGAGGGCGCGGGTCGGGGTAGGGGCGTTCGTATGCCCTCGAGTGACGAACTTGTCAGCCGCAGCACACAAATGCACCTCGAGCCGCCGCTTTGACCGCTAGAATCGCGGGTGTGACCGCCCTCATCCTCGTGTTCTCGTTCGTTCTGGGCGCATTGGTGGGTTCGTTCACCAACGTGCTGATCTACCGCTTGCCGCGCAAGGAGAACATCGCCTTCCCGCCGAGCCACTGCCCGCACTGCGATCACCGCTTGGGCGTGCTGGATTTATTCCCGATTCTTTCGTGGTTGTACCTGCGCGGCAAATGCCGCTACTGCGCCAAACCGATCAAAGCCCGCTACCCGATCGTGGAACTCATCACCGCCATCGCGTACACGGCAATAGCGTACCGCTTTGACCCGATCCTCGAGCCGCTGCTGACGGTTGGCTACTGGTTTCTGTTCACGATCCTGCTGGCGGGCAGCGCGATTGATTTTGAAACCTTTGAACTCCCAGATGAGTTGACGATTCCCGCGATCTTCGTCGGGCTAGGCATCGCCGCCTTGATCGGCACGTTCCCAGCGGCGCTCGAGGGCGCACTGATCGGCGCTGGACTGATCGGCGCGATCAGCGCTTACGGGATGTGGGTGCTGCGGCGATTCCGTGAGCCGCGCCATCCAGATCTGCCACTTGGGTATTTGAACATTCACCTCGCCGCACTCGTAGGCGCGTGGTTCGGCTGGCCGCTCGGGCTGGCTGCTGGGCTGGCGCTCGGCGCGTACCAACTGATCTTCAAACGCACGTTGCCGCTGCTGGACACAATTTCGCTCGGCGGCTTGATCGTCACGCTCGCCATCAAAGCAATGAATGGCGGTTTGCCCGACCTCATCACCAGCCTCTCGAGCGGCTTGCAGGGCATGGGCGCGATGGCGATTGTCGTTGGCGTCTATTGGTGGCTCGCGCCGCTGATTTCCAGTGATACCGCCCCTGACGACACGCCCGAGGAAGACCTCGACCCGCTGGCGATGGGCTTTGGCGATGTCAAACTCTGGGCAGCCTGCGGCGCGTTCATCGGCTGGCAAGGAGCATTGTTCGGCTTGGCAGCGGCCGTGGTCGTCGGCGCGATCATCGGCGTGATTGCGTTACTGCGCGGCGGCTCGAGACAGATTCCGTTCGGGCCGTACCTCGCATTGGGGGCGCTCGTGGCGCTGTTCACGGGCAGTAGTCCGCTGCTCGAGTACCTGCGCGGGTTGGGATTGTTGTGATGGCTCGAGGGGTGAGTGGTGAAGCCCAAGCTCTCGAGACGGGGCGCTAAGGTGGAGCAGCCGAACGCGACTGCGTAAAGTTTGAGTGGGTGAGGCTCGAGGGAAACTGTTTTAAATGGTTCCCCTCGAACTTTTTGATAGACCTGTATTCTGGACTGCCATCAGTTTGAAGACAGGTTCAAGGCATACGGTTAGGCGAGTGAAGCGAAATCCAAAACTCAAAAGCGTTGAGTTCAGGCGTAGTTACATTAAGCGTCTCAATCGAAGGCGTTCAGTTCTGGCACGGTTCTACTCACCTATCAGCCGTCTCGAGCGTTGGGTGATCCCGGCTCGCTGCGAAACCTAAAAACCTGATGCTGTGGCCTCAATGGAATTTTCGATTAGCCCACAGCAGAGGAGCCATCGTGTTTGAACTCAAATTTTTAGCCATCCTCACTGCCGCAGTCGTCGTCTTCGTGGTGAGTACGGTTTGGTACATGGTGTTCGCGTCTGCACGAGGTTCCCTGACGCCGAGTGTTAATGCGACGCAGGCCAGCGCTCGTCCGCCACTCTGGAAAGTGATCCTCGAGATCCTCCGTAGCCTCTTGTTGGCGTCCGTCTTGGCGGGACTCGCCAATCGTCTCGGAATCAAGGACGTATGGAGCGCGGTGTCGCTTGGACTGATACTGTGGATCGGATTTCCGTTCATCCTTCTGTCGGGATCCGTGATTTGGGACAACATCCCTTGGAAAATCGCAGCGATTCACGCAGGCGACTGGTTCCTAAAGCTCGTCATCATTTCGATCACCGTCGGACTGTGGCATTGATCAAACCGGAGAGGATAAAGCTATGAATCCAAAAGACAAGGTTCACGTCAACTTTGATCCGCGTGTTGACGCTTATATTGAGGGTCTCCCCGATTGGCAACAGGCGATCTGCCGTGAAGTGCGCGAACTGGTACACGCCGCCGATCCGCAGGTGAGCGAAATGATCAAGCGCACGACCCAGCCCTACTTCGTGTTGGAGGGCAATATTTGTGCATTGCTGGCCGCCAAAAATCACGTCAATATATTCCTTTATGATGGCGCAATCGTTCCAGACCCCGAGGGGATCATCACTGCTGGACACAGCAACCAAACCGCCCGCACCGTGTCCTTCCATAATGGCGAGACCCTCAATGCGCGTGCTCTGGAGGCGATGTTCAAGCAAATCATTGCCAACAATCGCGCTGGCGGCTGGCGAAAATTGAAACGCGAATCGTCGTAGCACGGAATCACTACGATGTGCGCTCGGCGCGGGCGTGGGCACGTCGCTCGAGGTGGCGGAAGAGCGCCGTTACGAGCCAAAGAACCGAAGTGTGAACGCAGGCTCGAGCATGTGCTGACAAAGCGAAGCTCGAGGTAAAGGGGGATTTAATGAATGAGGCAGCCAAACATTCCGCCTTGGTGTCTGCGCTGACCACCGAACACTTCGTGCTGCAAACTGCCTCAAGTTCCACCATCTCTGAAGCTTCTGCGCGAAGCTCGCTGTACATTCTGTCGTTGTCCAGTTCGTTGGTTGCCATCGGGTTCATGTCCCAGTCGCCCGAAATGCTGCTGCCTTTCGTTGCCGTGGTGTTGCCCGTGCTGCTCCTGCTTGGCTTGTTCACCGTCATTCGGCTCGTGGACACTACGGTAGAGAACTTGCAGTACCTCGTCGGTATCGCCCGGATTCGAGGGTACTACCGCTCGCTCTCGCCCGAAGCCGAGCCATATTTCTCGGTCAATACAGGCAGGTGGCCGGAGGCTAAAATAGTTCCGTCCCAAAGCTTAGGTGCGTCTATCGGGCAATTCGGCACGACCGCCACGATGATTGCTTTCGTCAACAGCGTCGTCGCTGGGGTGGCTGTGACGCTGGCAGTCAAAACGCTTTTGGGTAACGGATACATGACGGTCGCGTTGTTTTGCGGTGGCGTCTCGGTAATCCTGCTAATGATTGCATTTACGTTCTATCAGCGCTGGCGGTTTATCAGCATCGGTTCCGCCATGCAACCCTTGTAGTTAATGCGTGCCAAACGGGATGAATAGCTGAAACAATAGTGGGCACGTATCACCAAGAAACGTTCCTCGAGCTTTTGGTATGAAACTTGTATTCTGGACTACCATTAGTCTGTGGACAGTTTCAAGCGTGTAGCGTAGGGCGGGCTGTGCCTACCGCAAAGCCACCGCTCCCGCTCGAGCGCTGATTTTACCCCGCCAAGCCGCTCTAGGTGAACGGCAAGAAATCTACTTTATTCGATGCGACAAAAAAGTTGCTCGAGACGCCACTCTCATCCCCAACCCTTCTCTCGCCAGCGAGAGAAGGGAGCCGCATTGCACAAAGTTTCGCCCTCTTTCGTGAAACGAGAGAGGGCCGACGCGCAGCGGCGGGGTGAGAGTGGCCACCAACGAAATCGAATCCACGTGTCAGAGACGCGTAATCGCTTAAACTGATGCGAATGGGCGATCCTTGTGATCGCCCGTCCCGACAGGTCAACGCCGCATAGACCCTCGAGCATCAAGCTCTGATGTGGCTCGAGCCGCCTGACAATCGCCGTCATCAACAAACCCCGGCTCGAGAGCGCTGACCAGTACCGATCCCTCGAGCCGCGACGCGGTAGGCTGCCGCTTATGAGTGAGGTCGTGGTCATCGGGGCGGGATTGGCTGGTTCGCAGGCGGCGCTGGCGGCGGCAGATGCAGGCGTGCAGGTGCGGTTGTATGAGATGCGCCCCGTCAAGATGACGCCCGCGCATCGCGGTCACGGCGCGTCGGAATTGGTGTGCAGCAATAGCCTTGGGGGTGAGGGCGAGACCAACGCCAAGGGGATGCTGCAAGCCGAACTTCGCGCCGCTCGAGTGGCTGTGATGGACGCCGCCGATGGCAACCGCATTCCGGCGGGCAACGCGCTGGCGGTGGAGCGCGATGGCTTTAGCAGGGCGATCACGGCATTGCTCGAGGCGCACCCGAACATCACGATAGAACGCTCAGAGTTGACTCGAGTTCCCGACGAGGGTGTGGTCGTGATCGCGTCGGGGCCGCTGACTTCGGATGCGCTGGCGGCGGACATCTTGGAGCGCTTTGCGGGTGGTGAGCGGCTGAGTTTTTACGATGCCGCCGCGCCGGTGATTGAGTTTGACAGCATCGATCTGGAGGTCGCGTTTCGGGCTGGGCGTTACGGGCAGGAAGCCGATTACCTCAACTGCCCGTTCGACCGCACTCAGTACGCGGCTTTTTACCAGCGGCTCGAGGAGGCTCGCAGTCACACGCCACACGACTGGGAGAAGCTGGAGTTTTTTGAAGGCTGCATGCCGATCGAGGAAATTGCGCGGCGCGGGGTGGACACGCCCCGTTTCGGGCCCATGAAACCCAAGGGTCTGCCCGATCCGCGCACGGGGCGCGAGGCGTTTGCGGTCGCGCAGTTGCGGCAAGAAGACTTGGAAGGGCGGCTGTGGAGTCTTGTCGGGTTCCAAACTGGCTTGAAATGGGGCGATCAAAAAGAGGTCGTGCGGCTGATCCCCGGTCTCGAGCAGGCTGAGATTGCCCGTTACGGTGTGATGCACCGCAACACGTACCTCTGCGCCCCGAAGCTGCTCGAGTCTAGTTTGCAATTCAAGGCGCACCCGCGCTTATTTACCGCTGGCGTGCTGGCTGGCACAGAGGGGTACTTGGAGAGCGCGGCGACGGGCTGGCTGGCTGGCGTCAACGCGGCTCGAGTTGCTTTGAATCTAGCGCCTGTCACGCCGCCTGCGACGACGATGCTCGGCGGCTTGGTGCGTTACCTTGCGACGGCCGAATCCAAGAACTTCCAGCCGATGAACACGAATTGGGCGCTCGTGCCCGACCTCGAGCCGGACGATCTGCCAGAGGAGTGGAAGAACCGTAAGAAACTTGGGCGACGCGAGCGGCGACCGCTGCTGTTTGCTCGTGGGCAACGCGATTTTCTCTCGTGGCTCGAGGGGCTGCGGGCTGGAACGCCCCTGAGGTAACGCGCCCCACAATGACCAGTGCGTGCACACTACCGATGCTGCGAATCGTCAGATGGTTTACTATACTGAGCAACTTGTCTGCTCAATCTGCCACCGCCATCACTCGAGTGCAGCGTTTACGAACGCTGTCTGACCGCTTGTTCGGTAAGCGCCGCGATACGGGTATTGTCGCGCTGCTGATCGCGCTTTTGGAAATCGGAGTGGCGGCTGGCGTGTACCTGACGGGCGGCACGCAGTTTGTGTATCTGCAATTCATGTATATTCCAGTCGCGCTGGCCGGGCTGATTTTCGGCATGCTTGGTGGCGTGGTTTACGGGCTGTTCGCTGGGTTGATGCTGGGGCCGGTCATGCCGCTGAACGTCGAAGCCAACCTGCCGCAGCCGCTGCTGAGCTGGGTGATCCGGCTGGGGTTTTTGTGCTTGCAGGGACTGCTCGCCGGGTATGTGGGTGGGATGATTAAGCAGCGTTTGCGCGTGGTTGAGATCATCGCCGAGGAACTGTCGCTGACCTATGGGCGAATTTTACGCAGTCTGGTAGCGCTGATCGGCGAGCGCGACGACAAAACGGCCGATCACTCCGAGCGCGTTGCGTACAACGCGATTCAGATGGGGCAAGCGCTGCATCTGAACTCCACTGAACTCGAGACGCTGTACTGGGCGGCTGTGCTGCACGATCTGGGAAAAATTGGTGTGCCGGAAGCCATCCTGAATCATCCCGGCGTTTTATCGCTTGATGACCGCACGGCGATGCAGCGCCACGTCGAGATCGGCCAGCGTATCTTGGAGCAGGCCAGCGTGGAGTTCGGGCCGATTGCCGCGATCGTCGCCACGCACCACGAGCGCTGGGATGGACTGGGCTACCCCAAGGGCTTGAAGGGCAAAGAAATTCCACTGGCCGGGCGGATTCTGACGGTGCTGGATGTCTTCGAGGCGCTGACCTCCAAGCGCCCGTACCGCGAGCCGATGCTGGCCGCAGAGGCGCTACACGTGATCCAAGCCGATCGTGACACGCGCTTTGACTCGAGCATCGTCGATGCGTTCGTGATGTTGTACAACAGCGGTCAATTGGCGCTCTCAGAAGTTAACGATGCACGAGTCGCACAATTGCATGACCGATACGGCTCTGGGGCGTTGCTGCTCAGTCGGTTGCAGTTGATTAAATCGTGACGCGCCCTCTCTAGCCTTTCAAAGCCAAGTACGGAGATCACTGCCGTCACATCATCGGCTCGAGTATCCTGCTTGGCATGAAGTGGCTGTGGCTGGTTTTCTTGGCGTTGCTGGGTTCGCCAGCGCTGGCGCACTCGGTCGCGGTGGACATGGATGTTTTCCTCAGGGCCGGGCGCTTGATCGTGCTGATGGGTGGACCCGGCGGCCAGCCGCTCAACAACGCTAAACTCGAGTACGTGCTGTTTAACGAGGGCGGTCAGACGTACCGATCCCCATTGCCGCAGGTCGCGGACGGTGAGTACGGTGCACAAGCACCGAAAGCGGCGGCGGGTACGTACACATTGCTGCTGCGCGACACGACCTTTCAGGGCGAAGCGCTCGAGGCGCAAGCGGTGATCGCCTACCCGCCGTCTAAACCACTGCGTTTGACATTGCCGCCGTCCAAAGTCGGTGCGCCGGACGCGACATTGCTGATTGCGCTGACCGTCGCGCCGGTCGGCTTGAGTCTGCTGGTGCTGGTCTTCATTCTGGTCAGTCGCCCTAAACCCAGAGCGCTCGAGGCGCAGGTGCTCGAGGTAAAACCACTCGAGGAGTCGCGGTGAAGCGCGTGCTGCTGATGCTGTTGACGTTACTGGCAGCCTGCGCTCCGCAGAACGCCAATGGACTGAGCGTGACGCTCGCGCCGGGCCGTTATAGTGTCGGTCGGCGCGATGTGCTTTTAGAGGTGCAGCGTGACGGCAAGCCTTTTGAGACGCAGGATTTAAATATTGAGGGCAACATGACCCACGCGGGCATGGGCACGGTCAGCGGGAGCGCCGCAGCGCTTGGCGGCGGGCGTTACCGCGTTAAGAACTTCGATTTCAACATGTCCGGCGATTGGATTCTGACGGTCAGCGCCACTGAAAACGGTAAGACCTTGACGGGCGAAGTCAAGCTTGGCGTCGCTCAGTAATCATGACCGCCTCTCCCCAACCCTCGAGCCGCTGGGACGTACTGCGCGTGCCGCTGGTAGGGGCGTTCCTGCGCTGGCGCTACTCGAGGTTCGCGCTGCAATTGCCGCTGCTGCTGATCGCGGCGCTATGCGTGTACGACGGTTTGACGGGGCGGCAGCTCGCGCCGCGCAATACGGCGACGGTCGCGGTCTGGGTACATTACCGTGGACTGGTCGCGCTGGCATTGGCGGTGGCGGGCAACCTCTTCTGCGCGGCCTGCCCGCTGATGCTGACGAGGGGCCCGACCAAGTTACTCAAACGCTTCGTGCCGCAGCTCGAGTTTCCAAAGGTTTTGCGTAACAAGTACGGTGTGCTGGGGCTAACGTTGCTGTTTTTGTTCAGCTATGAGTATTTTGACCTGTGGGCTAGCCCGTGGCTGACGGCGTGGCTGATCTTGGCGTACTTTGCGGCGGCGCTGCTGACCGACGCACTCTTTCCGGTAGGTACTTTTTGCAAATACGTCTGCCCGCTCGGGAACTTCAATTTCGCGCTCTCAGTCGCGTCGCCGACGCAGATCAGCGCGATTGACCAAACGGTCTGCCAGTCCTGCGAGGGTAAATACTGCCTCAACGGGCGCGTGGAAACCGCGACGACTCGAGCGCCGCTGCACGGCTTCAAAAGCACGCACGTCCTGCTCGAGCTGCCGATGGTCAGCACGATGGTCAATGTCAGCGCGACTCGAGGCGCGTTTCCGGGTTGCGAAACCGATTTGTTCGTCCCTGCGATCCAAAGCAACACCGATTGCACGCTGTGCCTCAACTGCGTTCGCGCCTGCCCGTATGACAACGTGGCATTGACGGTGCGCTCGCCGCTGACGGAAGCCACCACCCTGCGCCCTCGAGCGGATTGGGCGTGGTTCATCACCGTGCTGGCGTGGGCGGGGCTGGTGAATGCCTTTGCGATGATCCCGCCGTTCTTCGCGGTGGCGGCGTGGCTGTCAGACCTGCTCGGCACTCGAGACGAGGCGTTGCTGCTGCTCGTCATTCAGGGCACGGGCATTGGTGTGGGTGCGCTGCTGACGTGGGTTGCTGCTCGAGGGAAACTGCGCGATTGGGTCGGCGTGCTGTTCCCGCTCACGCTTGCCGTCTGGGGTGGGCATTACCTGTTTCACTTCGTCACGGGCTACAACACATTGCTGCCGAACGCGTTTTCCGCGCTCGAGCGCTTGGGCTTGCCAGTCACTGCGCTGGCGTTGCCGGGCGTGGTGCGCGGCGATGGGATTTTTTGGATTCAAGCGGTGATTTCCTACGCGGCGCTCGTGGCTGCTGGCTGGGTTGCGTACCGCAAAGCCGCTCGAGGGGGGCGCGACGCTCGAGCCGTGTTGCTGGAGCTGTTGCCGATGTTATTGCTGATTGTTTTCTTTAACACGTTGACGCTGCTGATTTTCTCGCAGCCGATGCAGGCGCGGGGCAGTTTGTTGCAGTGACGGTTACTCGCTACGGATGACGAGCAAATCATTCAAACTGGTTTCAAAACCATTGTTGTGAAACGCCTCGAGAATCGCCTCGAGCACCTCCAAGCTGGGGCGGCGCGAGCCGTTAGCGATGGCGTAAATGGTTTGCGGGCTGACGCCGACAACCCACTTGCCAAGGGTATAGGCGGTGACGCCGATCTGCTCGAGGTAAGGTTTGAGCTGAATGTCAATGCGGGTCATGGTCTTGACAGAATCGCGTCGCTCAGCTCATCAACAGTGACGTTCCACTGCTCAAGGATATTCACGACTCAATCCCCGCCGCAATCCCGCGTGGAAACTCCAAAGTCAGGCGCTCAATCGCTTTTTCAGCGGTCGCCTGCGCCATCTTCTCAAATGCCTTGCCGCCCCACTTCTCGCTGCTCGGTAGGGCGATAAAAACGGTGATGTGCAGCGCGTACTCGATGCTCGAGCCTTGCGGGGCGCTTGACACTCGAGCTTGACCGCTGACCATCGCCCACGCCCGGCCGCTTTGCTCTAAGCCAATCAGGTTCGCGCCGTCTGGGTGAGGCTCCAAACGACTGGCAAAGTCCAGCAGTTGCTCCCCAAGAAACGGTACGTCTACCGCAAGGTCAGCCGTAACCAGATCGCCCTCGAGCCGCAGGTTTTTGATGAATGACACGTGGCTGAGGGATTTATTGATGTCGCGCACGTACTGGGTAGCCTCGAGCGGTGGGCTTGGGTGCGAAATAGTGAACTGGCGCTGGACGTTAATCTGCACGGTTCACGCGTCCCATGCGAGGCTGGTTCACGCGTCCCATGCGAGGCTGGTTCATTCGATCCATTCGACGACCAACTCACCGTTCTTCGCGGCTTCGGCAATCTCGCTGTCATTGGCGGAGCGTAACTTGGGCAGATCGCGGAAACTGCCCGTCGCGCTGGCGTACCCGACGCGCACCACGACGCGCTCGGTGATCTCGTCCTTGCCCATCTTCCAGACCAAGTGATTGCCCAGCCCCTCGAGCTGATCTCTCGGGACGCCAATGTCCGCGCTGTCCTCAAGGTCTGGCTCGAGGTTGAGGGCTGTGGGGTCGTGATCCATGCGGGTCAGCGTACCGCGTGCTCGCGGTAGGTCACAAGGGAGTCTCGAGGGGTGAGCGTTGCCTGTCAAAATCTTTGAAGGCTGAATGAACTTGTGTTCAACAGGCGTTCAGTCTCGAGGGGATGTGCATCTTAAAGTCCTCACGCACAGTCGTTCAGCTCAGCCGTGTGGTCGTGGAATTGCGAATCACCAGCTCCACAGGCAGAATCACTTGCCGCACAGGTTTGCCCTCGAGCTGCTCGATCAGCATTTCAGCCGCGACGCGCCCGACGCTGCGGATCGGTTGATGCACGGTGGTCAGCGGCGGGTTGATGTACGTCGCAAATGGCAGGTCATCGAAACCCGTGACGGAGACATCGTGCGGCACGCGGTAGCCCAGATCTTGCAGCGCTTTGATCGCGCCCATCGCCATCTCGTCGCTGGCGGCCGCCAGCGCTGTAAATGGCAAGTTGGCGCACCCCTCCAGCCTGCGCCTTTCCAAAAACTCGCGCACCGCACGGTACGCCTCGAGATCGGTGAAGCCGCCGTCCAGCACCAGTGACGCGTCGAACTCGAGGCCAGCGGATGTCAGTGTGGCGCGGTACGCGTTGTAGCGTTCGACGGCTGTTTGCGCGGCCAGTGTGCCGGTGACGTGGGCAATGCGGGTATGACCGAGCTTGAGTAAATGCTTGATGATCGCTTGAACACCGCCTGCGTTGTCCACTTCGACCCACGCGAAGTCGCCATCCACCTGCCCGACGATCACCACGGGAATCCCCGCTCGGCGCAGTGCGTTGACCCTTGGTTCAATCAGATGAACGCCCGGCACGATGAACCCAACGCAGTTGCGGCGGTTGACGTCCGAATCTGGCTCGAGCACCCGCGCCACGAAACCGCGCTGGTAGAGGCTTTCTTGAATCGCGTCTAGCAGGTACGCGTAATACGGGCTGCGCGGTGTGTGATCGCTGAACGGCGCGATGCCGATCAGTTGTCGCGAGCCGCGAGCTAGGTTGACCGCGCCCAGATTCGGGGTGAAGCCCGTGTCGCGCACGATTTTCAGGATCGCCGTCTGGGTTTCTAAACTGACGCCGTAGCGGCCGTTCAAGGCCCTCGAGACCGTGCCGATGGACACTCCAGCCAGTTGCGCGATTTCAGAGATCGTCAGTTTAGACATGGTTAAAAGGAAATGGTCAACAATGCGGCTTCCAACGAACGAGCGTCAGAGGGGCTGGAAACGTTTTCGTAAGCGCTTGCGAAACCAAGCCTAGTGATTTTGGCTCGCGCTGTCAATCACCCCTGCGCTCAGCTCGAGCGTTCAATGATCACTCGAATCAGGCTCGAGGAGGGCAGTTTTTGCTTTCTGGGACATCGTTTTATACCGAAGCGCTTGGTGGGTAGTCGATGCTCGAGAGTCGATCTGGTGACGGCCCTTGACAGAACAATTCGCAGGTACTATCGTTGTAAGCGCTTACGACAACCCAACCGCTGCCAACGATCCTAAAGAGTGCGCTCTCATCTCGAGACCGCTCCTGTCGACGCTGCGGGGCTGGATAGGTTCGTAACTGGTGTTCACGGAGGATATATGAAGAAACGTTGGTTACTGCTCGCAGGTTCGGCTGTTCTCCCCCTCACGCTGGCGCTCGCCCAGCAGACCAAGACGGTCAATATCCTCGGCGCGTTCGGCGGTAACGAAGCCAAGGTTTTCCAGAACGTCATCAACGCTTTCGAGGCGCAGAACCCCGGCATCAAAGTTAATTACTCTACCAGCGCTGATTTCAACACTGTACTGAACGTGCGCGTGCAGAGCGGTGATTACCCGGATGTGGCGGCCATTCCGCAGCCCGGCGTGATGAAAGATTTGGCCGCGCAGGGCGCACTCGCGCCGCTGTCAGCCAGCACGGTTTCCAACATCCAAAAGAACTACGCTTCGGCGTGGGCTGATTTGGGTCGCGGCAACGACCGCAAGATCTACGGCGTATTCCACCGCGTTAACGTCAAAGGACTGGTGTTCTACAACAAGCCAGCTTTTGAAGCGGCCGGTTACAAAGTCCCCAAAACGTGGGTTGAACTCCAAGCCCTGACCAAAGGCATGGAATCAAGCAAGTCTACGCCGTGGTGCGTCGGCATGGAATCTGGCGGCGCGACGGGTTGGGTCGCCACCGACTGGCTCGAGAACATCATGCTCCGCACGCAACCCGCGTCGGTTTACGACAACTGGATCACTGGCAAAGTCGCCTTTAGCTCACCAGAAGTCAAGAACGCTTTCAACATCGTCAACGAAATCTGGAACAATCCAAAAGCCGTTTACGGTGGACGCAACGCGATTGCCGCGACCAGCTTCCTCGCCAGCGCCAAGGGGCTGTTTACTGCGCCGCCGCAGTGCTGGCTCCACATGCAAGGCAGCTTCGCCACGGATTTCTTGCAGGACGATATCAAGAAGAATTTGGATGCCAACGTCGGCGTGTTCGTTTTGCCGATGATCAACACCAAGCTCCCTGTGACCATTGAAGTTGGTGGCGATCAGTTCGTCAGCTTCAAAGGCAAAAATCGCCCAGAAGTTCAGAAGTTCCTGTCGTTCCTCGCCACGGGCGCTTCGGCCAATCCATGGATCAAATCCGGCGGCGGCTTGTTCCCGCACAAGGATCAGAACAACAGCCTCTACCCGACCAAGCTCGAGCGCGACTTCTCGAACATCATCTTATCAGCCAAAGCCGCTCGCTTCGACGCTTCGGACGCGATGCCATCGGCCGTCAACCAAGCCTTCTGGAAGGGCACGACCGATTGGGTCACTGGCACGCCACTCGATCAGATCCTCAAAGACATCGACGCTGCGTACAAGAAGTAAAGACTGCACTGGCGGGCGAGGGGATCAACCCTCGCTCGCTGCTTTCATTTAAAGCCGCTGTGGTTTACAGTGGTGTTCTTCAAAAAACTAAGCGTTGACCTGAACTCAGGGCCAACGTGAAAGATCTCTTTTTAGAGTTGCCAGCGTCAACCGCTTTATCGCAAGGAGGCAGACCGTGACGACCAACCCAGCTACCTACAAACCCGCCCCTGAACTTCCTCGAGCCTTGCACCTGACAGGCTTGATTTTCGCTTTAGCCGTGACGTTGGTGGCCTACAGCGCTATTTTTCTCTGGCTGCGCGAGGGCAAAGCCGACGGTTGGCTGACTTTCTTGGTATCCCTGATTTGGGGCATCGGCGGCGTTTGGCTGCTGTTCGTACTGGTCAGCTCCATTATCGGTCTGCTGCCAATGAAATGGCGCACCGGGATCATGCCGTGGGTCTTCGTCACTCCAGCGCTCGCACTGGTGTTTTACTACCTGCTTGTCCCGACGATCCGTACCTTAGACCTGAGTTTACGCAATGCCAACTCGAGCGCGTACATTGGGGTAGACAACTACATTTACGCGTTCACCAGCCCGGCGATGCTCGAGTCATTCAAGAACAATTTATTGTGGATTATTTTCGGCGGGGGTTTGAGCGTCCTGCTTGGCTTGGTGATCGCGGCGCTCGCAGACCGCACCCACGCGAGTTTTGAAGTCAGCGTGAAAACCTTGATCTTTCTACCGATGGCCATCAGCATGATCGGTGCGTCGGTGATCTGGAAACTGGTTTACGCTTACGCACCCGCCGGGGATCAGATTGGACTGCTGAACGCCATCAACGTTGGTCTGGGCGGTACGCCGATCCCGTGGCTGATCACCAGAGGCTTGAATACCTATCTGCTGATTGTAATTCTGATCTGGATGCAAACAGGTTTCGCGCTGGTGGTTTTTTCAGCAGCGCTCAAGGGCGTGCCATCGGAGCTGAGCGAGGCGGCCCGCATCGACGGCGCGACCGAGTTGCAAAGCTTCTTTAAGATCACGATTCCCTACATTCAGATCACGATTATTTCCGTGACCACGACCATCGTGATTTTCACGCTGAAAGTCTTCGACGTGGTGTTCGGCATGACCGGCGGTAACTTCGGTACGCAAGTGATCGCCAATGAGCAGTACACCCAAAGTTTTAGAAGTTTCGATTTCGGACGCGGTGCGGCCGTGGCAATGGTCTTGCTGATTGCGGTGCTGCCGGTGGTGTATTACAACATCCGCGATTTCTCCAAGAACTCCAAAGGTTTTTAGCCCCTCGATCCCCGCCGCAAGGAGTGAACAACATGGTCGCCAGCAAACTGAACCCCGTTTCTAAATTCATCATTTACACCGTGCTGATTATCCTCGCGGCGTTCTGGACGATTCCGACCTTCGGGCTGTTGATTACTTCGATTCGCTTACCCGACGACGCGTCTGCCAGCGGCTGGTGGATGTTCTTCACGCCCGGTAAAACAAACGTCACGATGCAAAACTACGCTGAAGTCTTCGGTGTCGGCGCGGCCGATACCCAAGGTGGCAACAGCGCCTCGAGCAACAACCTCAGCCAATCAATCGTCAACACGGTCATCATGGCCGTGCCCAGCACGATCATCCCAATTTTCTTGGCGGCGTTGGCGGCCTATGCCTTCGCGTGGATGAATTTTCCGGGGCGCAAATGGCTGTTCATGATTTTAGTGGCCTTATTGGTTGTGCCGCTGCAAATGTCGCTGATCCCGATATTGCGCGATTACAACTCGCTGGGCTTGAATGGCACATTTCTGGGGGTCTGGCTGGCCAACACTGGCTTTGGTTTGCCGCTGGCCACATACCTGCTCTACAACTACATCGTCACATTGCCGCGCGAAGTTTTTGAATCAGCCGTGATGGACGGCGCGTCGCATCCGGTGATGTTCGCCAAGCTCGTCGTGCCACTGAGCTTCCCGGCGTTTGCGTCGTTTGCGATCTTCCAGTTTCTGTGGGTCTGGAATGGCGTGTTGATTCCACTGGTGTTCTTGGGCGACAAGCCCAACTTGGTGGTGCTGCCGCAACGGATCTTGCAGATGATGGGCACGTATGGCGCAAACTGGACGCTGCTGACCGCTGGCGCGTTCGTCTCGATGGCGATTCCACTGGCGGTCTTCATCGGCTTCCAGCGTTACTTCGTGCGCGGCATGCTGGCGGGCAGCGTCAAAGGCTAAACATCACCTCGAGACTCGAGGGCTTGCTGATTTGGCAAACCTTTGTTGATTGGGCAATAGAATTTACCCTCGAGATGCCACAATCCTTTTCAACCCTCGAGCCAGACCTGTTGCGCCCGAAGTATCACTTCACCGCACGGCGCAACTGGATCAACGATCCTAACGGACTGGTGTTTTTCGCAGGCGAGTACCACCTGTGCTATCAATACAACCCGCTGGGCAACATTCACAGAAACATGAGCTGGGGTCACGCGGTCAGCCCAGATTTACTTCACTGGCGTGAACTCGAGGTCGCAATTGCGGTTGAGGCTGGCGTGGAAGCGTTCAGTGGCGGCGCTGTGGTGGACTGGCACAACTCGAGCGGCTTTGGGTTGGGTGACGCGCCGCCGCTGGTCGCGGCCTTCACGGGGCATCACACTGGGCAGCGTTTGCAAGATCAGCGCTTGGCGTTCAGTAATGACCACGGACGGACGTGGACGCTGTACTCGAGCAACCCCGTGCTGGATATTGGTGAGAGCGATTTCCGCGATCCCAAACTTTTTTGGCACGTGGCCACGGGACGCTGGGTGATGCTGCTGGTGCTGTCGCATGGGCATAAAATTCAGTTCTACGGCTCGAGCGATCTAAAAACTTGGGAATACCTGAGTGATTTCGGGCCCGCTGGCTCGAGCGCTGGAATCTGGGAAGTGCCGGAGCTGCTCGAGCTGAGAATAGAAGACAGTGGTGAATCGCGCTGGATGCTGAAGGTCGACATTGGTGCGGGCGGCCCGTGCGGCGGCAGCGCTGGGCAGTACTTCATCGGGCAGTTTGACGGCACGCGGTTCACGGCTGATCTGAGCAGCCTCGAGGCCGCGCCGAATTGGATCGATGGCGGCAAGGATTTCTACGCAGCCATCGCGTGGTCGGACGCACCAAATGGGCAACTCGTCTGGATCGGTTGGATGAACAACTGGCAGTACGCCGCTCAACTGCCGACCGCCCCTTGGCGCGGCGCGATGACATTGCCGCGCACGCTGTCCCTGCGCCGTACCGCGTCCGGTCACGGATTAGTGCAGCGACCGATTCAGCAACTCGAGACGCTACGAACCGATCATCAGCAGCGCAGCGACCTGCGGCTCGAGGGGCGGCTGGCGCTCGCCACACATTCCACGGCGCTCGAGATCAAGCTATGCGTTGCGCTCGAGGAGGCTGCGGGCTTCGTGATTGAACTGGGACAGCACGCCCGCGTTGGTTACGAGGCGGGTACGCACGAATTGTATGTGCAGCGAGACGCTGAGGACTTCAGCGCCGATTTCGGCGGGCGACACTCGAGGGTCGTGCAACTTGAAGGCGGCATCCTCGAGTTACGGATTTTTCTTGATGCCAGTTCGGTCGAGGTCTTCGCCGACGGCGGCGCGTGCGTCATCACCGATCTGTTGATGCGAGCCATTGACCCGAGTGAGTTTGCGCTGACCTCGAGCGGCGGGGTGTTGCGGATCGTGCAGATGGATGTCTGGACGATCAAGGTTTAACGCGTGCGCTCGGCGAAGTCTTTAAACACCGCGTTCGTCCAGCCAAAGCCGCTGACCTGCCCGTAGACGCCCTCCTCGACTGCGTGGTCTTGGGTATCGGCGGTAACGTTATACTTCTCCCACAACGCGCCCGTGCGCTCGAATTCAGCAGTGACCGTTCCCAGCCACGCCACGCGCACGGCTCGAGCCTCTGCATGAAAGCCGTACCGCTCCAAGCCCGCATCGACCAGCCAGTGCAGCGGGGCCCAGCCGTTCGGGTACGCCCATTGCCGCCCGGCCTTGGGCTGGAGGGTCGTCACCAGACCGCCCGCGTGCAGAAATTTCGGCAGCCACTGGCTCACCATCCGCTCGGCTTGCTGCGGCGTGGCGATGCCCGCCCACAGTGGGTAAAACCCAGCCAGCGACGCGTGCGGATTGAGTCGCTGATTCGCAAAATCGTAATCCAAATAAAAGCCGCTCTGCTCATCCCACAGCAGCTCCCGCACCACTGCACCTCGAGCCTCGGCTCTCGATCGCCACCGCTCAGCGCGGCTCGAGTCGCCGAGAGTTTGCGCCATTCGCGCCATGTCCAACTCGCAGGCGTAAAGGATGGAGTTGAGGTCAACCGGCAGATGCTCAAGCCAGCGCTCATCGCAGCGCGTGCTGTGATCCCAGCCGCTCTCGCAACTGGCGAGGATATCCAAGTAATTGATATCGAAATACCGCGACAAGCCGCTCACATGCAAACGATCATGCGGCTGCGCTGTTCCCATCCAAACAGTCTGATATTCAAACTCTGCCACATGCAGCATTTCAGTCAGCCACATGTGCAGGTCAGCGTCACCGCGCCGCTCTTTGACGCGGTACGCTTCCCAGACGAGCGCCGTGAAAAACGGTGGCTGACTGCGCGACGTGAAGTAAAACCTCGAGCCGTTCGGAATCACCAGAAAACGCGTCATCAGTTCGGCTAGATTTTCAGCCATGCCGGGGATCATGCCTTCCAGCGCCGTGTCACGGAGTCCAAGCGCCATGAAATAACTGTCCCAGTAGTACATCTCCTGAAACATCGCGCCGTCGCTCGGCACGAGGTACGGATTTTTTAGACCGATCAATGTGCCAGAGTCACTGGGGTTGTGACGCACCAAGTGCGACCAGTACGCGCCGATGTACTCGAGCACGGGTTGCCAGCGGACGCGTTGAAGGCTCATGCGGTGGCGAGCATTCTAAGCCAGCCTGCATGAGCTGACCAAACCAGCGTTTTGAAATTGAAGGCAACCGTGCAGTCAAGTAGCTGTCCCGCAAATCACGGTTGGCTCGAGCCTGACGAATGCAACTCTCGCGTCAATCGCTGAGGGTCGGAGGCTTGATTTAGAGCCGCAACGTTCGAGTGACATGACGAACCAGACCGACAGCTCGAGAAGATTGAAAGCTGTTCATACTTCGAGCCTTGGCTCGAGGTTCTTGATTTTCAGCAGTCGGTTCTCAACTTGATTCGGTCAAGGATTCGCTTGAAATTGACGATCGCTACTGAACGCAAGCTGCTCCCCAGAGCAGATGAAGTGATTCAGTGACAGTCCGTATCTGGCTTCAAACCGCTCATGTCACCGCGTTTCGTAAGCGCCCAGATCCACACCGGCCCCGAGTGGTCGCTTGACCCGATCAATATCCTCGAGCGCACTGAAATTCGGGCTACCTTTATCAATCGCGGGGCTGTTGGGTTGCAGGCGAAAATTATTGGAGCTGGCACTGATGAAATTGGGGTCGACGCCGATCAGACTGCCTGTTCCAGTGCCGTCGCTGCCCGTACCGCCGAAGATTAGGTTGAAATCGAACAGTTGCGTGGTCTTGTCGCTCGGGTTGCTTGGCGTACCGAGGCGTTGATTGGCGGGACGGTTTGACAGCGGCACGATGATGTTGTTGTACGAACGTGTATCGCTCGCCCAGATCGTGGTCAGTTCCCCGTCTTTGATGCTGGGACTGTTGGAGTTCTGGAACAGCGTGTTGTTGAAAATATCCACGTGATCGCTGAGAAAAACGTGGATCCCACGACCACCATTGCCGTAAACGACGTTGTTCTCGATCAAGGTGCGACCGTTGTATGGCGTTTTCGTTGAGCCAGCGAATGACTGGGTGTTGCGACCATCGTCAATGATGATGCCGTTGCCATCGCTGATGTTGCGCTTGGCGGGGTCGGGGTCAGAGTAGTAAAACGGGATCAGGTTTTGGTTCGCGTAGACGACGTTGCGCCGAATGATGTTCTTGATGCCCGTGCTGGCGTCCGAATTCCAGTTTTGATACAGGGAAATACCGCTCGCGGCGTAAGGGGAGTAGTACGAGTTCCCCCAGACCACATTGTCTTCTATGGTCATGTAATCAGCCCGAACCGAATAGATGCCACCGCCGGGGCATTGATGGACGATGTTGTTACGAACAATCACGTGATGAACGAACTCGCCGGGCCGGTTGTACGGCTCGGTGATGCCGATACAATTTCCACTCGTGACCGGGTTGCTCACGTTGTTCTGCTGTGAGCGTGCGTCATCCAAGGTGATCTGATCGCGGTTGCCCGCAATCTCGAAACCTTCGACGAGGATGTACGAGGACTGCACGCTGATGGCCTGCCAGTTGCGCGACCGCAACAGCGGGCGTTCGCCGGGGTACGCCATCAACGCAATCCACGCGCTCGAGGTTCCAGAGTGATTCATAGTCACGATGTTGTTGTTCGCGTCAGCTTGGGCGTATTCGCCCTTCATCACGAGGATCGTGTCGCCCGGTTTGGACAGGTTCGCGCCACCTTGGATCGTCACGGCTTTTAATTCACTCGAGCCGTCGTTGCTGTCGTTCCCGCCGGGTGACACGTACAGCACGCGGCCGCTGATTGCAACCTCGAGCGTTGCTGCGTTGCTCGCGGTGATTTTACCGCTGCTGTCAATCGCTTTGGCGGTGATCGCGCTGCTGCTGGTTTCGGTTTTGGTGAGCGCCAGCTCCACCGAGTACGGCGCGGTGCTGTCCTCACCGATTTTGGTCGCGCCCCGGTAGAACTCGAGGCGGGCGGGGGGCGGGCCAGTCACATTGGCGCTGATTGTCACCAGCGCCGGACGCTCGAGGCGGGTTGCGGAGAGGGTCAAGGCAACGCTCGAGGTGGGTGGAGTGACTGGGGGCTGTGGAGGCGGCGGAGGTGCAGGCGGCGAGGTGGTCACTGCCGTACACGCGACTTGTGCGTCGCCCCAATCCGCGTGATCCCAGCTCAGGTCGTCCCCGCCGTTCGTGACCTCTAATTTGATTTCCTTGACGCCAGCGAGATCCAAGCTGATTGACTTTGCCGCATCGGTCGGGCGCATCACCCTAGAGTCAAACTTCACTGTTCCGTCAGTCCAGACTTTGAACGTCACCGATCCTTTGCCTTTGGAGTTCGCATCAACTTCGTCATCCAAGCCAACTTCAGCGCTGAAACTCGAGCATTGCCCGTTCAAGCCATAAACGATGCTGGAGGGGGCGTGAACCCCGAGTCCTTTGGCGAACGTCTTGGCGCTCACGGTGATGGTCTTCCCGTCGCCTGCGCTCTGTTCACCGTTGGATCGGTCTCTTTCAATCGCTCCCCAGCCGCTCGAGGCAGTTTTCCAAGTCAGGTCGGAGAGGAAGTGATTGCCACCGCTCAACGCGAGTGGGGCGCTGTTCGCGCTGGGCGCGTCGCTCCACGGGTAGCTGACCCCGTTCGCGTAGGGATCAAAAGTTGAGAGTGAATCGTTGCAGGCGATCAAGGTCAACAATAAACCACCAGACAGCAGGGCTTGAACCCAGCACCGAGCATCATGGCGTTTCAAAAAGGGCATGTCAGATCGTATGCCCAGACCATGTGATCCCGTCTGTGTCATTTTCAGCTTTGACTCGCTCGGGGTGGCGCGGGTCATTGCTCGAGGGCTTGCGTGAAAATGTTCAAACCGACGTTACATTCGGTTTGATTAGAAGCGGATCACCAAATCTCGAGCAGCGCGTACTTCAAGTACCTCGACTCAGGCAAAGCTAAAAGCTCGGGGTGATCGCTGCTTTGCGCCCGTCGCTCGAGAATCCGTACGGAACGCCCTGCATCGCTGGCGCTGTCGCGTAACATTGCGTAGAAATCGGGTTCTGAAACGTGAAAACTGCATGATGCTGTCCCCAGAATTCCGCCAGCCTCGAGCAGTTTCATCGCCCGCAGATTTAATTCTTTGTAGGCGCGGTACGCGGCTGGCAGGTCGCGCTTGGCTTTGGCCAGCGCCGGCGGGTCGAGGCTGATCGTCTGGTATTTGACGCCGCTACGCTCACGTTCGCGCAGAATATCGAAAGCGTTTCCAGCGGTGAAGCTGAGGTTCGTAAAACCGTTCAGCGCCGCGTTCTCGCGTCCGCGCTCGAGGGCGGGTTCACTGGCGTCGATGCACTCCACGTCGTCGCAGACGGTCGCCAGATGCAGCCCGAAACTGGCGTGATAGCTGAAAACATCGAGCGCCCGCCCATACGCTCGCGCCTTCAACGCGGCGCGGTTTTCGCGCTGATCCAGAAACGCACCGGTTTTCTGCCCGCGCCACGGATCGACCAGATAGCGCACATTGCCTTCGATGACCTCGAGCCAGTCCGGGACAGTACCGCGCAATTCAAAGACCCCAGTCTCCAGCCCCTCGAGCGAGCGGCTTTTACCATCGAACCGCGCCAGAATCCCCAGCGGGCGAAACTCCGCCTCGAGCGCGTCCAGCAAAGCAGGCAGGTGCGGCTCGAGGGCAGCGCTGTGCTGCTGAACCACCAGATAATCGCCGTACTTATCGACGGTCACGCCGGGCAGCCCGTCGGCGTCGCTGTGAACAATTCTGAAGGCGTTGCCGTCGATGCTCGAGTCGGCGCGGCGGTGCTCGATCGCCCGCTCGAGGTGCGTCAATAGCAGGGCTTCACCCGCAGGTTTCATGCCCCTCGTCAGCATCCGCACGGTGATCTCGGATTGCGGGTTGACGGCTGCCCAACCCAGTACGCGCCCGCGTGCATCGTGAACGGGATACAGCCCAGCACTGGGCGGCATTTGCGCGACATCCGAGCGGTAGATCCACGGGTGGCCAGTGGTGAAGCGCTCTAAACCACGGGCGGAGAGGGT
The DNA here is from genome assembly GCA_025359505.1 of Deinococcales bacterium. Classification (GTDB taxonomy): domain Bacteria; phylum Deinococcota; class Deinococci; order Deinococcales; family JAAFIG01; genus JANYHH01. Next base: position 48,500 of record JANYHH010000035.1, read on the forward strand.
CACGGTCATGGGTGCAGATTACGACGCGGGTCTCGAGCTTAGTTTCAAACTGAGTGCGGTACTGCTCGAGGTCGCCTTTGAAACGTTGAAACTTTGCACACCCAATTTACCCCGTGGCTCGAGACCGTCGTGTTGGTCAAGGACGTACCGCTCGAGAAACCTGTTCGTGCTTGTGATTGCGGTGCTGCGTTGCGTTGCACTCGAGGGTGCGGTGATCGCGCTCGGATCGCTCAACGGCGGCGCGTTGCCCGGTGCTTGAATCACGCTCGGTTCCACCCGCACTTGGCTCGAGCGCGAAAGTCGCGTGATGGAGTACCCGCTCGAGCTGTAACGCATCACCCGACCACTGTACAAGCATTTGAAACTGCCAAACGACGCTTGTCCCGAGGCTGGGGACGACACTCGAGGCCATTTGTCCCCGCGTCCGTCCTCGAGACTGTGGTTTGGGTAAGCACTCCTAGAAAACGCCGTGCGGGATTGTGATACCATCTTTGCCGCATCACCTGTGACAACCGTTTCCGTTTCAACTCGCAAGAGAACGCCCCTCAGGACGCCCTCGTGTGAGCGTATGCGCGAACAAGAAGTAGAGAGGGAGGAGGGGACATCTTGGAAGCCAACACTGGAATTTTGAAGGACTTGGCCAGCCGTGAAGTGGCGCTGACCCAAAAAGTCGAGGCCGCCAAAGCCGAAGCGCTGAAAGTCATCGCCGAGGCCGAGGTCAAAGCCAAAGAAGCGTTCACCAAAGCTCAAAGCGATGCGTCCGCACTCGAGGCGGAGTACCGCACGCGCCGCGAGAGCGAAGCCGACAGCATTCTCAAAGGTGGTATGAGCGCCGCCAAAGCCAGCGCTGACGCGGCTCGTGCGGCCGCGCAGAGCAAAATCGCCGATGCCGTCAAGGTCATCGTCGCAAAGGTACTGCCGTGAAGTCGGGGTTGCAAGCATGATCGCTGGAATGTCAGAAGTGCTGATTCTCGGACGCAAGCGCGACACCTTAGAGGTCGTGCGGGCGCTGCAAGACGTGGGCATCGTGCAACTCGACCCGATTGAACCGGGCGAACTCCCGAAAGCCGTGCTGGTCGGGGCGGACGCGGAGCGTAAAGCGCAACTCGAGCGGCAACTCGCCCGCGCTGAGAGCGCTTTGGCGGCCATGGGCGCGACCGATGCCATGCCCGAGCCGAGCAAACTGCGCGGTGCGGATTTATCAGCCATGCTCGAGGATGTCGGCCATCGCGCCGATGTGCTGAGCAAGGAGCGCAATGACCTAGCCAGTGAGCTGAGCGCCATTGGCAGTTTCGGCAGTCTGGCTCGAGTGCTGGCCGAGTTGAGTGGTTCGCTGGGCAAGAGCGGGCGCGTGGCGGTGCTGGGCTTCACGTTTGCCGACGAGGACAAGCCGCGCTTGGAGCAAAACCTCAAAGACGCTGGGTTGACCTATACGCTTGGTCACGGTCTCGCGCCGAAAGGTAACGCGGGCGTGCTGGCAGTGCGCGTGCAAGACGTGGCGGCTGCTCGCACCGCGCTGTCGCGCTCTGGGCTGGCGGAGCTGCGCTTCCCCGGCGCGTTCGAGGGACTGAGCTACACGGAAGCCTCGAGCCGCATGGAGCAGCGCTCGCGCACCGCGCCCGAGGAGTTGCAGGGCATTACGGCTGGTTTGGAGAAGCTCAAGCTCGAGTCCGGCGGCGCTTTGTCGGCAGCCCGCAATGAGCTGCGCGACGAACTCTCGCGTTTCGATGCGGTGGGTAACAGCGTCGCGGGCAAGTACGGCTTCGCGCTGCGCGGCTGGGTTCCTAACGCCGATAAGGCTAGCCTCGAGTCGGCATTAGCGCCGCTCAAAGGTCAGGTCGTTTATCAGTTCGCGGCTGCGCCCGAGTATCACGCCGAACACGTGCCGGTGAAACTCGAGAACAACGCGGCGTTCAGACCGTTTGAATTGCTGCTCGGGATGTTCGCGCCGCCCGCGTATGGCACGTTCGATCCGACGTGGGTGCTGGCGATCTGCTTCCCGCTGTTTTTTGGCTTTGTGATCGGCGACGTGGGACTGGGCGCGGTGTCCTTGGCGCTGGCGTTCTTCCTGCGCGGCATGGCCGCCAAGGGCAGGACACTGGATTTGGGGCCCTTGGGCATCACCGTGCCACCCAAGCCGCTGTTCCAAGTCTCGAGCGTTTTGACGTGGATGGCGGTCTGGAGCATCGTTTTCGGCTTCTTGTACGGCGAGTTCTTCGGTACGCTCGGCGAGAATCTGGGCTTGTTCCACGTCGTCAAACAAGAGGTTGTCGTGGATGGTGTGAAGCAGAAACTCGCCGTCTCGAGCCTCGCGGCTGCGCCCAAAGCTGAGAGCGAGACTAAATACGAATACGAATGGCTCGAGGACGGACATTTCCCCAGCGCCGAACACGCCCGCGAGTACCACGAGGAGCGCCACCACGGTCTGCCGATTGTCATGCCCCGGGTGAAGTCTGAATTCGCAAACATCATGTTGATTCTGGCGCTGATCCCCGGCATCTTGCAGGTCTTGGGTGGCTGGCTGCTCAGGGCGCAGATGGGTTTGAAGCACCACAACCAGATGCATTTCTGGGAAGGCGTCGGGATGTTCTTAGGACTGGTCGGCGTGATCGTTTTCGCGTACTACTACCGCAATCCCGGCTCGAGCCAACTGCTGGTGTATGTCTCGATTGCCTGCTTGCTGGCGTTTGCCGCGAGCGCCGTGATGGTCATGCGCCACAACGCGATCACAGGCGGCATGATGTTCATTGAAATCCTCTCCAACGGCGGCGCGATCCTCTCGTACCTGCGTTTGTTCGCCGTCGGTTTATCCAGCGCGATCCTCGCTAACCTCGCCACCGACTTGGGTTGGAATCTGGGCGGGTCACTCGGCGCGATTGGCATTCTGATCGGGATTCTCGTGGCGACCTTCGTCCACCTCTTCGCCATCGTCTTCACGATCATCGGTCACGTGCTGCAACCATTGCGACTTCACTACGCCGAGTTTTTCACCAAGTTCGGGTTCTACGACGAATCGGGTCGTCGTTACAAGCCATTTGCTCGAGTTGGACAGCACACCTAATTACATTGTCGTTCTGGAAATGTAGTTATGTTAAAATCTTGGACTGGCAATAAACTCGTTCCACACAGCACATCGTTAAGCTTTAAAAATCTTTGAGTCCAAGTTTTAACTGTAGAGATACTGCTCGAGTCAGCCAGCGGGTCTGAATTCCAGACTCAGCTACACTGGTTTTATCGGAGGATAGTTATGAAAAAGCACGCCATGTTGATTGTTTCCGCACTCGTCTTCGCCCTGTTCGCCTCGGTCGGTCTGGCCCAAGAAGCCGCCGCTGTCGCCACCGGCCCAGTCGGCACGAGCCTCGGTGGTGGACTCGTCGCCATCGGTGCGGGCCTCGCGCTCGGACTGGCGGCTTTGGGCGTCGGTATCGCGCAGAGCAGCATCGGTGCGGCCGCCGCTGGAGCCGTCGCCGAAGACCGTAGCCTGTTCGGTCAATTGCTGATCTACATCGTCATCCCAGAAACGCTGATCATCTTCGGGTTCCTCGTCGTGATCTTCTTCCAAAGCGCCATCAAGTAAACTTGTGAGCCAAGTCATGCCTGTGAGCGTAGAGAGGAACTATTCATGGCTGACCTAGCCAGTTTGCTCGAGAGCGAAGCCCAAGCCGAGATCGAAGCGATCCTCGGTGAGGCCCGCATCAAAGCCGATGGCATCGTGAAAGCTGGTGAGGACAGCGCCAAGAGTTACTTTGAGGGCAAGAAACGCGCTCTGGAGAACGACTTGAACGCCGCCATCACCCGCGCCAAGAGCGGTGCGGAGTTGGAAGGCGCGGCGCTGACCCTGCAAGCCAGTCACGGAGCCAACGAGCAGGCGTTTAGCTCGGCAATGAGCGAGCTGAAAGCCTTCACCAAGTCTGGGGAATACGAACACACGCTGACCAAGCTGATCAAAGAGGTCAAAACCGCTTTGGGCAGCATCACCAAGCTCGAGGTCAACCCGAGCGACATTGAAACCGCCAAACGCGCCGCGAGCGCCGCTGGGGTAGACGCTCCAGTCACCGGCAATGCCGACATCGAAACCGGCGTTCGCGCTGTCGCCGAAGGCGGAGCCTCGAGCGTCACCAACACGCTGATCGGGCGTTTGAGCCGGGCACGCGACAGCTTGCTCAGCGAAGTCGCCAGCGTGCTGAAAGCCTGAGGGGGCACAAACCATGCCCGATAACTACGCTTACATCAACGCCCGCGTCAGGGCGATGCACTCCAAGCTGATCACCGAAAAGCTCGAGGAGACCATTCAAGCCTCGAGCTACGGCGAGTTTTTACGGATTCTGTCCGAGTCCAATTTGGGTGCGGATATCGGCGAGGCGACGGCTGCGGGCGCGGGCTTGCCGCAACTCGATGCTGCGCTGTCCCGCAACTTCTTCAGCACCGCCCAGAAAGTCGTCGGCATGGCGGACGGCTCGAGCGGGCGCGACATCGCATTGCTGTTTGCGCGGTATGACCTGCTCAACTTAAAAGCGGTCGCACGCGGGAAAATCGGCGGTCGCAGCGCGGCAGACGTGATCCCGAGCTTGTTGCCCGCTGGTTCGCTGAAACCCAGCGTGCTCGAGGCTCTGGCCAACGCGCCGGAACTGGGCAACCTCGGCGGGGTCGCGGGCTTGGCGGCTACACCGCTGGCCAGCGCGTTCCGCAAGGGCGTCGCGCAACTGGCGACCGACGGCGACCTGCTGACTTTTGAAGTCGCGCTCGATCAGGCGTACTACAGCACCGCGCTCAGTGAAGCCTCGAGTAGCGTCCTGAAAGATTACCTGCGCCGCGAGGTCGACGGCGCGAACATCCTGACTGCGCTGAAACTCAAAGCGCAGGGCCGCACGGAAAACCTCGAGCCGTACTTCATCGCGGGTGGGCGCGAGGTGGACAAAACCCGTTTCGGGCAACTCGCCAGCGGCAACGGCGGACTCGAGGGGCTGCGGGCCTTCTCTGGACTGTCCGACGCCAGCGACCTCTCGAGCGCCGAGACCTTGGTGCGCGGCGTGCTGCTGAGCAATGCCAAACGCCTGTACGCCTCTGACGCACTGGGCATCGGCGTGGTGATCGGCTTCCTGAAAGACAAAGAGCGCGAGGTCGCCGTGACCCGCCTGATCGGTCGCGCCAAGTATTACAACGTGCCTTTGGAGACGCTGCGAAAAGAGGTGGGAGGCAATGGCAACTAAAATGGCCATCCTGACCGACGGCGAAAGCGCCACGGGCTTCAGGCTCGCGGGCGTCGAAGTGCTCGAGGCGACCAGTGAGACCGCCACGAAAACGCTCGAGGCGGCGATTGCGTCCAATCAGTTTGGCTTGATCGCGATTGACGAGAGCATCGTTGCTGATCCCAGCAAAGCCATGGAGCGTCAGATGCGCGGACGCGATTTGCCCGTGCTGCTGACCATCCCGTCGCTGGCTGTGGCGTTTAGCGACAGCGTGGACGCGAAGGCGTACATGCGGGCGTTGGTTCGCAGCACGATTGGGTTCGACATCAAGTTGTAAGCTCGAGAGAAGTTTTGCTTGAGAGAAGTTTTGGTAGTGCAGCCCGTAAAAGTCTCGAGATCAACTCGAGCCAGATCAAGGCATTAGGGGGTAACTATGGCAGGCAAAATCAAGAAAATTGCCGGGCCAGCGGTGATCGTCGAGAGTCTCGACGGCGCGAAGATGAACGACATCGTTCGCGTCGGTAAAGAGCAACTCGTCGGCGAGATCATCCGCTTGGATGGCAACGAATGCTTCGTGCAGGTTTACGAGGACACCAACGGTCTGACGGTCGGCGAGGACGTGATCTCCACGAACCTGCCGCTGGCTGTGGAACTGGGGCCCGGAATGCTCAACGGTGTCTTCGACGGTATTCAGCGCCCACTGGACAAAATCCGCGAGGCATCTGGCGATTTCATCGCCAGGGGCGTCAACGTCAAATCGCTGTCCCGCGAGCAAAAGTGGGACTTCACGCCGGGCGTCAAGGTCGGCGATCAGGTCGAGGGCGGCTCGAGCCTCGGAACTGTGCCGGAGTTCTCGTTCACGCACAAGATTCTCGTGCCGCCAACGGTTTCCGGCAAAATCAAGAGCATCAAACCCGCTGGTAGCTACACGATTGAAGAGGTCGTGGCGACGCTCGAGGATGGCACTGAGTTGAAGATGTACCACAACTGGGCGGTGCGCCGCGCACGCCCGGTCACGCGCAAGCTCGACCCGAACCTGCCGTTCCTCACCGGAATGCGGATTCTGGACGTGCTCTGCCCGCTGACCGCTGGCGGCACGGCCGCGATTCCGGGCCCGTTCGGTAGCGGCAAGACCGTCACGCAGCAGTCAATCGCTAAATACGGCAATGCCGACATTGTGGTCTACGTCGGTTGCGGCGAGCGCGGCAACGAGATGACGGACGTATTGGTCGAATTCCCGGAACTCGAGGATCCCAAAACGGGTAAGCCGCTGATGCAACGCACGATTCTCTTGGCGAACACCAGCAACATGCCGGTCGCCGCTCGAGAAGCCTCGCTGTACTGCGGCGTCACGCTCGCCGAGTACTTCCGCGATCAGGGCTACGCCGTGAGCATGATGGCGGACAGCACGAGCCGTTGGGCGGAAGCGTTGCGCGAAATCGCGTCGCGTTTGCAAGAAATGCCCGCCGAGGAAGGCTACCCGCCGTACCTCTCGAGCCGCTTGTCCGCCTTCTACGAGCGTGCCGGTCGCGTCACGACCCTCGCGGGCGACGCTGGCAGCGTTTCGGTCATCGGCGCGGTTTCCCCAGCCGGTGGCGATCTCTCCGAACCCGTCACGCAATCCACGCTCCGCATCACTGGGGCGTTCTGGGCGCTTGACGCGAGCCTCGCCCGCGCCCGCCACTTCCCGGCGATCAACTGGGCAGGCAGCTACAGCTTGTTCATCAACGTCCTCGAGCCTTGGTACAGAGAGAACATCGCGGCCGATTACCCAGAGAAGCGCAAGGAACTGATTGTGCTGCTGCAACGCGAAGCCGCGCTTCAGGAAGTCGTGCAACTCGTCGGGCCGGACGCATTGGCAGACAACGAGCGCCTGTCGCTCGAGGTTGGCCGCATCATCCGCGAGGATTTCCTGCAACAAAACGGTTACGACAAAGTGGACGCTTCGTGCAGCATGGAAAAAGCCTACGGCATGATCGACATGATGCTCGAGCTGTACAAATCCGGCGATAAGATGCTCAAAAGCGGCGGAGCAATCAGTGACTTCTTAGATGACGCTGCCGTGATCGAAAAAGTCGGTCGCGCCCGCTTCGTGCCAGAAGCCGAGTTCCCCGCTTACAAAGGCGAGTACATGAAGATGCTCGAGACGGCGTTCAAGGCCAAAGCTTAAACCCATGCGCTTCCTCGTCGCCGTGCTGATCTTCGTCGCCTCGAGCGCATTGGCGCAAAGCGTGATTCGCTTTGCGCTGCTGCCGAGCGACGTGCAAACGGCGGTGGCGGGGTTTGACGAATTTGGGCGACCGAGTGTGCTGGTGCAACTCACGACTGAGGCCGGCAAGCGCTTTGAGCGGCTGACCTGCGCGAACATCGGCAAGCAGCTCGAGTTGACGGTGCGCGATTCAGTGGTGATTAACGCTAAGATCGTGGAGTGTATACCGAACGGTAGGTTGCAGATCAGCGGGAAATTCACGGTCGAAGAAACCCAAGCCATCGCCCGCAACCTCGAGCCGAATCAGCCGCAGGAAATCGCGGCTCAGCCCGTGCAGAACGCGCCCTTCGCACAGAATTTGCTTGAGAAAATGGTCAACTGGTTCAGTGAATTGTTGAAGATATTGTTCAGGAGGTGAGTGAATGGACTTATTAAAGAAGGAATACTCCAACGTCTCCTACGTCTCGGGGCCACTGCTGTTTCTCGAGGGTGCGAAGGACTTGCCTTACGGCGCGATCGTCGACATCACCGACGCGGGCAAACGCGTGCGCGGTGGTCAGGTCATCGAAGTCTCGGATTCGTATACGGTCTTGCAGGTCTTCGAGGAGACCTCTGGGCTTGATTTGGCCGGTACGAGCGTCGCACTGGTCGAGGATGTCGCCCGTCTGGGCGTCTCCAAAGAGATGATCGGTCGGCGTTTCAACGGCATTGGCAAGCCGATTGACGGTCTGCCCCCGGTCGTTGCCGAGCAGCGCCTGCCGATCAACGGCTCTGCGATCAATCCCGTCTCCCGCGAGAAACCAGAGGAGTTCATCCAGACCGGCATCTCGAGCATCGATGTCAACATCACCTTGGTGCGCGGTCAGAAACTGCCAATTTTCTCGGGTTCCGGTTTGCCGCACAACGACCTCGCGCTGCAAATTGCGCGTCAAGCCAAAGTCTTGGGCGAGGGTGAAGGCTTCGCGGTGGTCTTCGCCGCGATGGGCATCACGCAGCGCGAGGCCAGCCAGTTCATCACCGGCTTCGAGGAGACGGGCGCATTGGCGCGTTCGGTGCTGTTCCTCAACAAAGCCGACGACCCGACCGTGGAACGTCTGCTGACGCCGCGCATGGCGCTGACCGCAGCCGAGTATCTGGCGTTCGAGCACGGCTATCACGTGCTGGTGATCCTCACGGATTTGACCAACTACTGCGAGGCACTGCGCGAAATCGGCGGCGCAAGAGAAGAGATTCCGGGTCGTCGCGGCTACCCCGGCTACATGTACACCGATTTGGCGTCCCTGTACGAACGCGCTGGCGTCATCAAGGGCAAGCACGGCTCGGTCACGCAGATTCCAATCCTTTCCATGCCCGGCGACGACATCACGCACCCGATCCCAGACCTCACCGGCTACATCACCGAGGGTCAGATTTTCGTGGCGCGAAACCTCGCCAGCGCGGGCATCTACCCGCCGATCAACGTGCAGCCCAGCCTGTCACGCTTGATGAACAACGGCATCGGCAAGGGCAAAACGAGGGCCGATCACAAAGAAGTCGCCGATCAGCTTTTTGCCAGTTACGCTCGAGGCATGGATTTGCGCCGCCTCGTCGCCATCACCGGTGAGGACGCGCTGACCGACAACGACAAAAAATACCTGCGCTTCACCGACGGTTTTGAAAAGACCTTCATCAACCAAGGTCAGGTCAATCGCAGCATTGAAGACAGCCTCAACATCGCGTGGGCGCTCTTGAGCGAATTCCCGCGCTCTGAGCTGAAACGCATCCGCAAAGAGTACATCGACGCCAATTACGGCACGCAGAAACTCAGCGAACTCGTCACGGCATAGGGCAGGCGAAGGGCAAAGGTTAAAAGGCAAAGGGAACGTCAACGGCTCGAGCGCATATCTCGAGATTGCACAGGTTTTACAGTTCCCTTCGCCCTTCGCCTTTTGCCTGCACCAAGGAGCTACCCATGGCAGAACAAATCAGTCCAACCCGCTCGAACCTGCTGGCCCGGCGCGGCTCGAGACGCTTGGCGGTGCAGGGTGCGGATCTTTTGAAGCGCAAGCGCGACGCGCTGATCGGTGAGTTTTTTGCGCTGGTTAAAGAGTCCCTAGCGGCGAGGGAGATGTTGCAGCAGTCCAGCAAAGACGCCTACTTCGCGCTGTTCCTCGCTAAAGCGTGGGACGCGCCCGAAGCCGTCGAATCGCTGGCGCTCGCCCGTCCCGCTGGTCTCGAGCTGGAACTGCAAGTCGAGAGCATCTACGGCGTGAAGATCCCGAAGATCACGCTGCCGGAGTTTTCCAAAGAGCTGCCGTTCTCACCGATCGGCGCGGGCGCTCGCACCTTGGAGGCAGCCGTGCAGTTTCAAAATCTGGTCGAGGCAATCATCAAAGTCGCCGCGACTGAGAACAAGCTGCGGCGCATCGGTGAGGAAATCAAGAAGACCTCACGGCGCGTCAATGCCTTGGAGCAAATCGTCATTCCCGGCATTCAGGGTGAGATCAAGTTCATCACCGACACTTTGGATCAACGCGCTTTAGAAGAGGTCACGACGCTGAAACGCATCAAGGCCAAGATTGACCTCGACGAAGCGACCGCCAAAGGTTTGGTCACTGCCGCGAACGAAATCGGTGCTGGACTCTAGGTATCAGCTCGAGCCTTCCAAACCCCCCATATCTCGAGCTGGGGGTTTTTACGTGCTTGTCGAAACCAGCCCTGCCCACTCAACTCGAGCGTATGAACGCCGTGCCAGATATTCAAAACCTCAGTGTTCCAGAGCGCTTGGATTTGCTCGAGCGAATCTGGGAGAGTTTGACGAGTGAAAACGCCGTGCCAGAGTTGACGGACGCGCAGAAACTCGAGGATCGCCGTGTGCTTGAGTATAGTGTCTTATGGCGCTCAACCAAATTGACCTCACCGCATTGGTGAACCTGTCTTCTAGCTTCGGCGACCGGCTCTCGCACGACAAATGCACGATTGCCTACCTGAGCAACCGCACCACCACGGGGCGCTTTGAGATGTTTGTCACCGATGTTGCGACGCGTGCGTCCAAACGCGTCAGCGACGGGCAACTGCCCGCTACGCCGCGCTCTGGGCTGGTCTGGCTGCGCGATCATCGTAGCGTCGTTTACGGCAAGGACGCCAGCGGCAACGAGCAGGCGGACTTGTACAGTTTGGACACGCAGTCGGGTGAGGTCAGGCAACTCACGAACCTCGAGACCTCGCAGGATATCGCTGTCGCCGCGCACCCGGACGGCGAGCGCTTGCTGGTGCTCAGTTCGCGCACAGGCCAGATGCAACTGCATTGGCTCAACTTGCAGACACTCGAGTTGCAGCAACTCACGCACTTTAAAAACCCGGTCGGCGTGGCGCACCTGTCCGCAGACGGCGCACGCATCGCGTTCAGCGCCAACGAGAGCGACGAACCCAAGAACATGGACTTGTACGTGATGGACAGCGACGACACTGGGCAGCAGCGGCACGTCACGCTGGAAGCCGAATGCATGGTTTTCGCCGCCGATTGGAGTGCGGACGGTCATCGCATCGCCTTGTACGCCGACGCGAGCGGCGAGTGGCGCACAGGCGTCTACGACCTCGAGACCGGTGATGTGCGCTGGCTGTCAGTGGGACGTGTTGGCGTCGCAGAATTTCCCGTGGCGTTCTCCCCAGACAGCCAGTGGTTGCTGTGTCTGCGCGACGTGGAGGCGAGTTACACGCCCGTGCTGTACGACTTGGACAGCGGCGCGGAACGCGTGTTGGAAGTGCCAGCAGGCATAGCGGACGGCGGGGAGTGGCTGTCGGACACGCGGTTTTTGATTTACACAGAATCGCCCACATCGCGGGGCACGATGAGCGTTTACGACCTCGAGACCGATACCGCCACGACCCTACGCGAGGCTGACTACGGCAGCATTGACCCTGCGCTGTTCGTTGCCCCTGAATACCTGCGCTACCCGAGCTTCGACGGCGCGGGCGTGCCTGCCTTCGTCTACACACCAAGGGACGCCGAGCTTGGGCAACGCTTCCCGGCGGTGGTCGTCGCGCACGGTGGGCCGACCGCGCATTACGTGCATGGCTTCGAGTCGGAGGCGCAACTGCTCGCAGACCGTGGGTACGTCGTCTTGATGCCCAACATTCGCGGTAGCACCGGCTACGGCAACGCGTGGCGCGACGCGAATATCAAAGACTGGGGCGGCGCAGATTTGCAAGACATTGTTCATGGCGTGCAGTACCTGCAATTTAGGGAGGATGTGATCCCAGACCGCGTGGCGATCACGGGCGGGTCGTTCGGCGGTTACATGACCTACATTGCCGCGACGAAGCACCCAGCGCTGTTCAAGGTGGCGATTCCGATCATCGGGATCACGGACTTGCACCAGTTATACGAGGACAACAAGCGCCTGTTGCCCGCACTGGCGTATTACTTCCAGCGCATGATGGGCGATCCCGTCGCGGACGCCCCGCTTTGGCGCGAACGGAGCGCGGTGACTCACGCGCATCAACTGCAAGCCAAAATGCTGGTCATTCACGGGCGCAACGATCCGCGCTGCCCGCTGAACCAAGCCACCGGGTTCATTGAAAAACTCGAGGCTGCTGGGAAAGTGCAGGGCAAAGATTTCGAGGTGGAGATTTTTGACGAGGGGCACGGCTCGGCAGATCGGGCGTTGCGGAAGCGGCATTGGCGAATGATGTTGGATTACTTGGAGCAGCACCTCTGATCGGCTGGTCTCAAAACTTATGACGCTGACCCAAGCACAAGGCGTTCATGGGCGGAGGCTCGAGCTAGGGTTTTTAACTCACCGCAAAAGTGATAGCGTTTGCCGCATGTCACTGACCCTGACCCTCGAGCCAAGCCTCGAAGAGCGCTTGCGTCTCGAGGCAGAGCAACGCGGGCTGTCGGTTGAGCTGTGGCTGGTGCAGGAACTCGAGCAGCGCTTCCAAACGACAGACAAGGCGTCATTGCTGGAGCGTGTTGCGGGCGGTTTGCCAGCATCGTTTTGGATCTCGTATCGGGCGCTTATCGCCAAGCGCGATGCCGAGGACTTGAGCGATTCCGAGCGCCTCGAGTTGATTGCGATGGCAGATCAGACTGAAGCGTCGACGCTGCGCCGCGCCGAAGCCTTGGTGGAACTGGCGAAAAGGCGCAGCACAACGGTGTCCGCGTTGCGCTCGCTGTTTGGTTTACAACCCATTGCCGTCCAGTCATGACGCAAAATCAAATTCGAGTGCTCGTGGTGACTCGAGCGGGTGGGCGCTGCGAGTATTGCCGATCACCATTGGAATTCTCGAGCGACGATTTCGCGGTGGAACACATCGTCCCCAAGTCACTGTCGGGATCGGATGAACTGGGGAATCTGGCGCTGTCGTGCCAAGGTTGTAACAGCCGCAAATTTGTTTCCATAAATGCCATTGATCCAGCGACGGGACTCGAGAGTCGCTTGTACCCCCCACGCTTGGATGATTGGGTCACCCATTTTCAATGGAGCGATGACGCGACCATACTGATTGGATTGACAGCCGTTGCTCGAGCGACGATTGAACGACTGGAACTCAACCGCTCGAGGGCACGCACAAGCGTCGCGTGCTGGCGCTAGCGAGCGAACATCCCATAATCTGAATGCTGTTTACGCCCCAGATTACCGGGTAACATCAGTCACATGACACAACTGATTGGCAAAGTCGCGCTCATCACGGGTGCGGGTGGTGAAATCGGCACGGCGACTGCTCGAGTTTTCCATGCACGAGGCGCTAAACTCGTCCTGACTGATGTGCGGCTCGAGGAGCTGGACGGGTTGCGAGCGCAATTCGGTGCGGATGCGCTGATGCTCGAGCATGACGTGACGTTGGAAGCGGACTGGATGCGGGTGATGGCTGAAGTCACTGCCAAGTTTGGCGCGTTGCACGTGCTGGTCAACAACGCGGGCATCGGTGGCACGCCCGCGCTGATCCCGAATTACCCGCTCGAGGATTTCCAGCGCGTGATGAACGTCAACGTCAGCGGCGTTTTTCTGGGGGTGAAACACGCGATTCCCGCGATGCTGAACGCTGGTGCGGGGAGCATCGTCAACATCTCGAGCATTGCAGGTGTGATCGGCTCGCCGGGGATGATCGCGTACAACGCCAGCAAGCACGCGGTGATCGGACTCACGCGGGGCGCGGCTGCCGAATGGTCACGCAAGGGCATCCGCGTGAATAGCGTCAATCCGGGGCCGCTGGATTCAGTGATGATGCGTTCCTACGACGAAAGCCTCAAGCCCGGCAACGGCGAGACGGTACGTGCGAATTTGGAGCGGACGATTCCGTTGCGGCGCTACGGGCTGCCGATGGAAATCGCGCAGGTGATCGCGTTTTTAGCCAGTGATGACGCCAGTCTGGTGACGGGCGCGGTGTACATGGCAGATGGCGGCTTGCACGCGGTCTGACCTGAGGTTAGCGCGCCAACCTCGAGTCGCACGAGTTCAATTCTTATTTTTCGGTAGCCATTGACCACGCATACCGTTTGCAGGTTGCCTGTGGATGAAGCCAGCCGCTCCGTCTCACAGTGGTGGTAATTCCTGCGGCGCTTGATTGCGTTCAAACATTCCGTAATCGCGGATCACGCTGGCGACACGCAGGCGGTAATTTAAGAAAATCTCAAAACGTCCACGCAACTGTGTTTTGTGGTGCTGAGCGTGTTCGCGCCAGCCGCGCACAGCGGATTCACTCTCCCAAAACGAAAGTGACAGGATTTTTCCAGTCTCGGTCAGACTCTGGAAGCGTTCCACCGAAACGAAACCCGGCATCGTTTTGAGATCACTGCGTAGGGCGGCCGCCAGTTCTAGGTACTCGTGGTGACGGGCTGGTTTGGTTTGCACCTCGAAGATCACGGCGATCATTCACGCCTCCGCTCTGAAATTGCGTCCCAGTTCCGCACCAGTTCCAAAGTAATGCCGGAAGACGTACAGCAGTGGATTCCAGCGACTCGGATCAATGTGGCCGGAGGTTGGAATGACGAGGTTGGTGTGAGCGTGGACTTGGGTTACTTCGGTTTCGACGATACAAAACCCGTCTTCTGGAGGACTAGCGGCGTGTATTTTCAACAGACGCGCCTCTAATTGCAATGGGCACTCCGCGATGCGCGGTGCAGAAACGGTAGCGGAGGGCAGTGGGGTGAAATCCGCAATCCCGAACTTGTTCGCCTCGAAGCGGTAGCCCATTTTTTGTTTGGTGATCGGTACGGGGTCGCGTCCCGTTGTCGGTGCGATTCGTTCCACGCTTTCCCACATCTGGCTCGAGGGCAGATTCAGCACGCATTCGTTGGTGCGCTCGAGGTTGAGGATGCCCTGACCGTCGACACCCAAGCCGAGAATGACGCGTTGTCCCAACGCCCAAGCGCTCGAGAGCACGCTCAGGTTTGGGGTGTTGTCGGGATTGAGCGTACTGAGAATCACGACAGGCGTTCCGAAGTACAAGATGCGCGGGGTGATCTGAACGCTTTTCACGCCACTGAGCCTACGCGCCCCGATCATCTCGTCGTTTCAGCGATCATCGAAACAATATCCTGAGCTGTCCCATACAATCTTTGAATGTTGCTCGAGCGAACGGCGTTGGAAGCTGACTTTTCAAAGGTCGCGGCCTTGATCGGTGAACCTGCTCGAGCCGCGATGTTGACGGCGCTGATGGATGGGTTGAGCCTACCCGCCGGGGAATTGGCGCAATTGGCTGGGATCAGTCCGCAAACCGCGAGCGCCCATTTGCAAAAACTGCTCGAGGGTCAGTTACTGATCGTCGAAAGCCACGGGCGGCATCGGTATTACCGACTCAGCGGAACAGCGGTGGCAGCGGCGCTCGAGGCGCTGATGGTGCTCGCGCCCGCCCCGAAGGTTCGTGTGACGCGCGACGACGCGCTCGCAGCGGCTCGCACCTGTTACGACCATTTGGCTGGGAAGCTGGGCGTGCAACTCGCTCAAGGCTTGGTGGACGGCGGTTGGCTCGAGTTGAATGGCAGGGTTTATGGGCTAACCACGCTGGGCTATGCGAAACTCGGCGCGTTTGGTCTGGACGTGGCGCAGATCGTTCTCAAACCCCGTTTCGCTCCCACCTGCCTCGACTGGACGGAGCGGCGACATCACATCGGTGGAGCGCTCGGGCAGTCGCTCACGGCACGCTTTTTGGAACTGGGTTGGCTTGTCAGAACCTCGCAGAGCCGCGCTCTGCGGACGACTGAACTCGGGAGGCGCGGGTTCGAGCGCGAGTTCGGTTTGCGATTTTGACGTTTCGCTCTGCGCTGAAGCATTTCGCGTTCAGTCGGGAGGATCATTGAAGCGTGAACCCGATCAGTGCCGTAACGCAGACCGATCCGTACCCGTTTTACGCCAGCCTCGTTCAGCATCGCCCGATGTACTTTGACGAACACTTAGGGTTTTGGATCGCCTCGAGCGCCGAAGCTGTATGCGGCGTGCTGCTCAGTGATTTGTGTTCAGTGCGCCCTGTGAACCAGCGCGTGCCATCGGCACTGATCGGGACGGCGATGGGTCAGATTTACCCACAGCTCGTTCGTTTCGCTGACCGCCCACAGCACTGCCCGGCGAAGGCTGAGGTGACGAGCGCCTTGGATAACCTAGAGAGCGCTCGAGTCAGCGAACGTGCTGGGTTCTGGGCGCAGAAATTGGTCGCAGAGTCGCAACCTGATTGCGGTCATTTGGACGCTTTGCGCTTCAAATTGCCCGTTTACGTTGTCGCTGATTTGCTCGGCATATCGCCAGACCCGTTGCCTTGGATGGCGCTTTGGACGCGGGACTTCGTGCGCGGACTTGCGCTGGGCGCGTCACCCGAAGCGCTCGAGTTGGGCAATGCGGCGGCTGTGTCTCTGGTCGCCTCATGCCGTGAAACACTGCGGCTTGGAGCGCCGGGGCTGCTGACCGAGTTGGCTCGAGCGGCGCAGCACGGCGATGAGATCAGGGTGCTTGGGCATGGGATCGGTTTTTTGATGCAGAGCTTCGAGGCGACCGCAGGTTTGATTGGCAACGCACTCCTCGCGCTCGGACGGCATCCGGATGTTTTGCAATCTGTGTTTTTAGAGCCGCGCTCGCTGCCTGACTTGATCGAAGAAGTTAACCGTTACGATCCAGCGGTTCAGAACACGTGGCGTTTCGTGGCGAAGGACGGCATCGTCGCGGGTCAACGCGTCAAATCGGGCGATACGATTCTGGTGATGCTCGCGGCTGCGAACCGCGACCCAGCCGCAAATCCCGATCCTGCTCGTTTCAATTTAGCTCGAGCGAACCGCAAATCCTTTAGCTTCGGTGGAGGCTTGCACGCCTGTCCGGGGCAGGCGCTTGCCTTGCTCACTGCCCAAGCAGCCGTTGAGCACTGGCTCGTCACCGATGGCGACCTCGAGCGCATCGTTTCAAAGGTCAACTATCAACCATCGGTCAATCTACGCATGGCGCTCTTTGGTTGAATGTCACCCAAGCTCGAGCGCATCAATCCCAAGCTGCGCGAGTTCGATGTCTTCGCTCTCAGCTAAGCCGCTGACGCCGACCGCGCCGACGCACGCATCACCAACCCAGACGGGCAGCCCACCGCCCCAACCGATGTAACGCGGATCGCCGAAGTTACGCAGATCAAAGCCGTCCGTCGGGTGTCTCGAGGCTTGCCCGATGTCACGGCTGGCTCGGCGCTCGCGGGCGGCGGTGAAAGCTTTGTTCTGCGCGATTGCGATGCTCGGCAGTGGTGCGCCGCTGACCCTGAGCAGCGCCAGCAGCTCGCCGTGCGAATCAGTTACGGCAATCACGGCCGCCTTACCGCGCCGCTCGAGTTCAGCGGCAATGGTGGCGATGACGGTTTGCGCCTCGAGATGAGACAGGTTCTGTGTGGTGTGCATGGGCAGTAGCGTAGCAGGGGAGGGCAGGCAAAGGGAATTGCGTACCCCGTGGCTCGAGCCGTTTAGCCCTGTGCCAAGACCCGTTCGACCTCGAGCGCAATCGCCAGTTCCTCGTTGGTGGGAATCACCAGCGCTTGCACCCTCGAGTCAGCGCGACTGATGCGTGTGTCCCCTCGAGCGTTGGCATCAGCCTCGAGCGCGATGCCCAAGAAATCCAGTTCCCCCAGCACCTTCGCCCGTAGCCTCGTATCGTTCTCGCCCGCGCCAGCGGTGAAGATCACGGCGTCCGCACCGTTCATCGCGGCGATATACGCGCCGATGGTTTTCCTGATGCGGTAGGTGTAAATCTCGAGCGCGACGCTTGCATCGCTGCTGCCCGCGTCGCTGGCCGCCCAGACATCGCGCAAGTCGCTCGAGCCAGCTAAGCCCAGCAACCCGCTTTGCTTGTTTAAAAGCGCGTCGGTTTCAGTGATCCCCAAGCGCCGCGCCAGATGCAGCACCAGCCCCGCGTCGATGTCGCCACTGCGCGATCCCATCACCAGTCCCTCGAGCGGTGTGAACCCCATCGTCGTGTCTACGCTTGAGCCGTGCAGAATCGCACAGGCGGACGCGCCGTTGCCGATGTGCAAACTAATCAGCTTCAACTCCTCAATTCTTCGCTCCAGAAACTTCGCAGCCTCGAGCGCGACGTATTGGTGGCTCGTGCCGTGGAAACCGTAGCGCCTGAGTTCAGCGCCCAAATTCGGGGAAATAGCGTAGCGGTACGAGCGTTCGGGCAGCGTGGTGTGAAAGCCGGTGTCGAAAACCGCGATGTTCTCGAGCTTCGGGAGTTGGCGCATCACCGCCCTGATCCCCGCGATGTTCGGGGGGTTGTGCAGTGGTGCTAAAGAAACGTTCTCCTCGAGCGCCTGCAACACCGCGTCGGTGACGATCACGGGTTGACTGAACATCACGCCGCCATGCACCACGCGATGCCCGACCGCTTGCACCGCGCTGAAATCCTCGAGCCGCGAGATGATCTCGAGGGCTGATGTGTGCGTTGGCGCGTCGATCGCCACGCTCGAGCCGTCATGTTTAAAAACAGCCATGCCCGAGCCGATGCGCTCGATCAAGCCTTTGGTCAATGCCTCACGGGAAACCGTGTCGTAGACAGCGTATTTTAGGCTCGACGAGCCGCAGTTAATCACGAGGACGCGCATCAGCGCATTGTAGCCAATTGACTACTGCCAGCGGTCAGCGTGCGAATGATCAATCTGCGCGATACGCTCACCCAAGTTGGGATCGTCGGGATCTAGATTGGCGATCAGCAGCAGTTCGTTGGCTTTTTCAAACGCGGCGCTGTCCCCGTCGTCGCCCCTGATCTGCCCGAACGACTCGTCCTCGAGCTGTACATTCCAAACCACGTTGTGCCCAAGCGCGAGACGTTGCAGCAATTTGAGGATGCGGGTCGTATCGCGCCACGCCATCAATGTGTCATCCGCAAAATCGACCGCGCCGCTCAGCAAAAAAATTTTGCTCGAGCCGCTGATCCCACGATCAGCATCGTCAGATTCGTAGAGCATGAACGACTCGCACCACCAAGTCTGGTCATCGCCTTGAAGCTCGAGTTCAGCCGCGTCTCGCAGCGCTCGCCGTGCGACTGAAGTCAGTGGAGACTGCGTGTCGTAATACAGTGAAATGCCCATACGACTCCTGTCTTACTCGAGACTCCATTTTTGCAGTGCCCCCGCGTAATCACTGCCCAGCTCGAGCAGCAGTGCTGGTTTGTGGGCTTTTTTGGCAATCGTTTGCGCGAACGCGCTCTGCGCGACTGAGCGCGGTTCGGTCAAGATGATGATGCCTTTGACCTGCGCTTTTTGCTCCAACAATCCCGCACCGCCCGCGAACTCGAGATCGGTCTCCAGCAGCAGCTCGCCGCGCCTGCGGCTGCCCGTTTCCAAGGTGCGTTCACGCGGCAGGGCTGTGCCCAGCACGGGATGCAGCTTCGCCTTGGAAAGCGCCTCGAGCAGTGGCGCGATCAAAAAATCTTGCTCTAAGAGTGCCGGGTTGCCCGCGATGCCGACGGTCTTCATGCCGCTCAGTTGCCACGTCGGTTCCGCGTACCGCACTGGGCGCAAAGCACTGGAGTGACGATCCAGCACGCGGCGCACGAGCTGCGCGTTGCTGGTCAGTGCCTGCCCCAAACGCACCGCGAACGGCGGCGTCAGCTTGGGACTGACCAGCGCTGGCACGGTATGAATCGGTGGTATTGAAAAACGCATACTCAGCACATTCGGCAAGTCCACCATCCACGGGTCGCCGCTCGAGCCGCGCACGCCCGGCTCCGAACCGGGGTTGAGGTCGGGCAGCAGCAGTGCGTCGGAATCGCTGGCGATTTCCATCACGCGCCCGATGAACAGTTGCAGCAGCGGCGATTCGTTCGGCATCAGCACCGCGCCCGCCTCGAGCGATTCCTGTTTAGAACGCAGTGGTTTCACCAGCTCAATGCCCAGCGCTTCAAAAAAAGACTCCCACCACGCGCCGTAACGCGAGTAGAGCAGGGTATCGGGCAGACCAAGTTTCACACCCTCGAGTGTACCCCGACCAAGCAGTTCGTGCGGAAGGCAGGCGAAGGGCGAAAGGGAGGGCGAAATTCAGCTCGAGATCGCTCGAGCGGGTGGTTTGAAGATGCCCGCGACGAAGCCCGCGCCGCAGAGGATCACCGCGCAGGCGATGACTTTCGTGGTCGTCACGGTTTCCCCGAGAAACAGGGCGCTCCAGACCGTGCCGAAAATCGGCGCGAGGAACGTGACCGTCAGCGCCCGCGTCGCGCCCAACTCCAGAATCAGCCCGTAGTACAGCAGGTACGCGGCAGCGGTGCAAACTAGCGCGAGCGCGAGTAAGCACAGCCACACCGTCAGATTCGGCGTTGCTCGAGGGAGGTCAAACGGCATCAGTGGGGCGAGCGCCATACCAGAGGCGAGCTGCGACCCCACAACCGTGCCGATCAGTGGAGCGCCCTGCAATTTCGCTTTGGTCAGGTTACTCGAGATGCCGTAGCACAATGTCGCGGTCAGCATTGCCAGAATGCTCAGGGTCGTCATCAGCCCCGCCTCGAGCGGACTCCAACCGACCAGAATCGCCACGCCCACAATGCCTACGAGTAAACCTAGCCCTTTGTAAACGTTGAAAGCTTCTTTAAAAAACACTGCGCCAACCAGTGCGCCCCACAGTGGACTCGTCGCGTTGAGAATCACCGCCATGCTGGCCGTCAAGCGCAACTCGGCGAAGGCGATCAGCGCAAACGGGATGCCGCTGTTGAGAATCCCAATCCCCGCGATCCAGATGCCGTACCGTCGCCACTCGAGCGTTGATCGTGTGACGAGCGCCACGAGCAGCAGCGCCAGACCCGCGATCAGCACGCGCCCTTGCGCTGTCCAGATTGCGCCCAGCACGGGGGCGATAACCCGAAAGAAGATAAAACTCGCGCCCCAAATCGCGCTCAGCAGCAGCAACCGCAGCGCCGCGCTCGAGGTCACGGGATGTACCGCTCGAGATCGTTCAAGAGACCGTCCCCGCCGATGGCGTGACCGTCGCGTCCACGTAATATGTCGCCCAGACGCCTCGAGCCACG
The DNA here is from genome assembly GCA_025359505.1 of Deinococcales bacterium. GTDB lineage: Bacteria > Deinococcota > Deinococci > Deinococcales > JAAFIG01 > JANYHH01. The sequence continues at coordinate 69,358 of JANYHH010000035.1, forward strand.
CCGACGATCACCGTGTCCTCCAAGCTGCCGTCAAAATGCCGATCACCTGCTGGGACGAGCAGCACCGAGCCAGCCTCGAAGCGTTCGGCTGCACTGATCTCGAGCAAATCACCGTAACCCAAATACAACGATCCGCTCAGCACGATCACTCGAGCGTCCTGCGTGTGCCAGTGCGCCGCGTCCCAGAAGCCAGCGGGGATGAAAAACGCGTAGGTGAAGAGTTCACCGTCAAGGTCGCGGCGACCCTCGAGCAGTGCGTAGCGCGTGCCATCGGGGGCGGCGTCGCCCCACGGGATGGAATCGGGTGTGAATGCGGCTCGAGGTGTGGTCATGCGCGGTTCTCCTGTGCTGAACGAAAGAGGCTCGAGCCAGCAAATTTCGCTTCGTGCTCGAGCAGCCATTTCTTGCGCTCCAAACCGCCCGCGTAACCGGTCAGCGAACCGTTCGCGCCGATCACGCGGTGGCACGGCAAGGCGAGGCTGATCGGGTTGAGTCCGTTGGTCATGCCGACCGCCCTGACTGCGGCTGGATTGCCGACGTGCCGAGCCAGCTCGAGGTAACTCCAAGTTTGCCCCACGGGAATCTCCTTCAACGCGTTCCAGACAGCTCGCTGGAACATCGTGCCGCCGCTATCCACAGGCAGCTTGTGGATAAGGGATAACTCGCCTGCGAAGTACGCGCTGACTGCGCTCGAGAACTGTGACAGGGCGGCTGGCTCGAGGGTGTAGTTGGCAAAGCGCTTCTCGAGCAGTTTGTGGATGCGAGCGGCGTTGTCTGCGAAGTCGAGCAGCACGAGCTTCTCGTCTTTCACCACGAGCCGCACCTGACCAATCGGCGTCTCGAGCGTCGCGGATTGCAGCTTCACATCAACCTCGAGCGGCGATACTCGAGCGGGGAGACGCGCATCAGGCGTTTGAAATTCGCGTTGAAGGCGCTCAGGCTCTGAAAACCGACCTCGAGCGCAATCTCGATCACGGGCTTGGCCGGTGATTCGAGACGGGCACAGGCGGCTTTGACCCGAGCGCGGTGCAGCACCTCGAGCGGCGTGGCATGGTGGTATGTGCGAAAGAGTTTGTAGAGCTTGGACTCGCTGACCAGTGCTACGGCTGCCATCTGCGCGACATTTTCAAACTCGAGCGAATTCTGGACGAGTGCTGCGACGAGTTGCGCTTCGCGCTTGGCTGGCTCGAGACCATCGGGGCGGCAGAGTTTGCAGGCTCTGAACCCCGCACCCACCGCCTCGAGTGGTGTGGCGTAAAAGCGGCGATTCTCGAGTTTCGGCACGCGAGGCGGTTTGCACGATGGGCGGCAGTAGATTCTGGTGCTGCTGACGCCGACGACGAACAGCCCATCCAAACTGTGGTCGCCCGTGAAAGCCCGCTCGAGCAGTTGCTGGTGATTCATCGCTGCATTCTGCGCTGCCAAGCCGCCGTCTGGCTACCGATTTTCTGCGCGGTAGGCATTCACTGTTGGAACAGGGCTGTATCTTCGGTCGTTTGAAACAAAAGTGTTCCAACAGCGATCACGTGCTTCAAAGGGATTTTTGGATTGTTGATGTCCTTACTGCCGTCTGCGTGCCATTTGGCTTCCCATTTTGCAAAGAACGCTTCTAGATCGCTAGGACTGACGCGGTAGATCGAAATGATTTTAATGCCTTCGTAGACGGCGAAGATCCATGGAACGAGACGGTACTTCTGGAGAATTCTAGGGTTGAGGTGATGGTGCGTGGTGAACTGTTTTTGTTTGAGAACGTTGACCGTTTTCAGTTCGTACTCGTTGCCATTAGCGTCAATCGCATCGTTGCCTTCTCTGCCCGCGATCACCTTCAAGCCAGTCAGCAACAAGACCTGCAACAGCTTGCCGCCGTTATCCTGAAAAATGTCGTCAATGCCGTGACGGGTGGCGAGCGCTTGAAACTGCTCCAAGTAAGGAAACAGCTCCTCGAGCTGCTCGAGATCATCATGTGGTCTCACGATGCGTCCGCAGTCAGCAGCGCCGCTACTGTGATCTGAAAGGCGGTGGCGATCCGCTCGAGGTTATCTATTGAAATGTTGCGCTCGCCGCGCTCGACTGAGCCGATGTACGTGCGGTGCAGACCGCAGAGTTCTGCCAGCTTCTCTTGCGACACCCCCTGCACTGCCCGCAGTTGACGCAAATTTTTAGACAACACAGCCCGAATTAGGATCGGTGATTTTGCTTGTGGCACAATTTTAGAATTCAGTAAGTGATGCTTTTAAGTCTACAGACGATGAGTAGCATTTACTGGTGTAGACTGCGACCATGACCGCAGCGAGCCGCTTGATTCACTCCCAGCTTCCGGCGTACCGCACAGCGCTTGGTGAGTGTCACTGTGGCGATTCCCTCGAGTTGCTGCGACAGCTTCCAGACAACTCCCTCAACTTGGTGATGACCAGTCCACCCTTCGCGTTGCAACGCGAAAAAGAGTACGGCAATCGCTCGCAAGCCGATTACGTCGCATGGCTCAGTCAATTCGCCCGCTTGGTGTTTGAGAAACTGCGCGATGACGGTAGTTTCGTGCTTGATTTGGGTGGCGCGTATCAAAAAGGCGTCCCCTCGAGAAGCCTATACAATTTTCGTGTGCTGCTCGAGTTCTGCGACGAGATTGGCTTTCATCTGGCAGAGGATTTTTACTGGTTCAATCCCGCGAAGCTGCCCAGCCCAATCGAATGGGTCAACAAACGCAAGATTCGCGCCAAAGACGCGGTGAACACGATCTGGTGGTTCTCCAAAACGCCATTTCCAAAAGCTGACGTGACCCGCGTACTGACCGAGTACAGCGACCGCATGAAGAAGCTGCTGCGAGACCCAGAGAGTTACTACACCCCGCAAAAACGCCCGTCGGGTCACGATATCGGCAGCGCTTTCGCTAAAGACAACGGTGGTGCGATTCCGTCAAACCTGTTGCAAATCCCCAACACCGAAGCCAATACTCAGTATCTCGAGTATTGCCGAGCGGCTGGAATCAAAGGACATCCCGCTCGCTTCCCCGCGAAGCTGCCCGAGTTTTTCATTCGGATGCTGACCGATCCCAATGATTTGGTGCTGGATATCTTCGCGGGTTCAAACACCACGGGCGCGGTCGCCCAAGCCGAGGGGCGGCGCTGGCTGGCATTTGAGATTGAGCAAAACTATGTCGCCAGCTCAGCCTTCAGGTTCTTGCAGCGTTCAATGCCTGCCACGCAGGTCTGTGCAGTGCATCAGCAGGTGCTGCAAGGGCAGACCCTCGAGTTGCCATTGCCGCTGGCTACGCCGCAATCGACGCTGTTTGAATTCCCAGTAGCGGCTGACGATTAGGTCATAAATCCAACCGCGTAGACATCACCCTCGCGCAGCTCCAACCGCAAACGCTGCAAGCTCGAGCCTGCGATGCCGCTGTGCGGACTGCCGTCAGCCGCGTTGAAAACGCTGCCGTGGCACGGGCACTCGAGCTTGTGGTCGCTGTTGGGTAGTTTGACGGTGCAACCCTCGTGCGTGCAGGTCAGCAGGTACGCGCTCAAAAACGCGCCGTTTGCCTCGAGCAGCGTCTTGTCTGGAGAAGCGGGTTTGGGAATGCGGGTCAGCAGCGCGGCGTCATCGACCCAAGTGAACTTTACGGTATCCCACTCGCTTTTCAGATCCGCCAGCGGCGCGATTTTCAAGACGAATTCAGCGGCGCGGCTTTGGGTCAGCAGTGGCAGGCTCGAGCCGCCGAGCGCCAAGGCTTTGAGGACATCGCGGCGCTTCATAACCAGCTCGAGACATCCACGGCGCGAAGGTCGGCTGCTTTGTCCTCGGGGAGTACGTCCATCGCTACGAGTCCCGCGCCGAGTTCCGTACCCGCCAAGTATTTGAGCTTGTCTTTGGTGCGGTACGGCGGGTAGAACTCCATGTGGAAATGCGCCTCGGGGTGCGCGTGGCCATCGGTCGGCGCTTGGTGCATGACCATCAGGTACGGGAAAATCGGGCGGGATTCAAAGAGGTTGTCGAATTTGAGCAGCACGGTCTTCAGTACCAACGCCAAATCTTTACGCTCATCATCCGTCAACTCTGTGAGGCTGGGGGCAGCGCGAATCGGCGCGATCCAGACTTCATACGGATAGCGGGCAAACGCGGGGATGAAGGCGATGACTGTCGCTGATCGCACCACGACCCGTTCATTAGACTCGAGTTCCTTGCCGATAATGTCCTCGAGCAAACCGCGACTGTGCGCGTCGAAGAATCTTTGTTGCTGCTCCAGTTCCCGCGCTGGCACGGGTGGTACGTGATCGTAAGCGTAAATCTGCCCGTGCGGATGGTGCAGCGTCACGCCCATTTCGACGCCGCGATTCTCAAACGGCATCACGTATTTGATGTGCTCTAGCGCTCCGATTGTTTTGTAACGCTCCGTCCAGACTTCGATCAGCAACTCGAGCTTGCCTAATCCCATTTTGGTCAGGCTGTCGCTGGCGTCTTGGCTGAAGACCACGACCTCGCAGTGACCGATGCCCGCGCTGGTTGGCACGATGCTGTCGGGCGGGTCGTGCGCTGCCAGCGCGAGGCTTGGAAAGCGGTTATCGAAGACGGCGATTTCAAAATCGCCCTGCGGTAATTCTGTGGGGAACTCTGGATTTGTCGTCGGCGCGAGCGGGTTGTAATCGGCTGGCGGCAGGAACGGGCGACCCTGACGCTGCGCGGCATACGTGACCCATTCCGCCCGCAATGGATGCCAGCGCAGGTGCGGGTTGGGGTGCAGCGCGTCTGCGCCCGGACTCGGCGCGGGGTCACTGCTGATCTCAGTCCTCGAGTACAGGTGAAGTGCGCGACCATCTGGCTTCACTAAAGTTTTGCGCTGCATTTGCGACCAGTGTACCTGAGCTGCCCTGTACCCGAGCTGTCCTGCACTCGAGCTGCCCTGTACTCGAGCTGCCCTGTACTCGAGCGGTCTTCGCGCTGTGAACCTCGAGCCGTGATGAGCGTCATTCTCCCACGCTGCCCAGCATGTCACCCAAGCCTCGGTAATTCAAATCATGGGAGACGCGGGCGGTTGAGCCTTGTAGAAATCGCAGATTTCAATCAGAGGACAGCCCTGACAAGCTGGACGATCATAGAAGCAGCAGCGCTGTCCGTGCAGCATCATCGCTTCGTGATTGTCATAGACGCGTTGTGCATCCCAATCCGTGGGCAGCAGCCCCTCGAGTTGACGGTGCGCGGCCCTCAGCGAGGTGTTGCCCGCGATCAACCCGACCCTGACCGCCACGCGGTAATGGTGGCTGTCCACTGGCAGCGCTGGACGGCGCAGATTGCTGAACAGCAATGTCGCCGCGCTGGTTTTCGGGCCCACACCGGGCAGTTGCTCGAGCCATGCCCGCGCCGCTGGAACGGGCATGGCTGCCAGAAATCCGAGGCTCAGCTCGCCTTTGAGTTCGGTGATGAGGCGCAGTACCGTTTGGATGCGCGGCGCTTTTTGCTCTGGCCAAGTTGCGCTCGCAATCGCGGCCCGCACCGCTTCCACGTCCGCGTCGCGCACACCCGTCCAAGTTGGGAAGCGCTGGCGCAGGTGTTGATACGCGAGGGCTGAATCGCGGTTCTTGGTGCGGTGCGACAGCAGGCTCGAGATCAGCTCGCTGAGCGGATCGCGTTCTGCGAAAAACGGAATCGGACACTGGTACAGCGCACAAAGCTGGCGATGCACCTCGAGCGCTTTTCGGGAAAGGCATGATTGATTGGCGGCGGCGCTATTGAAACTATCCTGAATCTCAACCAGATCGTCAGCCGAGCCTCGAGCGGGCAGTGAATCCGGTGCGTCTAGATTTGAAGCCATCATAGCGTGTCATTTTTGATGTTGCGACTGACGCTGCGCTGAGCACGCTTTGAATGGCAGTTGTGAACCGAGAGGGGATTCCCGAGGCGTGCTCGAGCTGAAATTCTGGAGGATTCAATCTTTGAGGGTCAGATCCCTGCGAGGCTCGCTTCAAAAGTGCAACGTTTGAATAGCCGGGGATTGTGTATCCGTGTCTCGAGAAGATTCGCTGCTTTTCGTACCTCAAGCCAAGGAAAAGAGGTTCCTGATTCGGGAATCGAAGTTCTGACTGGCTCAGCGCCAAGTTATGAGCTTTGATAAAGCCAGTGTGCGCCGTTTGTGTTTTGAAATTTTTCACTGCTCGAGTTTCGGCTGTGCATGACCGATTTACCGTGTCACGCAGAAATTTCTTGGTTTCAAACCCTCAAGTCGTTAGTTGTTCGGGTAATCGCCGCGCCCGAATTCGCTTTTGGCATCCGCTAAACACAAGCACCAATCGGTGACACTGCGAGCGCCCGCTTCGACTGCTTCGCTCGGCGTGCTGAACGGCAGGTCGCTCAGAAAGCGTTGCCGGGCGAGCTTCAAGTAATTCTCGTCGCGCATCTTCGCCAGCGTGCGCGGTGCGATGTACCCGGTGTGTTCTCTCGAGTGGCTGAGTTCACTTGACCTCGAGTGGAAAAAGCTGTGGGTGGGTTGAGAAGCAAGATCGGTTTGCATCGCGTTTTTCATGGTGTTCCCCCTACTTGATTGCTTTGACTGGCGAGGAGCATAAAAAGCTTGACTGAACGCGATTTGGTTAACTGCTGAACCGAAGCTGATGAGCGCGACGAATTAACTCGAGCGCATCACGTAACCGACGTTGCGAATCGTGTGAATCAGCCGCTGTTCGCTGCTCTCCTCGAGTTTCTGCCTGAGCTGCGAGATGAAGACCTCGACAACGTTCTCGTCGCCGAAGAAATCCTCGCCCCAGACGCGATCCAGCAGGTAGGATTTGCTCATCACGCGCTCGGGTTGCTCCAAGAACTCTTGCAGCAACTTGAATTCGCGGCTGGTCAGCACCAGATGGCGTTTGCCGCGATGCGCGGTGAAGGCTGAGACATCCATTGAGAGGTCATCAAAACGCAGCAAATTACTGACTTTGCCGCCCAACCTGCGCTGTATCGCTCGGACTCGAGCCATCAGCACATCGAAATTCACGGGTTTGACCACGTAATCGTCCGCGCCGCTGTCCAAACCCTCCAACTGCGCTTCGGGCGCATCGTTGGCGGTCAGCATAATCACTGGAACGGTCGAATCGGCTGACCTCAAACGGCGCAATACCTCAAAGCCGTCAATGCCGGGCATCATCAAATCCAGCAAAATCAAGTGTGGTGTGCGGTCAAGCGCGATCCGCAAGCCAAGCTCGCCAGACTCAGCCGTGTCGACCTGAAAGCCTTCAAAGGACAAGCCACGCTTTAAAAAGCTGCGGACACTCGCGTCATCGTCGATCACCAAAATGCGTTGCATGACGCCATTAGAACGTAAATTGCCAGCGCGTGTCATGGCTCGAGTCTGAAGCGAAACTGAACTCAAGCTGAGGACGCATTCAGCTTCGCCGTTATTGAAACTGAGAAAAACGGAGAAAAACTGCCTCGCACGATGAAGAAACTCGACTCGAGCGTTCACCAAAGCTGATTCAGGTTACGCTCGAGGCTCTGCTACACCACCTGGATGGTTTTCTCGAGAAAACTCGAGTTGCGGTGCAGAGGAACGGGGACGCTCGAGCACTGAAAAAATTGTCGCTCGAGCATTGCAGCTTCAGCGCTAAAACCACGTTCGCACGAGTGGGATCAGCAGCGTTAGCAGCAGGCCGACGTGAAAAACCCACTGCGCGACGATGGCGGGCAACGTGCCGCCAGCGCGGTTGGTGAAGTACAGCAACCCGACGGCAATACCGATCAGCAGGGGTAGCGGTGAGGTCAGCGCCAGCGCGTAAATCACACTGAGAATCGCGTAGGCAATCGGTTGACCGTAGCGCTTCTCCATCGGGTAGAGCGCAAAAGCCCTGAAAAACACTTCGGTCAGCGGCAAGATGATGACGACCACAGCCAACGAGCTGCGCCACGTCGACAAATCGAGGTAAAAACCCTTGAAGTTCAGAAAATGTGCGCCGTACTGGTAAAGCAGCGTCACAGCCAATATCACCAAGCCGACCGCCGGGCCGTCCAGTACCAACTCGCGTTGGGCTGTTCCCAGCAACTGCTGACGGGCGTTCCAACCGTTGCTGACTGCGGTCTGAAACGATAAGCCGACCAGCGTGAGCGAAAAGAAAATAAAGTAGATGTCTTTGGTCAGTGCGGACTGGAATGGGGTCATGATCGCCAAGTAATTGCCGTAAATCAGATTGCCTGATACCAGCGCCGCGACCGCGCCGACCAGCACCGCCAGCAGCAGCCACAGGTACGCCACACCGACCGTCCACGGGCGCGGCCCATCCTGAATCTCTATGGTCGACAGCGGCTCGATGCGGCTCTCGCCGATCAAATGCAGCACCAGCAACAGCATGGCTCCCAGCAGCCACGGCAGCGATCTGGAAATGAACAGCGCGAACAGGTTGCCTTGGTTGTCCATCAGCGCCAGCACGCGCCCACCCTCGTTGAAGCGCCCCTGCCCGAAATAGGCGTAGGTCAGTGCGCCCAAAGCCCGCTGGTACGTCTCGCGCTCGCCTGAGAAGCTCTGCGCTTTGCCGGTGATGCCTTCCAAGGTGGCAATCGCGGCCGTGAGGTCGCCCGCCACCCACTGGGCCCGACCGAGGTCTGCCAGTATCGGCGCGGTTTTCAGCGGTGCGCCTTGCAAAGCCAGCACCGCTTGGATCGGATCGCGTTTGAGGTACAACTCGGCCGCCGCACGACGCAATTTAATGTCGCGGGCATCGAGCATCAACGCACGTTCAAAAGCGCGAATCGCATCCTCGTCGAAGCTTTGCTTGGCAAGCACCGTGCCACTGACCCGCAGCGCCCGGATCGTTTCCAAGCGCGGTAAGTTTGGGCTGCTCAGCGCGGCGTTGCTGGCATCCAAGGCAACTTGCAGGTCATTCCTGAAAAGGGCGATTTCACTGGCGATGATCTCGTTCTCAGCATTGGTATCGCGGCTGCGGGCCTGACCGAGCGCCCCCTCGGCGGCATCTGGCTTGCCGTTTGACAGCAACACGCGGGCGTACAAGCGCTGATACTCGGCTGATTCTGGGTTGAACTGCACGGCGGTATTACAAAACTGCTCCGCGATTTGCGGGTTGTCTTGGCGCAGGTAAAACTCCACGCAGCGACTGAACGAAGTCTGCGCTTCCTTGGACTGCGCTCCCGCGACACCGCCGAAACTCAGCAATGCAATCAAGACTACAAAAAACCTCACACTTGTATCTTAACAGAGGTTGCGCCCTCAACCCGCGTGTAACTGGCACGCTGACGGCAATCACGACCGCTATTGAAAGTGCTGATGAGTTCAAGTGCTGATGAGTCTTGGTCTCAGGCTCGAGGGGTAGACTATTGGCAATGAGGAATCTCAGCCTCGCGTTGGGCGGCGGTGGTGTGCGTGGCGCGGCCCACATCGGCGTGCTGCGGGCGCTCAGTGAAGCAGATTTAGCCCCGAAGGCAATAGCGGGAACCTCGAGCGGCGCGATTGTCGCGATGTTGTACGCCTTGGAAACCAGCGAGCGCTTCGGGGGGGATACCTACCGGCACATCGAACGGATCGGCGCTCAGGGCTACGCGGAACTGCGGCTTCTTTTTCACCCGCAGATTGCGCGGGCGGTCACGTTATCGGATCGCCTGAAGGTTCTGGCGGGTTGGGAGCGCGTGATTCGCGGCGGCGTTTTTGGTGCGGGCATGGTCAGCCAAGAGGTGCTGCGCTCTAACTTAATCGCGATGATCGGTGGGGCGCGATTCGAGGATGCACGGCTTCCGTTGGCGTTCATCGCTGTGGACTTGATGAAGGGCGAAAAAGTCGTTCTGAACAGCGGCTCGATGCTCGAGGCGGCGCTGGCCTCGAGTGCGATTCCCGGCGTTTTCCCGCCGGTTGCGCTGAACGGTCAACTGCTGAGCGATGGTCACATCGTTGATAACATTCCCGTGGATGACGCGAGGGCGCTCATTGGTAACGCTTTTGTGCTGGCGGTGGACATCGGCGATCACAGCCCACCGAGCGTCCCAAAAACCGCGCTGGACGTGATCCTCAGGTCAGCCGCGATCAGCCGCGATCACCTGCGCCGCTCGAGCCTAGCGCGGGCTGACCTGACGCTGAGCTTCGCAGATGTCACGGCTGGAAGCTTCGAGTACGAGCGCAGCCAAGAACTCGCGCAGATCGGCTATGAGCGCACGTTGGCACTGATCCCCACGCTCAAGGCGGCGCTCGAGAAGACTTGAAAGTAGCTCGAGTAAACAGAGATTCTTGATTTGAGCATTTAATCGGGGCGAAGTTCACTTTCGCGCGGCGGGATTCTGCGAGCCAGCAGCAGCAACCGCGCCGAGGCGAAAATCAGCATTTGCAGACTGACGAAAAATAGCACTCCCGCCCCGAAGCGCCAGCCTTCCAAAGCCACCAGCAGCCACGCGAAAATCGCGGGCAGCGCCGCTGACCCGCCGAGCAAAATAGCGAATTGTAGGCCGGTGCGTAGGCTCGGCTGGCGGGTGAATTCGCGCTCAGCGAAGCCCGCGATGCAGGTTGACATCAGCAGCGCCAAACCCAGCAACCACCACGTCCATCCCAGATCCGCATGGGCAGATCGCCCCAGCAACCACGCGACCACTGCGGGAATGGCCAGCAACCCAACTTGAGACATGTAAATCGCTAGCATCGCCTGCCGCAACCCGGCCGCGATCTGCATCGGTGTGGCGTGCTGATCGGTTAGAGCGGTCTCGAGCGCGGGCAACATGGGTGCGTCAGCTTAACGTACTCAACTGCGGCGCTCGAGCCTGCGTGCGGTTTGAGGATCGGGGCGCTTCATCCGAATGCGTGTGCTGTACAGCATCTGCATGGCTTCTCGAGCCGCGAATTCAATGCTCGGAACGATGGAGCCACACGGTTCACTCCTCGCGGCGTCCTTGGAGCATCAACTGGGCAAGTGTGGCGAACGTCGCTTCCACGCCAGCGCCGGTTTTCGCGCTGGCTCGCGTCAGACCGTACACGTCAAGCGCTGTGATCTGAGCAGCACTGACCTGCCAGTCCACGTGCAGGTCGGCTTTGTTGGCGATCATCACGCTGGGAACGCTCGCCCCTCTGGCTTCGACGGTTTCGCGCAAACGCAAGGCGAACTCGAGGGTGTCCGGGCGGGTCGGGTCGAAGACCAGCAGGTAACCGTGCATGCCGCGCAGGTACGAGCTTTGCACCCGCTCGAACATCTCATCGCCGTTCAAGTCCCAGAGCATCAGTTGCACTTCACCGCTGGGGGTAACGACGGTGCGGGCGTCGATTTTCGCGCCGATGGTCACGAGGTAGCGCTCGTCAAAAAGGCCGCTGACGAAGCGCTGAATCAAACTGGTTTTTCCGACGCCCGGCGCACCGAGCAGGCAAACCTTTTTGTAGATCACTCGTCGATCACCGCGCACTCCGTTTCAGGGTTTGGTATTTCAGGGCCTGGCGCTGATGATTTTAATGCCATCTAGATTAAACCGCGCCACGCCAGCAATCGCGGTCACTCTGACCTGTGCGTTCGCAAGCCATGTTGTAGAGGCGCTGCCTGAAGCCAACAACACCCCGTCGTTCGAGAGCTGTAAGCGCACAGTGCTGGGCGGCTCGAGCGCGATCATGGCGCGTTTGAGCACAAAGACCGACTCGAGCGACGCGAACGGGCGCAGGTTGGAGCGCACCTGCGCGGCCGGCAAGCCGTGCTGCTCGAGTAGCGCAGCAGGGTTGACCCCAAGCGGATCCCGCAGACCCTCGAGTACCCACCGACCGTTTTGTTGGCTGACGTTGGTCAGCGCAATGCCGGGTGCGTTTCGCAGCGCTGCAAAGAACCCATCCCACCGCGCCCGCTCGCGTTGAGCGAGCAGCAGCACCCCGGCGATAGCCACGACAATCACAGCGATTAACGCAGCAACCCGCTGCGGTTGCCGAGGGTGAGTGACCCGTGGCGTTTTCGGTGCTCGAGCGCCACGGTAGGCGGCGACCAGTAACTCGGTCAGTTCATTGCGGGTGATTTCAAAATGCTGGGGGTCGCCGTCAAACTCGTGCAGCGCATCATTGGAGTGCTGATGGACGCCCTCTAAGAGTTGCGCGAGGCGGTCGCGCAGTTCCTGCGGTGGCGAGCCGCGCACGACGACCGCCACCACGGCCAGCGGCCCGGTTTCGACGTGAACGGCCAGCTCACCGAGCTGGAACTGATCGAGGTTATCGCTGGTCTGAAAAGAATCCTGCGCGAAATCGCGGATCGCGGTCAGCATCGCCGACACGAGACCCGCATCCGGGGTGCTCGAGCCGACGACACCTTCGTGCAGCAACACCAGACCGGTCTCGCGGTGAATCAGGTAGGCTTGTTCGACGCGGTACTCCAAGGTTTTGAGTAAGACGATCTCACCAAACGAGCGCCCCGTGCGCGACGCCTCGAGCCGCCAACGAAGGGCTTCCAGCGTCAAAGTCTGGTCGATTGCGCGGCTCAAACTTGCCGAAGCCGCCGCGAGGGTGTGCGCGACCGTGCGCCGAATTGCCGGGCCGAGGATCGGAAAGAGAATTTCCGCCAGCACGAGCGGCGTGCGCTTGACCGACACGCGCAATGCGTCCTCGACCAGTGGTCGCAGTGACCGTGCGAACTGCGGATCGCGCCCAGCGCGTTCGAGCATTGCCTCAAGGAGTACGTCTGAGACGGCCGCTGTGCGCCCGGATTCGCTGAGCACCAGCGTCTCGAGCTGAGCGATGCGCTCGCGTTCCCCGGACAGCAGCAATGCCTGCAACTCGTCCAGACCCGCTGGGCTGAGCTGACCGTCCTCGAGCTGATCTGAGCTGAGTTGCTTGTCCTCGAGCTGATCTGAGCTGAGTTGCTTGTCCTCGAGCCGTTCTCCCTCAGGGGGCTGCGACGATTCCCGTGCGGGCAAAGCGCGGTTCACGCGAGGTCTTCACCATCGCGGCCGATCAGCAACGCCAGATCAGCCAGTGACCGCGCCAATGTCTGGCGATCCAACTTGTCGCGCTTCAAGACCGTGACCTCGCGCTCCAAAGTCGCTTGGGTGTGCTCGCGCAGCAGTTTTAAGTCAGCCGCGAAGCGCTTGCCTTGCTCGAGCAGCGCTTCGCGCAGCTCCGCGAGGCTGGTCTCACTCGTCTGCGCCTGCACCGATAGTTTGCGCTCCGCGTCGGTGCGATCCATCTCTGCTTGTCTGGCGGTGCGCTCAGCTAACTCCAAGCGGGCATTGGCTTCGGTGGTCAAACGGTCTTTAAGCGCTTGCAGTTCCTGCTTGAAAAACCCTTCCAGCGCCGCGATGCGCTCCCCACCCTCGCGCTCCATGCCCTCGAGATCGCCGCGCAAGCGCTCTTCAGAATGGGTCAAACGGCGCTCTATCTCACGCGACTGCTGCCCGAAGAGGATATCGCGCACCTTTTCTAGATTGCCAGACTCGGGTAAGGCCTCGCTCGCCACGATCACAGCCAGAGGGGTTTCGGATTGGCCATTAGCTTTAGATTTACTTCCAGCGGACATAACTTGAACTATAGACCAGATTGCTCAACGAAGCCGTGCTTTTCGTGCGCTGGATTTTGACCCGAGCGTTGAGCGCTTGGCAAGACCAGTGTAAAGCTGCTGCCGATCCCCAGTTGGCTGCTGACCTCGATGCGCCCGCCGTGCAGCTCGGCGAGTTTCTGCGATAGCGTCAAACCCAAACCGAAGCTGCGGTGATGGGCGGGGCTGTTTCTGGCTTGTGTGAACGGTTCAAAAATCTTGGCGAGGTCATCTTCCAGTAAACCAATGCCGGTGTCCGTCACCATCAAGCGCTGCCAGTCTCCGTCCGTAGCGAGGCTCAGGCGCACAGAGCCGCCGCTCGAGGTGAATTTCACGGCGTTGGAGAGTAAGTTGACCAGAATCTGGCGGACTGAGCGCTCGTCGCCGTAAATCGGGGCTGGATTCGCACCCACCTCGAGCGACAGGATCACGCCGTTTTGCTGCGCGGCTGTTTTCAGCATCGACAAGCAACTCCGCAGCAACGGTGCGGGGCGGAGGAGTTTCGGCGCGAAGTTGGCGGCCCCCGCACCGAGCTTGGATAGATCCAGCAGATCGGAAATCAGCGCGAATAGGTGATCGCTGGCCGAGCGAATCTCCTTGGCGAAATCAATTTGGTCTGGGCTGAGCGATCCCAAGCCCGGATCGAGCAGCAAATCGCAGTAACCGCTGATCGCGTGCAGCGGCGTGCGTAACTCGTGCGTGACGAAATTGAAGAACTCACCCCGAGCACTGAGCGCCTGATCTGTGGCTTGGGCTGATCGCCTTGCAGCGCTTTCGCTGCGCCGCAGGGCGCTGGTGTCGATGCCCGTGATGACCACGTGACTGATTGCGCCGCTGCCATCGCGCAGTATTGAACACGACAGCGCCGCGTGTCGCCTCGAGCCATCGGTGGTGAGCCACGATAGTTCGCCGTGCGAGACCAGTGCGCCGCACAGCACGCGGCGCATCGCCCGCTCGACGAGGCGAGCGGCGACTGGATCGCTGAACAATGCCCAGATCGGCTGATGCTCAGCCATGGCGCTGTCGATGCCCAGCATCTGCTCGGCGCAAGGGTTCAAGCGGGCGACGCAACCCAACGCATCCGTCGCAATCGCCAGAAAATCTGCGTTTTGCGCGACCGCATCGTAAAAATTTCGCTCCTGCTCCAACCGCGCCGCCGATCCGTGCCACTCGAGTTGCGAGGCTATGCCAGCGGCCAAATCTTGCAGCGCCTCGAGATCGCACGGGTCGGTGTGTGAGCGACGCACGCTGTCGATCACGCAGAGCGTGCCGATCAACTGTCCCTGTTTGGTGATGAGCGGCACGCCGATGTAAAAGCGCAGCTCGGGCAGCGCGGCGAACCGTTCGTCGCTGCCGACATCCAGCAGCACCTCGAGCACCGCGCTGGGTTGAACGCCAGCCAAGCCGCGAAGCAGGGCGTCCCACTCGAGACTTGCGGACGAGGTGATGCCGATGATCGAAAACGGTTGCGCTGAGGCGGGCAGGATCATTGCCACGGGTGCAGCCAATAAGTGCAGCGCGACCCTGAGCAGCGGGGAAAGCGCTGACTCTAGTCCTGCATCCAAACGCGCTCGCGCCGACGGATCGGCTGAAGGTGGTCGTCGGGTGGTCGTCGGTGACGCCATGGCACTAGCCTACCAACAGCAGCCCTGCTGATGGTGATGATTTTAGCCCCGAGCCTCGGTGCTTAGACCATGCGCTGGCAAAGTGCGACGGCTGCGTCCCAGCCGATGACGCCGCCGGTCGCGCCGAGCGCGGAAACGCAGAGCGCACCCGTGGCATTGCCGATGCGGGCGCTCTCGAGCAGGTCAAACCCGCGCAATCGCGCTGCCAGAAACCCTGCGATGAACGCATCGCCCGCGCCCGTCCCATCGATCGCTTCGACGCTTGGCGCGAGCACATCGTGATGTTCACCCCCCTTGTCCATCACGAACGATCCCTGTGGCCCCATCTTCAATGCCACGACCTGCCGCACGCCCAGCGCGAACAGTCCCAGCGCGATCTCTCGAGGGGACGCGCTTTCTGGTAAGCCCACAATGGCTCTTGCTTCGTGAATGCTCGGGCAGAAAATATCAGTCTGCTCGAGTACGGGTGCGATCAAACTTGACCAGCGCCCCGTCGCGTCCCAGACGCAATCGAGCGAGGTGGTTATTCCAAGCTCGGTGGCTCGAGCGAACAGGTCACTCGCGGGTTCACCGCGCTCGCCTTCCATCGCGGTCAAGATGAAAAAGCCAGCCAAGTGTAAAACCTTGCAACCCCTCGCTTTGAGATCCTCGAGCGGCACGTCACTCGGGGTCAGTTTGGCGTTCGCGCCGATACTGTGCAGAAACGTGCGCTCGCCGTCGGGTGTGACCGTCACCAGACTCGAGGATGTGCCGGCTGTCAAATCGCGCTTGAGTAAACTCGAGTCGCAACCAACGCGCCTTGCTTCAGCCTCGAGAAAATCTCCGAAGCCGTCCGCGCCAATCCGTCCAATCAGTGCGACGCCCACGCCGAGCTTGGCGAGGTCGTACCCCGTGCTGGCTGCGCTGCCACCACTGTACAAACCGATCGTGTCCACCAACTCGAGTTGCCCCAATTGCGGCTGTTTGAGGACAGGACGCGCCACGCAATCGGCAACGACGATGCCCACGCAGGCCACGTCGATCGTCTCGAGCTTCACGCGCCCCCCATGGAGGCTGGCTCGAGCTTAGCGACGCTGCCCGAGCGCTGACTCTCGAGCGCAGCGGTGAACAGGGCGTGACTGAGCGCAGCTTCGGTTGGCGTGCCGCACTGGAATCTGGGCGTGTTGCCCGCGACCTCATCGCAGAATGCGGCCCACATCTGCTGGATCGCATCGGTGAAGCCAAACTCGAAGATGCTCCCCGTGATCGTCGGGTAGACCGTTTCAAACCCAATGTCTTGCTCATGCCACGCCTGCGGCTGACCCGCTGTGTACGGCAATGTTCGCAGCGTCTTCGGGTGTTTCGTGCTGAACTCCGCGCTCAGCTCACTGCCGATCACGCGAATGAACCACGTGTTTGCCTCGCCCGGCGCGATGCGCTTCATGCTCAGGGTCATCGGAAACTCGTAGTGTCCGAACCTCGAGTCCTCGAGCGCCACGCTGGTCAGCAGGTGCGCGTTGTCCCATGTCTCGCACGGAACCATATTGCCTTTACCGTCGGGTCGCTCGGTGACGATGTTGCTGAGTACCGCTCGCACATCCTTGGGAATCCAGCCGACTCGAGCGGGCGTGTGAACGACGTGGAAGCCCAGATCGCCCATCACGCCGTACTCGCCGTTGACGGCGATCATCCGCTTCCAGTTGATCGGCTTGTTCGGGTCTAAATCCGAGCTATGCCAGAATCCTGCTTCGACCTCGATGATCCGCCCGAACTTTCCAGACTGCGCGTACTGAATAATCTTTTGCGCCGCTGGAAAGAACGGGAACTCGCTCGAGCAGCGCACAGTCACATTGGGATTGGCGGCAATCGCTTTGAGAATCTGCGTGTTGGCTGACTGGTCAATCCCGAACGGTTTCTCGCCTAGTAGATGCTTACCAGCGTTGATGATGTCCACGTAGAGTTGGGCGTGGAGGTTGTGCGGCACGGCGCAGTAGATTGCGTCGATTTCGGGGTTCTCGAGCAGCGCCTTGTAATCGGTGCTGGTTTGGATCACGCTCGAGAAGTGGTCAGTGAACCAGTTCATCAAGCTTGAGTTGGCATCGCAGACGGCGATGATCTCGGGTCGCACGGGCATCTTCAAGAGGTGCATCCAACGGGCGGCGGCGCTGGCAAACTCCCTGCCCATCAAACCGCACCCGATGATCCCGAAACGCAGCATTCGCGGTGCAGCGTTTTCTCGAGCAGTGCGATCTCGAAGCACACCATCTCGAGCCACACCATCTCGAGGCTGACTCATGCCGTGCCAATCAACTCGAGCGCTGCTGCTGGCGTCGCGCCGTCGTGGACAATCGCCATCAATGCTCTGGTGATGCCCGCTGGGTTGGGGTGCTGGATGACGTTGCGCCCGTAGACAATCCCGCTCGCGCCCTGCCCCATCAATGCAAACGTGCGCTCGAGAATCTCGGTGTCCGATACCCGCCCACCGCCGCGCACCAGCACGGGCACGCCGCCCGCGATCTCGATCACGCGGTGGTACTCCTGCACCTGATCGCAGGGATCGGCTTTGATCACATCCGCACCGAGTTCAACGGCTTGCCGCACCAAGGGCAAAATTTTCGTTAGGTCGCCGTCCACCATGTAACCGCCAGATTTGGCATTGTCTTGCATCACCAGCGGTTCGATCATCAGCGGCATGCCGTAGCGCTCAGCCTCTGGTTTGAGGCGCAGAATGTTTTTGATGCAAGCGCGGTGCAACTCGGGTTGATTGGGCAGCATCAGCAGGTTCACCACGATGCAGGCGGCATCAAGGCGCAGGGCTTGCTCGAGTGGCGACTCGAGGATTTCGCTGAAGAGTGTGCTGGGCAACGTGGAGCCGTAGATGTTGGCGATATCCATTCTGAGTGCCAAACCGGGTTTGCGGGGGGCGCGAATGCTTTGCAGGTGACGGGCTTGCCCGAGGCTGAGTTGCACGATGTCGGGCGCGGCGCTGACCACCGTTTGCACAGCTCGAGCCATGTTTTCGATGCCGGGTAGGAAGCTGATTTCACCAAAAAAACCGTGGTCGATGGCGACATCGAAGCATTTGCCATCAGGGGCGAGCAAGCGGTTCAGGCGGGGTTGGACACTCATACGTCTCCTCGGGTCACGCGGGTCTGGCTCGAGGCTGCTCGAGCGGTTGCAGTGAATTGGACGCGTTGAATATAGCAGGCGACTCTGGGGCTGCGCGGCGCGGGTCATCAATTGTAGCTTGTGTCGGGATTCAGGGTTGTAGGGATCGGTGTCGTGCTCGAGCCAGTCTCGGGCTGCGCTTATGCGAAAAATGCGTTCGGAACGGGATTTCTTGGCTGCTCGAGTCTGTCCCTTGACATTGAACAAACCTTGTACATATACTTCATCAAAGCTTATACAGATCAAACCTCCGTTAATTTCAAGGACTCCAAATGAGTACACTCGCCGCTTCACAAACCACGTCCGCCACGCCGCTGTTCACGGCCGGCGAGGTCGAGCAGCGCACTGGCGTCCCCGCGACGACGCTGCGCCAGTGGGAGCGCCGCTACGGACTGCCCAATCCGCAGCGCAGCACTGGCGGCTACCGCTTATACAGCCAGAACGATTTGAGCGTGATCGAGTTTTTCAAAAATAAAATAGCGCAAGGCGTCAGCGTCTCGAGGGCCGCGCAGCTTTACTCGCTCGAGCAGAGCCTGCCATCCGCGCAGCGCAGCACGGTCTCATCACCCATGCCATCATCAGCTCACCCCAAAGCGCAACCACTGGACGCGATGGTCGCGCAACTGGTCGACAGCACCACCAACGGTGACTCTTTGAAAGCCGACCGAATTCTGGCACAGGCTTACGCAACCATGCCCATCGAAAGCGTGGTTTTGGAGCTGATCCAACCGACACTGATCGAAGTCGGTGAGCGCTGGCATCGGGGTGACATCAACATCGCCCACGAACACCAATCCTCGCATTACCTGCGCGGCAAGCTTCATCACTTACTGGAATTGGCTGGCAGCCCGCGCCACGGCCCGACCGTGATTCTCGCCTGCCCGCCCGGTGAGTGGCACGAGATCGGCGCATTGAGCATCGCTATTTTCATGCGCCGCGCCGGAATTCGCACGCATTACCTCGGCGCGAACACGCCGATTCCAGACCTCGCCCGCTTCGCCCGCGAAGTGAAAGCGAGCGCCGTGATGCTCAGCGTCAGCAGCTCAGAGGTGCTTGAAAATTTGCGTCCACAAGCTAAGCTGCTGCTCGAGGTCGTACCGCTGGTGATTTACGGCGGCTTCGCGTTCTCGCAAAACCCCGGATTGGCGGCTGAACTCGGTGGGCAGTTCGCGGGGCGCAACGCTGCCGAAGCGCTGGATTTCATTCTGGCGCAACTGGAGCAAATTCAATTGCAGCGCAACACAGACTCCTCGAGCGGCGATGTTTTAACCCTGCCCTCCCCGAGTTTGGGCGGTGTACTGTGACCGTGCTGAGCGGGCAGCGGCGCACCGTCGCCCGCGAGGATTTATCCGCCGACGTGACGATCATCGGCGCGGGCTTCGCTGGACTGGTCGCCGGGGCGTTGCTGAGTAAAGACGGCTTTAAAGTACGCCTCTTAGAGCGCGACATCCACCCCGGTGGCTGCGCCGCCCGTTACCAGCGCAAGCATACGGTGGGCACGTTCTCGTTCGCGGTTGGCGCAACGGTCTGCGCGGGCATGGAAGCGGGCGGATTGCTGCACAACATTTACACCCGGCTCGGCATCACGAGGTCACTGCCAAATCTGGATCCCGTGATGCGCTTACACCTGAACGACCGTCAGGCTTTCGTACCGGGCACGCGGAGCGGCTGGGCGCAGGAACTCGAGCGGGCCTTCCCCGGTGAGCAAGCCGCTAAGCGCCGCTTTTGGCATGAGGTGCAAAGCATCGCCGATACCATGCATTACGTCGCTAAGCGCTTTCCGGTCATGCCGTTCAAAAGTTTGCACGACGTACTGGACACCGCTAGGGGCGCACATCCGGGGGCGCTGAAGGTGTTGCTGAATCTGGGTCAGACCGTCGGGCAACTCTTGGAGAAAAGCGGTGTGACCGACCCGGCGCACCGCGCCTTCATCGACGGGCAACTGCTGGACTCCATGCAGATCGTGTCAAGCGGCTGCACATTGACCAATGGCGCGTATGCCTTAGAGGTCTACCGTTACGGCGCTCAGTACGTGCCGGGCGGACTGGCGACGCTGGCGGAGGACTTGGTGGGCGCGATTGAAAAAAGCGGCGGCTCCGTGCATTACGCGACTCGAGCCAAGCGTATCATCATCGAGGGCGGTCAGGTGCGCGGCGTCGAAAGCCACGGGCGCAACTTCCTCAGTCCCGTCGTCGTCAGCACCGCGCCCGTACCAGATACGATTGCATTGACCAACCACGATCCGGCCCTGTCTGCGCTAAAGCGTCAGTTTGAAACCATGCCGGAGGTTTGGGGCGCGTTCACACTCTACATTGGCGTCAAGGACAGCGCCCTGCCGAGCGACGCATTGCGCTTCGAGCAAGTGACGGATTTTGATGACAAAGGCATCACCGAAAACTTCTTAATCAGCTCGAGCGCCCCCGGTGACACCACCCGCGCCCCGAGCGGCTACCGCAGTATCACGATCAGCACCCACGTTCGCGCCGCCGAGTGGTTTGGTTTAGAGGAAAACGTCTACCAAGACAAGAAACGCGACTTCGAGCACCGCATTCTGAAGCGCTTGGAAACACTATTTCCCGGCTTCACCGACGCTGTGGTGCTGATGGAATCCGGCACGCCGCGCACCTTCCAGCGCTTTACGCTTCACAGCCTCGGACGGGTCGGCGGCATCCCGCAAACCGTCTCGAGCGCGGCGTTTGGCGCGATTCATCACACCACTCCAATTCCCGGTCTGCTGCTGGCAGGCGAGACCGTTTTCCCCGGACAAGGCACGCTCGGCGTTTCAGTCAGTGGCTTCAATGCGTACCGCACGGCCAAGCGCTTCTTACGCGGCAAGCCTCAACTTCACGACCTCTCAACAGCGCAGATCGCGTGACTCAAGGAGTGCTTATGACCCTAGGAAGCAGTCGTCCCCATCAAATGCGTTACCGTCGCGGCCAGACCGTTTATTACGAGGGCGATCCGGCCCTGAGCATGTTCCGCGTCGAATCTGGCTTGGTGCGAATTGCCAAGCTGACCCCGAAGGGTCGCGTATTGACCGTGCGTCACGTGCTGCCCGGCGATTTCTTTGGCGAGGAAGCCTTGACCAAGCAGTGGCGCGATCACCAAGTCGAAGCGCTGACCGATGCGACGCTCGTGCCGGTCGATCCAGTCAATATGGGCATGGAAAGCATGACTTCGGTCACGCGCAGTTTGTCCGAGCAGTTGCAGCGCGTGATGGCCTACGAGTACCACCTGCAAATCGGTGATCTGCGCCAGCGCGTCGCTCGTTACCTGCTGCAACTCGCGCAGACGCCCTTGGGCGGCGTGGACGACGCGGGCAAGCGCTTCGTGCGGGCCACACACGAGCTGATCGCCGAGGGCACGAGCAGCACCCGCGAGAGCGTCTCCAAAATCATCACCGAGCTTCGCGCTGACGGCTACCTGCAAAGCGGCTACCGCCGGATCACATTGCTGAACCACGCCGCGCTCGAGGGCGTCGCGGAGCACAACGACTTGGACGACGGCGACAGCTTTTAAACTCAAAGAAACTTGGAACTGTGCAGAACAACTCGAGTGACCAGCGCCTTATCGTGGCTGGTCACTGCCTTTTTACCCCCTCGAGCCGCGCACCCTCGAGCCGCGCGGTTCGCGCATTTGCTCGTCGCAGCCCTCTTTGCCTGCCTCGCATTTGCGAATCTGTAGGAAAAGAGCCTTGTGCAGCACGCGTAAAAACCGTATGGTGGGAAGATGAATGTTCTGGTCACGGGCGCAACTGGGTACGTCGGCAATTACGTGGTCAAAGCTTTACTCGAGGGTGGCCACACAATCACGGCTGTTTCGCGCAAGGGTGCGAAAAGCAGCACTGCCAGCGGTAAGGATCTGGGGACAGTCGCGGGCGTCAAATACGTCGCGGCTGACATCGGCAGCGGCGCGGGCGTGCTGGACGCGATGCGCGGCTGCGAGGCGGTCGTCAATCTCGTTGGCGTCATCGCGCAGCGTGGCGAGCAAACCTTCCAGCGCGTCCACGTCGACGGCACGCGCCATCTGCTCGAGGCGGCTAAATCATTGGGCATCAAGCGTTTTGTGCAGATGAGTGCGCTCGGTGCGGCTGCTGGCGCAGCCTCGCGTTACAGCGCCAGCAAGTTTGAAGCCGAGGAACTGCTGCGAGCCAGCACGCTCGAGTGGACGATCTTTCGCCCGAGCCTAATTTTTGGCGTGGGCGACGATTTCTTTGGGCGGGTTTTGAAAAACTTGGTGGCTACGCCGATCGTGCCGCAGATCGGCGATGGCTTATTTCCGTTCAGACCTGTCTGGGTCGGCGATGTCGCGCAGTGCTTCGCGCAGAGCCTAACGAACCCAGCCACGGTTGGTCAAACCTACGATCTGGTCGGTCCGAAGGAATACACCTTCAGGCAACTGCTCGATCTGGAAATGGACGCGCTCGGTGGGCGCAAACCAGTCGTGCCCGCACCAATTTTTTTGATGGATTTAGCCGTGCCGCTGATGCAAGTCTTGGGGCCGCTCGCGCCGATCACGACCGATCAGTACGCGATGCTGAAAGCGGGCAATACCGCCGACCCCAGCAAAATGCAGCAGACCTTCACGCTCGAGGGACGCAGGCTGGAAGCCGAGTTGCCGAAGGTGCTGGGCAAAGCTTGAGTTGCTGAGACTCGAGCCTTTTGCTGCGGTGACTGTGGACTTGCAGCGCACTCGAGGCGATCATGGTTTCAAATTCCTCGAAACCCGAGGTCATGCTCGAACGCGCCCAGACTTTAGGGTAAATTTCAAAATGGTTGACGGGGTTTATGTCAACCATTTTCGAGGAAACCGAGTGGAAACAACGGGTGGTTTGCAATGGAGTGAGAGCACGAAGCGACCCAAGCCCGTCAGGTGCTGCTTTCAGGGTCAAGAAGTGCGACA
>JANYHH010000037.1 GCA_025359505.1 Deinococcales bacterium
GATTGCGTTGAAGAAGAACGGGTCACCGCCGAGGAGCGTGTTCAGGGTGGGGTTGGATACGTTGCGGCAAATCTTGTTATCTGGGTGCGCTGGGAGGCTCGTGCTGGACGACGTGATCCCACTTCTGTCCAGTAGTTAGGGTTTAGGAACAGCATTTCTTAACGTCATAGCAGCATGAGGCTTTGGCTATACCGATGAAACCTTGTCTAAAGTCGTAAAGGACGTGTACACATCGTGACTGAGAGCGCGGCAATAAAACCATTTTTATTATCAAGTGATTACACCGCCCTTTCAATAGAAATTACAGAGTCGACCAAAAAGTGGCTTTGCGACGACCTTTATGATGCTGAGATTGCCTTCTGCGAAAAAGTAAGGGCGAGCGCGGAGATATCCATCAGCGATTTGAACTCGCTCTTGTCTAAAGAGCGAGGCGCACTTAAGGACTTCTGCATCAAGTACATCAAATCTGAACAGGCACTTGATTCAGGGCAGGAGTACAACCCAGTCGAGGCAGAACACCAGTTAGGGGAAGCCGACGAAACATATGTGGGCCATAGTCAAACATTTTTGTTCTCGTTCGCCATACTTTTCTTTTTGTTGAAGCACAAAAAATCACACGTGCCGATTTTCCTGAAGAAAATCAGGAAGCCCAACGCCTCAAAGTATCAAACCGCAATTGAGTCTTTAGACGATGCAGTAACTGATGCGAGCGACAACGCCCAGCATGACTCGAGGTAATATCTGCACTTGTGAAGGTCATTGCCGAGGTCGCCGCGCTGCATGCCAAACTGCCGACTTATAACGCGCAGACGGTCATGGCATTAATGCGTTTTTGTGAACCCTCGAGCGTGATATTGACCGACATTGAGGCTACCGCGTGGAGTTCTGGTGCGTGGCGCGATCTCGATAACCCTGCGCTGTTCGCGCTCGAGGATGCGGGCGTGAAGGTCACGGCGATTGGCGAGGTTTGGAGCGCAGCACTGACTGAGCAATCGCAAATGCTCGAGTTTTTGAAGCAGTTTCCAATGGGACGCTCCCGTTTGCAGCAGCTTGGCGGGGCGGATCGGACATTGCGCGAAGCGCTAGAGCAGCCGCAAGACGCGCTGGGCGTTCACAGCGTTTGGCTGGGGGCGGTGCGCGAGTACCACGCATCGGCTCAGGCGGCACTCGAGGAGGGGCCCGGCACGGCGCACCGCAATCGGCGGATCGCGGGGATCGTCAAGCGGCTCGAGGGTTGCCCACCCGACGCACTGGTAATCGCGCCGCTGGATGACGTGCCCGCGCTGCTCGAGGCGGGTTTGGAGTTGCCAAACCTAAGTGGTTTTCAACCCGGCGAGGCGTCGCGTTTTCGCGCCGTGGTGGATCGGGCGTATCGTCTCGAGTCAGGGGACGACCTCGACGCGCTGGTTCATGGGCTGCTCGAGTTGGACGCGCCGGCTGACACGGTGTTGGCGCGGATCGCATTGGAGGCGAGGTTCGCGGCGAGCGGCTTATACCTCAGCGTCGGAGATTTGGAAAGCGCCCGCGATTTACTCGAGGCGGTGTCGCAAGGTCAGTTTGAACGCCCTAGTTACCTGCCGGGCTTCGTGCTGACGCGGCTCGGGCAGGTGCGCGACCTGATGCAGGAACGCCCTCGAGCTGTCGCCGCGTATCGCGCTGCACTGGCGCTCAAGTTTTGCCCGCTCGAGGCGCGGGAAGTTGCTCAGCAGGGCCTGCTCGAGCCATTTGGTTTTAGTGCCTGAATCTGTCTTGAGCAGCAGCGCGTAGTATGCCCCCATGTCCAACCCTCCCCTACCGCCCAGCCTGACCGCGATCCAAGACGCCTGCGCGATGCCTGTAAAAGGTGCGAGGGCATACGCCCGCGTCGGTTTGGAAAGCGGGCTAGGGATTTTGTTCATCCGCACCAGCGGGCGGCGCAACGAGCCGCTCGAGGCGTGGTACGTGGCAAGCAGTCCGATTGAGACGCTGCGGATCAACGAGGCGCAAGCCCAGAAATTGCTGACGCTGTGGGATGGCTCGGAAATATCGTTGCAGAAGCAATAGCCCTGCTGCACACCTCGACTCGAGATCATGACGGGTGGGGCAGCTCGAGCGGTTAGAATTGCGAGTGATGAAGATTTTTCCTGTTCTCGCCATCAGCGCAGCGCTGGCCGTGGTGGCGGCGGTCGCCGTCGCACAGACCTCGCCGCCGCCCGCTCCTCCAAGCGTTCCGCCACCCGTCACGCAACCCGTCACGCAACCCGTGACGCCGCCCCCAAGCGTGCCCGTCGCACCGCTGCCCAGTGTTCCCGTGACACCGCCACCAGTTGCACCGCCACCCGCGCCCATCAAACCCACACCGCAACCCGTCAAGCCAGTCGCGCCAAAACCAGCGGTCAAGCCAGTTGCCAAACCCACGACCATCAAGCCGCTCGAGCTAACGCTGGACACCAGCGAAGCCGAGATTCGTGGCGGCGAGCTGGTTGAAACCCGCATTCAGCGCGTCTGGAAGATGCCACTTGCGAGTGTGACCATCAGCCGCAAATTCGTCAAAATCTCGAGCGGCGTCGAAACGGAACTCAGTAAGGCACTCTCGAGCATCAAGCGAGACGCGGTGGATGCGTTGTGGAGCGTGGACTCCAATAAAAACTGGGTCGCCAAGCAACAAAGCCGCTGGGTCGTGGACGCCGCGCAAACCAGAGCCAATCTGCTCGAGGCGATCAAGTTTGATAAGTCGCTGGCAAAAGTGGCACTGAAACGCATTTTGCCATCGCGCAACGTGCAGGATTGGTATGCCAAAGGCATTCGCTATCACTTCGGCGGGGGCGACTCGAGCTTCCGGGGCAGCCCAACTTTCAGGGTGCAGAACATCATCGCTGGATCGCGGCAGATTGACAACACGTATCTGGAAGCGGGCGCGATCTTTGATTTCAATGCTCGAGTGAAAATCAGTGCGGCACTCGGATTCGTCGAAGGGTACATCATCAGCGGCGGCACACTCGCTAAAGACATCGGTGGCGGCATCTGTCAGGTCAGCACGACCGTCTGGCGGGCGGCATACGCGGCCGGCTTACCGATTGTGCAGCGCAACAACCACAGTTACCGCGTGCATTACTACGACCCACCGGGCATGGAAGCCACGGTGTTCTCGCCGTATAAAAACCTGCGTTTCAAAAACGACACGTCTAGTCCAATGTTCATTCAGATGACGTGGTACACGCGCTCACAGCGCCTAGAATTGCATTTCTTCGGCACGACGCCAGACCGCAAAGTCAGCATCAGTGACCCGTATATTTACAACGTCCGCCCACCCGCTGGGCCGCGCTACCAAGCCGATCCAGCCGTGCGTTTGGGTCGCGTGCGACGGATCGACAGCCCCGAGCGCGGCATGAGCGTGACGATCAACCGCAGCGTGCGCTACGACGATGGGCGCAAACTGGGCGATGTCACGCGCAGCACGTATGTGCCGTGGGGCGCGATTTACGCGGTCAACCCGCAGGATTACCGCGTCGCGCCGCCCAAACCCAAGCCGATTCCCGCGCCAGTCTCAGCACCAGTCAAGCCCGTTGCACCCAGCGTCTCGAGTCCAAGCGTCCCAATCGCTGAACCCGTACCCACTGGCACGACGCCCGTCGGTCAACCACCAGCAGTGACCCCGCAACCCAATAAGCCGTGACCAAACTTGAAGCTCGAGCCGTGTGGCTCGAGCTTTTTTGCCGCGTGTGAATCTTAGCCAGCCGTGACGCTAACGCGGTGATAGCCGCTGGCGGCTTCAGGCAGGCTGTCAGAGTCCTTGCCGCTTTGCGCCGTGTCCCCAGCTACGCAGCGCACTTTTAGGGTGTGCGCCCCAGCCGTCGGTGTCCAATTGAGTGTCCAGCGCGTCCACGTGTTCTTGCTGCGCGGCGCAATCAAGCTCGCCTCGAGCCAAGTCTTACCATCGTCGGTGCTGACCTGCACGCCCGTCACAGGTTTGCTGCCCGCGTAGGCGATGCCGTGCACGGTCGTGACTGCGCCCGCTTTCAGACCCTCGAGCGCGGCTGGCGCATCAATGCGGCTCAGCGGTTGCACATAGGCGGTGCGGCTCCACCCGCGATCCGCCCAGAAACCCGGTTTTTCCTCGGCGGTGAGGGTGATTTTCGTCAGCCAGCGCGGTTGCTTCATGCCGAAATGACCGGGCAGGATCACGCGCAGCGGGAAACCGTGCTTGGCGTTCAGCGCTTCACCATTGATGCTGTACGCCAGCAGCACGTCCTCCTCTAAGGCCATACCCAAAGGCAGTGACTCGTAAAAGCCGTCGGCGGCTTCCCACTGGATGAACTTCGCGCCCGCTTTCACACCAACGCTTTGCAGCAAATCCTTGACGCGCAAGCCACCCCAGACGCAGTTGCCGATCAAATCCCCGCCAATTGGGTTAGAGATGCAAGCAAGAGTGAATTCCTGCGATTGCATCTGAAACTCGTCTTTGAGCGCCTGCAACGTGAAGCTCTTTTTGGTCGTCACCAGCCCGTCAACTTGGAGCGTCCAATCGGCTTCCTTAATTTTTGGATCGAGCGCTTCGTTGTTGATCGACACGTAGTACAGGTCATTTTGCGAGGTGATACCGTCTGCTAACTTGACCGCGCTGCTCGAGCCGTTCGGCGCTGCACTGACCGGCGCTGACTTGCCCGCGAACAGCGGTTGCACGGCTGCGACGATGCCAGCTCCGAACAATCCAGCCGCCCCCAAACCCAAGCTGTTCAGTACCCCGCGACGATCAACACTCGTGCGAATCGGCTCGAGGGCAAACCTCAGCCCCAGATAGACCGCGCCCCACACCAGTCCCCACAGCGGCCCGACCAAGATCACGCTGACGAGGGCGACCAATGCCGCAGCCGGAATCGGTGCGAGCAAGCCCGCGAGCGCCACGCCGCCAACCCAAAGGGTAGCGCTGCCGACGAAGGCCACGACCTTACCGGCCTGCCCGAACCCCAGCAGGCGGTGAATGAACTGGAACATCGCGGGCACGCCCAGAAAATGCGTCAACTCTTTATACACGGCCTCGAGCGGCGCGGGGATGTTGGCCAGCAGCCGCGCCGCGAGGATCAGGGTGCTCAGGGCGACGCTGGCAATAAAACCGTTGAGGAGTTTGTGCTTCATAACTCAGTCTACGCACTCGAGCGGGCAACGGTTCAAATCGCAGGCTGCAAATGGTGATTGCTTCAAGGTTTATCTGGCAGCGCGGCTTTGGCTTCACTGGTTTTAGCATCAGTTTCTTTAGCCTTGGATTTCTGCGACACGTACCACCCGAGCGCCGCGACCACGGCCGCGATGCCGCCACCAGTCTCGAGCAGATTGAGGCTCGAGTCGTCCTTGACCAAGACCCCCAGAAAATACACGGCCATCGCCACGACGACAACGCCAATTAAATTCTGTTTCAGATCGTCCAAGTTTTCCACCTCGAGCCACTTGGCGACCTCCTTGCCGTCTTTGCTGGTGGGCGGCCGACCCATAAAAAGCGCGTACAACCCAGCGGCTGTGACGAACAAAACCACGGCAACGAGGAATAGATCAGCCGTTTCGACCGCGAACAGCATCAGCGCTTTCTCGGCCTCGGTGCTGAACGAGGTTAGCAGCGTTGGCAGCGTCAACACAGTTTTGATGGTCGCATAGACGAATAACGCGGCTGCGACGACGTAGAGCGTCACCACGGCCAGCATCACCATGTAACGACTCTTGAAAATCGTCACGGATATCCCCGAAGCGTTCACGCTCGAGCCTGCGTGTCAAGAACGGCGTTTGAATAATGGATTTTGCTCACCGCTCGAGTGTACACACAGCCACGCGCTGGGCTTGGTGGCTCAGACTGAAATCTTCCGGAGTGCGATTCACTGAGCTTGGTGACTTCAGCGTCAGCCTTCGTCCCACCTTGATGCGTCGATACCGCAGGCGTCAGTGAACCGAATCACGCCGTTATCAATTAGGTAGATGAAATGCAGGTCACGAGCCTTTCGTGACGCACGCGCTTGTGCTGCGGTCAGTGACGTGTAGTACACTTCAACATGACTTTGAGACGCGAGCAAGTGCTGGAACTGCTGATCGAGCGTTTCATCAGCGATCCGCGCCCGGTCTCCAGCTTGGAACTCTCCGAACCATTGCGCGTCTCGAGCGCGACGGTACGCAACGACTTCGCGCTGCTCGAAGAGATGGGTTTACTGCGCCAGCCGCACACCAGCGCTGGGCGCGTGCCGACCCGCGAGGCGTACCGCGCTTACGCCCACAAGTTCATCCCACCAAAGACCCTGCCGATCTTGCAGCTCGAGCGTTTAGAGAACACGCTGTCGCGGGTAGACGGTGAAGCGCGGTTTCGCTTTGCGGCGCAACTGGCTTCCAGCATGAGCGGTTACGCGGTCGTGACCAGCCTCGCGCCGCGTGACGCGCCGCTGCAAGCGGTGCTGCTCAGTGCGCTGAACGACGGGCGGGTGCTGTGCGTCGCGGTGATGGGCAGCGGTGTGACGCGGCAATTCACGGTCGATATTGGCTTGAAGCCGACCCGCGAGACGTTGGAGCAACTGGAAAGCGATCTGCGGTGCGAGATCAGCGTCTCCAAGATGCCGGAGCGTCTGCGGAGCTTGGAAACCAGCGCGACCTCGCCGACGCGGCAACGCGTGCTGCGAGCGCTGCGCGAATCGTGGGGTGCGGTCGCGCCCAATTTAAGTTTCTCGAGCGGGGCGACGCCCGTGTTGGGTGAACCCGAATCGCACGACGTGGACTTCCTACGCAGCGTCTTAGAACTCCTCGAGCACCCCGCCTCGCCCGCAGCCCTGCCGGGCGGGATGAACCTAGCGGTCGACGAACCGAGCGGCGTCTCGAGCGTGACGATGGCCTTCAAATCCAGTTTGGGAATCGCCAGCCTGAGCATTCTGGGCCCGACCAGAATGCGGTACTCCCAAGCGATCAGTGTCGCTAAAGCCGTGTCGGACGCAC
Organism: Deinococcales bacterium; assembly: GCA_025359505.1. Lineage (GTDB taxonomy): Bacteria > Deinococcota > Deinococci > Deinococcales > JAAFIG01 > JANYHH01. Next base: position 6,943 of record JANYHH010000037.1, read on the forward strand.
TGGTCTGAGCGAGCCTCATGTGAGCTTGGCATGTCCTGACCCGTCAGCTCGAGTACAGTGATTTGAGCGTTTTCAAAGGATGATGGGTGCATGAAAGCCATCTGGAACGGGCAGGTCATCGCAGAATCCGCTGACACCATCGTCGTGGAGAACAACCAGTATTTCCCGAGGGAAAGTGTCAATCAAGCGTTCTTGAAAAGCAGCACCACCCACAGCACCTGCCCGTGGAAGGGCGAAGCCAGTTACTACTCGCTGGAGGTTGACGGCAAGACCAACACCGACGCCGCGTGGTACTACCCCACGCCGAAAGATGCCGCCAAGCAAATCGCGGGCTACGTCGCGTTCTGGAAGGGCGTCAGCGTTCAACCGTAACGCCGCTTAGAGCGGTGTCGTCAGTCGCACGTGACCGCTGACCCAACGACAGACTCGAGCTGCTGGTAGGTCTAGCTCGAGAACTCGCCAGCGTTGAGCAAGACCATGGCGAGCAATACGACCTGATAGCGAAAGCCCCCCTCGAGCAAGGGGGCTTCTTGAAATCTCAGTCACTCAGGCTTCGATGCGGCGCTGCGGGATCGCTTCAGACTTCGATTGCGCTTGCGCGGCTGCCTGCCCGGTCTGCATGCCGAAAATCCACGCCAAGCGGTGCATGAACGCGACCGTTTCGACATCGCCAGCCAGCACGCGATCCTTCATGTACTCGTCCACACCCGGCGGGAAGACGACGCTGCGAATCTCATCGCCGTTCATCTCCCGCAGGCGATCCACGAAATCCTTGACTTGTTCCATAACGCTCACTCTAAGACCTAAACACCACAATCGCTGTCTCAGGCGTCACAAAGGCTTGAATTTCAGTCGTTGTCGAAGTCAGGCATTTGGTACGCGCCCGCCTGCTGCTCTTGCAGCGCAGCCGCTTGGGCGGCTTTGGTGCGCGACAAATGCGCGTCCAATTTAGCGCCGTCGATCAAATCAGTACCCAACTCTAATTTGCCCGTGGCCAGTTCGCGCATGGCGAGCGTCACGAGGTTGCGTACACCAGCGCGTGATTCCGCCGAGACGACCGGCGTGACGCCAGCTTTGAGCTGCATGGAACGCTTGGCAATCGCCACGGACAACTGGTATTTGGATTCGGTCAAGGCCAGCAGGGTATCGATGTTTTTTTCGCTCATGGTTCACCTCTTCGTGATCTGTGCAGAAAGACTAACCTTTGGATATTACTCGAGAAACGCTGAATAAGCGAGAGCAGCAATCAGCGGCGAAACGCTCGAGCTGATGCTTTGGTTCAATCGCTCCAACCAACGTGAACTTCGCAAATCTGCGACTGGCTCGAGCAACTGCCGTTCCAAAGCCACAAGCCCGAAGCGATTTGACCCCAGATCAAGTGCAACCGTCAGCTTTACTTCACAGCAATCAAGCGATCACAACAAAAACCCCTGCCGCCAAGCGGCTCGAGACGCACTCATGGAAAACGGGGTTAAACTGCTTCATATGCGCGAGATTCACGTTCAGAGTGGTGGTCACGACTTCCCATTTTCCAAGGGCTTAATCGTCGAATCGCTGCTGAACGCCGACATTCCCCGCGATGCGGCGATGGCGATTGCACGTCGCGTCGAGCAGCGGCTCTTGGACGAGGGCTTGAAAAGCGTCGATCCACTCACGCTGAAAAACGTTGTCACCGATGAAACCAGCGCAGTGCTGGGCGTAGAAGCCGCGCAACGCTTGGAGCGCCAGACCAGCGCCTTTGAAGATGTGATCGTGCGCGATGGCGAGCGCAGCGTGCCGTTCTCCAAAGGCATCCTCTCGAGGTCACTGGAACTGGCGGGCATCCCGATCAGGGACGCGTTCGAGTTCAGTAAGAATTTAGAGAAGCAACTGCGCGTTTCCGGCGTGTCGGACTTGAGCCGCGCCAGCTTGGAGCATTTGACGCTCGAGGAAATCGAGCGCGTGTACGGAACAGTTAAAAAAGACGCGTATTTGGAGCGTTACCAACGCGCCACACAGGTCACTGTTTTGGAGGATGGCAGCGACGTGACGTTTCCGTTCTCCAAAGGCATTCTGGCGCAGAGCCTGATGGCCGCCAGCGTGCCGCCCGCACTGGCGCACGAGATCTCACGCGATATCGAATTCGGGCTGCTCGAGCGCAACGAGTTGACCCTGCCGCGCACGCGTTTGCGTGGATTGGTGGCCGATGCTTTGCGCTTAGCAGTCGGTGAGGACATGGCGCAGCGCTACACGCTGCTCAGATCGATCCGCCGCCCGGAGAAACCGATTCTGATTCTGCTCGGCGGCGTGACCGGCACGGGCAAGAGCGTATTGGCGAGCGAAGTCGCGTACCGCTTGGGGATCACGCGGATTGAAAGCACCGATTCGATCCGCCAAGTGATGCGAGCGATGATCTCCAAGGAGTTGCTGCCCGCACTACACGCCAGCACCTTTGATGCGTGGACGGCGACGCTCGAGCCGATGGAGAGCGCCCAGTACCGCGCCAAGGGTGGGCGCAAACTGGTGAAACCGACCAGAGATCAGTTGTTAGATGGCTTTCGGGATCAGGTCAAGCAGGTCACGGTCGGCGTGCGGGCGATCATCGAACGATCAAGCGATGAACACACCTCCATGCTGATCGAGGGTGTGCACATCGTTCCGGGATACTTGCCCGTGGAAGCCTTCAAAAACGCGATTGTCGTCCCCGTCGTGATCGTCGTGCGCGACGAAGACGAGCACCGCAAGCGCTTCTACTCCCGCGATATTGAAACCAGCCAGCACCGCCCGATGGCGCGGTACTTGGATCACTTTGAGGACATTCGCGCCTTGCAGGGTTACGTCGAGCGCATGGCAAGGGCCGTGCGCGTGCCCGTGATCGACGGCTCCAGTTTAGATGCAGCCGCCGAGGGCGTGATCGAGGTGATCGCGCAGCGCGTGCTGGCGACTCGAGGTGAGGTTAGCGCAGGGAACAATTAGTCCAGCACCAAGCGATGACTTGCGAGTCGTGCTCGAGCAGAGAACCCAAGATTTTTCGTATGGTCGAGGCGTGCCTCGTCCGCTGTTCGGGCAGCAAATCCCGAGCGGTAAAAAGCTTTTTTACAGGCCTCGAGTCACCCGCGAAAAATCGGTTGACCGTCGGTTTGCCGCTACACCCCCTCGAGCGCCGTCTCGAGATCGGTTTGGCTGATGTCAAAACTCACGCCTTGCCGCAAGAAAGTCAGGCGCACCGTCGGCGCAATCCCTCGAGCCTCGCGCACCGCTTGCCAGTACAGCGCCAGTTGGCGGTGGTACGCCCGCACGCGCTGCGGCAGCGCCGCGTCTTGCACGTCATCGGTTTTGTAATCCTCCAAGATCCACTCACCGTCGGGCAACTGGTATAAGCGGTCGATCACGCCCTGCCATGTCGTCACGACTTCCGCGCCGCGCACCGTTTGCGAGCGCTGAAAAGCGAACGGCAGTTCCGCGTGATCCTCGAGCCGCTGGGCACGGTCGGGCGTCAAGCGCTCGTAGCGCTCGACCAACCACCACGCGGTGGACAGCAAGACTTCGCGCTCTTCGGGCGGATAGGCGTGCAGGCTGTACTGGGCAGCGAGTACCCGCCGATGCGTGTTGCTCGAGGGTGACAAGTTTTCACCGATGGCGTAATGCGTCAACGTGCCGATCACGCGCTCCGCGTCGGGAATCGCGGTCAGATCGCCCAGCGGCAGGTCGCCGCGCACGTCGTCCAGTTCCGGCTGGCTCGAGGCGGACTCTAGCTCCGATGGCAGGTCGAACTCGAGGTCATCGGGTGGTTCGGCGCTGGCTTCCGGCGCTCGAGTCGGCGCTCGCACCGCTGGCGCGGGGCGTTTGAAGCGGGCGTGCGCTAGCCCCGAGTCAATCAAGGCGCTGGGAACGAATGGCGCTGACTGACGCGAAGCCGCCGCGCTGGAGACGGTGCTATCCGTGTGCACCGTAACCGTCAACCCCGGCATCGTCACGCCGCTATCGCACAGTTGCAATCCCTCGAGCATCGTCTGCATCCAGCCCCGCGCCTTGCCGGTGGTCGACCCAGTGACGATCAGCCGATCTTTGGCACGCGTCAACGCGACGTAGAGCAGGCGGTTGTTCTCGCCGCCGCGCCGCGCCTCCCAGTGTTTCTGAATCGCCTCGTAGCGTGAGCCGCCGATGCGACGGGGTTTCAGGGCGACCTCGCCGAGCGCGTGAATCTGCGCGTCTGGACTCGAGTTCCGTTCACCGCGTGACAGGTCGAAGACGACCGTCACTGGAAACTCGAGACCCTTGGAGCTGTGTACCGTGACGACGCGCACCACGTCGCCCGCTTCCAATGGCTCGTCGCCTTGAGCCTCAGAAAGCCGCGCCCGCTCGAGGAACTGCACGGCAGCGCGGGTCTCGCGTGCGCCCTGCGCCGCCAGTTGGTACAGCAACCCGTCCAGATTGGCGTGCGATTGCGCCCGCGCCGTCAAGCGCACGCCGAGCAGCACCCACGCGCTGACCAACAGATCAATTGCGTCAGTGCTATCGGCGATCACTTCCAAGAGTTCGCGTAAGCGAGCCGCGCTCGGCAAGGTAGACCGAGCCACGCCCACCAGCACGCCGTTTTTATCGGTCAGCCAGCCCTGCAACTCCGAGAGCGGCACGCCGACGCCCGGCAGCCTCGAGAGTCCAGCGACGGTCAGCGGCGTCAGCGACAGCTTGGCGTGCAGGATGGTGAGCGCATCGCGGATCTCGCGGCGATCGAAATACTGCTGTCCGCTGCCGACCATGAACGGCACGTCCGCCCTGCCGAATGCCATTTCCAGCGGTGGCACGCTGCCCCTCGAGCGCACCAGCACCGCCATGTCTCGCCACGGCACGCCGCCCGCGTGGAGTGAGCGCAAACGCTGCGCGACGAACATCGCCTCAGATTCGCGCCCGTCATTGAGGCTCGCCGCTTGAAAAACGTGAAACTCCGCCCTCGGCTCGAGGTCGGTGTCATCCTTGCGCCCACTCTGCACAGCAGCGGGCAAGCCGATCTCACTAAACTCTGGGAACAGCTTTTCGGCGAGGCTCGAGTAGAACTGCGCCAGACTCGCGCCGTGACGGTACGAAACGGTCAGCGGCTCGAGGCGCTTGGCTCGCTGGTAGACATCTAAAAACGCGTTTACATCGGCATCGCGGAACGCGTAGATGCTCTGCTTGGCATCACCGACCAGCAGCGTGCGCGGCAATCCCAAACCCTGAAAAATTTTGGCTTGCAGCGGGTTGACATCCTGAAACTCGTCCACCAGCAGCAGATGCACGCGCTGCCTCACGCGCTCGAGGATCGCGGGATCATCCAGCAGCCGCAGGGTCGTCAGCTCGACATCGGTCGGCCCCAGCGAGCGCCCCGCTAACCTCGCCGCGTACAACTCGCTCGAGGCGCGGTAAAGCTCCAGCAGCGCCGTTGCCAATTCGTCCGGCGCGTCCTCGGAGACGAAGAACGGCGCGTAGACGCGCTTTTGATGCAGTGATTCCAGCGTTTGCAAGCTCTGCTCCCAGCCCCACGCCGCCAGCACCTCCCCACCCGGCGCGTCACGCAGGGCTGATGCCGCCAACGCGCTCGAGGCAGCCTCCAAGAACAGATTGCCCGCCTCGCCCTCGTCCAAATACACGAACTCGGGGTCTAAGCCAAGCGCAGGCGCGTTGAGGCGCAGCAACTCGCGGTAGAAGCCGTGAATCGTCGTGATCGTGCTCGAGCCGATCTCCCGCAGGGCGCGGCGGTACGGATCTAAGCTGGGCGCGGTGAAATGCAAATACTTCCCAGTCTCCAACACCTCGCGCAGACCAGCCCGCAAACGCTCGCGCAGATCCTGCGCTCCGAGCCGCGTGAACGTCACAGCGGCAATGCGGCGCGACGGCGTGTGCATCAGCGCTTCTAGGTACTCGAGCACGAGGCTGGTTGTTTTGCCCGTGCCGGCCGAAGCGGCCCGCACCTCGAGAATCGGCGGGAGGTTCGGTTTCACGGGCTTCTCAAGGGGACGGCGGGCATTGGCTCGAGGCATAGTAACGCATGAGAGACTTGGCTCATGGCTTCGAGTCGCCGCCGGACGAGCCAGACTCAGATGCTATTGTTTCAACAGCCGAATAGCTCAATGGAAGAGCGCGTCAACTGCATTGACGAGGTTGCGGGGTTCGAGTCCCGTTTCGGTCAGAGTGCCCCGTGGTTCAACAGAACAACGCCTAGACATCAATCTAGTAAATGAGGGTGCAAGTCCCTCCGGGGCGCTCGCCCAGAAAGAAGCGCATGGACGAGTCCATCACCACCGAAGACCTCGAGACCGCAATGCGCGTGCTGCGGCTCGCAGCGGGCGATGTCTCGAGATTCGATGACCATGTGGAATTCAAGTCGCTCGTGGCGAAAATCAATCGTCAAGCGCGTCAACGCAATGGGCGCGAAACCCGGCAGCAACTCCAGCGCGAGGATCAGCAAATCAAGGCGGTCGCGCTCGAGCATCGTGGAGAATCTGACGCAACGAGCGACTTGCCGCCGCTGACACTCCACAAGTCGCGGCGCTGTTACATCTGCAAAACGCTGTACCACACGCTGCAACGCCAGTATCACTTACTGTGTGAAACCTGCGCCAGCTTCAACGCCGCCAAACGCGTGCAGCGTTGCGACTTGCGTGGACGCGTGGCACTCATCACGGGTGGACGAATCAAAATCGGTTTTCAACTCGCGCTGAAACTGTTGCGCGACGGCGCGAGGGTGATCGTCACCACCCGCTTCCCGCAGGACGCCAGTGAGCGCTTCGCGCAGCAAACGGATTTCGCCGACTGGTCGCAGCGCCTCGAGTTACACGGGCTGGATTTGCGACACTTGGCTTCGGTGCGGGCATTCATCACAGATTTCTTGCACCGCGAAGCTCATTTGGATATTTTGATCAATAACGCCGCCCAGACGATTTCGCGCCCGCTCGAGTTTTACGCCCATCTTCTAGAACGCGAAAATTCCGCTGGGTCGTCTGCATTGGTGCGCTCGCCGATGCAACTGCTGAGCGTGCCGCTCGAGCTTGAGGAAACCACACGGTATTTTCCGCCAAATGCGTTTGATGCCGACGGTCAAACCTTAGATGTGCGTCCCGAAAACTCTTGGATTCAAAAATTGCACGAGGTTCCCACACGCGATTTACTTGAGGTTCACGTTGTCAATTTCATCGCACCGTTCATACTTTGCGCCCAGCTCAAACCCGCCTTGGAACGCAGCCCGTTCGCAGAGCGCTTCATCGTCAATGTCTCAGCGATGGAAGGACAGTTTTCTAGAGCATCAAAAGGCGTGCATCACCCGCACACGAACGCAGCCAAAGCCGCGCTGAACATGCTGACGCGCACGAGCGGCGCGGATTACGCCAATTCAGGAATCTATATGACAGCCGTGGACACTGGCTGGATCACCGATGAGAACCCGTTCCCCAAAGCCGCCCGAATGCGCGACAACGGATTCGTCCCGCCACTGGACGCCGTGGACGGAGCGGCACGGATTTACGACCCTATCGTCAGCGGACTCAATCAACCCGGCACGCCTTTTTACGGTGTGTTCCTCAAAAACTATCAGCCGTACCCTTGGTGAATCATGCGTTTGACACCCACATCCTGCCCCGTCCTGCCAGATCAACACGCTCGAGATTCGGATTTAGAACCGCTGCTCGAGGTGCTGCAACGCAATTCGTTGCCTAACGAAGAAACCCAATTCCCACGAGGCACGCTGCGACCTGATGGACGGCTCGACCTGTGCAAGCAACAACTTGGTATCAATGGTTGCGAACGGATCGTTGAAGCGCTCAGGACGCAAAATCTAGTGCACACACTGCTGCTCGGGACGAACGCCATCGGCGACGAGGGCGCAAGTCGAGTGGCTGATCTGATCCGTCAGGGTCAGCTCGGGTCGGTCTATTTGGGATGCAATTTGATTGGCGAGACGGGCGTTGAAGACATTGCCGAGGCGTTAGAAACGGATAAGCATGTCAAGGCACTCTGGTTGAAACGCAATCCACTCGGCGCGGCTGGAATTCGGCGGTTGGCACAGATGCTGCGCCGCAACGTCACACTACGCACGCTGGATGTGGTTAATACCAGCCCGGATCACGGGGCTATGGTGGAACTGCTCGAGGTGATCGCGCTGCATCCAAGCCTCGAGTATGTGTACTTAAGCGGCAACGGTCTGGACGTTGAAGAGGCTCCAGCGCTGGCGGGCTGCCTGATAAATCCTAGATTGAAGGGCTTGTACTTGAGCGTCAATCACTTGGGCGATGCTGGAGCGCGGGTGATCGCGGCAGCTCTCGTTGAAAACGCGAAGCTCGAGTTTCTGAGCTTGTCCAGCAACGGCATCACGGACGAGGGAGTCATCGCGTTGTGCGGCGCGGTGCAGCATCATCCGAGTATGTTATCGCTCGACCTTGGGTATAGCCCCAGCACAAAGGTGCTCGGGGCACACGCCAACCGATTGACTGATCGCTGCGTTCCTGCGCTGGGCGATTTGTTGCGTCACAACACGACCCTGCGCGACTTAAACCTACACCCGAACACATTCACTGCTCCCTCGAGCCTAGTCTTGAAAGCAGCCGCAAGTTCAACACTCCATCGATTGATCTTGGACGCTGACCGCACGGGAACTGCGGCGTCAGCGACCCATCTGGACGCACGGCAAATACGGAGCGTCTACCGCTGAGGAAACCACGCTTCAGTCCGCGACGCGGCACAGGTCGCGGTACGCGCACGCGCCACAGTGAAACCCCGGCGCTGCCCTGACCACGCCGCGCTCGAGGTCAAGCCTGACCGACTCGAGAATCAAGGCGGACTTCTCGAGGCGCGTCACGGCGTAGGGTTTTGATAGGTCGAACGGTCGCTTCGGCGGGCTGCGGAAATCCATCACCATCAAGTTGACGCCCAGTCCTTGGACGCGCTGCGCGTGCGCGTACCACCATTCGCGGTGACGGTCGTCCTGCATCAGTTTGGCGTAGCCGTCTTCGACGTTTTCGACGTGGCGGTAGACCTCGACGAGTTTAGGGTTAGCATCGGTCGGTTTGAAACGCACACCGTCCAACACGTACTCGATCCCCTCGAGTGAGTCTTTGTGCCCCAGTTTGATGCCGTCCAATTTCGGCACGGGCGGCACTCGAGCCTCGACCGCCCCTTCGAGTTGCGCCCGAAACGCTGGGGAGAGCTTATTGAGGATGCTGTGATGCTCGGTCGGGGCGACCTCGAGCGTGGACTTACCGCCGCTGCGCCAGACGTTGCTGCGCTGCCGCCGCGTCCACGACTCGAGCAGTGACCCGGGGACTAAACCGTTGCCGTGGGTCGTCACGGGCAGCCGCAGTTCCGCCCATGCCCGCAGCCCGCACTGCGCGAAGCGCTCGAGGTCAGTGGCTTTGGTGACGCTCAAAGCCCCGACGCCGTGTTCCAAGATCAATTCCTCGAGCGCGTCTTTGACGCTGGCGTGCGCGTACTCCAAGGGGCTGGCGGTGACGGTCGGCTCCAAGCTGGTGGCTGCACCGAGCTGCGCGAGGCGCGGGTGTGGGCGCAGGCTCGCGCCGCGCTCCGCTCGGGGACTGGAAATGTACACCGCGTCGTCAGCGCGGGTCAGCACGTCGTACAAGGCGCTGTCCTCGAGACCCGCGAGGCGTTCAGGCAATCCAAGCTGCCCACGCAAGAGTTCGGTCAGGGCGCTGCGCTCGTCTTCTGGCACGAAGAAATCCTCCAACTCGCCAGCGCGGTACGCGCCGTCCACAACACCGAGCGCGAAAACGTAGCCGTAACGCCGCCCGCTGATCTCGTCGCTGGCCAGCAGCGCCACGCCGCGCCCCGCATCCGGGTGCGGCACGCTAACCGTGCCCAACAAGCTCCGCAGCCAGTCGGTAAAAACCGCGCCATCCACCACGTCCCCACCGAGAATCCGCAATGCCTCGCGGGCCGTCACTCGAGCCGAGTCGCGCAAGTTGAGATCGCTGACCACATCTTCGATCAGCGCTTCAAACCACGCCAAAAGCTGTGCGGGCGTGCCGTGTGCGGGGGCGGCCAGCGCCTCGATGCGCTGCAAGGCAGCCAATGCAAGCGGGTCGTCCATCAGCAGCGGATACGCCGCTCCGCCAGCCGCGATCCCTCGAGCCTCGAGCGCATCCGCTAAGCGGCTCAAGCTCGGCTCTAAACGGGCGAGGGTGCGGAGTTCGCGGGCCGGGTACTCGCGGGCTGGGGCGCTCAGCAGCGCATCGATCACGCGACCGTCACTGGTCTCTAAAAAGTTGCCCAAGCTTTCCGGCGCGACCGGCACGGCGTACTCGCGGGCCAGCGCCTCAAGGACGCGAATCAGCGCCGGATGCGGCACGACAATTGCGATTGCCTGCGCCCGCACGCCGCTGTGCAGGAGCTGTTTGACGCGCCGCAAGGCTGCACGGGCCTCGCTGACCGGATTTGGGAACGCAGACTGCTGCACGGTCACGGGCAGCCCACGCCACGGCTTGCCCGTTCCCTCGAGCCGCTCCCGCACCGCCCCCAATCCTTGCGAGATCGCCTCGAGTTCTCCAGAACGCAACGGGTGCGCCCACGCCTCGCGCACGGTGTCCGGCGCACCGCTAGGCAAAGTCACTACCGCGCTGAGAGAGCTGCCAGCCAGCACGCGGATCGCCTCGAGTTCCGATTTGGCAAAAGCACGGTAGCCGTCCACAATCAAGTGTGCGCCCAGCTTCAAGGGACTGGTTTGCAGCAGCGTCGTGGCGCGAATACGCACGTCGTCCAAGTCCTGCAAGTCAAATTGCTCGAGTAAACGCGTGTACGCGGCGTAAACCAGCGCAAGGATTTCCTGATAATCGTCGTCCGTCGCGTGTGGAACAGCAGAAAAGCGCTTACACTCAGCGATGGCGCGGGCGTACAACCGCGCCTCGCCCGGTGACACGCGCCGCTCCAACACGACTTCCAGCGCTCGAGCAGTCAACGCGATGCGGCCCGGATTGAGTATCACTCCTTTGTTTTCGCCGAGTCTGTCCAGCATGCGGTAACAGACGTTCTGCAAATTCGTGACCTCGACCCCGAGGCTCGCGCCTTCAGCCGCTAATCGTTGGAGCCACTGGCTGCGCTGACCGGGCAGCGTCAACACGATCACGCGCTCGCGTTTGGCGGCGCACTCACGGGCGTAATGCACGGCGGCTCGAGTTTTGCCGCTGGCGGCGGGCCCCGTGATGAGCGTTGTTGGCTGAGCGTTCACTGCGCGTCAGCGTACCGCGAAGCTGGCTCGAAAAGCACAAAGTTCATTTGGATTTGACCAGCAAAGTCAACGGCACTTCGCTGCGCTCAGCTACCCTCTCCCGCCAGCAGGGTAGGGAGAAAGCATCGTTCGCTCGAAGCTCGTTACTTCCAGACCTGCTCGGCTTTGTACGATGAGCGCACGAGCGCCCCAGACACGACTTCCATGAAACCCATCGCCAGCCCCTCGAGCCGAATCTCTTCAAACTCTGCGGGCGTCACGTAACGCTCCACGGGCAGGTGATTGCGCGTCGGACGCAGATACTGCCCGAAGGTCACGACATCCACGCCAGCAGCGCGAACATCGCTCAGCGTCTCACGGATTTCGGCTCGGGTCTCGCCCAGTCCAAGCATCAGACTGGTTTTGGTGATGAGGTCAGCGTTGAAGGTCTTCGCGGCTGCCAGCACCGCCAGCGTCTGATCGTAACCCGCCCTCGGGTCGCGCACGGGATGCGTCAAGCGCCGGACTGTCTCGAGATTCTGCGCGTAGACCTCGATGCCGCTGGAGACGACCTCGAGCACGCTCTCGAGCCGCCCAGCGAAATCCGGGGTCAGCGCCTCGACGCGCACCGCTGGCAAGCGAGTTTTCAGGGTTCGCACGGTACGCGCAAAATGACTCGAGCCACCGTCTGGTAGGTCATCGCGGTTGACGCTGGTCAGCACGACGTATTTGAGACCCATCTTCTCCACAGCATCCGCAATGTGATCCGGCTCGAGGGGATCAAGTCTCCCCTGCGGATTGCCGGTGTTGACCGCGCAGAACTTACAGGCTCTGGTGCAGACGCTCCCCATCAGCATGAACGTCGCTGTGCCCGCGCTCCAGCACTCGGCAATGTTTGGGCACATCGCTTCTTGGCAGACGGTCGTCAAGCCGCCCAAATCCACGATGTCTTTGATGCTTTTATAGCCGATGCCGCTGGGCAGCGCGACCTTAAGCCAATCGGGTTTGCGTTCACGCGGCGCGATAGGTACGTCACGCGAGGTCACGCCATCGCGCACCACAGCGAAATCGTAGTCCCTTGACGGCTTAATCATGCGAGTGATTCTACGCGCTGGGGTACAGGACAAACCGTCTCGAGCGTGACCAAAGCTCGCTCAAACGGCTGAGGTCACAATCTGCTATTCTGCTAGAAACAGAACGACTCGAGGAGGAAGTTGATGTCCACGATCACCGTCACCGACGAACGCCCCGCCGCACGCCAGAAAACCTCGTTCCAAATGGATTTCTTGGAAAGTCACATCACCGCCCGCGAGTTCCTGCGCCGCCGAATTTATGAGGAAGTCCAGCGCCACAACAGCAGTGATGCCGTCGCTTACAACGGTCTGGTCACACCCACCGATCTCGAGCAGCAGCTCAACCGCGCCGCGCCCAAAGCCCCGCGCAAAATCGACTGGGAAGCCCAGTACCAAAAAGCGCTCGAGGCGTTCGCGGGGAACGGCATCATCATGCTCTGGAACGACACGCAGATCGAATCACTCGAGGAAGAACTCGAGCTGAGTGAAGGGTCGCAGGCGACGTTTTTGAAGCTCGTGCCGCTGGTTGGGGGCTGAGATGAACGCTGGAATTCACACCGCTCTGCAAAAAGCCGTTGAGTCCATCAAATCAATGAAACCGCAGTACACCGAATACGCCCTTAAGAACGTCATCACGCAGCTCTGCACGCAGCCACTCGAGGAACTGCTGGCAGCACGAGAGGAAATGCTCACATGGGTGGACAAACATGCCAAAGAAGCTTGGCGAAAAAATATATTCAAGCAAGTCTTAGATCATCTGTATCAAGTCAGTGAACTCGAGCGAACGGCGCTCAACACGCAACCAAATGATTTCCAAGCGCTGAGTAACCACTGGAATCATGCGTATACACAAACCTTCGAGCTGGTGGGGATGCGCGGCGGGTTTAACAACAACGTGACTTCGTTTGAACAACAACTGCTGATGCGCCAACCAAGCCAAACGCGCCAAGCCGCGATTTACGGGCTGATACGTGGCGCAATGAGCCAGACAACCGATTTGGGAGACCGTTACGCACAGCGGAACTACGAAATTGAGTACAACCACAAAAACACGCTCGGCAACCTGATCGAAGCAGAGTTCCCACTGCCAGAAAACCTCGAGCTAGTTGTACTGACATGGGCGGGATCGTTCTCCGACATGCAGATCAGCAATCAAGCATTCTTTCCAGCCCTCTTAAAAATCATCGAAGCGCGGCTCGAGCGCGGCGCTGAAATTCCTGCGGAGGTCATTGCCATGCTAAGACGAACAGACATCGCCAGCTCGAGTTACCGCGCCTCCGGCTTGCTGTCGCTGCTCAAACGTGTAGGCGGGCGTCACATCAATCACGGAGAGCCGTGGGCAGATGCGGCTCTGCGCGACCTCGAGCATCTGGATCAATCGGCTGTGTGGCTCGAGATTCTCAGTCATGCGTTTTCAAATTCGTCTAAACCGAGCGCCGCATGGGAGAAAACCGCCACGAAGCTGCTCGAGCAGGTCGGCGTGGACACCTTTGCCACACATGTCCTGTCGTGGCTCGAGCGAGTTGGCGCACCCAGAACGAAGCCGTTGCAACCCGCACCATTCGCTCGAGGTGACGTGAATCTCTTGTTTGACCCGTACAACACCCGCGTGGCGCGAGGACTGACGTGGTTCGCGGCGCTGTTACCGCTGACCGACAACGCCGCACGAATCATGGCCAATCTGACGCTGACCAGCCTGAGGAAAGTCGCAGGCGTCGGCCCACGCGACCCGATGCTAGCGAACGCGGGCGTCTTCGCGCTCGGGCGGATGAACTCGCTGTTCGCGGTCGGGCAACTCGCCCGCTTGAAAACTCGAGTGACCTACAAAACCACCCTCAAGGAAATCGAGAAAGCGCTGGACAACGCCGCGACGCGCCAAGGCGTGACCAAAGCCGATCTCGAGGAGCTGAGCATCCCAACGCTCGGACTCGAGACGGTCGGCGCGGCGGATTTTCAGTTTGGCGAGGTCAAAGCCGAGCTGCGGGTCGTCAACTCAGACGCGGTGCTAACGTGGTTTGACGCGAACGGGAAAACACTGAAGAATCCGCCCTCGAGCGTCAAAAAAGACTTCGCGGATGACCTCAAAGAGTTGAAAACGAATCTCAAAGACCTCGAGCAGATGCTGAGCGCTCAGAGTGTGCGCTTGGAGCGCTTCGTACTCTCGCGCAAGTCATGGACATTCGCCGATTGGCAGGAGCGTTACTTGGAGCATCCGCTGGTCGGCTGCCTCACGCGGCGCTTGATCTGGACGTTCACGCACAGCGGCGACGTGCAAAACGGCATCTGGACGGCTGCGGGCATCGTGGACTCGAGCGGGCAAACACTGACGATCAGCGCAGCCGCGACCGTGACCCTCTGGCATCCGATGGACTCGAGCAGCGAACGCGTGCTCGACTGGCGCACCTTCCTCGAGACTCGCGGTGTAGTACAGCCGTGGAAACAGGCGCACCGCGAAATTTACATTTTGACCGCCGCTGAAGAACGCACCGACATTTACAGCAACCGCTTTGCTGCGCACGTATTGAAGCAACATCAGTTCAATCAGCTCGCTGCCCTGCGCGGCTGGAAAAACAAACTTCGCTTGATGGTGGACAACACGTACCCACCCGCAATCCTCGAGTTACCGCAATGGGGTTTGCGTGCCGAGTTCTGGATTGAAGGTGCGGGTCATGACTACGACACAGACACCACAGAAGCAGGCGCGTACCTATACCTGACCACTGATCAAGTGCGTTTCTATCCACTGAACGCCCCGCAGAATCACGCGCACGCGAACGGCGGCAGTTACGCGCAATGGGTCAATCAGGACGCCAATCCAGCCGATTCGTTACGCCTCGAGACCATTCCCGCGCTGGTACTGAGTGAGGTGCTGCGCGATGTAGATCTGTTCGTCGGCGTGACCAGTGTCGGCAATGACCCCGCCTGGAACGACGGCGGCCCGCAAGGGCGTTACCGCGAGTACTGGCAGTCGTACAGCTTCGGTGAATTATCAGAAAACGCCCTCAGCCGCAAATCGCTGCTCGAGGGGCTGATTCCGCGCTTGAAAATCAAAGACGTGACCAGCATTCGCGGCAAGTTCTTGCACGTCAAAGGCAGCCTGCGCGAGTACAAAATCCACATGGGCAGCGGCAATATCTTAATGCTCCCCAACGATCAATACCTCTGTATCGTGCCCGGTCAAAGCGTGAGCAACGCCTCGAGCGACGTGCAATTGCCGTTTGAGGGCGACCGTACATTGGCGGTGATCCTCAGTAAAGCCTTCATGCTGGCGGACGACAAGAACATCAAAGACGTGACGATCACACGGCAAATTAAGGAGTAATTGCATGGACGAAAACCAATTCTGGCAAATCATCCAAACCGCCAAGCGAGCCGCCAGCGATGACGACCAGCAACTCGAGCTGATCGAGGCTGCACTTCAAGCGCTCGAGCCAGACGACATGGTTAAGTTCCAACGGATCTTTGACCGTTTGCACAGAAGTTCATACCGCGCTGACCTGTGGGGCGCGGCATACATCATCAATGGTGGCTCGAGCGACGATGGTTTTGATTACTTCAGAGGCTGGTTGATCGCGCAGGGACGCGAGGTGTACAGCGCAGCGCTCGAGCAACCGGATTCGCTGGATGGGCTTTTCACCAATGAATTCCAAGCTGATTTCGGTTGCGAACTTGAGGGCATGCTCGGCGTGGCTGGGCGCGTTTGGATGGAAAAAACAGGGTTGGGCTGGAAAGACATGGACAACTTAGCGGGCAAGCAAGTTCTCGAGCCGACCGAGTTTGGCGATTTTGCCACGTGGTCAGATGGGAATGGCGATGCAGAGGCGATCAAATGCACAGTGGTTTACCCGCGCTTATGGGCGCGATTTGGCGAGTGAAGCGGTACGGGTCTCGAGGAACCAGACTCGATAGGAGAGCGCATGAACGATGTGACCGCAATCTGGCAGGAACTCGAGCAGTGGATTCTGGTGAACGCCCCAGAGCTGCATGAAACCCTGCAACCGGGCGCGAGCGATCAAGAAATTGTGCAGCTCGAGCAGCAGCTTGGTGTGACCTTGCCCGAGGACTACAAAACGTTTTTACAAATTTGCGACGGTCAATCCGATGAGTCAGAGGCGGGATTTTACGGGGGCGAGTTGCTGTCCGTGCAATCCGTGGAGTCTAAATGGGACAGGCGGAAAAAGCAGCTTGACAGCAACGCCTTTGAAGGAATCAGTAGCGAACCCGACCAAGGTATTCGCGCTGATTGGTGGAATCCGCATTGGATTCCGTTCACATACGACGAGGGTGGCAATCACCTCTGCCTCGACCTCGAGCCAGCCGACGGCGGCACGAACGGGCAAGTCATCACGTGGTGGCACGACACCAGCGACCGCGAGGTGAGGTTCCCAAGCTTTACCGTGTGGCTCGAGCGCGTGCTGAACGGCGTTGAAACTGGCGAGATCGTCTTTGACCGCGAGGAGTACAACGCCCTTGTCGACGCCGAAGACTTGGCGTGACCGCGCGAGCGATCCTCGAGTTACGCGCGGTTGATGTGGTTGTTACAGCGTCCCCGTGACGACCATCCAGCGGCTGTCCGCACCCTCAAATCCCAAGGTTTGGTACGACACGAACACCGCGAGGCTGCGCCCGTACAAGTGGGCACTTCGCAGCTCATAGCCGTAAGCGCATTCCCTCGAGCTGGGCAATCTGGTATCGCGTTGCAAATCGCGGTTGCGACTGCCGCCCTCGAGTTTCACGATCAGCAGTTGCGGCGGCGCATTGCAGTAACCGACCGCGCTGATCGCGGGTTTTGTGGCGATGCTCAGCCCATACGTCCTGTCCAGCGCGAAGAACTCGCTGATCGTGGTGTCCATGTGCGGCGGCGTGACGCCGATGAAACGCCCTTGATTGCCCGCGATGATGCCGTATTTTTTCATCGCAAGCGCAATCGCTGGCTTGGCTTTGGCTCGAGCTTGCGCCATCGTCGCGCCGTCAGTTTCAACTGCGGTGTTGACTTCCACCACGAGCCGATTGTTGCTGATCGATACGAAACTGGTGTCAATGTATGGAAATCCAGACCCATCGTTGTAGCCAAACTGCGTGAACGCCATGTACGCGCCGTTTTTAGAGAAACCGATCAACTCTAAATGCGAGGCTTCAGCGGCAAGCGAAATCGGTGCGGCGAACAGAGCGAGGCACAGCGTAAACACGAGTCTCTTCATGGTGAGCAGTGTACTGGCAAAGTTACAGCAATCCCGTCACGACCATCCAACGGCTCTCTGGGACTTCAAACCCTCTGGCCAAGGCTGCCACAAGGTCAAAGGCTTTGTTTTCATACGTCACAAAAACAGCGAGGCTGCGCCCATACAAATGAGCGCTTCGCAATTCGTAGCCATACGCGCAGTCCCTCGAGCCGGGCAATCGAGTATCACGCTGCAAATCACGGGTTGTCCCATCTACAGTGAGCTTGACGATCAGCAGCTCCGGTTTCTGCAATTGACTGCACAGTCCAGTCTCGTCAACCGCAGGTTTCGTGTCGATACTCAACCCATACGTCCTGTCTAACGCGAAAAACAAACTAGCTGTTGAGAGCACACGCGGCGGCGTGATACCGATGAAACGCCCTTGATTACCGCTGACGATGCCGTACTTTTTCATCGCGGCTGCGACTTGCGCTTTGGTTTTTGCCCTCACTTGACTGATTGCTGCGCTTCGCACGTCAAATACAGACTTGATTTCCGCCTCGAGCCGATTGTTATTAACCGATACGAAGCTGGTGATGATGTACGGGAATTTCATGCCATCAAGAATGCCAAACTGATCAAAAGCCACATACGCGCCGTTCTTGGAAAAGCCGATCAGCTCGAGGTGCGAGGCTTCACCAGCTTTAGAAATCGGCGCGATGGACAGGGCGAGGTACAGCGCGATCAACCATTGCTTCATGGCTGGCAGTGTAACAAGCAAAGCAACGCTCGAGCCGCTTTCAGCGGGTGCTGTAGCGCACTGAAAGGCAGTTGGAGCAAACTGCGTTCATGCAAACAGACCGCATCCGATTGACCAATCCAGAAGCCGCACGCGCCCTACGCGACACGCCAGTGCTGCACGGGTTTCTCGAGGAGCGCAATCCGAGTGAGGTCGCCAAGCAGATCGGTATGCCCGCAAATCTGGTGCATCACCATGTCAAACGCGGCTTGGAGTTAGGTTTGATGATCGAAACGCGCCGCGAATCAGGGCGCGTGTATTACCAACTCGCAGCCAAGCAGTTCACGTACTCGAGGACACTGCTAGGACTCGAGGAGAAAATCACGACGCTGATGGGAAACTTGTCCACTTCGTTTCTCGAGGCGTACCGGGCGTCCGAAAGTCAGACTACCAATGCCGACGATGCCGACTACGAGAAAGTCGGGTTCTCATCAGGCGATCTCCCATCGGTTGCGGATGCGGTTGCGGATGCGGACGCGAAACCGAGTGAACGCGTCGAAGGTCATCCGTCGCATTTTGAGTCGCGCACGTTGCGCTTGACACCAAAGTCGTACTGGACGCTCATGCGTGAGTTATCAAAAATCATTGCGGCGCTCGAGGCAGAAAACGATGTGAGCAGCAAACCGATGACCGTGACCGTTCTGGGGTTCAAAGGCGAACTGCGCTCCGGTCACGACAACTCGCACACGATCACCAGCTTCGTGCCGCTCACAGACTCGTGATGCACGACGCTCGGGGAGTCTGCCTCAAATCATCCAACTCCCAAAATTATCGCCCGGATGTTCTGCCAACGCTAAAAAGCACTTCCACGCTCGAGGGTGATCTAAACGCCCGACGGCTTGCTCGAGCGCCTGAATGGTCTGGCGTATCTTCGGCGAGTCCCCGAAATGCTGCGCGTTCAGCCAGTGAAGCTGCGGGATCAGCTCAAAACAAATCGCTTCTTGCCGTCCGATCAGTTCCGCGCTGCCCTTCGCGTCTTGCATCAGCAGCAGCTCAGTGCGAATTCGCTCTTCTACCGCTGAGGCTTGAAAGATAAATTCTGATTGCGGATCATTGAGATTGAGCATGGGTTCTCCGGTCAGCGCAGACATCGCCGTGCATTCACAGCTTAAAAAACTCGCGCTCTCGCTGGACGATAATGCACTGCTCGAGTGTGGACAACCTTACGCTGAAATCAATCGGCTCGAGGTTAACGATGTCAGGCGCTATGTTGCCGCCCGAAGGGTACGGCGCGAGAATCTGAGTTTCAGCGGTCGCCGTAGCGCACTGAAACTCGTCAAGGCAAACTGCGAACTCGAGGGATTGCAACTCCCCAAAGGAGCGTCACCATGCAGCAAGCCGAGTGGATCGTCACCACATCCCAAGCCGCCACCGTACTGAGGGACATCAGCATTCTGGCGTATTTCCTCGAGCCAAGCTCACCGTCCGATGTCGCTAAAAGCTGCAAGATGCCCGCGAATCTGGTGCATCATCACGTCAAGCGGGCGCTCGAGGCGGGCGTGCTGATGGAGGTCAAACGCGAGTCGCGCAAGGTTTTTTACCAATTGACGGCGCGAGTCTTCAAAGTCCCACGGGATATGCTGGATAACGGGGACGCCGAACTCGAGGATATGAAGTCGCTCTCTCTGGCGTTCACGGCGGCTTACGCACGCTCCGACCAAATCGCCGGACACCTTGATCCTGAATACAGAATCTACGGTTTTGGCGATGCCTCGAGCGACCCTCGAGACCTGCAACCGACTTTTAGCGATTACGAGTCGAATGAAAGCCACCCGGCGCATCTTCATGCTCGGACACTGCGGTTGACTCCCGCTGGTTACAAAGCGCTGGCGGGTCAGATTTCAAAGTTGCTACTCGAGGCTGAACGCGATTCTAAAAGTGAGTCTGATTTGTGTAGTTTCGCGTTTCTGGCATGGAACGGCGCGATGCGCGAGGTTTTATCCGAATCGCAGACGATCAACAGTTACTTGACGTTGCCGAACGACCACGCCGCTCAGTAAGCCACTTCCTCGCCGCGCCGCTCCTCGAGCCATTTGTAGCCGTCGAACTCCGCCCTGAACGCCAGCTCGAGCCGCGTCTTGACCTCGAGCAGCGGGATTTCATAGCCTAAAAGTTTTTGCATCGAAGTCATCCGCGTGTCCGTCAACCCACACGGCGTGATGAGGTCGAAATCCTCGAGCCTCGTGTTGACGTTCAATGCCAGTCCGTGCAACGCGACGTTCTGGCGAATCGCCACGCCGATACTGCCAATTTTCTCAATGCCGACGTAGACGCCCGCGTAGCCCGGATTCGGGCGAGCCAGCAAACCGTATTGCTCGAGCACCGTGATCTGCACGTTCTCCAAGCGCCGCAGGAAATCGCGCACGCGCCGCCCGACCGGGAAAATCGGGTAGGCGACCAACTGACCGGGCCCGTGGTACGTCGCCGTGCCGCCGCGCTCGGTTGGAATGACCTCGACACCCAAGAACATCAGCTCCTCGAGCGACGCGACCAGATTGGTGGTTTCTGAATCCTTGCGTCCCTGCGTGATGACGCGGTGATGCTCCAAGAGCAGCAACTCTGGCGCACCGCCCGCGACGACTCTGGCATGCGCCTCGAGTTGAACAGCGTAGCCTTGGCGGTACGGGATGATCCCAAAGTCTCGGGTGATAAAGCTCACAGACGCACTGTACGCCCTCACAGTCGTGATAATTGCCACACCTTTATTACACGCTGTAGCGCCAAAATAAAATATGGATAAACGATTCCTACCAATTGCAGCCAGCGTGTTGATCTCGAGCGCAGTGATCGTCGGCTGCGTCGCCGCTCAAAACCAACCGCCACCAAGCAGCCCTTGGCAGATCGAAACCGTCAAAACTGGTCTCGAGCGCCCGTGGAGCATCAACTTCGCGCCGGATGGGCGCTTGCTGATGACGACCCGCAACACGGGCGAAGTGCAAGCCCTGACCCTGACGACCAATGCACTACAGCGCTACAGCGTGCCGCTGCAAAACTTCAGGGTCGAGGGCGAAGGCGGGCTGCTGGGCATGGAACTCAGCAGCGACTTTGCCTCGAGTAACACCGTCTACCTGTGCTACTCGTACTGGAAAGACGGTCAAAAAGTGGACTCCGCCCGCCGCAATCGGCTGTCTGCCTTCACGGTTGGCTCGAGCGGCTTGAGTGGTGAACAGATTCTGCTGGATGATTTGCTGGGTTGGAGCAATCACAACGGTTGCCGCGTCGTGCGGTCGCCAGACAACACCAAATTGTTCGTGACGATGGGCGACGCGGCCGATTACGCACCGGGCCCGCAAAAAGCGCAGGATTTAGCGGCTCGAGCGGGTAAGACGTACCGCATCAATCTGGACGGCAGTATCCCGAGCGATAACCCGTTCGCGGGCAGCGCGGTCTGGTCGCTCGGTCATCGCAACCCGCAGGGCTTGGCGTTTCAGCCCGTGACAGGCTTACTGTGGAGTACCGAACACGGCCCGGATGTCAAAGACGAGTTGAACGTCATCAAGAAGGGTCGCAATTACGGTTGGCCCAATTGCTTAGGCACGGCGACTGAAAGCGGCACTTGCAACTTGAGCAATTACGAAGCAGCCGTGAAAAGTTACGATCCTCAAATCACCGTGGCAATGTCTGACATGGCGTTTTACAGTGGTACAGCTTTTCCTGCATGGCAAGGCAACCTGTTTTTCGTCACCTTAAAAACCGGCAGATTGTACCGACTCGAGGTCAGTGGCGAAACCGTTGCTCAGCAAGAAATCCTGATCGACAACGAGTACGGGCGTCTGCGCGATGTCACTGTCGGGCCGGACGGCTTTATCTACCTCAGCACCGATGCGGGCACGAACTCGAGCATCTTAAGATTGCGCCCGAAGTAACGCGGGTTTTTAGTGCGAAGCCTCGAGCACATTGACTCGAGGCTGGCTTGATTCCCCAGCGTTCAGGCTTGCGCGAGCGGCGGAGCGGGCGGCGCTTCGTCGCGCATCGTCTGGCGAAACTCGCGCATCGCGCTCGAGAGCAGATCAATGTAGCGCCCGATCAGCGGTTTGGCATCGTCGGGTTTGGAGTAAAACGCTTCGGCGGCGACGCAGACATCGTTTTGCATGATGTAGAACTTGGCGGCCTTGTAATCGGCGTTCAGTTTCATCATCACATTCGTCGCCCGCTCGGTCTCTTCGGGCGTCTCGAGTTCCCAAAAAAACGGGATCATCAACCTAAAAAACGTCTCGTCTTTCTCGTTCGGGAACAAAATAAAGCTGATGCGCTCGTGCTTGAAAGTGATGTCCTTATCGTCGTCCAACGCGGGGCGGTAGCCTTCGGCGGTCAGGAACTCGAGGTAACTCTCGGTCTTGGTCATGGCTGAGATTTTAACAGGCGACGCAGGGTGAAGGCGTGAGCCAGATGGCTTGAACTCGAGGCTCGAGCTTGAGGCTTGAGGGGTGGTGATCGCAGCGGCGCAACGCGTTGCGCCGTGCGGGATCTTCACCAATCGTCTAAGTCATCTCGAGGTTACGCGAGCGCGTCGTAGCCGGGCAGGGTCAAGAAGTCCATCAGCGGTTCGCTCGTCGCGGTCTGCATGAACAGCACAGCGGCTGCACCAAAACGACTTGCACTGCCGGGCAACTTCGCCAGTTCTTCACTCAACAGCGTCTCGAGCAAATCCTTTGTCACGACCCGCCCATCCTCGAGCAAGGCAGCGTGATGCAGCCATTGCCAGAGTTGAGCGCGGCTGATCTCAGCGGTCGCGGCGTCTTCCATCAGGTTGTTGATCGGCACGGCTCCCGCGCCGCCGAGCCACGCTTCCATGTACTGCACGCCGACGGAGAGGTTCAGGCGCACGCCGGTTTCGGTGATCGCGCCCTCGGGTCGGGTCAGCAGGTCGCTTTGCGTGACGACCACTTCGCGCTGCTTGTCGCTGGCGATTTGATTCGCTGCGGGCATCAAGCGTTCAAAGACCTCGAGCGCGATTGGCACGAGTCCGGGGTGCGCGACCCACGTGCCGTCGTGACCATCGCCCGCCTCGCGCTCCTTGTCAATCCGCACCTGCTCGAAGGCTCGAGCATTGGCGTCAGGGTCGTTCTTGACGGGGATGAAGGCGCTCATGCCGCCCATCGCGTGAGCGCCGCGCTTGTGACAAGTCTGGATGCACAGGCGGCTGTACGAGCGCATCATGTGCGAGGCCATCGTGACCTTGGCGCGGTCTGGGAACACGAAATCAGCGTTCAGGCGCTGCTTCTTAATGGCGCTGAAAATGTAATCCCAGCGCCCGCAGTTGAGGCCCGCGCTGTGATCGCGCAGCTCATACAGAATTTCATCCATTTCAAACGACGCCAGAATCGTTTCGATCAGCACCGTCGCCCTGATGCTCGAGCGCGGCACGCCGACGTAAGCTTCAGCGAAATTGAACACGTCGTTCCACAGCCGCGCCTCGAGATGCGACTCCAATTTTGGCAGGTAGAAATACACGCCCGAACCTCGAGCCAAACGCGATTTGTGGTTGTGCCAGAAGTACAGCCCGAAATCTACCAAGCTACCCGACGCGCTCGAGCCGTTCCAAGTGATGTGCTTTTCTGGCAAGTGCCACC
>JANYHH010000039.1 GCA_025359505.1 Deinococcales bacterium
CGGCGACCCGATTGGGTCGCCACGTACTCACATTGCTCCCGCGTTAATCGCGGCGCTTGCCGAAACCGTGATCCTTGCGGCGGGCAAACCCACTGCTCTCACCGCTGGGACGATCACTTCGAGGGCTGGGGCGCTCGCCCGCGCCGCGTGGCTCGGATGGGCGGCTGTCGCGGCTGAAGCTGCTGGTCACGCGGTCTGTGCCGCCGAAGCGCGGGCGATCCCCGCTCGGACGGTCGGAACCGCTGGGGCGCGAATCGCGGTTGGCGCTTGGGCGCGAGTCGCTGCCGCCACCGAAACGTGGACGGTCGGAGCCACCGCTGGGGCGGCTGTCACGGTTGAAGCTGGGTCGGGAATCGCCACCCCCAAAACGCGGACGGTCGCCGCCACCAGATCGGCTGTCGCGGTCGCCGCTCGGACGATCACCGCTGGGGCGCGAATCGCGGTTGAAGCTGGGTCGGCTGTCACCGCCACCGAAGCGCGGTCTCGAGGAGGAATCACCGCCCCCAAAACGTGGTCGGTCGCCACTCGGGCGGTCGCCGCCGCCAAAACGAGGACGATCACCGCTGGGGCGCGAATCGCGGTTGAAGCTCGGGCGGCTGTCGCGGTCAAAGCGCGGGCGCTCGTCGTCACCGCGTGGTGCGGCCCGTGCGGGCGCTTCAGCGGCTTTCTCCAGTTTCTTCTCTAATTTCCTGACAATCGTTGTCAGCTCTTCAATGCGGGCGGTCAGCACGCCGAGTTGAATCTCGATGCCGCTGACCGCTTCCTCGTCAAGCCCAGCCGCTTCCTCGTCAGAAGCCAGTTCGTACTCGTTCTCCTCGGCTTCCTCGAGCATCAGCGCTTCGTTGGTTTCGAGTCGCTCCATCTCGAGCTGCTCGGTGGATTCAGCGCCGATCTCCAGACTATCGTCTTGCAAGTCGGTCTCATCGGGGATTGAATCGGTTTTCTTCTTGCGTGGCATACATCTCTCTTTCTCTTCTGCGCTGACTGTTCTGGAGTCGAGCGCGATGTGGTTGAAACGTGAATTGAGCGCGGGATATCATCAACACACCGCGCTAAGTCTCAACGGACGCGCACCTTTGGCGGGTGCGGCAGCAGAGCATCATAGCGTAAAACTGGCTCGAGCGTCTGAAAGCTCGAGGCGGGCAAAAGTTGGAGTGGTGGATCGTCATGTTGTTGTCGTCCGCACGTTGCACGGGCGAGGCGTGCGTCGAACCCATGTTCGCGAAGCGAAACGCCCCTACGGGGATGATAGCAAATGCCTGTGTAGAACACGGTTTTTTGTAGGGGCGAACCTTGTGTGTCTTGCCCCGACTACAGCACCTTCTTGATCCTAACCGTGCACCTTGCGGGCAGGATCGCTTACGGGCTTGGGCGCTTCGCCCGGTACGACAGGCAGCCAACCTAAGCAAATCTCGAGATTCAGACTTTACGCTTACCGTGAGGCTCGAGGTGATGGCGTGCGGTTCATGGTTCACGCGCTCATCACAGTGTCACCCTCAAGACGCCACGCGGGGCGGCACTTTGTGCGTCTCGAGGTTCAGCCACGCGACTTCCAGCGGCTCGAGGTGAATCTCTAGCGCCCGGAACGAACTGGCGGTTTCGGCTTGGCTGCGCGGGCCGATCAGTGGGAAGGTCGTGAACGGTTGGTGCAACACATACGCGAGCGTGACGTTGATCGCTTCCACACCCAGCGAACCCGCCAGCGCCTTTGCTCGCTCGAGCCGCTGGAAATTCTGGGCGTCGTACCAGCAGCGCACCAGTTCAGGGTTGCTGGTGTCGCTGGCGTTGCCCGCCACGAAGAAGCCTCTGGCTTGCGATGACCAAGGCATCAGCGCGATTCCTTCACGCTCGAGCCAGCTCGGTTGATCGGCGTCGTTGCTCGAGACGCAACCGCTCCAGACGGGTGACAGCATCTTGGCGAGGCTGAACTGATTGGAAATCAGTGTGATGCCGCGCAAGCCGTGAACAGCCGCGTACTGATTCGCGGCGATCATGCGCTCCAAGCTCCAGTTGGACACGCCGAAGATCCGCATTCGTCCCAGCGCGTGCTGCGCGTTCAGTGCATCTATGAATTCGCCGACGGGCACGTCCGGGTTGTCGCGGTGCATCATGTAAACATCCACGAAATCGGTTTGTAGGCGCTCCAAGCTGACCGTCAGTTGCGCCCCAATCGCGGCTGGGTTGCAGTTGGGCGTGTGTGCGCCTTTGCCGAGAATCACAACTGAATCGCGCAACCCTCGCTGCTCGAGGTACGCGCCGAGCAGCGTCTCGCACTGACCACCGCCGTAAACGAATGCGGTATCGAACGCGTTGCCGCCGCGCTCGAGGTAATCGTCCAGCAGCGGTGCAAGTGTTTCAAAGTCGACTTGATTGTCCACGCCCAGCACCAGCCTCGAGACGGATTTTTGTAGACCCGCGACGGAGCCGTAGATCACGCCAGTCCTGCGATGCGCTCACTCTCGAGCCACAGGCGCTCCTGCGCGTCGCGGTCTTGGGTTGCGGCACTTGCCTTGGCGATGCGCTTATCGTTCCAATACGCGCCCGTCACGCCTTGCACCGCGTCGCTCGAGGCCAGATACACGCTGGTTTCAGCACCGCGCTCTGGGGGGATCATCGCGCCGGGGATCAAGCGCAGCAGTCCAAACAGCCATTTCCACGGGCCCGTGGAGCTTTGCGCGAAGCCCGTGGCGACCACGCCCGGATGCAAGGCGTTGGTGACGATTTTCGTCCCCTCGAGCCGCCGTGTGAGGGCGTTGCTGAAGAGAATATTCATCAGCTTGGATGTGCCGTAAACGGTCATACCGGAGAAACTCTTCAGGCTTTGCAAATCCTCAAAATTGACGCGCCCGTAACGGTGCGCCTCGCTTGAGACATTGACGACTCGAGCGGCTGGGGCGGCTTTAAGTTCCTCCAGCAACAGGTTCGTTAGTAAGAAGTAATTCATGTGGTTCAGCGCAAACGTCTGCTCTAAGCCCTCGCTGGTCACTTTGCGCTCGGTGAAGATCGCGCCTGCGTTGTTGACGAGCACGTCCAACGCACCAACGCGAGATTTGACTTCTTCCGCCAACTTGCGCGTGTCGGACATCAAGCTCAAATCTGCCAGCAGCAGCTCGAGGTTCGCGTCTGGTACGGCGCGTCGGATCTCCTCGAGCGTGGCTGCGCCTTTGCTGGGATCGCGGGCGACCAGCAGCACCCGAGCGCCCATTTTCGCCAATTCCAAAGCCGTGATCTTGCCGATGCCGTTGGTCGCGCCCGTCACGAGGACGGTTTTTCCGGTCATGCTCATAAGACACAGGTTACTCGAGAATTATCATGAGCACCGCGATGCGAATTCGGCAATTGACGCTCCAAACCGCCGACTGTGAAACGCAGAGCGCCTTTTACCGCGACCTGCTCGAGTTACCCGTCACGCAAGACGACTCGAGTTTGACTGTGCAAGTCGGCTCGAGCGAATTGCGGTTTGAATCCCACGCGGGCTTTGAGGGGCAGTATCACGTCGCTTTCGATGTCCCCAACAATCAGTTCGCCGCTGCCGTCGCGTGGCTCGCGGCTCGAGCGGCGATTTTCGGCGCTGAGCGCGTGTATCACGTCGATAACTGGAACGCCGACAGCGTGTATTTTCTGGATGCGGCTGGCAACATTTTGGAGCTGATCGCACGGCACACCGCCAATACTGCCCGCACCGCTGCGTTTTCAGCCGCGAGTCTGCTGCACATCTCCGAGATCGGACTGAGCGCTCCTAACCCGCTCGAGTTATCAAATTGGCTGGAGGTGCAGTTCGGCTGGCGAAAATACCGCGATCACTCCCCCGATTTCGTTCCCTTCGGTGACGATCACGGCGTGCTGATCCTCGTGGCAAACGGGCGCGAGTGGTTCCCCGCGACGGGCGTTCGCGCCGCGCCGCTGCCAACGCAGGTCACGCTCGAGGGGCAAAGATCGGTGACGCTGAACGTCCCCGGTTTGCCGTATCAGATCAGCTTGAGCGAGCGCTGATACACTCCACCCTGTGACTCGAGTTGCCCCGCGCACACTAGCGTTTTGTTTGATGGTGCTGGTCACGGTGCTGTGGGGCAGCACGTTCCCGCTGGTCAAAGCACTGGTCGCTCAAGTCTCGCCAGCGTTGATGCTGGCGGCGCGGTTCACGATCGCGGCACTGGTGCTGCTGCCGTGGTTGCGGCGTGCCGGTAAGCAACTCTGGCTCGAGGGGGCGCTGCTGGGCGGCGTGCTGTTTGCCAGTTACTGGACGCAAGCGATTGGTATGACGACGATTCCCAGTGGTCGCGCCGCGTTCATCACGGGCCTCAACGTGATCCTCGTGCCGCTGATGCTGCCGTTCCTGAAACGCCGCGTGCCGTGGCCCGCATTTGTGGCGGCGGCATTGGCGCTCGGCGGAATCGGGCTGATGAGTTTGAACGGCGTGACCCTCGAGTTCGCGTGGGGCGACCTGTGGGTGCTGGGCTGCGCTTTTGCTTACGCGGTCTACATTCTGCTGGTGGATCGCGCCGTGACGCGCCACGCGACGCTGCCGCTCGCAGCGGTGCAAGTCACGGTTGTTTGCTTGCTTGGCTGGCTGACCGCCGCACCAGAGATCATCGGCGGCTCGAGCCTGTCTGCGCTGCTCGAGTTCTGGCCGCAACTGGTCTTTCTGGGCGTGATGGCGACCGCGCTGACGACGCTAATGCAAGCTTACGCGCAGCGCTTTTTAGCCGCGTTCCAGATCGCCACATTGTCCGCCCTCGAGCCGGTCTGGGCGGCGATTTTTGGGTTTTTCCTGCTGAGCGAGCATCTGTCCGAGCGTGGGTTGATTGGCGCTGGTCTGATTCTCGCGGCCATGGTGTTGTCGCAGTTTGACCCGAAGCCTGTGAGAGCGCTAGAGAATGTGCAGGAGCGCGTTTAACCTCGAGTACCGCAGGATCTGAACGCCTCGAATCCCAAGCCTCGAGACTTGACAAAAACGCTACTCCTAGTGGTATTCTTGTACTCAGCCACTAGATGTTGTTTCAAACTTCATTCGGAGTACATGATTCAGAACCCTCGCCCGCAACCTTTGGAGGGCGGCGCTTGGGACGCACATCTTAAGAGGAGAACCCGTGTTCGAGCAAATGCCATTCATCACCACCGCTCGAGCCACCGCCCGCAAAGCCTGAAGCCAGCTTACTCGCGCCGTGTACAGCGGCGTTTTTACTTTTTACAGCACTGCAACCATGTTCAGGGGGAAACCATATGACCGCAACGCTCGAGACTGCCCAGACCGCGTACACCTTCGATGACCACGCCCAGTCGATCGCCAAACGCCAATACCTGCAAGCCAGCGACGGCGACGTGCAAGGCATGTTCAAACGAATTGCCAACTGGGTCTCGAGCGCGGAAGCTACGCCAGAACTGCGCGTCAAGTGGGGCGCGACGTTCTACGATTTGATGGCCAGTAAGCGCTTCTGCCCCGGCGGGCGCGTGCTGGCCGGCGCGGGTACGCAGCACGGCAACGTGCTCAACTGCTTCGTGCAAGGCGCGACTGAGTTTGAACCCAGCAGCTTTGAAGGCGTGATGGAAGTCGCCAAGAAACTCGCGCTCGTCACCAAAGTCGGCGGCGGCAACGGCGTGAACTTGGATGTCTACACGCCTCGAGCCGCGACGGCCCGCCCCGACGCAGGCGTGCGCGGCTGGGCATACATGAGCGCCGATCACAAAGACGTCGAGGACTTCATCAAGGGCTTGATGCGCCCACCGACGATGCCCGACGGCGAAAAAGTCCCGACCGTGATCCGCAACTGGAACAAAGTCATTTACGGCATCGTCCCCTCGAGCGTGGCTGCACTCGCCCGTCAATACGGTGTGACATTGACCGCCAGCCTGCCCGCAGGCGTGGAAGCCGTCAACGACGACATGGGCAGCATCATCGACGCCGCCAAAGCCGTCTGCGCCCAAGCTAAGCAGGGCCTCGAGCCGCGCATTGATGTCACGCCGCTGCGAGCCGAAGGCGCACCGATCAAGGGTAGCGGCGGAACCTCGAGCGGGCCGGTCAGCTTCCTGTTTGAAATCTTTGACAATTTCCTCGAGTGGGCGAATTTGGGCGCGGAACAGAGCGGCCCCGTCGCCACATTGCGCTACTGTTACTCGCCTGTCCTGCGTGTGGTACGTCAGGGCGGGACGAGGCGTGGGGCCGGGATGGCCACAATCAGCATCGACCACGCCGACGTGCTGGACTTCCTGACCGCCAAGGATCTCGACCGTGAGCAGGGTGAGGGCGACATCAGCACCTTCAACATCTCGATCCTCGCCACCGACAAATTCCTAGCGACGCTCGAGAACGATGCGCTTTGGGCTTTGAACCCGCTCGAGGTGATGGGCAAGTATTACGTCGCGCCGCAGACGGGCGAGTACACGGGCACGCTGCCGATGCTCGAGGCAAGGGGAGCGGATGGGGCGAAAGCCGTACCGCTGTACACTGGCGGCGTGCCCGCCAAGTGGCTGTGGCGGCAGATCGCCGAACACGCGTGGAGCACTGGGGAGCCGGGACTGATCTTCAACGATCGCGTCAACGAGAAAAGCGCGATTGCTGGGCTTGGGGAAAAGTACATTATCAAGTCCACGAATCCCTGTGGTGAGATCCCGTTGACGGTTGGCGAACCGTGCGACCTCGGTGCGATCAACTTAGCCGCTTACGTGCAGGACAAGCAATTTGACTTTAAAACCTTCCGCCACGACGTGCGCGACACGATCCGCTTCCTCGACGACGTGCTGGATGTCAACGTCTTCGCGCTTGAGGATAACCGCGTGGCATCGCAAAACCTGCGCCGCCTCGGGCTGGGCGTGATGGGCTTGGCGGACGCCTTGATCCTGATGGGGCAGCGCTACGACTCTTCAATTGGGCGCGACACGATTGACGCGATCATGAGCGCGATGCGCGAAGAGGCGATCCTCGAGAGCGAAAAGCTCGGCAACGAGCGCGGGCATTACCCCGTGTATCTCGAGCACGCCAGCCAGATGCCGCACGCGCCGCGCCGCAACGTCGCCGTGCTGACCGTCGCGCCGACCGGCACGACCAGCATGTTGATGGGCGTCTCGAGCGGGATCGAACCGATTTTCTCGCCGTTCATCTGGCGCAAAATCGGCGCGGAGTACAAAGCCCTGATCGCGCCATTGTTCCAGCAACTCTTGGAGGAGTACCCCGCGCACCCCGCCTACGCCCGCGATGGACGCTGGGATTGGGATAAGGTCACGGACGCGCTGAGCGGCAATCACGGCAGTTGCATCGGTCTCGAGTTCGTGCCGGACGCAGTGCAGAGCGTGTTCGTCTGCTCGCACGACATCGCGCCGCTGGATCACGTGCGGATGCAGGGCGTCGTGCAACGGGCGTTCGACGCGGAAGGCTACGCCGCCAACAGCCTGTCGAAGACGATCAACATGCCCAACAGCGCGACCGTCGAGGACATTGAAAGCGCGTACACCGAAGCCTTCAAAACCGGTTGCAAAGGCATCACGGTTTACCGCGACGGCAGCCGTCAATTTCAGGTCTTGTCCGTCAGCAAAGACGAGAAGAAGGACACTGAGCAGGAAACGGACGCCTCCTCGAGCCTCGAGATTCAACACGTGCCCAGCGTCTCCAACGAATCCAATTGGCACGCGACCAGCACGTTCCAACCCGGCAAGCCGCTGATGGAACGACCGAGCCGACTGACCGGCGTGACCGATATGGTCAAACTGACCGATCTGGCGGCTGGCACGAAGCGCACGTTCCTGATTACCACCAATACGTTTGAAAATAAGCCCGTCGAGATCGTCGTCGTCTCGGGACGCGCTGGCGACGAAGCCAACGCCGACAGCGAAGCGCTGGGGCGCGTCGTCAGCATCGCGCTGCAATACGGCGTGCCGGTCGAAGCGATTCAAAAAACCCTGCGCGGCATCAACGGCGGACTGTACGGCAGTTACAACGGTCGCCTCGTGGCCAGCAAAGCCGACCTAATCGCCGTCGCATTGGAAAGCACGGGCGGTTCACCTAGCGGCGCGTTCAAACCCGCCGAGCAACCGCTGCTCTACCCGAGCCTGATCGGAGCCGCCCCGAGCGGTGACGAGCTGCAACTCCCGCTCGAGCCGAGCTGGAACGCGAGCGTCACGATGAAGGGCGAGACTTGCCCGAGCTGCTCGAGTCCGAATCTGGTGCGCGAAGAGGGCTGCTTGAAATGCCAGAGCTGCGGCTACAGCAAATGCGGGTGAGGTAAACGCACAAAACGCTAGACTCGAGAAACGAAGGAAACCGACGACGATGCCCGAAACGCTGAAATTCTACATGGATGTCAATGTTCCAGCCGCTGTAACCAAAGGGCTTCAAGCTCGAGGGATCACCGTTATCACCGCGCAAGAAGATCAAAGACACCAAACGCCCGATCCAGACTTATTGGATCGGGCGGCTTCGTTGGGATGCGTGCTGTACACGCACGATGCAGACTTTTTTGAAATCACCAGCGAACGCCTGATGACGGGAGAATCATTCACAGGCGTCATCTACAGTCCGCAAACAGCCTTACCGTATGGACGAGCGATAGAAGAATTATTGACTTTCGCGCTGTGCTGCACATTTGAGGAGATGCAGAACAAGCTAGAATTTTTACCGTCGCGCTAAGCGCTCTTGCAGCTCAGCCCGAGTGAATCTCGGTTCGTAGCTTTTGAGGAATTCCGCTTCCGCCGCGTGCGCCGCTGCGATCTGCGCGTCCACCGCTGCCTTGTGATCCCAGTAGTACGCCAGCGCCGAGTGAATCTGCCCAAAGGTCAGAAATGGGTAATCTTCCTGCAATTTTTCGACGCTCGAGCCGCTGAGGTATCGTTCAGCAAGCATCCGAACTTTGAAACCGGACGGCACAATAATGACTGCGCCGTCGGAGCGCGTCCCGATATGTTCATATAAAAGCTGTGTTGGCATGACGACCTCTTAGGCTGGAATGTTACACGATTGTCAAACGCAATAGGTCAATATGAGGTGAGTATAAGCGCGTATACTGACGCTTACCTCACAGCCAAAAATCTCGAGGGGAGAGGCGCGTGAATAGGTGATGATTGCAGAGCAAAGTAACCCAAAACTCCGTGAAGCCCTCGGGCAGTACCACAGTCAATTGACCGCGCTGTTCATGCAGCAACCCGAGGTGCTGGCGCAAATGCCAGATCATTTCGAGCTTGTCCCGCTCCCTGTCAGAGACCCAGAAGTGACCCAGTACGCGCTGAGCCTAGCCACGCATCACAAAGAAGCGATGCAACCCGTCGTGTACGCCAGCATCGATTCGGAAAGCGTGACGTTTTCGCTATCAGACGGGCCGCTCGAGGCAGCATTACCGAAGCTAAATACAGTTTAGAAATAACGTATTGAAATTTTGAATATAAGATGATTCTTAAGGAGAATATGAAATCAAGTTTGCAAGATGAAATTGACAAGAATGCAGCAAAAATAGCAACAGATGGTTATCCTATGTCGTTAGGAGAACTTATAAATCTATATGAGAATAAAGAAATAGATATTCATCCTGAATTCCAAAGGTTTTTTAGATGGTCATTGATCCAAAAATCAAGATTGATTGAATCTATAATGCTAGGTATACCAATTCCATCTATATTTGTAGTCCAAAGGGAAGATGGAGTATGGGATGTTGTAGATGGCTTGCAACGGCTATCAACTATTTTTGAATTTGTTGGAATATTAAGAGACCCCAGCGAGGAGATTTTACCTCCTTTACGCCTCGAAAGCACTCGATATCTCCCATCGTTAGACAAAGTTTTGTGGCAAAACTCGTCCAACACAAATTCCTTTTCGCCAGCCCAAAGACTTCTACTCAAAAGAGCTAAGTTAGATGTAAAAATTTTAAAATCTCAGAGTTCACCAAATACGAAATACGATTTATTTCAGCGCCTTAACTCTGGAGGAACGGCTCTCTCAGACCAAGAATTACGAAATGGAATGTTGGTCGGCTTAAATAAAGCATTTTATGATATGATTGAGGAGTTAAGTCAATACTCGAGCTTTGTTGAATGTACCTTCTTGAGTGAGAATCAAATTGTAGAAAGATATGATATGGAGCTTGTGCTTAGATTTATTGTTTTTAGATCTTTATCTGATATTGATAAGATTAATTTAGGTGATTTAGGTAGTTTTGTTACTGAGAAAATGCTTGAACTTGCTCAACTGACTGATTTCAATTTCAATCTAGAGAAAACTGTGTTTAAATTCACATTCGACAAGCTGGCAAGAGCTCTTGGAGAAAATAGCTTCAGGAAATTTGATAAAGTCAAAAAGAAATTCCTTGGAGGCTTTACTGTATATGGATTTGAATCAATTGCACTTGGGATTGCATTCAACTATCTGAAATTTAAATACACTGACGAAAAAATAGTTGTAAAAGTGAAAACAATTTGGTCAGAAAGAGAAGATCTGGGGTTTTCAAGCAGTGGTATGAATGCCTCACAGAGACTTAAAAAAGTATTACCTTATGGGCGCAAGGTGTTCAAAACTTGAGAGTAAACTCTATAGATCAGCTAGGGACATACATAGAGAATGAGTACGGTAATAGAAGAAGAGAAATTTTTCTTTTAATCAATATTGCCGAAAAAGCGGATATTTCATCTCGAGAAGCAGTAATTCGTTCTACTATAACTATTTTATACGCACATTGGGAAGGTTTTGTAAAAGAATCTGCTATAGCTTTTTTGACTCACATAGAGTCGAAAAAGCTAAAAAATAGTGAAATAAAAAAGTGTTTTTTAGCAGTATCCCTGATCCCTATGATAAACAGTACCTATAACGAGCTAACTCTCGAGAATTTACTCAAAATAGTAGATAAATTTCAAAATAATAACTCTCGCTGGAAACTCACAATACGAAAAACAGTGGACATGGAATCGAACTTGAGTTCCAAAGTATTTAAAAAATTGGTTAAAAACTTAGGATTCGATTACAGTAAATTTGAGTTAAAAGAAAAGTTAATAGATGAAAAATTGTTGAGTAAAAGAAATATAATAGCACATGGTGGCTACGAAAAAATAGACATTGAGCAACTTAAAGAAGTGTACACTATAATCATAGGTGTAATGGAAGATTTTAAAGATCAGATATACGATTGTGCGCGAGATAAAAAGTATCTTGAATCGTCAAACAGCTAGTCACTAGATAGAAAATTTTCCTTACCACTATTAAAATAATTTCTTATCCTCGAGTTTCCACTTTGGCACGCGTTACCCGCCTCTTCTCTTCTCGAGCCGCTCGAGCAATTCAGATCGTAATAACCCCTGCGGATGCTCGCTCATGTAAGCTCGAGCCATTGCTTCCGCTGCGGCAATCTGCGCGTCCACAATCTCCTTGTGATCCCAGTCATACGCCAGCGCCGCGTGAATCTGCCCGAAGGTCAGAAACGGGTAATCCTCGTGCAAATCCTCGACGCTCGAGCCGCTGAGGTGTCGTTCAGCCAGCATCCGCATCTCAATGTCGCGCAAGAGGTGATCGAGCAATGGACGTGAATCAAACGCAACGCGCCATTCTGCAACTCCTGAACGACATCACGCCCGATGGCGGTCAAATTGGCGGTTTGTCTTACGATCAAGTGATTGACTCGCAGCGCCATCATTACCAGCTCGTCGTCAGCGGCTGGCAACTCGGTCAGCGCGTGCATGGCATCGTCGCGCACATGGACATCAAAGACGGGCTGATTTGGGTGCAGGAAGACGGCACGGACTTTGGTATTGCTTCGGAACTCGAGCGGCTGGGCGTTCCCGCAAATCGGATTGTTCTGGCGTACCAAGCCGCACCAGTCGCGTCAACGCAACCGGAATTCGTCACTCGTTGAAGGCGCTCACCCTCGAGCCTGCGCTTTGGCGCGCGCTCGAGGCAGCAAGCGCACCCAGCGTCGCATTTCCCCGCCCCTCGAGCCGCTGTTGTGACGCTGGTCGCGTTTGAAAAGGTCTTCGCTGCCCCTCGAGATCGCTGGTGCTTCAAACCAGTCTGATCTCGAGCCGCTTACCGAGCGCTACTGCCGCCCGCTCCAAGGTTTGCAGGGTCACGCCTTTCTCGTTGGGATCTAAGAGTCTGTCCAGCGCAGCGCGGCTGGTGTTCATGCGCCTCGCCAGTTCCACTTTGCTGAGCTTTTCGCTCGACATCGCTTGGCTGAGTTGGTAAGCGATCACGCGCTTCAAGGCGACGGCTTCGGCATCTGCCAGCAGTCCTTCCTCGAGCAGGAAATCATCGAAGTTACTTCCGACGTGTTTCATGCGGTGTCCTCCTTAAATGCGTTCAGGCGCTTTCTTGCCAATGCCAAATCGGTGGCGGGTGTTTTCTGTGATTTTTTGACGAAGGCGTGCAGTAAAACTATTCCGTCGTTCTGAACCGTGAACAGCGTTCTAGCAATGCCGTCGGTGAGGTGAGAACGCACTTCCCACAGCTCTGGCTCGAGTTTTCTGACGAGTGGCATTCCAACTGGATAACTGAATTGCACCGTTTTGATGTCCTCGCCGATAATGCGGCGGTCGTCTTTGACCAGTGCTTTGAGCCAGTCTCGCACGGGTTCTTTGCCACTACTTGAACGGTAGAAGATCACGGTCAGGGTTGGCTCATTCGGTGGCGAGGCTGGGCGCGTCACCAGAGGAGTGTACCAGAAAAAGTACATTTCTATTGCAGGTCGTTTGCATCTGCTCGAGGCAGCAAGCCTCTTTTTCCTATTTCCCGCCGCTCGAGCCACTGTGGTGACGCTGGCTTAGTGCCGTGACGAATCACCCGCTCGAGCTTGCTGAATGTCGCTCGGGATGTTGCGCTTTGCTCAGACATCTTCTACGCTGCTGCAATGTCCGAACCCATCACAGAACTGATCGGTGGTGAACCGTACTCGTATCACCCAATGGGTGAGTATGTCGTGCGTTCATTAGAGGTCTGCGGCGGCAGACCGACATTCAAGCACACGCGGATCGAGATCACGGGCGCACTGGCTCGGCTGGCGAGCGGCGAATCCTTGGATGACATCGTGGCTGGGTATGCAGGGCGGGTCAGCCGCGAGGCGCTGCTGGAAGCTAGCGAGATCATGCGCGGTCGCTCTGACGTAACCTCGAGCAGCCGTGTAGTTCAAGTGCTTTGAGTTGATTCGCTGCCAAACGTCTCGATGTGAAATTCTAAAGCGGATCGTGCATCCTCGAGCGCGTCCGCTCTGGTGTCACCCTGCCCAATGACCACGCCGCGCACGCCGAGCGGGTAAGCGATGAAACCGTCTGGGTGCTGCTCGACGATGAAATGAGCGCGTTGCATGGAATCAATGCTAGCACGAGCGACTGACGGCGCTCGAGATCGCGGGTACTTCAAACCAATCTGATCTCGAGCCGCTGTTCACTTCCCCTCGAGCAATGGTGATCTCAGCGCAGCAGGGTCGTCACCACGATGCGCTCCACGCCGTACAGCAGATTCCCCAGTGGCTCGCGCAGTAAGACGATCACGACGATCACCAGCCAACTCGAGCCGGCCAGATTGACCCGCAGGCTTTCACCCAAGCGTCCGGGGATGATCGCGGCCAGCGCGTTCGCGCCGTCCAGTGGCGGGATCGGTAAGGCGTTGAACACCGCCAGCGTGATGTTCAGCGTCACCAGTTGCACGATGAAGTACAGACCAGCTTCTGGCACGCCCGCAGCGCTGTACGCGAAGCCACCCGCGAGGACTGGATTCAGCACCCCCAGCGGCAGGGCTTCAAACAGCGTGTAGGCTCGAGCGTCAATTAGGCGCAGGGTCAGCGCGGCGAGCAGCAGCAAAACAATGTTCATGACGATGCCCGCGATGCTGACGATGAAGCTGCCCCAGACTGGGTTGCGGTACTTGTCCGGGCGGGTTCGCACGTACCCCAGTGCGCCGAAGCCGATCAGCAAGAACATCAGCACGCCGATGAAGTCCAAGTACCGCAGCGGGTTCCAGTCAAAACGCCCGTTTTTGGTCGGCGTGTCATCACCCTGCCAAATCGCGGCCCACGCGTGGCCGTACTCGTGCAGGATCACCGACAGCAGCAGCGCCAGCATCCACAGCAGCGCGAAGACTGGGTTGTCGTTGAGGCGCTGGAGGATCGTCACGTTGACCAGCGCGTCTCGAGGATCGAGCGGTGCGTGCTCGAGTTTGCGTTCATTGGCAGTTCCCTAGCGTTCAGAGTAAGCCCACGGTTTGCAGCACGGCCGTGAAGATGTTGAGGAAGAATCGGCTGATCGCGCCCGTGATGCCCAAGGCACTGAGCACCACGAAGATAATCATGAACGAGAACGGTGAGCGCGACATCCACAGCTCTAAATTGCTCAAGGAATTACGCACCTGCGCGTTGCCAATCGCGTACAGGGCTTTCGCGCCAGACAGCGGCGGAATCGGAAACAGGAACACCACGGCTAAGCCCAGCACCTGCCCAGCCCCAAATTGCAAACCGCTCGCCAACCCCTCGAGCGCCGTCCCGCCGTAACGCAACGTCGCAATGCCAGCCGTGAACAGCACGAACGCCCAGAGGATCATCGCCAGTGGCCCAGACCACCACACCAGCGCCTCCCTCGCGCTTTGCTTGGCGAAAACGTAACTGTTGACTGGAATCTGCGTCGGAATCGCAAAGCCAAAGACCGCTAGCCAGATCAGGTAGATCGTGTTCAAGTGGACTCGAGGTTCGGAAGCCGTGAAACCGCGCAGCGCCGCTGTCTTGTCACCGAAGCCCGATGCGAGGCTGGCTTGCGCGATGTTGTGCAGCACCAGTGAAAACGCCAGTGTCGCCAAGGCGACGAGGTACGCGAGCGGATCTGTGGCCAGCAGTTGAATGAAGAAAAACATGACCGTTCAACCCTAGCACGCCGCAGAGCAGCCCCTCGAGCCGTGAGTCACGAATGGGCAGCGTGATTGGTTTCTTACACGCTCGAGATGCGAATCCTATTCATGGTTGCCACAGCTCAAGCAAGCTCGAGCCAGCGATGCGTTTAAACAGTTGCTGATCGAAAGTCAGGAATTTTAAGTCGTTGCCCAGTCTTTGTAGTGTGACCGCTGTAGCAACGTGAACCGCGTCACAACCTTTTAACAGATGCTTGTCGGCGATTACCCCAGCCAGCAGGGCCAGTGACCCTCCAACCTCGAACTGCTCAACGGTGTGCCAATCGCGTTCAAAGTCTTGCCCTGCACGCTGATACTCGCGCTGTGTGATGCGCTTGGTGAACCGCAGGGAAGAAAAAGCGGCGCGAACCTCGGGGTAAGCGATGAGACTTGAGACGGTTGAAGCAGATTCGGCAATGGCTTGTTTGGTCAGTACGGCGTGATGCGGATTGTCGTTGGTGTATTGGGAAACGAAGGCGTTGCTGTCAACGTAAAGCTTCACCTGCGCCCTTCACGGATTATTTCGACAATGGTTGGGCCGGGGCCGCGCACCGTGACTGGATGGCGCGATCCCAGTGGCTTGCCTTGTGGCTTGGACGACTTGGCGTCCTTCGCGGCAGCGGCGATCAAATCGGTCAAGTCAACTGGCTCGAGTGGCACATGTTCATCCGCTTCAGGCTCTGGGACGCGCTCGAGCAGATCGTTGATCGTCACGGGTATACCTGTGATGCGCTCCAAGGCATTCACGACTTCGCCAACGGTGCGTAGGTCAATGCGACGAGCAGGTTTACGGGCGAGGTCGTACACCGTGTTTGGGGCGAGTTGCCCGCTGGTCTCCTTGACGACGCGGTACGCGCTGATCGCGTGTCGCTCGAGAAAAGAGGAGAGATTCAGTTGAGTAATCACGCACTGACTTTACTATACTCCGAGTTATCAATAGTAATGACTGAGACGCTGCCGCTCGAGATTGTGTGGCACGCTTCAAGGCAGTTCATCCCCGCGCAATGGTGTGTCGCTGGGAACTTTGGCGAGCACATCTAAAAACGCGGCGCTCGAGCCTCTACGCGCCCGCTCGAGCAGCAGCGTTTCAGTCTCGAGCGCTGAGAGTTTTTCAGCGACGGCTGTACTGACGAGGCTGATCCCTTCTCGAGCGGCGATCAATCGCAAACGTTTGTGCAAAGCATCTTACAGTCGAATCTCGAGCGTAACCATGTCGTGAGCATAGACCAGATTGGCTCGAGACTCGCAGGTTTACTCGAGCGAAGGAAGGGATTTCAGGATTGGCTCGAGCGGCAAAAGAAGAGCCCCCCGCAACCTGCGCGGGGGGCTTGCTCACCACAAGTTTGTTTAGAACTTGAGGCTGTACTTGATGCTGAACGCCTGACCGAAGGTCACGCGACCAACGGCTGTGCTGCTGGCGAACGTCAAGTCCGTCAGCGCGAAAATACCGTAGTTGAAGTCCAAGCCGTAGTAGCTGAACTGGAAGTACAGACCGCTGAGGTTGGTGCTGACGCCGAGGGTATCACCGTCGAGGGTGTAGACGCTCGTGCCGGCCCAAGTGTCGTTACCGACCGGGCTGCTCAAGCTTGGGCCAGCGCCGCGACCTTCGCGGTTCTGATCCGTGCGGCTAGCGAAGGCGACCTTGAAGGTGCTTGGCGTGCCGAAGATGCTTGGGTTGAACGCGAGGCTGGTGCTGAACCAACCGGTGCTCGAGGTGTACGCGCCGACCGAGCTACCGCTGTGGCTGCTTTGATCGAGCGCACCAGCGAGGCTGATCGTGCTGCCGAAGATGAAGCCGCCACTGATGGACAGAGCGCCACCGTAGTTGGTCACATCGTCGTTGGCATAACCGTTACCAGTGTTGAAGGTAGTTCCGGTTGTGCTGACCGTGCTGAAGTATGCCTTTGGCGCGATGGTGAAACCAACCAAGCTGATCTTCGTGTCTGCGTAGGCATACAGAGTGGTTTTGCCGTCAGCG
The DNA here is from genome assembly GCA_025359505.1 of Deinococcales bacterium. Lineage (GTDB taxonomy): Bacteria > Deinococcota > Deinococci > Deinococcales > JAAFIG01 > JANYHH01. The sequence goes on from JANYHH010000039.1 coordinate 16,815, forward strand.
TTGAGACCGTTGGTCTCGCCGAGGTAGCCCAAGGCAAGATTGAAGTTGCCGATTAGTGCATCGGGCTTGCTGCCGTCGTGCGTAAGCTTGACGCCGTAGGTCGTGCGGTCATAAACGGCCGTGCCGTTTGCAAAAGTCTCGTTCTGACGGGTGACGAATGGTGCAATGTCAAAACCGATCAAACGGATCGTCAGATCGACACCAAAATCGGTTTCGCTGTTGACGATATTTGTGGTCACGACATCATCACCTTGAGTGTCACTCTTTGGACCGTTGCCAACAGAAACACCGGGATTCTGTGCAGTGCGTTGATCGTAGTAAGCATTGACTTTTGCAAAGCCCAAGTTGATACCAAGGTCAATACCGAAGCCGCGCTGGTTGAGCTTATACGGGCCGTCGTTGACGCTGATGCCATTGCGCTGCGAGAAGTCGTTGTCGATCACGCGGTAGTTACCAGCGATGGTGAAGATCGCAAGATCGACGTTCGCTTTGACGAAGCCAGCCACTTGTGCAGGTGATCCGTCTGGAATGCTGACGTTGTACTCGCCGCTGAGCGTGATCGGCCCCAAAGCGCCGCCGAAGTTCAAACCAAACAAATTGACGTTCGCTTGTGGGTTGGTAACAATGTCATAAGACTCGAGACCGTAGTAGATGCCGCCAGTGAAACCGGGGATCAATGAAGCTGTGCCACGGAAGCCAGTGTAGTAGCGGTTCAAGTTAGTATCGCCTGCGACATCAAGACCGCTGGTCGAACCGTAAGCAATCGTCAGCGCCAAGTTCAGCGGCAGTAAACCAGCGCCGTCTAAGGTAGCCACGAAGCCGTCGCCGCGACCATTGTTGTCGCCAGCGTTGTTGAAGCCGTACTCCGTGAACTTGAAGGCTGGGTTAATACCGAAGTTGATCAGCAGCGGAGCGCCGCCAACCGTGTACTTCGTTTCCAACTTTGTCAGCTTCAGTACCACTGGGTTAACGGAATCACTACCATCGCTGGGCTTACCATAGTTACCCGAAGACTCGAGACTCAGCGTTAAAGCAACCGAGAAGCTGTTGCCAACGCCGTTGGTGGTTCCACCGACCAAAGCGCGTGGCTTGAACGTGAAGTTCAGGCTGATACTTGGATCGAAGTTACCCTCGACGCGAACGCCCACTGGTGCTTTATTCAACGCATTGACGCGCAAGTTAGTAATACCAAACGTCGGAGTCAATGTGCTGACACCGATGTCGTTTGCAATGTCATTGGCTGTGTTGGCGCTGGTAGAGCCGAAATCGCCGTAATCAGATGGCTTATCATCGCCATTGTCGTCGTTGTTAACCTCACCCGTGGTGAATGGCGAGCCGAAGTACAAGCGGTCAACGTCGAAGTTGAAACCGTTACCGCCGCTATTACCGTCCCATGTGGTGGCGCGGTAGTAGTTCAATCCCAGCGTACCGCTGACGATGAAGCCGTTGTTCTCCAAAACCGTGACGCGGCTCTCGACGCCCGTGATGCGGGTTTCGACAGCTCCGACGCGGCTTTCCAACTCGCCGACGCGATCAGCCAAGGCGGTCTGGTCGCGTCGCAGCAGCGTCGTGAACTCGCGCAGGCTGTCCAGATCGTCTTGCGTGGCAAACGTTGCCAGCGCGTCTGCGGTGGCGGCGTTGCCGTCGGCAACTTGACGCTCCAAGTCGGTGACGCGATCTTGCAGGCTCAGCACGTCTTGGTTGAGCAGTACAACCAAATCGTTCAGCGCAGCGATGCTGTCGGCTTGACCTTCAACGGTCGCGCCGATCTCGCCGAGCTGACCTTCCAAATCGTCGACGCGACCGCTGAGTTCGTCAACCTTGTCTTGCAGCTCGCGGGCTTGGGCCAGCGCGGTGTCGGCAGCGATGCTGGCGGCTTCGACTTGATCGGTCAGGTCGCTCAGGGCTCCCGGATCGATCATGCCACCTTCGCCGGTGGTCGCGGTCTGGTTGGCTAGTGCTTCGGCGAGGTCGCGGGCTTCTTGGGCGATCTCTTCGACGCGGGCCAGATCGTCTTGCGTGGCGAAGTTGCCAACGTCAGTGCCACCAGCGGCCGCTGCTTGCTCGGCGAGGTCGCGGGCTTGCGTGGCGATCTCTTCGACGCGGGCCAGATCGTCTTGCGTGACCGCGTTGTCTTCCAGTTCAGCGACGCGCACACCCAGTTGGGCGAGGTCGGCGCTGAGTTCTTGGACGGCGTTCTCTAAGGCGGTCAGGTCGGTCGGCGTCATCGTGCCGACCGTGCCGGGCTTACCGGGCAGTCCGCACTCGCCGTTCTTCACTGCGTCGAGCAAGCGGGCGATGATCGCGGCCGCTTGGTAACGCGTGACGGGTTCGTTGCCACGGAAGGTTCCGTCTGGGAAGCCACGGATGATCCCGCAGTTTTGAGCGACTTGAATCGCGGCCGATGCCCAGTGTCCAGCGGGCACGTCCTTGAGTTCAACTGGCTTCTGGTTCTGGGCTTGGCCGGTTGGAGCGTCCACCTGACCCGTTGGGTTGGTGGTCTGGGCATACGCGGATACGCCCAAGCTCAATGCGGCTGTGAGAAACAATGCAGCGGAGACTTTCTTCATTTGGTATTACCCCCATAGATTTGTGGGGCTTTTGCCAGTTTTGCCTAAAACACAGTGGTTCCAGAAGGCGAGTTGCCGGGTTTCCTCTTCCCGTACTACACACTGTTTTGGGCGTTCCAGCATCAGCCAGTCGGAGCCGTCAGTTCAGTCCTCTTTGGGGGATTCACCTCCTTCCCATGAGTTGAGGCTGTCTTAGAACTCCATTCCACTTAAAATAATAACACAATGAGAAGCATCAAAGTCAAGCGTGCTGAAACGGGTTCTTGGCGTTTTCAGAGCCTGCTAATACGTCAGCCTGAGGTCAAGCTGAAGGCTGGCTCAGGGAACATTTAGCAAAGCTTGTACTGGATATTCACAAGTCAAGGGTGCTTGCCTGCCAATCCCAGCAATTCAGCCCGTGACCGCAGCCCCTCGAGCACGTGCTCAATGTGTGTTTCCAGCGTTAGATCCGGGATGACGAGCGTCATTTCCTCTAAGCCAATGGCGATGTCGTCGCGGTTGACGCCTTTGGCGAAGGCTTTGTCTTTGAGCTTCTTCTTGACGCTACTCACCTCTAAATTGTGGACGCTGCGGTCTGGGCGCACATACGTGGCGGCGGTGCAAAAGCCCACCAGTTCATCGACCGCGAACAATGTGCGGGCGAGCGTTGTGACCCTGAGCGTGCCACCCTCGCGGTAATGCCCCAATATAGCCTCGAGTACAAGTTCAGGAAGGTCGCTGTGCTGGCGCAGGTACGCCACGCCCCAGAACGGATGCCCTGCTGGCCCGACAACCGGATGCGATTCGTAATCGAAATCGTGCAGCAAGCCCGTGACCGCGAACAGTTCGGTGTCCTCGCCGAGTTTCTGCGCGTACCAAACCATCGCGGCTTCCACGGCCAGCATGTGCTTGCATAGGGATTCCGAATTCGTGAACTGCTGCACCAACGCCCAAGCGTCATCGCGTGTCATGAAGCAAACTTATCAAATCTCGAGGCTCGAGATTCGGTTGATGTGGTATTTGGTGGCTCGAGTCTGATCGATGGATCTCATGTCGTCGTTGGAGCGCTGCACGGGGCGAACATGCAGTTCGCCCCTACGTGATGACTGCAAACGCTCGAGCCAGACACGTTTTTTCAAAAGCAAATACCATGTCCATGCGTGCAACTTGTGCTGTGTTCACCCGCTCGAACAAACGGCTGAATTGATGGAACCCTCGAGAATCGCGATCTTTACACCTGCCCTGACCTCGAGACTCGCAACGCTAAGCCACTTCCCCACTAGCCCCGTATACTCCCCATCTGTGTTCGAGTTCACCTCCCTTGCCAGCAGTGGCCGCGCTCGAGTGGCAACCCTCACCACGCCGCACGGCGATGTGACCACGCCGATGTTCATGCCAGTTGGCACGCAGGGCAGCGTCAAGGGTTTAAGCGCCACGGAGCTGCGTGAAATCGGCTCGCAGGTGATTCTGGGCAACACCTACCACCTGCTGCTGCGCCCCGGTCTCGAGGTCATGCGCCAGTTCGGGGGGCTGCCGGGATTCACCGCGTATCCGGGGGCGTTTCTGACCGACAGCGGCGGCTTTCAAGTCATGAGTTTAGGGGATATCCGCACGATTTCGGAGCGCGGCGTGATTTTTAAGAACCACATCAACGGCGATCCGTTGGAGATGACGCCGGAAAGCAGCATCGCCGCGCAGGAGGCCATCGGTGCGGACATCATCATGGCTTTCGACGAGTGCCCACCGCACCCGGCGACATTTGACTACGGCAAAGCCAGCTTGGAGCGCACCGTGCGCTGGCTCGAGCGTTGCCTGAATGCGAAGACCAGACCCGATCAGGCGCTGTTTGCCATCGCTCAGGGCGGGGTTGATTTGGAGCTGCGGCGCATCAGTCTGGAGGCGACGTTGCCGTTCGCCACGCCGGGCTTTGCGATTGGCGGCTTGGCGGTCGGTGAACCCAAGGAGCTGATGATGCCAGTCGTGGAGTTCAGCACGGCCCGGATGCCAGCGGGTAAACCGCGCTACCTGATGGGCGTGGGGTTCCCCGAGGATTTAATCAGTTGCATCGCGCTCGGGGTGGACATGTTCGATTGCGTCTACCCGACGCGCACCGCCAGATTCGGGTACGCGCTGACCGATGACGGTCGCCTGAATCTTAACAACGCCGCTTGCCGCACCGACCCGCGCCCGCTGCAAGACGGTTGCGACTGCTACGCTTGCACGCACCACAGCCGCGCCTACATCGCGCACCTGCAACGCGCTAAGGAAATGCTCGCGCCGAGGTTGCTGAGCCTGCACAACCTGCGTTACCTGCACCGCATCACTGAAACGGCAAGAACCATGATTCGGGCGGGGCGCTATCACGACTTCGCGCTCGAGTGGGGCGAGCGCTATTTCAAGGGTGCGATTCCGGCGTGGTTCAGTGAAGCGATTGAAGCCGGGCGGGGCTGAGGGCGTGAAGCTCGAGATCGAAGCCGTTGCTGACCAGAATGAGCCTCGAGACGCCGCTATTCCCGAGCGCGACCGGGTTTACAGCTCGAGCAACTGATTGAAGTTCAGGTGGTTAAAGACGTAATGCGCCAAGATTCCCGGCACGACGCTGCCCGTGGCGAGAGTGACCACACCGAACCACACGCCGATCAAGCCCGTCCACAGCGGATAACCCCACGCGGCTCGAGGGGCCGGGTGGAGGGCAGCGAACAGCAGCGCTTGCGCGAGTACCGCGCCCCAGACGGGTAGAAACGTCAATCCCAAGCCTAATAGAAAGCCGCGAAAAAACAGTTCTTCGCCAACAGCGCTCGTCAAACTCAGCGCCATCGCCCACAGCGGTGTGAGTTTCAGTTGCCGCACCGCCGATTCCAGTGAACCGCCCGCCAGTCTGAAGCTCGGCACGCGTTGCTCGAAAAAGGCGCTCAGCGCGGCTGCGATGAAAAATGCCGTCAGTGTGGCAAAGACCGTGACCTCGAGCGGCGCGTCGTTCAGCGGCAAGCCCAGCCAACGGCACGCGCCGTAACCGATCAGCATCATGGCAATGCCGGGCAGTGCGAGCAGCAGTTTTAAGTCGATGGCTCTCAAATCAACGCGGTGCACAGCGCGGATTGTACGCCGCTGCAAACGCAGCGTATGGGCGCTTTCTGCGTTGCACAGGCCTTGAGCATGACCAAATACTGAAGTTCTTCATGAGGCTCGAGACTATTCGCGTTCTCAGCATTGGCTCTGACTTACTCTGGAACACGTGCTGTACAACACCTGTGCGAATCTCGAGCGTCGCACAGCCCTCTCCCCCAGCCCCTCTCCCGAAGGGCGGGAGAGGGGAGCAAAACAAGTTTGGCTCGAGCACTGCTCCCTCTCCCGGTCACGCCGTTTCGCCCTGCGAACATGGGTTCGACGCGTGCAAGACCCGAAGCGGGAGAGGCGATCCTGCCCACTAGGTGCATGGTTAGGATCAAGAAGCGATTCCGCCCGTCAGGTGCATGTTTGGAATCAAGAAGCGATTCCGCCCGTCAGGTGCATGTTTGGAATCAAGAAGGTGGCGCTTTAGCGACGGGAGAGGGTTGCGACGCTTGCACGACTGATGCAATAAACACCTCGTGCCACACGATACAAGGCGGTGAACTCATGTGCTCGAGTCGTAATCAAAATCTGTACGTTGCCCGCTTGTGCTTACAGCCCGTCGTCGTCGCGCCAGTGCGCTTGCCAACGCGGGTCAATCGCTTCACGGCTCGGTTGAAAGCGAATATCGGTCGATAGGCGCATTCGCCGCTGATCGTCCGCGTTGTTGAGGCTGGCGTGCAGCAGGTACGGCGAGTGAACCACCACATCGCCCGCTCGGTAATCGGTGATCAACCAGCGCGTGTCCAGTTGCTCCGCCAGTGCGGGCAGGTCGTAACTGATGTGCTCAGCCCGTAAGCGCCCACCTTCAGCCGCGTCTCGAGCGGCGAAATGTTTGTGGCTGCCTTCCAAGTAGATCAGTCCGCCGCGCTCGACGGGGCAATCGCCGAGCGGAATCCATGCAGACAGAAGCTTAGGGCTGCCCTCGCGCAGGTAGACCAGATCGTAATGCGCGGGCGTGATCCACGTGTCGTTCACCAGTGCGTGACGGATCAACTTGCGCTGGTGCAAGTGAACACTCGCATCAAACAACCACTGGAAAAAGCCGCTCAGCGCGTTGCAGAAATTTGCATAGACCGCGCCCGGCACGATCTCCTCAAACAACGTGCGGCGCAGCGCAGCGCAGCGCGGTCGTACTCGAGGTGTGAAGCGATGCCCAGTGCGGGGTCGGAATCTGGCTCGAGCAAGCCTGAAGCCTGCAAACTAGCGAAGTAATAGCTTCGGAACTCCACCGAAGCTATGGGCGGAATCGCGCCGCGCAGCAGTAGATACCCGTCGCGCTCGAGCCGCGCCCAAAGTGCAGTGCGACTTTGACGCTCAGCGTCTGGCACGTCCTCGAGCCAGCCAAGGCGCTCGGCGCTGGTGTCCAGTTTGTGGTCGCGGCCCCTCAGTGGGGGCAGGTCGCTGATGGCTCGGTTCATGGGCTGCTCGTGACCGATTCTAGCGCCCGCAAGGCAAACTCGGCGAAGAGGCTGTTCGCCCACGCGAACCACGGGCGCGTGAAAAGCCCTGTACATGCGGTCTCAATCGTGGTCGCCATCAGCGGCTCGAGCGGTAACGATCAACCGCAACCTGATTACCGTCACGCAGCCGATCCCCGAAAAACGGCGCACTCGGCAAGCGCACAGACTGCGGTAAAGTGATTCGTGTTCATCAGCGCCGTGCAAACCATGCTCGAGCCAGCAGCGTATGGCAGTGCAACGGCTTTTGGCGCATGGATTGATGAGCAGACCCGCGCCGCGCTCACCGCTCACGATCCAATGGAAGCTGGTCTGGTCGCGTTCCCAGAACTGATCGGCTTGCCGCTGCTGTTTTACTTGGATCGTCAAACCCAAGCCAGCACCGTGCAGGACGCCGCGCTCGAGTTGCTGCGCTCCGACTGGCTGGGGGCATTGCGGCTGGGCGTCACGCACCGTTATTTCAGCGTTTCAAATCTGGTTCTGCCCCGTGCGATGCAAATGCACCGCACGCTGCTCAACGCGTTTTCATTCGCCGCGCAGCGCCACAATACTTTCATCGTTGCTGGCTCGAGCTTCCTGCCACTGATCGACCGTGAAGCGGCAAGAGGAGAGCACATCGCCGACCCTCGAGTCCAGAACGTGTCATACCTGTTCACTCCAAGCGGGCGCTTGCTGCACCGCAGCGCCAAACTGAATCTAACGGGCGGTATGGAAAGTCGCCTCGGCTTGACCCGAGAAAAAAGCGTGACCTCGAGCCGCACAGCGATTGGAGAGATTGCGACACTGATCTGCTATGACGCGTTTTTTGACTCGCTCGTCGCTCGAGCTGACGCGCTCGGAGCCAGTATTCTGGTGCAACCCAGCGCCAACGCTGCTCCGTGGCGCGGCCCGTGGAGCGCGGACGCAACACGGCTCGAGGGTGAGGAGTGGCTGGCGCGGGGCTTACCAGCCCTGATCCAGCACCGCACGAACCTGCGTTACGGTGTCAACCCGATGCTGGTCGGCAAGCTTTTTGACTTGACGTTTGAGGGTTGCTCGAGCATCAGCGCGAACACGTCACTAACGGGTCGCATAGATCCGATTGTCAACATAGCCGCGCAACCCGATCAATTCGAAATTGTCAGTGCTCGATTAGACGACACGTTGACCGCCACTCGAGCCTGAAAAATCCGTGAGCCACGCCCCCCGAGAATCACGCAGCCGCATGTCAAAAACGTGATGAACCTCGAGCCTCGAAGCGCGATTCAGTCATCTCGAGTCCAAGGTGGAGGCTGCGGGTCATGGCTTTGGTTTGATGACCTCGACCTCGACGCTTTTGACGCCCGCATCAACGGTCATCATCAGGTACGGACTGGTGATGACCTGCGCTTGCACTCCACCCGCTGGCGGGGCGCTGCTTTCCAGCAGCAAACGCAAGGTATCGCGGCGCTGACTGCTCGAGACGAGCCGCAGACCGTAGCCCCCCGTGGGTCTTTGCCCCATGAAGACCGTCACGACCTTCTGCTTCGTGAAATCCACAGTCGGCGCGGTGGGCGCTGGAATCTGCGTGCCAGCCGCCAGTTGCCAGATCGCGCTAAACTCCGTGACGCTCGAGGAGAGGCGGGTGTCGAGCGTCGTGGCTTCGTATAAGCTCTGCGCTCCGCTTTGCAAAACCTGTACGCTTGCGGCGACCTGCGCGGCGGCGGCGCTCGCGTCCGTGGCGTTGCGGATACCGATCTGCACAAACAGGGCGGTGCTGCGGTAACTCTGAGGCGCGGGCGTGAATGGGGAAGGGTTTGGAGCGCTTAGACCCGTGCCGACCACGACTTCCTGCTTGCTGACTGTCAAATAATTGCCTAGCGCAATCGCTTCAGGGTTCGTCAGTAAACCCGCGCCGAACATGCTGTTGCGCGGTATGGGCGTGACTTTGACGTTCTCCAACTCTGCAATCGTGCGCGACATCGTGTTCCAGCGCTTGCCGTCAAAGTAATACACGCTGGTCATTGGCACTCGAGTAATCAAGCGCAACCCACCCGAGTTTCTGAAAACCGTCAGCGCCGTCAAGTTCTGCGAGGGTAACGCGAGTGATCCTGCACCCATCACGCGCAACGCATCCGGGAATTGTAAGCCCTTCGCGCTCGAGCTGCTGGCTTTGGTGAGGTTGAGTGCGTTACCACCGAGTTTGATTGTTCCCGCGTCGCCGTAAAAAACCGCGTGGCGCTCGTCGATGCCGTAGAGTGTGATGTCTGAAACGCGGTAACTTCTGGGAGCGGTAACGCTTTGCGCGGCGGCGGTGACACCCAAGACGGACAGCAGCAGCAGTCTTTTCATGACCGCCATGTTAGCTCAGCGGGCAAAAATCACATGATGAAGTCATGAACGAGCTGTTTGGGACACGGTTCTCGAGGTTTGAATCTATAATCTAACCATGTCAGAACTGATGATCCTCGCGGTGGCGCTGACAGCAATTGCGGTACTCGTCGCCTTCGGTTACGGTCTTCACGCGCTGCGAATGATCCGCGACCAGCCCGACCGCAAGACGCTGCGCCTCGCGGCGCTCAATCTGCTCGAGCCGAGCGTGACGATCGGTACGTGGCTGACGATTTTTATGGCGACAAACGCTCCCAACTCGAGCCAAGCCGCTCAACTGCTGCCGCTGATCGCGGGCGTTCCGCTGACGGTGATGCTGCTCGCGCCGATCGTCACTCGAGCCGAATCAACCTTGCACCGCAGAATCGCGGTTTACGGCTGCTTGCGCTGGCTCAACACCGTCGCACTGTGGGGTGTGATGATCGGCGGCAAGTCTGGGGATGACCTCCGCGTCGCACTTGTATGCACTTTGATCGTGATTGGAGTTGTGATTCTCTGGGCCAGTGTGCTGCACATCGGCTCGAGCTTAGAATCTGCGAAGACTCAGCCTGTGCAGTGACCCTCGCTGACCGGCTGCTCGAGCCTCGAGTATAGTGCTGAACATGCAGGAGGTACTGGTTCTCGTTGTTGTGTTGACCGCGATTGCGGTGTTTGTCGGCTTCGGTTACGGCATCTACGCGCTGCGGCTGATGCGGAGCCACGCCGACCACACGGGGCTGCGCTTGGCGGCCCTTAACTTGCTCGAGCCGAGCGCGACGATTGGCACGATGCTGGCCCTCGGGCTAGCGACGGATGCGTTTAACTCGAGCGAATCAGCACCACCGTTTTTGCTGCTCGCGGCTGTTCCGTTGACGCTGATGCTGCTCGCGCCGATCAAAACCCGAGCCGAGTCCGCCCTGCACCGTGTGGTCGTGGTGTACGGTAGCCTGCGCTGGATCAACACCGTTGCGTTCTGGGGCGTGGGCATCACCGCCTTGGAAAACACTTCGAGCCAAGAAGCCTTCGTCCTCGCGGCGGTGTTGATTGGCTCCGGACTGCTGATTCTGGTGACGAGCGTAATTCACATCGGCTCGAGCTTAGAAACGGCGAAGACTCAACGGGCACAGTGATCCTTAAAGAGTGCGATTCAGATGCTGCACCCTTGCTGTTTAAAGCCAATAAGCCTTGTCAAACGCAGTGCTCGAGCTTACAGTGGCCGCTATGGGTGCGATGCTCTTTTTTGGTTTGGTTGTCACTGGGTTCTTTGCGATCACTGGTTGCTTTTTGGGCGCTATGGCCTTGCGTTTAATGGTGCATTATCCGAATCGCTTGGAGCTGCGCTCGGCGGCCTTCAACCTCTTCGAGCCAAGTGTGACGATTGCCGTGGTGCTTTTTGTTGGATTTGCGACAGGCTCTAGTCCGTTCAACCAAGTCATCGTTGCCGTCTGCGCTGGTATCTCCATGACTGTAATGTTGCTCTTACCGCTGGGTACTCGAGGCGTCCAGCCATTGTTGAGCGTGGTTGCGGTTTACGGTGTGTTGCGTTGCGTGAACACGGCCGCGCTGTACGCGGTCAGCTTACCCACACCGCAAAACCCTTCGGGTTGGTACAACCCTGCTAGCACACTGCCAATCGCGTTTTTTTGCTCTGGATTGCTGCTGCTCGGCTCGAGCCTTTTGGACATCGGCTTGAGCTTGGAGGCGTTGCAACCCCGAAGTGCTCAGTGATCCTCGAGAGCCGCGTTTACAATCGGCTGCGCGGGTCGAGCGCGTCGCGCAGACCATCGCCTAAGAAGTTGATGCTCAAGGAAGTCAGCAGAATGAACAGACCGGGCCAGAAGACCGTGTACGGACTCTGAAAAATCGCTTCTTGCGCCCCGCTGAGCATGTTGCCCCATGACGCGGTTGGTTCTTGAATGCCGAAACCCAAGAAACTCAACGCAGCTTCGCTGACGATGTTATTACCGACATCCAACGTGACCTGTACGATGATCGGCGCGACCGCGTTGGGCAGCAAGTGCCGCAGCATGATTCGCCAATCGCTCGAGCCGAGCGCTCTGGCCGCGTCGGTGAACTCGCGTTGGCGCAGGCTCAGCACCAGCCCGCGAATGATTCGCGCCGTGCCGAGCCACCCAAAAATCGTCAGCACCAAAATGATCAAGATGATCGATCTGGACTCGCCAAAGTAATCCTGCAACCAGCGCCCCAAGGCGACATCTGGATTGGCCAGTAATCCAGACAAAATCAGCAGAAACGGAATTTGCGGCAAGCTCAGCATCACGTCGATGAACCTCGAGATCAAACTGTCGATGTCGACCGCGATGCTGCGGTAAAACGCGAAATACGCGATGGTTAGCGCCAGCGAAACGCCGATCAGCCACGTGACCGTCACGCCCGCTTGAGTGAAGGTGCTGGCGAACTGCCCGGTGACTTGCACGACGAAAAACACAATCCCTGCCCAGATCGCGTAACGCATTACCGACCACCAGACGAAGGCTTTACCCTGCCCGAGCCGCAGTGCCGTCCACTCTTTAGAGCCGGGCCCGGCCGCCAGCACCAGCGGTTGCCCGCTGTAATACCCAGCCAACAAGCCCATGACCACACCGATGATTGCTGACAGCAGTGCGACCACGATGCCGACCAACAAGCTGACGCGCCCCGCGTACAGCACGCGGCTGAAAATATCGCGCCCCAAGCCGTCCGTGCCCATGAAATGCTGGACTGACGGGCCCGCGTAAAGGTTAGAAGAGTCGATCTTGTCCGGTGCGTAAGGCGCGATCAGCGGCGCGAAGATCGAGGTCAGCAGCAGTAAACCCAGCACCAGCAAGGAAAACATCGCCAGTTTGTGCTTCTTGAAGCGCCGCCAAGCGACGGCGCTCGAGGATTCGTCCTTGCGTTCGGGGAGGGCGTTGGTGGTTACGGTGGCTTGGCTCATGGGGTCTCTTTCAACGCTACTTGCGGCTCTCGAGGTGAACGGCGCGGCGGCTCGAGCGGTTGAGTTTTAGATGCAGGTAGTTTTGGCTATTTAGCTGTAACGGATGCGTGGATCGACCAGCGCGTACAGTAAATCCGTCAGTAAGTTAGACGCCAGCGTCGCCAGCGCCAGCATCATCAGGATCACCATCGCAACGTTGTAATCCTTTTGCACCACGCTATCCAGCAATGCCGTGCCCATGCCGGGCCAGTTGAAGACCGTTTCGGTCAGCACCGCACCGTTCAGTAGTCCCGGCACTGATAAGCCCAGCAGTGTGACGATTGGAATCAACGCATTTCTGAGCGCGTGTTTGTAAATCACGATCCGTTCGTTCAAGCCTTTGCTGCGGGCGGTGCGAACGAAATCCTGATTGATGACCTCGAGCAGACTGGCCCGCATGAAACGCGTCCAGCCCGCGATTTGAATGATGCTCAGCGCCAACGCGGGCAGGATCAGGTATTTGAGCCGATCGAGCGCCCAGAGTGTCCAACTGACAATCGTTACCGTCTGCCCAGCGCTCTGCCCGTCACTGACCAGATCGCCAACCGCGACGGCGGGTTGGATGTTGCCGGATAGCACCAGTTCCTTTGGCACTTCGATTGCCTTGTCCGGGTCGTAAACGGAAACCGTAATCACCTGCCCGCCGTCGCCTCCTCGAGCCTCAATTTTTTGTACCGTTCCCGTGAATGTGAACCGCGCATCGCTTTCGACATACGGCGTCACGCCCTCAGAGCCGATGCCGCCGCTGGGCAGAATCTTAAAAGTCACACTGAACAAAATCAGCATCATGATCCCCAACCAGAACACAGGCACGCTGTAGCCCACGAACGATAGAAATGTCGTGACGTAATCCAAAACACTGTACTGTTTGACAGCCGCGTAGATCCCCACTGGAATCCCGATCAGGATCGACAGTAAAAACGCGGTCGTGCTGAGCAGCAAGGTGTTGCCCATGCGCTGGTTAAAAACGAATTCCGTGGCCGACACGTAGCCGTTCGCCCTCGAGATGCCAAAATCCAGCACGGCCGCTTTTGAAAGCCACTTACCGTATTGCACGTACCACGGCTGATCCAAGCCAAACTCGCGGCGCAACCGCACGGCATCGGCAGCCGTCATCTTTGGGTTTCCTAACCGCAGCTCATCGACGAAATCGCCGGGTTGCAATTGCACCAGTCCAAAAATGATCATCGAGATCGCCAGTAGAAGCGGGATCATGAACAGCACCCGCCGCGTTGTGTAAATCAGCATGGGTGAGCATAGCAAATCGGGCGCGGTCAGTTCATGTAAAACACATCTCGAGCCTGAAAGTCGCGGGCCCCGTTGCAGCGGTTCGCCACGTCAATGCTCGAGCGCCGAATCTGGCGAGGGCCACAGCCGCTGAAAACTCCAGTAAAAGTCGCAACCCGCTGTGAATTGTGCATCAGCAGCTCGAGCGGGCGAAAGCTTTTCACACCTCGAACCGAGGCACAAAATTCTTGGTTCACTCACGATCCTCGAGCCACACAGCGCTCCCGACCCTCGGGTGGCGAACGGGGGTGGTAACTCTCTCTCTCTCGAGATGAAAAAAGCGGTGCGTGAGTAATTCACGCACCGCCCTCGAGAGACTTGCGGTTACTTCATGACGATGACTTCTTTTTGTCCCTTTTGCTGCCAGCCGACGAGCCAACCCAAAGCGCTCGGGTAGCGGGTCGCGGCGTTCCACGTGTAGTTACGCAGACCCGTGCGGGCCGTGTAGAGATCGGTGCGCTCGTAAAGCGGGATGGCGGGCAGTTCCTCGTTCCAGATTTTTTGGGCTTCGGCCAGCAGCTTTTTGCGGGCGTCCAAGTCAAACTCGCGGCGGGCTTGATCCCAGAGTTTGTCGTAAGCAGCGTTGCACCAACCGCCGATGTTCTGACCAGCGAAGCCGTTGGCCGACGTTGGCACGTTGTCCTTGACGGTTTTGCTGGCTGGGTCTTCGCAGTAGTACGTGCCTAAATCCTCGGTCAGCGGTTGCTGCACGTAGGCGAATTGGAACACGCCTTTCCACTTGCCGCTGCTGGCTTGCGCGATGAAAGCATCATCGAAAACGACGCTGCTCGGTGCGTTGTTGAAACGCACGTCGATGCCGACTTTCTTCAAATTATCTTTGTAAAGCTGCTGGTCACGCTCGCGCACCACGTTACCAGCGGTGGTGACATACTCCAAAACAAATTTGACGGTTTTTCCGCCAACGGTGCGTTCCATGATGCCGTCGCTGCCAGCCTTCCAGCCCAGTGCGGCCAAAAGCTGCTTGGACTTTTCGGGGTTATAGCCGTAATTGGTCAGGCCCTGCGTGCTGTAAACGCTGGCCACAGAATTGACGAAGTTGTTGGTGACGACAGCCGTACCGCCGCGCAGATCACGGGCGCTGGTTTCACGATCCAGCGCGTAGATTAGCGCTTGGCGGGTGCGTTTATCCTGAAGTTGCAGATCGGCCACTTCCGGCACGCTTTGATCGAATTGATTGATGTCCAAATGTTCCCACAGCGCGGCCTTTGGCGTATAGACGCTGTACACGCCTCTTGCGGCCGCTTTCAGGGTTTGCACGGTCGTGGCGCTGGCGACCAGTCCGACGCTCGAGGTGGCGTCCACTTGCCCGGCCAACACGTTGACTTGTAAGGTGTCGGTTTTCTGGAAGAAGCGGTAGACGATGCGATCGACGCTGGTTGGGTTGTTGTTCCAGTAATTGGCGTTACGCACCAGCGTCCAGCTCTGATCGCGCTGCCATTTGGAAAACTTGAATGGCCCCGAGGTCACGACTGGCCCCTGACGACTGGTGAAGAACGGCGCGGCGAGGAATTCCTTTTGCAGGATCTCGATTTGCTGCTCTTTGGACTTGCCGACCAGTAGAGCTTTGGCACGCTCCCAAAGCGGCTTGATGATGTGGGCTGGCGGCACGTAGTTCTGGACGAGTCCCTGCGAAACCGTGGCAAACAGGTACGGTGGGTCGTAGGTGAGTTCAAAGCTGTTGGCGTCAATCGCTTTGAAGGTTTTTGGGTAATTGTCGCGGCTGGCTACGGGCAAGCGCTCGTCACCGAAAACCTCGTAGGCAAACCTGAAATCCTCGGTGGTGATCGGGCGACCGTCAGACCATTTGAGGTTGGGCTTCAAGTTCCAGCGGATCGTCTGCGCGATCACGTCGCCGGCCGCGTTTTTCGTGAGTTTGATGCCGCCGTTTTTCTCGGTCGGGACTTCGGCCGCTAGGTCGGCTTGGATGTTGCCGTTCTGATCAAAGTACGTTAGACCCGCATGCAACCACGAGTTGACTTCAGCGCTGATCGCCTGATTGTTGACGTATGGATCAAGTTGCGTGGGCTGCTGGGTCGTCCCCAGTACCAACGAGTTGTCCGTCGGGCCCGCGAGGGCTGCGCCGGACAGTGTTGCACCGGCAAGGGCGAGCGCACCTAAAGTCACCAAGAATTGCTGCTTCATTCGTCCTCCTAAATAGAACTATGAGTGAACCGCTCATCGCTGTCGGCAACCCGCAAAGATGAGCTTTTCTGAAGTTCAGGATACGGTCTGGGTATGGCACTGTCAACGCGCCGCAAAACGAGCGCGTCTCGAGCGTCGCCCAGAGCCACATTCCACCGCGCTCGAGGATCGAGATCAGTTATTCTCAACACTCGCTTCGATATAGTCTGATTCAGCCATGCCCGAGAAACCCAGCTCCAAGACGTTGGAAAGTCAACTGAGTCACTGTCAGCAGTTGCTCGAGGCTGAGCATTTCACAGCGGCACTCGAGGCAGCAGCGGCGTTGTCGCTTGGATTCGCTGAGCATCAACTGGCTCGAGCGGTGGTGGCCGAGGCGCGATTGGTGCAGGCACAGGCGCTGGCGGGTTTGGAGCAGTTTGCAGCGGCACTGGAAATTTACGACTGCTTGCAAGCCGAGTGCATGGATGCTGAGGACTCGGATTTGAACGCCGTCGGCGCTCATGCGCTGATGTTCGCGGCGTTTTTGCACGAGCGCTTGGGAGATAAGTCGCTGGGTTTCTCCAAGCTCACAACGTTGCTGAATCACGTTTTCGTGATTGAAAACTTAGAGTTGCGCCGTTTGCAAGCTTGGGCCGGAGCGGTGCTGGCGCGGTGGCAATTGGTTGCTCTGGAAGAGGATGATCCAGAGGACGAAGATTGGTTCGCGGCTGGGTTCACTGGCGAGGCTTTTGAGAAAGTGCTGCTGACCTGCGAGTTGGTGCAAAGCAGATACGGTGATGCCAGTGACGCGAGGTTGCTGATGCACGTCAACATCTGCATCGGGGTGCAACTCGAGACGCTCGCCTTGCAAGGCTTGAGCGCTTGCACCGCTCGGGCCGATCAGCTCGCGGCGCGACAATGGGCCCTATACGCTCATCACCCCAGTACCAGCGTGCAGAATCAGGTTTTTGTCGCGCAGCTCGAGCGCACGATATATTTAGCGCCTGCCCTCGAGCTACTGGAGTACCAGCGTTTGCTGGCTCATTTCGGCGGCAGTCAAGCGGGCCCACTGCAAGTGACCTTGGCTCGCACGTACTACAGCCAAGCTCGGGCGATGCTGGTTGTAGAGCCGCAGCAGACCGCGCAAATCCTCGGATTACTGGGGACGTTAGAAACTCGTTTTGGTGGCGCGAGTGACGAGGCGGTGCAGCATCAAGTGGCTGTCGCTCGGCTGCTGATCGTGCGCGTGCTGCGCGGCGCGGGTCGCTGGCGCGAAGCGTTGACGGTGCTGGAGACGCAAGCTCACTCCGGCAACTTTGAGCAACTGAGCGCTCGGCAGGCTGCGGTGGACGCCTTAGAAACCCAAGCCGAGATTTGGGGCGATCAGTGGCCACCCGCGCTCATCAACTCGACCGCTAAAACCCTCGAGCCGGCCTTCTTTGAAGCCGAGACCGAGGGTCTGCATGTGGTGAAGCGTCTGCTCGAGCGGTTCGGAACCGATGACAACGCTGGGATTCGCAGCCTCGTGGCGCTGCGTTTGTACAACACGGCCGTTGACCTGCGCGAGCGTCGCCACTTTGCGGCCGCCATAGAACTCTACCAGTCGTATCTGCACGCGTTCGCCTCCGACGAGGCGATCCCGGCGGCGAAAACCGCCAGCACGCACTTGAACATGGCGTTTTTGCTGCTCGAGCTGGAAGATTTCGGGTCAGCATTGAAGACCTACGATGCGTTGCTGGCCCGTCTGGTAGATGCGACCACATCTGAAACCCGCAACACGCGCTCCAGAGCCGTCGCCAGTCGCGTGACTTGCATCAACCGCATGCAACGGGCTGGGATCGAAGTCAGTTTCGGAGCGGAGTTTGAGGAGCTATCGGTGCTCGAGCGCGACCAAATCTGGGATGCGATTGACCGCGCCCGCCTGCTCAGCGCCGACGGTCATCACCTTGAGGCAATCGCCATTTACGACAGCGTTTTGGATCAGCACGCCGCGTCACCGCATCCCGAGCTGCGCCGTTCATGCAGCGATGCGTTGACCCGAAAAGCCTACAGCCTTGCCCGTTTAGGTCAGCCGCAAGCGGCGATTGCAGCCAATCAGTTGCACGTCACCGTATACGGCGACGACTTGAGTCAGAGCATCCAAAAAGACGTTGCCTTGGCGCTCTCCAACACAGCAGTGGAGCTGAATAAATTGGGTCGTCACACCGCAGAGATCGCCATTTACGATCAAATCGTGCTGCGTTATAGCAGCAATGAACTCGCGTATCTGCGCGAAAGAGTGGCTAAAGCGTTGTACGCCAAAGGGCTGACCTTGTGCAGCGATCAAGCTGGTCTGGCGGGCGATGTCACGGCAGGCTTAGCGGTTTACGCAGCGCTGATTGATCGCTTCCTGCACGATGAGTTGGCGGTCGTGCGCCTGCAAGCGGCGCAAGCGCTGGTCAGCACTGGTTTGAAGTTGCGCTCGTTGCAGCGCGATCAGGAAGCCATCACTGCGTATCAGCGGTTGCTCGAGGTTTGCGATACCGACTCAGATCCTGAAATTCGCTCGCAATGCGTCAGGGCTAGAGTTGGGCTGGCTCGCGCCTACGGCGAGCTTGGGCAACCAGACCAGCAAATTGAGATTTTTAAGTACCTGCTGGCGCTGCCCGAAAAAGAGTTGGTGATCGAAACCCACGCGTCCCTGCGCTCAGCGCTCAGTCGCCTCGAGCCTGCGCGAACAGTGGCTCAGCAGGTGACGAGGTGGTGGAATCGCAAACGGCCGTGATCGCCTGCTCGAGGACGAAATACTCAGTACGCGTCGAGGACGCAGCACTCATCTCGAGCCAGACCAAATCTCATAACATCAAGGCGTGAAGGCTCGAGTGACCGCGTTGCTGATCGCGCTGATGGGGATTGCGCTGGCCCGCGATCCGCTGCCGCGCCTGCCGGTCACAACGGGTTTTGAAACCGCCGAGCGCGAGGTGCTGACGCAGACCAACGTTGAGCGGGCACGGGCAGGGCTGAAACCGTTGCTGCTCGAGCCGCGCCTCAGTGCCGCAGCGAGGTTGCACGCCTTGGAGATGGCGCAGAAGAATTACTTTTCGCACACCGGCCCGACTCCAAATCTGAGGACGCCCACAGACCGGATTCACGCCGCTGGGAGCTTGGATTGGGGCGCGGGTGAGAACATCGCCTTCAACGAGGAACCCACTGCGAAAGTCGGCGCGACGCTGATGCGCCAATGGATGAACAGCCCGCCGCACCGCGCCAGCATTCTGGACGCCAGTTACACCCACATTGGCATCGGCGTCTACCGCGACGACGCTGGACGCAGTTACGGCGTGCAGAACTTCGTGGCTCGAGCTTTCAGCGTGACACCCAGCGTCGATACTCGCGTCGTGGAATCGCAAACCCTCGAGCTGCGCGGCGCGGTGACGGGAAACCGAGAAGTCGCGCTGTTTAGCGGCTCAGCCTTTCTCGGGGAGGTGAAGACTGATCCGGTTGGTCAGTTTGCGTATCAACTGCCGTTCGCGGCCGCGCAACCGTACCAGCTCGGCGCACGTGCCAGCGGCTCGAGCGGCAAGTACCTGATCGGCGCGACGATGCGCTCGCCTGCCGCGTTCATAGCGGGGGCGTTGGGGATCACGGTGCAAGCTGGCTCGAGTTTCAAAAGCTTGAGCGCGACCCTGAGCGCCAAGCGCCAGAACAGCCAAGTCCTCGAGCTGCGGCTATCCCAAAGCAAAAACGTGCTGGTGCTGAGCGGCAGCGACGAAGTGAGGGTAGCGATTCGCGGCGGTACTGCGCGGATCGTCTGCCCCGTCTCAAATCGGCGTTTGCCTGTCAAGCTCGCCCTGATGGGGAGCAGCAATCGCTACACGTACACGCATCGGTTTGCGCTGAACTGCGCCACGGGCAACGTCATCGCGGGTGCAGATCAGTAAACTCGCTGCGAATGCCGTCGACGGGTTTGCGCTCGAGACTTTATTTGCACTCGAGCCGCGCCGCGAATCACACGTCCCAAAACGTCAATTGCTCGGCGCGTTCAGGCAACACAGCTTGCGCGAAACGTTTTAAACCCGCCCTATCCGGCGGCTCGAGGTGATACCTGAAATTCCACAGGTAATGCTGCACGATACGCTCGGGCAGGTTGAGTCTGGCCGCGTCGCGGGCAGCGATCTCTGCCAGATGCCCAATGCCCGTGCGCCGAGCGCGGCGCATTCCCAGCACCAGCTCGAGTGGCGGGGCGTGGTTTGCGGGCGTGGCCCAGACCGCGAAGACGAACGGCAATCCCGTGTGTTCGTACCAGCTCATTGCCAGATCCGTGACCGTGACCGCTTGATTGTTCGCCAAATGACCTTGATTCGGCAACCTGAACATCTGCGTCGTCTCCGAGATCGGCCCGCACACGCGATACCACTCCGAGAGCGCTGCGTCACCGATCAGCAGCACGGCTGGGTACAGGGAAAGCAATTCCTCTAAAGCCACGCCATCGGTGCGCTCCAAAGTCGCGTTGATGCCATCCAACCGCAGCAGCGTCTCTAAGAGTTTGACGCTGGTCGCGCTGTGCGTCGTCACGGCAATCGTTTTCCCCTCGAGTTCCGACCACGGCACGGTGTGAAAGAGGTTGACGCTGTAAACCGCGCCCAGCACGCTGATGCTGAAATCTGGTAAGGCTCGTAACGATGGAGCGTGCTGAATGAACTCGAACGCGCTGATGTTGGCAATGTCAACGCGTCCGTCCAGCAACGCCGCGTTGATGCCCGTCGGCACGTCGCGCACCCACGCGACTTCCTGTCCGATCAATTCATCCTCTAAGGTATGCAGCAGCGGCGCGACATTGGTGTAATGAATAATGCCGAGGCGCGTCATGACCTGATTCTAGGCGCTCGAGTCGCCTTAATTTGTCCTCACGAGCCACCGCAGCGGCTGATCTCACGGGTCACATCCACAAGTCTCGAGCGGGTACGCCAAGCGATGCGGTACTCTGCGTTGCAATGAACTCATGGCGCACGGGACTCCCCGCTTTTCGGCTGGTGGCCTTCGGGCAGATCGTCTCGAGCCTCGGGGATGCGATCAGCGATTTCGCCGTGGTGATCTGGGCGTACCAAAAAACGGGTTCGGTCACGGCGATTGGGCTGCTGCTGGTGTTCACGATCGTCCCGTACCTGATTGCGCTACCGTTCGCGGGCGCGATCGTGGATCGCAGCAACCGCAAACTGATGATGATGCTGACCGATATGGCCGCGTTCGTCTACACGCTCGCGCTGCTGCTGCTGCAACTCGCGGGTGTGCTCGAGGTCTGGCACATGTACCTTGGCGTGATGTTGGTCGGCGTGGCCATCGCCTTTCGTGACCCCGCGTTTTACTCGAGCATGAGCTTGATGGTGAAGCCAGAAGACATCCCCAAAGCCAGCGGCGCATTGGGACTGGCTGAAAACACCCGCACGCTCGGCGGGCCGATCCTCGGCGCGATTCTCTATCCCGTGATCGGTCTGGGCGGCGTGCTGCTGATTGATGTCCTGAGTTTCGCCGCTGCGTTCGCGGTGCTGCTGTTCATCAATGTGCCGCAACCGCCGCCGCCAGACGTACCCATGAAAATCAAGTGGCTGGAAGAGACGACGTTTGGTTTCAGGTACATTTTTAAGCGCTCGAGTCTGCTGGGGGTGGTGCTGTGCAGCTCGTTTTTCAACCTCGCTTTCGGGATCGGTCAAGCGGTGCAGCCCGCGCTGATCCTCGCAAAGGGAGACACGACTGCGCTGGCTGTGGTTCGCACCGTCGCGGGCGTTGGCGGACTGGCCGGTGGGCTGGCGGTCAGCGCGTGGGGCGCACCAAAGCGCCGCATCGTCGGCGTCTTGCTGGGCATCGGCATGTACGGCCTCGGCTTGGCAGTCATGGGCGTCGGGCAGAACGTTTGGGTCTGGAGCGCTGGTGCTTTCGTCGGCATGGCGTTTTTTACGCTGCTGCCCGCTTCTGGTAGCGCGATCTGGCAACGCAAAATCGCGCCAGAGCACCAAGGCAAAGTCACGGCTGCCAGACGCTTCATGGGCTTCGTCGCCACGCCAATCGGTGCATTGCTGGCCGGGCCGCTGACCGACGGCGTGCTGACCCCGGCTATGCGCTCCGGCGGGTCACTCGAGGGCGTGTTTGGCTGGATTGTCGGCACGGGGGCTGGCGCGGGTCTCGCGCTGGCGCTGCTGATGTGCGGCGTCTGGCAGATCGGCGTGGCGCTGATCGCGTGGCTGAACCCGACTGTCAGGAATGTCGAAGACCTCGAGCCAGATTTCGTAGCGCCCGCTCAAGTCACTTGAAGCTTGAGCAATAAAAACGCGCCCTTTTCGGGCGCTCGATAAACAAAAATATAGCACAGTATGCGCTATGCGTCAACTTCATGCCCTCGAGCCAGCGGACAGCATCTGCTCCAGACCGTTGATGAACAGCTCCAACCCGAACTCGAATCGGTCTTGCGGGTCGTCGCTCATGACTGGCATCAGTTGCGCGATGTTCGGGTAATCGCGCTGATCCATCTGCGCGAAAGACTCGAGCCTGGGTTCGTCTGGTGTGGCGCTGGCATTGCTGATTTCGATCAGCGCGAAGCCGGTGACAAAGGCGAAAAACGCTTCGCTGGCGTGAACAACTTTTTCCGCACTCAACCCGGTTTTCAGCATCAAGCCGTACAGCCTTTCAAAAGCGCGGTAGGCGTTTGAGGTGTTTTCGTTCGAAGCAATGAGGCTGGGAAAAAGTTTCGGGTGGCGTAACGCGAGATTGCGGTACTGGCGGGCGAGGGTTTTCAAGCCATCGCGCCACGATTCGGTGCTGATCGCATCAGGAATTAACTCTGCCAGTACGGTGTTGTACAAACCGACAATCAGTGCGGCTTTGCTGGGGATGTGGTGGTACATCGCCATCGGGTCTACGCCCAAGGCAGCCGCCAGTGAGCGCATCGACAGCGCCTCGAGACCGTTTTTTTCGATTAGCTCGAGGGCGGCTGTGTGAATGGTGGTAATCGACAGGGGTGTGCGCGGATTGCGGCTTGACTTCACGTTGACCTCTTGCAATTATTCTACACTGTAGAGTAGAGTTTGAGAGCATAAGTCTACGCTTTAGAATCAAGGGGGTTCGATGACTGAAATTCCAGCTTCATCACCCTCGAGCCTCGAGTGGCATTGCGCGAATGGCTGCATTCGAAGCTCTAAGGGTATTGATCTACCATGCAAATAGTTCAGTCTGAGTCTGTGGCTTCTTCGCACAATCTTTGCAAAGCATTCGAGTCACATCAACACGCCTCGCGCATCATTGAATCAATCGCAAAGTGACACGAAAAGCACTCACATCAGCGACTATTCAGCCAACCGACGCACCCATTCGCCTCGAGTTGGATCAGTAAAATCGGCAGACACCACTGAGGCGTAAAGACAAAGGAGCATCATGACCACAATTCCCAATTCCCGCCCGCAAATCACCAGCCTCGAGTGGCGACAGTTCGAGCGCATCGGCGCTTGGATCGTGCTGCTGGGCGTTTTCGCAACATTGTTCGGCTTAAGCTGGGATGTCGACTGGCACAGCAAAGTCGGGCCCGACACCTTCTGGACACTGCCGCACATTTTCGTCTACTCCGGCGCAGCCCTGACCGGTTTCGCCGCGCTAACAGTTGTGTTGCTCTGCACCTTCAGCCCGCGCCAAACCGGTTGGATCAGCATCCTCAGCGGACGCTTCCACGCACCACTCGGTTTCATCGTCGCGGGCTTCGGCGCGTTCGGTTTTCTGTCGTTTGGGCTGTTCGACCAGTGGTGGCACACGATTTTCGGCTTCGATGTCAGCATCAGTTCGCCGCCGCATCTCGGACTGATTTTGAGTGACATCCTCAGCATGGTCGGCTGCGCCCTAATCTTCGCTCGAGGTCAGCGTACACACACCGTCGGCATTAGCGTCGCCACCGGACTGGCGGTCGCGTTTACGCTACCGTTCGTGATCGCCATTTTCAGCGACTTCGGCTTTGTGCTGCCACTGCTGGGCTTGCAAGCCGTGCTGATCCCATTGGCGATGCTGTTCGTTGTCTCGAGCAGCCGCCAACCGATTGCAGCGCTGCTGATGGCGGTCACACTCGTCGGCTTTCGCTGGTTGGCGGAACAAGTCTTCCCGAGCATGACCCTCGCTTATGCCAACAGTCTGGGGTTCTCGCCCCGCGACGGCTCGAGCCTCAGCCCAGCCTTGCCGGTACTGATTCCGTGGCTGAGCCTCGCCGCTGGGGTGGCGGTCAGTGCATTGCTGAGCTTTTGGAAAATCCGCAAGCTGCCGATCATCTGGGGAGTGCTGATTGCCGGACTGATCGCCGCACCGACGCTGTACTCAGACTCGAGCCTGATCCCGATGCAAGGCGGGTCAGTGCTGCTGCTGATTCCGATTGCCTTTGTAGGCGCGTTAAGCGCGTGGCTCGGTTGGCAGCTCGGCGTGGTCGCCCGCCACGCCAACCCAGAGCCGCTGGCTCGAGCAAACCCGTGAGGCGCTGGTTGATCGCGTTGCTGATCTCGAGCCTATGTGGAGTCGGACTGGCAGCGCCGCTGAAACACACCCAGCAACTCGAGCTGGATGGGTTTCAGATAACTGTCGGTTTCACCGAGTGGCCACTGCAAGCCGAGCGCTCGCTCGACATGACCTTCAATCCCGAGGGCGGGATCGCTGGCAAAGCAGTGTTGGCGCGCTTTGTCAAACCCGATGGTACACAGTGGGGTGAAGCGCGACCACTGCCGCGTTTCCCCAGAGACCGCACGATGTGGGGATATGACAGCGCCGCGCTGCCAATCGAGGGCAACTGGAGATTAGAGCTGAGCGTGGGTAATCAAAAGGCTATGTTGCCACTGACCGTCCTCGAGCGCCCAGCGGGCCCGCCGGGCAACCTGATTACCGCACTGGCAATGATCCCAGTCCTCGCGGTGTTTATGCTGGCACTCCGCGCTTGGCTGCGCGTCAAACCGCTGCGGCAACTCGAGTCCAAAAACTGGTGATGAAACCCAAGCAGGCTGGCTCGAGGCAATAAAAACGCGCCCCTTCTGGGCGCTGATAAACGAAAATATAGCACAGTATGCAGCATTCGTCAACCACATTCGCCTGATATCCAGCCGAAAGTCTGCATATCACCGTCCCAACCACATTTTACTGAGCGAACCGATTCCTGCCAATGCCCCGAGTTCGTGCGTGGAACGCATCTGATCAGCTTCACAGTCACCTCGAGCAGGGTTGTGGAACCCCAACGGTAGGTTTACGCCTTCAACCACGCCTCGAGTACGGGGTCGACGCGGATGCGCCAATTGCTGGTTGTGGCAACGGCAATAATTTTGCGTGCGACCGCTTTTGGATTGCGCCCAAGTGGAATAATCGGTATGTACGAACGCCCATCCAAGCGCATGCTCAGGCGAGACCGCCCGAACCCAGCGTCTGATTCGAGGGTGAGACTATGCACGTGCGCCCATTGAATTCCGATGCGGCCTTCGTGACGTGAAAAGGTGAGACTCCAGAGTCCTATTCCTTGATCGGTCAGGGTGAGTGGCACGCAATCCAACGCGAATCGCAGCAACCAGTAAAACCCGAACAGGGACAAGGCGAGGACAGTCACCCCAAACGTGATGACTACCAAAGTGGGTTTTGGAGCCGTGGATAGCCCCGAACCGTTGATGAGAGCGTGGCTGGCCCACCACATCGCCATCGGTATCACAAACCAGAGCGGATTCGGGTAGATGACCTCTTTCACAACGCTCAGTTTAGCTTTGTTCGACGGCTCGAGAAGGCGCGGACTTTGCGGTGCTTTTCCATCCCCTCAAGACCAATGTTCGCGTCTCGCAGCTCGTAACCGTCAATCGTTATTGAAACTCAGGTGTGGTTGACCCGTCAGCGAGTTCGCTAGGCCAGAAGTGTGGCGCTGTGGTCGCTGAGGGCACGCAATCCCGGTTATTAATGTTGCTGTTTTTTCACGGGCGACCAGGATTTTTAGGGGGGATTATTTTTTTTATTTCTAGCGGCTTCTTTTCTGGAGTCGAAGAGAATTGTATCCCTAACCCAATTGATGCAATTGCAAAAATAACGAGGGTAATAGGTTTTATTGGACTTCCTTTTGAAAAACCGATCATTGCTGCAATTGGGACTATGATCCCCAAGGCAATCAAGAAGTAGTCTAATGTTTGTTGTGTCACGTTTATTAACATACAGCGACACCAGCACATGGTCAAGCGATACTGACTGCCGCGTTTTTTGTTCCACGAATCCCAAGGTTTCAATCAAATTCAGTTCGTGATTCACGCAATCCGTTCGCAGGTTTGAATCAATTGACATCAGCTTCGCAGGTGATGAACGCAGTTTATCGACCAGCGACTCGAGATCGATGATTTCGCGTGCCGAACGATGTTTCTCGAGGATCGCTTTGAAGCGGTTGCCAGTTCGTTCTTGCTTTGGGTCGTCACGGTTTAGACGCTTCACCAAACCTCGCCCGCAGCCCCTCGAGCCGCTCGCGCACCTTGGCTTCCCAGCCCTCGCCCGTCGCCTCAAAAAGCCGTGCGCCCTCGAGACCGTCCGGCAGGTAGCGCTGCGCGAAACTGCCGTCCGGGTCATCGAAGTAATACGCATACGCCGTGCCGTACCCGAGGCTTTTCATGTAACTGGTCGGCGCGTTCCGCAGGTGCAGCGGCACTTGACCCGCACCGTGCGCCTCGACCGCCTCGAGCGTGGCTTTCCACGCCGTGTACACGCTGTTGCTCTTCGGTGCGAGCGCGAGGTACACGACCGCCTGCGCCAGTGCCAAATCCCCTTCGGGCGACCCGAGAAAGTCCTGCGCCTGCTGCGCCGCCATCGCAATTTTCAGCGCGTTCGGGTCAGCCAAACCGATATCCTCCGACGCCATCCGCACGATGCGTCGCGCAACATAGCCCGGATGCGCCCCGCCCGCGATCATTCGCGCCAACCAGTACAGCGCCCCGTCGACGTGCGAGGCCCGCACGGATTTGTGCAAGGCGCTAATCAGGTTATAAAAATCCTCGCCGTTCTTGTCCATACTGGCGACCTGCGCCCCAACCGCGTCCCTGACCGCCTCGAGCGTCACGTGCATACCCATCTGCGCCGCGACCTCTAACGCGGTTAGGGCTTTGCGGGCGTCGCCGTCTGTCACGGCTGCCAGATGCTCGAGCGCGTCCTCGTCGGCTGTCACGTCCGGCAACCCTCGAGCGTCAGACAGGGCGCGATGCAAGAGCTTGACGATCTCCACGTTCGGGATCGGCTCGAGTTTCAGTGTGCGAGCGCGGCTTCTGAGCGCGGGGTTGACCTCGAAACTCGGGTTCTCCGTGGTCGCACCGATCAGGATCAGCAAACCTGACTCTACGTGCGGCAGTAGCGCGTCCTGCTGCGCCTTGTTGAAGCGGTGAATCTCATCTAAGAACAGCACGCTGCTCCGCCCCATGTTGCGGCTCGCCTCAGCCGTGACGACGATCTCGCGCACGTCCTTGACGCCTGCACCGACCGCCGATAACGCAAAAAACTGCGCCCCAGCCAGCCCTGCCACGAGCCGCGCCAGCGTCGTCTTACCGCAACCCGGCGGCCCCCACAGAATCAGACTGCTCAGTTTGCCCCGCTCGAGCATCAACCGCAGCGGCTTGCCCGCCCCGACCAGATGCGTCTGTCCGACGACCTCCTCGAGACCAGCAGGTCGCATCCGCTCCGCGAGCGGCGCGGCGTGAGCGAAAAGCGTCATGGGCGGATTCTACCGCCGCTCGAGCATAGCCAAGGTGTAATCGGGTCGGCTCGAGCGATAGCGTTTAATGCTCGAGCCTCATTACGCTTTTGGCGTGGGGCTGCGCGGTGGCAGGGCTTGCTACTGCAAGCCCCTACGGTTGATCGGTGACGCGTCCAATAAATTTTGGAGCCTCGAGCCACGTCCTCAACACAGGTATTCCTCGAGCAATTGAAAAGAACTTGCTTTTCACTTTTGCCCTTCGCCTTTTGCCTGCCCTTCAGGTGTTCCTCGAGCAGTTGAGGCGATGCTTGAAAGGGGAGTGGTATTGTCCGTAGCGCATTCAATTCTTGGAGGTTTCACCCATGACGTATCAAAAAATTGTCGTGCCAGCGGGCGAAAAGATCACCATGCAAAACGGGATGCTGAGCGTTCCCGATCACCCGATCGTGCCGTTCATTGAAGGTGACGGCACGGGCGCGGACATCTGGGCTGCCTCGGTGCGCGTGTTGGACGCGGCTGTGGAAAAAGCTTACGGCGGCAAGAAGAAGATTAGCTGGATGGAAGTCTACGCGGGCGACAAAGCCAACGAGGTCTACAATGAAATCGTCTGGCTGCCCGAGGAGACCAACACCGCGATCCGCGAGTATCTGGTCGGCATCAAGGGCCCGCTGACCACGCCCGTCGGTGGCGGCATCCGCAGCATCAACGTCGCGCTGCGCCAGATTTTAGATCTGTACGCCTGCCTGCGCCCAGTCCAGTACTTTGACGGCGTACCCAGCCCCGTCAAGCAACCCGAGCTGGTCGACATGGTGATCTTCAGGGAGAACACCGAGGACATCTACGCGGGTATCGAATTTCAGGCGGGCACGCCCGAAGTGAAAAAGCTGCTCGAGTTCCTGCAAACTGAAATGAAGGTCACGCAGATTCGCTTCCCTGACTCCTCGAGCCTCGGCATCAAGCCCGTCTCCAAAGAGGGTACGGAGCGCTTGGTCAGGGCTGCGCTCGAGTACGCGATTGCGAACAAGCGTAAATCGGTGACGCTCGTTCACAAGGGCAACATCATGAAGTTCACCGAAGGCAGCTTCAAAAACTGGGGCTACGCGTTAGCCGAGCGCGAGTTTGGCCCTTCCGTGTACACGTGGTCGCAATGGGAGCGCACCAAAGCCGCCAGTGGCGAGTCAGTTGCCAATAGTGAACAGAGCGCGGCGCTCGAGTCGGGCAAGATTCTGGTCAAGGATTCCATCGCCGATGCGTTCCTGCAACAGATTCTCTTGCGCCCGAGCGAATACGACGTGGTGGCGACGCTGAACCTCAACGGCGATTACCTCTCGGACGCACTCGCCGCGCAAGTCGGCGGCATCGGCATTGCGCCCGGCGCGAACATCAATTACATGACCGGCACGGCTGTTTTTGAAGCCACGCACGGCACGGCTCCCAAGTACGCGGGGCAGGATAAGGTCAATCCCTCGAGCGTGATTCTGAGCGGCGAGATGATGCTGCGTTACTTTGGTTGGACCCAAGCGGCGGATCTGATCGTCGCCAGTTTGAAGAAGACGATTGGTCAGAAGCGCGTGACCTACGACTTTCACCGCTTGATGGATGGCGCGACGCTGCTCAAATGCAGCGAGTTTGGTAGCGCGATGATCGAGAATATGTAAACCGCGACACCCGCAGCCAGAACCTCGAGCATCACGCTCGAGGTTTTTGGTTTTGTACAGTGAGCCATGAATCTGCTCGGCATGGAACACGCGGTCTTCGGGCAGCTCGAGTACGACGAGGATACGTCCTGCTGGAAATGCGTGCTGCCGATCCCAGCGTGCTTATCTCGAGCAAATGGGGAGCAAGTATTTTACCTTGCGATCACCGCCCCAGACCTCGAGCCGCCCAGTGATGCGGCTGTAGAGCTTTGGGCGGATTTGCAGAGTCGCCCAGCCGAGTTTTCAGGTTTCCTCGAGCAGGCAATTTTTGCGGCGTACCAGCGCGATCTGCCGCACTACCAATCCACGATGGGCGCAGAAGCACTGGCTCTGGCCGTGCCAGATTTGACTCGAGCGGAACTGGTCTGGCAGTACGTTGGGCTGCACGACCATCTGATTCGACCAGTCGCGGACGGCGAGGCGCAACTGCTGATCGGGTTGACCGCCGCATGGCGCAGGGAGTGGGGCATGGATCTAGTGTTTCGCAAGGATCAGCTTGGAGTTGGTGAGGGTCACACGGTGTGGGAAGAGCTGTTGCACTTTGAATTGCCAGCGCAGCCAACTCGAGTGTGAAAACAGCAATCGTTCAAGGAGTCGCGCTGAACGTCACTTGCCGCAAACCATCCTGCGCGGGTAGCAAATCCCTTGAAAAATCATCGCCCTCGAGTCGCTGCAAATACTCGAGCAGCGCGGTGTTGACGAGCGCTCCCATCCGCGCTGCTGGGACGCTGCCCAGCACGGGTGAGAAGAGTTTGATCGCGGGGACGTAGTTGAGATCCGTGAAGTTAAAATGCGCCGCTCCGCTCGGCTCGAGCAGATACGCGCCAGCGCCGTTTCGCAGCGGCAAATCGAACGTTCCGCGCAATGCGAGGTCAGCCCCCGCGACGTTGAATTCCGTGGAAGCCATCACCAGTGCGGGCACGCGCAGCGGCTGAGCGCCGATCCACGGTGCGTCCAAAGCGATGATGCCGCGCAGCCCCGCAACGGGCTGGCGTCCAAGCTCAAAAGCGACCATGCCGCCCAAAGAATGCCCACTGACGACGATACCGGCGCGATCAGCGAATGGCAATGACGCAATGCCACTTCGCAACCTGTCCAGCACGAAGCGCGTGTCGCGCACCCACCTTCGCAACTGTGGCTCGAGCAGCGCGTACTGCATTTGCTGCGCCAACTGGCGGCTGGCGGCGCGGTGCTGGGCTAGGGTCGTGGTGTTGCGCTGCGCTTGGTAGCCCGCCTCGAGTTGCTTGGCGGTCACTTTGAGGTTTTGCTGCAAAGATTTGAGTTGCAGATACGTCGCATCGCGCTGATTGAAGGCAATGCTCGCACCGTTCGCGTCTCGAGCGAGCAGCGATTCCTCTGGATGACCAATCGAGATCACGACGTACCCGTGACTGGCGAGTTCCTCCATGTTGCTGAAATTCTGCTTCGTGAAAGAACCTTGCCCGTGATTGAAGATCACCACCCGATGCTTGCCGGGCGCGGCTGGCGCGTCTTGGGCGCTGTGCGAAGCTTGATCGTCACCAATCGCGGGAACACCCTGCACCTCTTGTATCATCGTCCGCAACGCTGCATCGCTGTACGGCTCGAGCGTCAAGCCAGTTGCGCTGGCAGCCGGATACCAGACATCGAGCGAGATCACTCGAGCCTCGCCACCGCGCATCGTGCGCGTCGGATCAGTCAGCGTAGTTTCTAAGTAGCCGATGGCGAACGAACCGCTCGGTTTGGGCAGCTCGAGGACGGGTGGGAATATCGTCAGTGCGATGGTGGCGGCGGCGATGAGGGTGAGCAGGGTAACGCCGAGACCGATCAAAAATCTTTTCACGCCTCGAGTATCGGAGCATCCCTGCTCAGCTTGATACCCGCGAACCTGAGCAACCTTTTTTGTGCGATGATCCCCTCAGCATGACTCGAGACCTCATCCCGAAGATCGGCGCTTCGATCAGGTACTCCAAAACCCTGACGAGCCGCGAATCCATCGCGCTGCTGCACAATCCCAAATACCGCGAGCTAATTCGCTTTTTTATGGCGCAACCCAGCACCGTGCAAGGTGCGAGTACCGCAACCAATCAATCCGTGCAGCGCACTTATAACTACGTGCAGCGCCTGCTCGAGACGGAGTTTTTAGAAGTCATCAGTCAGCAGCCCCGAAGTGGACGAGCCATCAAGCATTACCGAGCCACCGCTGAGGATTACTTCGTGCCGTTCGCGCTAACCCAAGCGCTCGGGTACGCCGATCTGCTCGAGCAGGAACTGCGCCCGCTTCAGAACCAGATGCTGCACGCCTTTGAGCATCACCTCGCGCATCACGATCCGCTCGAGTGGGGCACGCGCTTGTTTTTAGACCCGAGCGGCTTCACGCATTTGAGCTTCACGCCGAAGGATAACTGGCAGGATTTCTCGTACCTGACGGACTTACTGCGCCCAGACGCGCCCGCGCTTGTTAACTTCTTGGGCAAAGTCAGCCTGTCAGTCCCGCAAGCCAAAGCCTTGCAGCTCGAGCTGATGCAGCTTTGGAGTAAGTATTACTTCGCGGCACACCTTGCAACGGAGGCGGAACACCTCGAGACGTTTGGGGTTGGGTTGAGCCTCGTGCCGCTCGAGGATTGAGGTTTGCGCGAGGCTCGAGTTGGCTTTTTGGAATCCGAAAAGAATGCGTGTAGCTCGAGGTGGCGAGTCACGAAGGTCATTGAGAAAACCCATACCATGATCGCGCTCGAGATTGAAGTGCAAGCGGATGCCAGAGCGGGTCTCGAGGGGTAGGCTTTAGGTTTCGAGGTCTGGCTCGCCATGCAAGCGCAGTAAGTCCGCTGCATCTGCTAAATCCCTCAGTCTGCCTGCCGCTCGCTTGTTTCTAATTTGATCGTGCGGGTGAATGAACATCACCGTCGCCTCGCGCAATTGCACAGGGACGGCTCGAGCGTAAGCGGCGTCGAACTCCACGGCTTTGATTCGCAGCAGCACCTCAATTTTATTTGGCTCGAGTCCAACCAGCGGGAAGCCTAAACGGGTCGTCTCGAGCAGTGAAAGAGCGTCCTGTACAGGAAAGTCAACACTCGCAAACTCGAGGCTTGCCAGTCGCAAACGCTCTAAGTTGTCTGAAGTTGGTTGCACCCAAATATCGAGGTCTTTGGTGTAGCGGCTTTGAACGTGAAGAATGTAAGCGTAACCGCCGACGACCATGAATTTTACGTCGCGCTGTGCGAGCAGCACCAAGAAGTCAATGAAATTGTCGTTCAAAATGCATCTCGGAGCAGGTTGTAATGAACGGATTTATCAATTGAACTTGGAATCAGAATGCCTTTGATGGCTTCCTCGAGTTTGCGACCACGACTCTGAATTTTTACGTGTAATGCAAAGCGCTCTTGGGGTGTGAGCAGCAACCAAGCTGGGTCGAGACCGTCATCAGATTCGTCGATTACATCGTTTTTCAGATCGAGCATTCTTACGGGTTTCATGACTCTATTATAGTCAACAATCTAATACTTGAGAGAGTCCGATTTATTTCAGGAACCCAAAAGTTGATAATGTACCCCTGCTAGTGACAACAACTTTCTTCCCTGACCCTCGAGCCTCGGACTAGAATGCGGTCATTCACGGGCGCAACCCACTCCACCGCTCGAGCAGAAAGGATTCACCCATGCCAGAATTGACGCGCAATACCTTCGGCGCACGCGACACCCTCACGGTCGGCGGCAAATCGTTTTACTACTACCGCCTCTCCAAACTCGAGGAACTGGGCTTTGACATGGCGAAACTGCCCGTCAGCATCCGCGTGATGCTCGAGAGCGTGCTGCGAAATTGCAACGGTTACGACGTGACCGAAGCCGATGTCAAAAACCTCGCTGGGTACGACGCCTCCAAGCCGCTCGAGGTTGAGATTCCGTTCAAATTGGCAAGGGTGATCTTGCAGGATTTTACGGGTGTTCCCGCTGTCGTGGACTTGGCGAGTATGCGTACCGCGATGAAGAAACTCGGCGGCGACCCGCTGAAAATCAATCCGCTGATTCCGGTTGATTTGGTGATCGACCACAGCGTGCAAGTCGATTACTACGCCTCGAGCGACGCCTTAGCCAAAAACGCGGAACTCGAGTTTCAACGCAACTCTGAGCGCTACGAGTTTTTAAGGTGGGGTCAGCAGGCGCTGGCGAACTTCGGCGTCGTGCCCCCGGCGAGCGGCATCGTCCATCAGGTCAACCTCGAGTATCTGGCCAAGGGCGTGATGAGCGTCGCTGAGGACGACAGCACCGTGCTGTTCCCAGATTCGCTGGTCGGCACGGACAGCCACACGACGATGATTAACGGACTCGGCATCGTCGGTTGGGGCGTCGGCGGCATCGAAGCCGAAGCCGTGATGCTTGGGCAACCGCTGTACATGCTCACGCCAGAAGTCGTCGGCTTCAAGATCACTGGCGCGATGCCCGAGGGCAGTACCGCGACCGATTTGGCGCTGGTCGTCACGCAGATGCTGCGTAAACAAAACGTCGTCGGCAAGTTCGTCGAGTTCTTCGGTTCGGGACTGAGCAGCATGACCCTGCCCGACCGCGCCACCATCGCCAACATGGCCCCCGAGTACGGCGCGACGATGGGCTTCTTCCCGATGGACAGCGAAGCGATGCGCTACATGAAGCGCACCGGACGGCTCGAGGATGAAGTCGAGATTGTCGAAGCGTACATGAAGGCGCAGGGTCTGTACCGCACAGATGCCACGCCCGACCCAATCTTCTCGAGCGTGATCGAACTGGATTTGAGCACCGTCAAGCCCAGCTTAGCGGGCCCCGCCCGCCCGCAAGACCGTGTGTTGCTCGAGGATATGCAGCGGGTCTACAACGAAGCCCTGACCGCCCCGAAGGACAAGCGCGGTTACGCACTGACCCCAGCGCAGCTCGAGGCGAAGGGAACGGTCACGGATCAGCATGGTTGGACGGGCGAGATCACCAACGGACAAGTCGTGATCGCCAGCATCACCAGTTGCACCAACACCAGCAACCCATCGGTGATGCTCGGCGCGGGCATCCTCGCCAAGAAAGCCGTCGAGCGCGGTTTGACGGTCAAGCCGTGGGTCAAGACCAGCCTCGCGCCCGGCTCGAGGGTCGTCACCGAATATCTCGAGGATGCAGGACTGACGCCGTTTCTGGATCAGCTTGGCTTTCAGACGGTCGGGTACGGCTGCACGACCTGCATTGGCAACTCTGGCCCGCTCGATCAGCCGATCATTGACGCGATTACCCAAGGCGATCTGGTCGCGGCGTCGGTGCTGAGCGGCAACCGCAATTTTGAGGGGCGCGTCAATCCGTATGTCCGCGCCAATTACCTCGCGTCGCCGCCGCTGGTCGTGGCTTACGCACTGGCTGGCACGGTCGACATTGACCTGACGACCGACCCAATCGGTACGGACTCGAGCGGCGCGGCTGTCTACCTGCGTGAGATCTGGCCCAGCACCGAGGACATCGCGGCGCACTTGGACAACGCCACCAGCCCCGAGACCTTCCGCAAAATCTACGACGGCATCGAAGCCAGCAACGCGCAGTGGAACGCGATTCCCGTCAACGGCGGCGAGCAATTCGCGTGGAACGCAGACAGCAGCTACATCCAGAACCCGCCGTACTTCGACGGTCTCGAGCTGGCAGTCGGAACCATCTCCGGCGTGACTGGCGCACGCACGCTGTTGATGCTCGGCGACAGCATCACGACCGATCACATTTCTCCGGCTGGCGCGTTCAGCGCCAAATCGCCCGCTGGCGAGTACCTGCTCTCGCAAGGCGTGGCGGTCGCGGATTTCAACTCCTACGGCTCGAGGCGCGGCAATGACCGCGTGATGACGCGAGGCACGTTTGCCAATATTCGCATCAAGAACAAGCTTGCGCCGGGCACGGAGGGCGGCGTGACGACGCACTTCCCGACGGGCGAAGTGGTGAGCGTTTACGAGGCATCTCTGCGTTACAAAGCGGCTGGCACGCCGCTGGTCGTCTTCGGCGGCAAGGATTACGGCATGGGCAGCTCGAGAGACTGGGCTGCAAAAGGCACGATGCTCTTGGGCGTCAAAGCCGTGATCGCCGAGAGCTTCGAGCGCATCCACCGCAGCAATTTGGTTGGCATGGGCGTGCTGCCGTTGCAATTCAAAGACGGTCAAACGGCTGAAAGCCTCGGACTCACCGGACTCGAGACTTTCGACATTCACATCGACGACGCGCTCAAACCGCGCCAAGACATTACCGTGACTGCCACCATGCCAGACGGCTCGAGCCGCGATTTGACGCTGTGGTGCAGGATTGATACGCCCGTGGAGATCGATTACTACCGCAACGGCGGGATATTGCAATTCGTACTGCGCCAACTCGTGCGCGAGAGCAACACCGTTACAGCGTAAGGGCAAGTGAAAATACAGCGGCTCGAGCAGATTGCCTCGAGCTGCTGTTTGTTTTTAACGGCAAGGGCAGGGTTTGCAGTGGCAAACCCCTACGGAAAATGTGGGTGTGGGGACACGCAGTGGCGTGTCCTGCTCAGGGGGTTGCGATGATCGAGCGTTTGCATCACGTCAATATCAGCGTCCCCTAACTACTGGACAGAAGTGGGATCACGTCGTCCAGCACGAGCCTCCCAGCGCACCCAGATAACAAGATTTGCCGCAACGTATCCAACCCCACCCTGAACACGCTCCTCGGCGGTGACCCGTTCTTCTTCAACGCAATC
>JANYHH010000040.1 GCA_025359505.1 Deinococcales bacterium
GATTGCGTTGAAGAAGAACGGGTCACCGCCGAGGAGCGTGTTCAGGGTGGGGTTGGATACGTTGCGGCAAATCTTGTTATCTGGGTGCGCTGGGAGGCTCGTGCTGGACGACGTGATCCCACTTCTGTCCAGTAGTTAGGGACGTTACTGAGCATCGTCTTCAAGTCGGGTCGGAAAAGATGTGGCTCGAGGTGAGCTGATTCATAACGACTCCTTGTGACGGCTGTTTCACTCAAAACAGTATGAAAAACCGAGGTTTGGAATTGGTATCGACGTTGCGGTCACGCTCGAGCGGCGAACAACTCGCGGCGCGAGATCAGCACCAGCAGCGTGACCCACGCGAGACTGGCGGCGGCTCCGGCGATTACGTCCGACGGGTAATGCACACCCAGATACAACCGAGACACGCTGACGAGACCACCGAACAGCACGCCGATCAGCAGCGCCGGAACGCGCCAGCGGGTCTTCCACAGCAAAATGGCGACGATGGCCGCCAGCGCGACCGATCCGGTCGCGTGACCGCTCGGGAAGCCGAAGCTGGTCTCCACGCTCAGCGCGGGCCACAAATGCGGTCTGGCTCGAGCGAACAGCGCTTTCAGCAATAGGTTGGTGATCTCCGCGCCGCCAAAGGCCAGCAGGGCGAACGCCGCGTCGCGCCAGCGTCGCAGCCACAGCAAGCTCAGCAGCAGCGCCGCCAGCAGGGCCAGCAAGGCTTGTGCGCCGCCGACATTGGTGATGAACAGCATCACCGCATCCAGCGTCGTCGTGGCGTGACCGTGCAGCCACTCGAGGATCGTGCGGTCAAACGGGATGACGGTGCTGGTGGCGACCTCTTCACCGAGCGCTGCAAAAACTGTGAGCGGCGCGATCAAGCCCAGTCCAGCCCAAGTCAGCCGATGGCGCTGTGTGCGGCGATGCGCCGGCAGATCGTTGCGGCTCGAGGGGGGAAGATTCACGCCGACAAGCTAAGAAACGCAGGTTTAGGTTTGGTGTAGACCAGCTCGGCAAGCCCTCGAGCGCTGAACGTCTATACCAATTCCAAACCGCGTACTCTTAGGCTACTCGCATGAGACTCTTACTGGTCGAAGACGACCCGCGCCTCGCCAAGCTGATCTGCGAAGGACTAAGCGAGGACGGCCTGATCGTCGAACACGCCCCCAACGCCACGCTGGGCGCGAACATCGCGGAACTCGAGACTTACGATTTATTGATCCTCGACGTGATGCTGCCCGAAGGCAACAACGCGGGCTTCGCGCTAGCGCGTCAACTGCGGGCGCGGGGCGATCACACGCCGATTCTCTTCCTGACCGCGAGGGGCGATATGGACAGTAAAATCGCGGGTTTGGAAACTGGCGGCGACGATTACCTCGCCAAACCGTTCGACTTCAGAGAGTTGCACGCCCGCATCAGAGCGCTCGTGCGCCGCGCCAAGGGCAGCTCGAGCAATCTGGTGCTGCTGCCAATGGGGTACACGCTCGATCTCGGCGCACGGGAGGTCAGTAAAGATGGTCAACCCATCGCGCTCACCCCCCGCGAGTACGCGCTGATCGAATGCTTTGGCATCAACGCGGGCCGGGCGTACTCGAGGGACGCGCTGATCGCGCGGGTCTGGCCCGAGGACACGGGTGTGGAACTCAAAGCCGTGGATGTCTACGTTTCCACGGTGCGCCGCAAGCTCGGTGAGGCGATCATCGAAACCGTGCGCGGCATTGGCTATCGCTTGGGACGGCTCGAGCCATCCAGACCGACGGCGGAGCGAGCCAGTTGAACCTGAACCTGCGCTGGCGCTTGACGATCTTCTACGGCGGTTTACTGGCGGTCGTGCTGCTCATCGTCGGTGTAACAGTGTACTTCGCGCTACGCTCGAGCGTCCGGGCGACGCTCGACAGCAGTTTGCGCGACGCGGCGAGGCTGGCGGCCAGTCGGCTCAGCGGCGACGAGGGCAACCCCAAATTTTCTGATCCCGAAACGGACGCCTTCCAAGCCCGCGTGCCCAGCGCGACGACGCTGATCGTCTACAGCAAAACTGGTCAGGTGACTGACCGCATCGGCGCACCGCGCATCAAAGCTGGCCTCGAGCCGGGCTACCAAACGGTCGGCGACACGCGGGTGTACACCGAGCGCCTGCCAGATGGCGGCTTCGTGCAGGCATTGCGCGGCGAAGCGGAAACGCTCGAGGTGCTGAGCCGCGTGCAGGGCATCCTGTTTTTCGCGCTGCCGTTGTTTCTCCTGCTCGGACTCGGCGGCGGGTACGCCATCGCTGACCGCGCTCTCGAGCCAGTGGATCGCGTGTCCAAGCTCGCCTCGAGCATCGCCGACTCAGGGCGTTACACGGATCGCGTGCCGGAAACGCTCGGTCACGACGAGATGGCGCGGTTGACGCGCACGGTCAACGCGATGCTCGAGCGTTTAGAAGCCACGATTGACCGCGAGCGAACATTCGCGCTAGCGGCGGCTCACGAACTCCGCACGCCATTGACTGCGCTGCGCGGCAGAGCCAGTCTGACGTTGAACCGTCAACGCAGCACCCAAGAGTACGAGGCGTCTACAAAGGAGCTACTCGAGATCAGCGATGAGATGAGTCAACTGGTGGATCGGCTGCTGATGCTCGCACGCACGAATCAGCCCTTACAACGCGTTCAGCTTGACCTCGGTGATTTGACCGTCGGGGTTGCTGAAAGTTTCGAGAATGAAGCTCGAGTGCGCGATGTGAAACTGCATCTCGAGCCGGGCGCGGCTGTGACCAGCGGTGATCCGCAAGCGCTGCGCTTAGCGGTCAGCAACCTGATTGGCAACGCCATTAAATACGGTCGCGCAGGTGGCAATGTCTGGCTACGAACGACAACTTCAAACGATCATGTCACGCTCGAGGTGGCCGACGATGGCGTGGGCGTGCCAAGCACTGAACTCGAGCGTTTGAAGCAACCCTTCCAACGCGGGATGGGGATGCAAGGCGTCGCGGGAACGGGGCTGGGACTGGCGCTCGTTGCGGCCGTTGCCGAGCAGCACGGCGGCAGATTGGAGCTGAAACGCGCCAGCCAAGGCGGATTACTGGCGATGCTCGAGCTGCCCGCGCAGCTCGAGGGCTGAGATCAGGTCAACCGCTGTACGGCTCGAGCGTCGGGTAAGGCTTGCCCAGTTCGCGCAGCACCTCGGCTTCACGCGGATGCAACCACTCGTACTCGAGCCGCGTGTACACGTCTGGCTCGAGGCGTGACGCGTTGTAATAGCCCGCCTCGAGCCGCTGGCGCTGCGCCTCGAAGAGAATCACGGCCGCCGCGACGCTGACGTTGAGGCTCTGCACCATGCCGTGCATCGGGATGATGATGTGCTTGTCCACCAGCGCAGCCGCCTCAAGGCTGACGCCCCATTTCTCCGCGCCGAGCAATACGGCGGTCGGGCGGGTGTAGTCAAGCTCGCGGTAATCAATCGCCTCATCGGACAAGTGTGCAGCCGCGATCTGCAAGCCCCTTGATTTCAGCAGCTCGAGTGCGCCCTTGGTGCTGGGGTACTGATGCAGCGGAATCCATTTCTCACTGCCCGCGCTGGTGTCGTTGAAGGCTCTGGGGCGCGTGCCGAAACTGACACAGTGCGCCTCCAGCACGCCGACCGCATCGCAGGATCGCAGAATCGCCGAGAGGTTATGCGGCTTGTGGACGTTCTCTAAAAAGACCGTCAAGTCGGGCTGGCGCTTACCCAGCACAGCCCGAATTTTGCCGCGTCTGACATCGGTCACGAAGTTTTCCGATCAAAATACGCTTTCAACACTCGAGCCGCGATCAGCGCGGCGACGCCGATCAGACCTCCGAAGAAAATACCGTTGACGGTGCGCTGCAAGCTAATCAAGAGCGGCGTGTGATAGTGCGCGAAGCTGTCCACGATGCTGCCCTGCCCGATGGTGCTGCCCATCAGCAGCAGGTTGTTCATCCACGGCGGCAAGATGCCAATCAGCGCCAGCAGCGCCGGAGCGTGCAACGCCAGTTCCTTGGTGCGCGGACGGATGATGCTGTCTTGGAGTGCCGCCCTGACCCTCGCCTCGGTCGGGCTGATGCTGCCGCCCGTGGTGTTGCCGCGCCGCAGCACGGTCAGCGCGACAGCGCCGATCACCGCGCCGATCAGCACCAGCAAGCCTAGATTGATCGGCGTAGCCCACCACTCGCGCAGCGTCTTACGGATGTCCTGACGCGGCAGCATCGTCAAGCCCAGCAGCAACGGCGGCAAAACCAGTGTCAACACCACGCCCTTGAATGGCTCGAGGGCCAGCACCTCGTTGCGTCCCGCGCCCAGTGCGCTGACAAAAAACGCGCCCATCAAGGTCACGCCGCAGGCCCGCGCCCAGTCAAGCAGCTTGGCTCGAGCGAGTGCGAAGCCCAGCACTGGGAAGACAATCGCCGCCAGCAGCGCCTCGCCCCTCGAGCCGAAGCCACCGAACAGGAACGACACCGCCAGCACGCCCAACCCAACCACCACGCCGAGCCATTGCACGTTGAAGACCGTCACGAACAGTGCCAGTCCCAGCAGCGGCCCGGCGAGGCTGATGCGGCTCAAGCTTTCGTCCTGCGCGAACTCGAGCGCGGTCGGCGTACCGATCTTCAAGTCAGCCCGCTCGAGACCCGCCGTGATTTTTTGCAAGAAGGTTTCGGTATCGTCGATTCGCTGATAGGGGCGCAGGTACAGCAGCCGATGATTGCGCTCGCGGGCCGCCAGCACGAATTTACCGGCCGCCTCTTCGGGTTGCAGCACCGCTTGCCACGCGGCCGGAACCGCGAAAACCCGCACGACCGGACTGACCCGTGCGATGTCCTCCAAGCCCATCTGATCCACACCCTCGACCAGCCCAGTCACGTAGCGCTGGCTGAGCGCCTTCATCGCCTCGAGCTTCTGCGCGGTGGAATTGCCAGTGATCTGATCGCCTGCGTACACGATAAACGGGACTTTCGGGAAGTCCGCGCCGGGACTGGTCAAACTGCTGGCCTCAAACGGCCGGTAAACCACGAAAAACCCCAGCCCCTCGAGCCGCGCAATCCTGTCCGCAGGCGGGCCAGCGGGCAAACCGCCGACATCCAGACTGAAGACGATCCAGTCCTCGCCGTCGATTCGCGCCGTGCGCGTCAAATACTTGTACTTCGCCGTGAAGCGCTCAGCCACACCCGCTTCCAATGACCGCAGGTAATACTCGCGCGATTTGACTTGCGAGACATCCAG
This sequence comes from Deinococcales bacterium, assembly GCA_025359505.1. Taxonomy (GTDB): domain Bacteria; phylum Deinococcota; class Deinococci; order Deinococcales; family JAAFIG01; genus JANYHH01. The sequence continues at coordinate 5,206 of JANYHH010000040.1, forward strand.
CTTCAGCGATAAACGCTCGTTGCGCCAGCTCGAGCCATCGCGGTAAACCACTTTGTCCTGCTGCACCAGCCTCGAGAGCGTGTCCTCGTAAAGGCTGACGCCGTTGACGCCGAGTGCTTTGTATTGCTTCAGTAAATCATCCTCGAGCAGCCCGTTCTCGCGGGCTTGGATAATCACGTCTTGATAATCGATCGTTAGCCCGACTGTGTTGTAAGCGCGTTCAAAGGCGATGCGTTGCCACGCCAGAATCAACGCGGGAATCAAACTGAGGCTCAGCAGCACGGCGAGCGCGAATTGCAATCTGGTCTTGGTCATGATTTCAAGTGAGTTTACCCACTGGCCGCGTGAGTGGCTACTCACGCGAGGTCAGGGGCTTGGCTCACTCGAGGTCAGCGGCTCACGCCGTGTTCAAGCTTTGATCAAGACTCGAGTCTAGAAATTCATTGAAGCGCATCAGGGAAAACCCGTAGGGGCTTTTCTACCACCATTGATTTCGCCTTCATTCAGAACACGTGCTGTACAGCATTTGTGCGAATCTCGAGCGTCGCACAGCCCTCTCCTCCAGCCCCTCTCCCGAACAGTGTTAATTTGCACGCATGGGCGTGACCGGGAGAGGGTGGCGACGCTTGCACGACCTTGCGCGGTCAAACTCTCGTGTCTCACGGCATCCGTGATGAAGCCAGTGTGTATGTTCAGCCGCTCACCCGCGTGGCAAACACGCGACAGGTCTCGAGTTTCACGCTCATACTTCAACATTCTTGTTGTGGGTCGTGATTAAAGTCCGCGCCATGTCAACTACCCCACATCTTAAGGCTCGAACATTGGGTAAACTACTTGAGTTTAGCCGCACAACTCAGTCGCGGCTCGAGGGATGAACTGATGAGCAAAGGACGCGTGTTGGCCGCGATGAGCGGCGGGGTGGACTCGAGCGTGGCGGCTGCGCTGCTGCGCGACGATGGCTATGAGGTGATCGGCGCGATGATGCGATTTTGGCCCGATGCCAAACGCGTGTCGACTTTTGATAGCTGCTGCTCGCCGGATGCGGCTTATGAAGCGCGGCGCGTGGCGGATCACTTGGGTTTGCCGTTTTACCTGCTGGATTACCGCGATGTCTTTGAAGAGAACATCATCCAGCCGTTCGTGGCTGAGTACGCCGCCGGGCGCACCCCGAACCCGTGCGTGCTGTGCAACTCCAAAGTCAAATTTGACCATCTGGTGAAAAAGGCGCTGATGCTCGGCTGCGACTTCGTGGCGACCGGCCATTACGTGCAGCGGCTCGAGGGAGCAACCGGCCCCGAGTTTCATCGCGGCAGCGACCCACGAAAAGACCAGACGTATTTCCTGTGGGGCACGCCAAGGGATGCCTTGGAGCGCGTGTTGTTCCCCGTTGGTCACATGGAGAAACCAGCGGTGCGCGAGTTGGCACGCGGCTACGGCCTCATCACGGCCGAGAAGCCCGAGTCGCAAGACATCTGCTTCGTCCCCGGCACGATCCAGAGTTATCTGGGCGAGCGCCTGACCCCCAAAGCAGGTGAGGTCGTGGATTTGCGCGGCAAGGTCGTCGGCGAGCACGAAGGCGCACAGTTCTACACCTTGGGGCAGAAGAAAGGCATGAAGCTTTTCCAGACCCACTTAGAGCGCTTCGTCGTGCGGATCGACACGGCGACCAACCGCGTCGTCGTCGGCAGCAAGGAGGATTGCTACACGACAACACTGACGGCTGTCGGCGCGAACCTACTGGTGGACGAACTGCCAGAACTGGTGAACGCCCAGATCCGCTACCGCACCGCTAGCGTCCCCGCTCGAGTCACGGCCGTGACGCCCGAGAGTTTCAGCGTGGAACTGCTCGAGCCGCAGTTCGCCGTCACACCCGGTCAGAGCGTCGTGCTGTACGACGGGGCGCGGTTGCTGGGCGGCGGCTTCATTCGCACGGATGCCGTGCGCTCACCGCCCTTTGAGCACGCACAGGTGGCAAAGTCTGGCTCGAGTTATCGGTGAATTTTGCGGCGGTCGTCAGCCATTGAGGTAGCGCCATCAACCCACAGCGGTCTTCATCTCGAGTGGCGGGCCAAGTCAGCTTTGCTCGCCATTGCCTTTTCAGTTGCCGTTGCGTTTATACTGACATCACGCACGAACTCGAGACGTGTACGACAGTCAACTCTGCACTTACGATCTGACCAGCAAGACCGTGACCCTCGTCTGCACGTGCGCGGTCGCCAGCCCTTCGGAAGTTTTGAAGCTCAGCCCGACATCGCCACTCGGAATCTCGAGCAAACTCGCCAACTTCGCTGCCATCAAATCGCGTCTCGAGCCGAGTTTCGGTTGATCGAGCGTGACGACGCAGGCGACGTTGCCAATGCGCCAACCAAGCTTTGTGACTCGAGCCAGCACGTCTTTAAGAATCACGCTCGAGTCCAGCCCGCGCCACTTTAGATCGGTGTCCGGGTAAAGCTTGCCGATGTCGCCGAGCGCCAGCGCCGACAGCAGCGCGTCCGCAACCGCGTGCAGCACAGCGTCACCGTCACTGTGCGCGACCGCGCCGTGCGGTGAACCCTCGATCACCAATCCTGCGAGCGTCAAAGGCAGTCCAGACTCGAGGCGGTGCGCGTCCTCGCCGTACCCAATGCGAACGTTCATCGCGGTCAATCCTAACTCGAGCTAGCGTGCGGCGCGTAATTTTGCAGATGCTGAAAACTGTTGATTTGAGCACGCGTCGTTCTCGAGAGCTGAGATTTCCGATTTCGCTATTTCATTGCCTCGAGTTTACTCATGTTGAAACTGGATCAGAACTCAAATTTGAAAACGAGTTCGGTAGCTTTTCACGAGACCACTCTCAGCGCGGGATGAATTTGACTCTGAGATGCTGGCTCAGGGTGCATTGCGTGTGTTGCAGCGGTTGAAACTGATGCTCGAGTCTCGAGGAGTGACGTGCTACACGGTTTACTGGACGTGCAAATTCTTCGCTGAAGTCAGCTCACTCGTATACGCGCACAACACCTTGGGCAGCCTCGAGTAGTTTTTCATCGAATGCCAAGAACTGCACGGAACGTTGCGCTCGAGAAACCCATGCAGCCGTCGCCAATTGCACCGCATCCGCCCCACGCAATCCTCGAGAGCGGGCGAGCACTGCGGCTTCTTTAGCCACGAGTTCGTTCACGTCCACGCAATCGAACGTGTCCCAATCCTCGAGCAATTGCTTGAAAATCTGGGTTTCGTCGGCGCTCGAAAGCTCATTTTTGACGGTACGGTAGTGGAAGGCACTGACGGCTTCGGCCAGCGTAATTTGCGAAACGATCACGTCATTGGCAGCAGCGACGGCTTTTTCAACGGTATTCGAATGTGTTTCTTGGACGTACAGTTTCACCAAAGCGCTTGTATCAAGGAACAAAATCACAACGAATTTTCTCGCTCTTCGCGCAATTCATTCACCGTCTCTGACAGACTTTTAGCATTGCTTGGCAATTGAACACGCGGCGTCAACCCCTTGGCTTTTTGTCCATTGCCGTGACGAATCGCTGGGGCAGTGATTGCCGGACTTCGCCCCTCGAGTTGGTCAAACCATGATTTGAGCACACGTCGTTCTCGAGGGCTTAGATTCTCAATTTCGTTTTCGATTGCCTCGAGTTTACTCATGTTGGAACTGTACCAGAACCTAAATTTGAAACCAAGTTTGGCAGATTCTCTCGAGACCACTCTTAGCGCGGGATGAACTTGACTCTGAGATGCTGGCTCGAGGCGCATTGCGTGCGTTGCAGGATTTAAAACCGATGCTCGAGTCTCGAGAGGTGACGTGCTATACAGCTTACTGAACGTGCGAACTCTAGACAAAAAAGTTCTGACCTCGAGTGCTGCTCGAGGTCAGATGGATTCGGAATTTAATCTCGAGCTGCCTTTGACTCACGAGATTCCTCGAGTGGCGCTGGGAGTATTCGACCGAGTTATTTAAGGTGCAGTGGTGAAGGAAGTGCCTCTGGACGTATAAGCCTCGTACCTAATTAAACCACTGTTAAGTTTGAGCAAAGTATTTTGACTTGGTTCTGTGAGTGTGTCAGGAGTGAAATTAGCACCTTTTACGCCAAAAACCTGCCAAGTATATCTTACACCTGGTTGTAATCCAACATTAACTGCTGCTATATCGGGAATTGCGTAACTGTTTGACGTGCCTGGTAAATAAACTTGATAGATTGGGCTTGGACTTTGACTAGCTGAATTACCTAAGAAAACGACATACGCAGTTGCTTCAGGCAAGGGTCTCCAACTAAGAATTGGGGTTTTGCTGATGTTTATCGCATCTGACATCGGAATAGTGTTAGAAACCACGGTTTCACTTGGCAAGTTGATACTCGTCGAACCATCTACAACCGCTGGAACTGTTATAAATGCCGAATTACCCGAATTATCGTTACTTCTTACAGAAAAGCTCGCGCCTTCAGTCGGAATTTTAGTTGTATTGCCGTTAGAAATTGGGAAATTGAAGACAAACTGTGCACCACCCGCAGTAACTGAACTGAGTTGAGCAGTGCCGCCTGTAGGACTTGAGTAAGCGCCCAATGAATACGTGAGTGTAGCATTAGAAACTGCAACTGGAGTATCCAATGTAATGTCGAGATCAGATCGAGTAATACCGCTGGTCAGAGCAACCCCAACACGTTTTCCCATTTTCAAAAAATCTGTGATTACTCCAGCAGAACCGTTCGGGCCTGTTAGAGATGTGTAGCGTAGTGCCACAAAATCAACAGTGATAGCTGAAGAAAGTGGCGACCACTGGATGCCACTATTGAACCGTCCATCTAAACTGTTTGCAACGGAGCCACCGAGACTTCCTGTCGAACCAATTACAACGTTATCACCGGCAACCAGCGGATACGTTGGGCCTATTACGCTACCAATCACAGGTGCTCTGCTAAACGATATAAACGGAAAAATGAGCGGGTCAGTTCGGGTCAAACCATTCGACACAAACACCTTGCTATCATAAGAGACCGTCAAGTTATACGGCGAGGCGACAGCGTTATAAGTGAACGATCCAGTCGCGTCAGTAGTCTGAAGGTTGCCGTTGTTCAACAGCACTTTTGCACCAACTACTCGAAAACCCCTATCATTGATTACTGTACCCGTTACCGTGATCGTTTGAGCGATTGCCACCGTCACCGTCACAGGATCGCTCGAGCCTTCGTTACCCGCCGCATCGAACGCTTTAACTTTGTAACTTCTCGAGCCATTGTTGGTTGCCGTCAACGCAACATCATATTCGTATGGGCTGCTCGAGTCCTCACCCAGTTTCGTCACGCCATCGTAGAACTCTACTTTCGTCACGCCAACGTTATCGGTCGCCGTCGCGGTCAGCTTGATGCTCTCTGCTGCGGTAACGCTGGCTTTTGAGGAAACCAAAGTGACGACAGGTTTGGTCGTATCTGGTTGCGGGTCTTGCCCACAACTCACCAGTAACAATGCAAACCCAAGCATACTTGAAACAATTCTTTTCATACTTAACTCCCCCGTCCGATAATGCTCGAGATTTCTTCTTGTAAACTCCCAGAGAAGCGAATACTTCGTCAGGAACGCAACAAATACGCTGAGTGGCTGAACTTGGAACCCGTCCCGTTCCAAGTCTTAGAAAACTCTACGCAAGAACCCATTACTCGAGGATTACTTCTCGAGCTATTTTTGACGGTTTTCTGGGTTGCCCCAAAACCAATAACTCGAGCGGCGAGGCTTGTCAGGTACTTTTGTCAAGCGCTCGAGCTATTGAGTTCCCATTGCGTTTTCGGCGGGTAGCTCAAAACGGCGGGTTTTGAAACTCAGTTCGTTTAATAACCCAAGGTAAGAAAAGAAATGCGAAATCGAAAGTAGAAAAGTTACTAGAGTACCTATGATAAAAATAATTAATGCTGGAACGATAAGATTTAACAACACCAGTATAGCTGAAAATATTAAAATTCCTACAAAATTTAGAAGTAAACTTGGTGTCGATTTTATTAGATGATTAGCGCGATATTCAAGTACACTACTATTAACATAAATTGCAATATATTTCAAAAATGTCAGAAAGAAAATTGTCGATGCTACATACATCAGCAGCGATATAAGGCTAAAGATAGGATCGGCAAATTGTAAAAATCTCATTGGAACAAGCTGCAAAAGAATATCAGAAAACCTAGTAAAATTTGCGAAGAGAACTGAAGTGGCTGCTAAAAAGAAAGAAAGATACAAGTGCGATTTTCCATCCATATTTCTTGGTGCGCTCACACACATTATTTGACCGATAAAGCCTAAAGTATTTAATCCGAGACCGACAAAACCAAGTGCAACTATAACCTCAAATGACCGTAGAAAAATTAGTAAGAATAAAAGTGCAGCTAACGCAATTCCACCGACAATAGATATACACATTAGGCTCAAGCCAACTGACGTAACTCGTAATGGGTATCTTGTATTCATATATTCTCCCTGAGCTTGAAAGGCTTGACATTTTACGTTTCCACATCCCAAACCTCGAGTGTGAAAAAGCTATTTTCCCAGTACCGAAATAACTCCTGCCATAAATTCTAAAATTAGGAATCTGTACTTACAGCACTTCACTCTGAAAAAATTTCTTGACCTCCTAGACACACAGCTCAATTTCACTCAAGCCGAAGCATGTGCATCGTCTTAGAGAAAATACACAAGCACCCGTTACTCGAGGATTACTTCTCGAGGCTTTTTTGGCGGTTTTTTGAGATCGCCCCACACGCGATGACTCGAGCGTTACCTCTCGAGGCTTTTTGACACCCACGAACGGTCACGCATCGAGGAACTGCGCCCACGTTTCGGGCAGGTGCTCACCAATTTCTATGAACGAGGCTCGAGCCGCTTGAAATTTGCGTTTCAGTGCCGCGTGTTGACCCATTTGGCGCAAGCCGAGGCACTGCAATCGCAATGCCTCCAAATCGTATGGGTTGCTGGCTAGCAGAATCCCAGCGATTCGCGTGGCTTCTTTGGGGTTGTGCTCGAGCAATTCCACCCCTCGGGTGGACAATCGCAAGTTCAAATTTTCCAAGATAGCGTCCGCGCCATCCAGTTGCAGCCCGTTGAGGTACGTGTCACGCCACAACTGCGAATTGCCGTCTTCTAAGAACGTTTCCGCGTCACTGCTGATTCGTCCAAGCGCATAGCCGCCGCTGGTGGTGACGATCACCTGTTGCCCGTAACTCGAGCGGGTTTTATGAATCGTTTGACGCAATGCGTTCGAGCCTTCTTTGAAGCTCTGATCGGGGTACAGCGTTTCGCGCAAGTCGTCCACTGGTACTTCTGATTGCCTTTCCATCCTTGCGTGAAGCAGCAACGCCAGTAACTCTTGACGCTTTTGTCCCCTGACCACCGCGGTCTTGCCCTCTGTTTGGATTCGCATTTGACCAAGCACCTCGAGCGCGTTTGAATTCTCAAGGTTCGCGGTTGCGGTTGGTGGAGTTGTCTCGAGGAGTTCCGGGAAGTACCGTTGCGCGAGTTGCACGTAAGCGTTGAGACCCCGCGATTTGAACCACTCGAGGCGTTCTCGAGCGCTGCTACTGTCGCGCGTGAGGTTATCAAGCTCGAGTCCGATCACTTGCTCTTCACGAAGTTCGGAGTCTGCTCGAGCGGCGATCAAAGCTTGTTGATAGGCTTGAACGGCTTCATCAGATCGTTTCAGCAATACCAGCGCCTGCGCTCGAGCTGAATACCCGTGCATTTCACTTGATCCTTGAATTAATTCATCAGCAATGTTTAAGCATTTTTCAGCGTCACGAAGTAAAATTGCTATTTTAGATTGGACATGAAGCAGATTACTATAATATATCGGCGTCTTGCCAAGATTCCAGTAGTAATTTGCCTCGTGAGAATAACGCAATATAAGTTCATTTGAATATCTTATGTTCCAGAGTTCATACAGTAAAATAAGATACTGGCAGCACAAAAGACATAAATCCGGCGCATATCGTTCAAAATACTTTTTCGATTCAAGTAAGTTTTTCTCTGCATCTATAAAATTGGCATTTAAGACTTTTAACATACCAATTTCCATTTTGTTTGAATAAAAAGCACGTAAATGTCCAACATCTTCAGCTATTTTTAGTGAATTCTCAAAATCCAAAACCGCTTCACGTTCTTTACCAAGTTTTCTTCTGGGAAAACCTCGACGATAAAATCCTTGACAGGTGTGCATAGTTAAATTGTTAAGCACAGAAATGTCAATCACTCGAGATTGAAGTTCTTCTTCCTGTAAAATATTTCTCTCTAGATCAGCTATTTTGGCTTGAATGCTAAGAAATTGTATTCGGTCTCGCGGGGAGAGATCAGCGCGATCTAAATGCGATCCTCGTTCAGCAATCCTCAGCGCCCAACTGCTTTCATTGATGGTTAACAAAAAACCAACCAAAACTGTGACCACTCTTAGATCCTGTGTGTGTTCAAGCTCAGGATGCTCTTGTAGCAATGCCATCAGTGCAGAGTCGTCATTGCCTTGACGGTAAAGCATAACCAGTTTTTCTACCCACTCCGCACCTTGTTTCATTGATTCGGGCAATCGATTCAAAACCACATGCAAGTCAGACGTTCGCCCTTGGGTGGCAAAGAAATCTGCCATCAGCAACAACGCTTCTGTACTATTTGGCAATAACGCTGCGGCTTGTTCCGCCAATTGAAATGCCCTCGCTAAATTCGTGTTCTGAAACGATTTGGCGGCCTGCAACGCAAGCGCACCCTTGCGCTCACCTTCGGCAAACTCAGTCGCTCGAGCCAACAATCGACCCGCGCTAGCAGCGTCCCCCGATTTTTGCGCTTGGTTCGCCGCGCCCTCGAGCAACTCGAGGGTGACATCTCGATCCAATTCGGCTTCGTCGAGGAAAGGCAGAATCAAGACTTGATTGTGCAACTCAAAATGTTTTACGGCACTTAACGCAAGCTGCTCGAGCTGCTGACGACTCATGTATTGCGCCGTCACCTCACGGTAGAGCGGATGAGCGAAGATGGTTTGGGATAAAACACCAACCGCCTCGAGTTGCGCTTTGGCTTCCAAAATCTGTTCGGTTGAGAGTCCCGACAATTTCGCCCAAAGCGCGTCATCTAACACCTGTCCCAGTGCTCGAGTTTCAAAATAAGCTTTGGTCTCCAGCGCCACCCGAGCTGCCGAAGTCAGCGCCACATTCGCTAACCACTGCGCTAGAATTGCCTCGACCGTGTTTGGGATGCTATGACCAGTGGGTTCACGCCACTTCCAAGTCTTCCCGTCGTTCCAGAGCGCATCGTGACGCGTCAGGAAATCGGCAAACTCCATGGTGAACAGCGGGTTGCCCGCACACCTCGAGTCAATCCATTCGAGCGCAGCCCTCGGCAACTGAGCGTTCAGATGATGCTCGAGCAAGGTTTTTGACTGCGCGGATGACAGCGGCTCGAGGGCAATGTTTTCAACGGGGTCTGCAAACGCAACTCGGCTGGTTTGGATGATCGCCACGCCGGGAAGTCGCGTCACAAGCTGGCAGAGCGCGTTCCAGAACTCCAGTTGCTCAGTGCTCGCTTCGTGCATGTCTTCGATCAGCAGAACGAACGGGGCTTGGGGTGAGAGCATCGCTGCGTAGACATCGATCAAGGTTTGACGCTCGAGACGTTCACCGTTTTGAATGCGTTGGAGGTTTCGTTCGATCACACCGGGTAGCTTTTTCGATCCTCGCAACAGCTTGGTCAACATCTGGATCCCGACGGTGGATTGTGCGACCTGAAAACGGCACGGCGAAGCTTGCAGCAACTGAAGCGCCGTGTGGGTTTTACCGATGCCAGCCGCACCAGATAATCCAATGCAGAACCCAGAGCGCCGAGCGGTCAGTCCAACGAGTCGTTTTGATACCCGCGCCAACAGTGCCTTGGACGTAGCTGGAACCGACTGATCGATCAACTGCGCCACGTTCACAATCTAACTCGAAACGCTTCTCTGTTTATGAATCCTCACTCGAGCTAGAGTGCGGCGCATGACTTTGCAAAACCTGATCGCGTATCACCGCTGGGCGGTCACGCGCACCCTCGAGTCCTGCGCGGTGCTGACCTCAGAGGAATTCCTGCGCGACCTCGGCGGAAGTTTCAAAAGCGTGCGCGATACCTTGGCGCACGCGTTGATGGCGGACAATGCGTGGCAGCACCGCGTGCGCGGTCAGCCGTTCACGCGCCCGATGCCCGAGCAACTGCCCGCTGATCTCGAGACGCTTGTCAGTCAGTGGCAGGTCGCGCTGCGCGGCTGGGAAGCACTGGTCACGGCGCGAGACCCCCGCGAGGTGATTATTTACCAGACGTTTGACGGGCAATCGTTCTCGAGCAGCTTCGACGAAATCACTTTGCAGGTCGTCAATCACGGCTCGTATCACCGTGGTCAGGTCGCGCTGATGCTGCGCCAGTTGGGTCACGCGGCTGTGGGCACGGATTTGATCGCCTTCACGCGTTTGCCAGCTTAGCGCTGCGCTTGTCGGCGTACATCGCCGCGTCCGCCCGCTCCAAGAGGATGTCGATGTCCTCACCGCGCTCGAATGGCACGTGTCCGATGTCTGCTCTAACGTTGAGCATTCCAGCCGAGGTCATAAGCGCAACGCTTAACTTTTCGCGCAACCCCTCGAGCGCCTTTGGGTCGCGCAGCGCGACCAGAAACTCGTCGCCGCCGTAACGGGCGACCAAATCGCGGTTCCCCACGCCAGCCTTCAAGCGCTTGCCAGTCTCGAGCAGCACCTCGTCGCCGACTTTGTGACCGTGCTGGTCGTTGATGGTTTTGAACTCCGCGAGGTCGACGAACGCGAGCGTGAAGGCCTCACCCGCTGCCGCCATTTCCTCCAAACGCTCCAGTCCAGCCGTGCGGTTGAGCAGCATCGTCAGCAGCGGATCACTGCGACCAGCCCGGCGCTCACTGGCCAATGTGAGCGCCCCACCACCCATCGCGGCGGTGGCGGCAAGGACGGTGATCGCGTACAGCGCGTAGTGATCGCCGCCAATGCCGCCAATCAGCGGCGCGAGTAGCGCCAGCAGCAGCATCCACGGCACGGGCGCAGTATCGCCGTCAATCAGGTTCGCCAGTGCCACACCGAAAAACCACACGGGAACCATGATCAGAAATGAGCTGGCCGTCATGCCATTGGCGCGAATCAGCAGGCACAGCACCACCGCGTCCCACGTGGCGACCGTCCAACGCAACCAGCGCGGGCCAGTCGTGAACAGCGCGAACACGTACCCGAGGCAACCGATGATCTGGGCGCTCAGCTCGAGCGGCCCTAGGTTTAAAATTCCAATGAAATAAAGCAGCGCGTACAGTAGAAACGCGCTCAGCCCACCAATCACCCGTTGTCGCCAAATGGCGAGCGGGGACGAGCCAACAAAGTGCATGGTTTCAGTGTACCGAATTGCTCGAGGCTGAAGAGTCAAAAGCGCTCAATCGCCAACGTAACGCTCTGCGCTCAATCGTCGGCGTAACGCTGCTCTTTCCATGGATCGCCGCGCCCGTGATAGCCGTTGCGCTCCCAGAAGCCCAAGCGATCAGCCGTCATGAACTCCATGCCGTTGACCCACTTCGGGCTTTTCCAGATGTACAAGTGCGGCACGATCACGCGCAACGGCCCGCCGTGGTCAATCGGCAGCGGCGCACCCTCGAGCGTGTGGGCGAAGATATTTTCCTCGCGCAAAAAATCCGTCAGCGCCAGATTGGTCGTGTACCCGCCATAGCAGTGCAGCATGACAAACGTCGCCTCTGGCAGCAATGTCACGCGTTTCATCACCTCGAGCACCGACACGCCCGTGTGCGTGACATCCAACTTTGACCAGTGCGTCACGCAGTGTAGGTCTTTGGTCTGCGTGACCTGCGGCATGGCTTGCAGCTCATCCCACGTGATCTCGAGTTCATCTTTGACCGCGCCCCAGATGCGAATCTTGACGCTTTCAGGGTCTATTTTCGGCGTGGGCCCGTAGGTCATGATCGGGAAGCGTTCGGTCAGCGATTGCCCCGGCGGGGTGCGAGTCGCGTTCTCACCCTCTGGTTTTTTGAAAAATTTACTGAACATGTTTGTAATTTTGCCACGACGACGCCAAAACGCTGGTGCGCTAAGCGACGGTTGCGTGCTAAAATTTGAATCATCTCGAGGCCAAGCGACTCGAGGCAACGCGACCATGAATCATTTTCTGATTTGCACACCCACCCGAACGCCTCGCGGCGTCTAATTCTCGTGGGGCAACGCGGCCAAATCTCGAGATGCTTTTTTGTCATGCCTCGAGCCAGTCAACTCTTTCAACGCTAAGGAGCTTTATGCAAGTTTCACTTCCAGACGGCAAAGTTTTAGAGCTACCGAACGGCGCGACCGCGCTGGACGCCGCCAACCTGATTGGCCCGCGTCTCGCCAAAGACGCGATTGGCGCACGGGCCAACGGCAAATTGACCGACATCTTCACGGCGCTGCCCGACGGCGCAGCGCTCGAGATCATCACCACCAAAAAGCCAGCCGAGGCGATTGACTTGGCGCGGCACACCTTGGCGCACGTGATGGCGCAGGCGATCCTCGAGTTGTATGCAGAAAAAGGGTTCTCGAGGGAAACGATCCGCATGGGCATCGGGCCGGTGATCGAGAACGGCTTCTACTACGACTTCGACCTGCCCGAAGCGTTAAAGCTAGAAGAACTCGAGATGCTCGAGCAGAAGATGCGCGAGATCATCAAGCGCGATTTACCACTGTCAAAATTCACGGTTTCGAGGGAACAGGCGCTCGAGACCTTCGAGGGGCGCGACCGGTTCAAGACCGAGTTGATCGAGGGACTGCCCGCTGGCGAGATCATCAGCTTCTACCGTCAGGGCACTGAGGCTGACTTCACCGATCTGTGTCGCGGCCCGCATCTGCCGCGCACGGGCTTGATCCCGCCGCATTTCAAACTGACCGCCACGAGCGGCGCGTACTGGCGCGGCAGTGAGAAAAACCCGATGCTGCAACGGATTTACGGCGTCGCGTTCTCGAGCGCCGAAGAGTTAGAGAAATACGTCTGGCAGCAAGAAGAAGCCAAGAAGCGCGATCACCGCAAGCTCGGCAAGGAACTCGATCTGTTCACATTCTCGGACGACGTGGGGCAGGGACTCCCGCTGTGGCTGCCCAAAGGTGCGTTCATCCGCAAGCAATTAGAAGATTACATGTACCAAAAAGAACTCGAGTACGGCTACGAGTACGTGATTAGCCCACACATCACCAAGGAAAGCCTGTACATGACCAGCGGGCATCTGCCGTACTACGCGGATGGGATGTACGCGCCGTTTGAAATCGACGGCGAGAAGTATTACCTGAAACCGATGAACTGCCCGCATCACCACATCATCTTCGCGGCTCGCCCGAAGAGTTACCGCGACCTACCCGTGCGCTACAACGAGTTTGGGACGGTCTACCGCTTCGAGCTGTCGGGCGCACTGTCCGGGTTAGCAAGAGTGCGCGGCTTCACGCAGAACGACGCGCACATCTATTGCAGCAAAGCGCAGGTCAAAGCCGAGTTCATCAACGTGATCAAACTCTTCAAAGAGGTCTACGCAGACTTCGGGATCAGTGACTACTGGTTCAGACTTTCCCTGCCCGATTTTGAACACAACCCCGAGAAATTCGGCGAGCCGGGCCCCGTCTGGGATGAGAGCATCAGGGCCATCCGCGACGCGCTCGAGGAAACCGGCGCGACGTATGAAGAGGGCATCGGCGAGGCGACTTTTTACGGCCCGAAACTGGACGTGCAGGTTCGCAGCGTGATCGGTAAGGAAGAAAGCATCGCTACCAACCAGCTCGATTTCATCATCCCCGGACGATTTGATTTGGAGTTCACCAATGCGGAAGGTGAGAAGGAAACGCCCGTCGTGATTCACCGGGCGATCATGGGCAGTTTTGATCGGTTCTTCGCGTTTTACTTAGAGCACACCGCTGGTAACTTCCCCGTCTGGCTCGCGCCGGAGCAAGTGCGAATCGTACCGATCAGCGACCGCCACATCGATTACGCTCGAGCGCTCGAGACTCGGATGAAAGCGCAGAAATTGCGCGTGACCGTGGACGACGGCGGTGAGCGGATGCAAGCCAAGATTCGCGTGGCGGAACTGCAAAAAATCCCGTTCATCCTAGTCGTCGGTGACGAGGAAGCGGCCGAGGACGCGGTGTCGGTGCGCGAACACGGCAAGGGCGACCGGGGCAAAATCGGCAGCGCGGAACTCATCGCGGAACTGCTGGCTCGAGCCTCGAGTCGCACGTAAAGTTTCGAGCGTCAAAAATGATTGAGCGTGCGAGTGCATCCGCACTCGTATGTTTACAGTTTCAATTTGTCGTAATTTGCGTGCGACCCAATCCACCACCAAACCACAACGTTGCCCTCGAGCAAAGCCACTGCTCTGTAATGCAAACCAATTCGCACAGAAAACATCGGTTCGCGTAAACCGATGCGTTTGAATTGCAAACTGGGATGGCGTGGGTTGCTCGAGAAAAGACGATACGCTGTACGCGCTTGCTCTCTCACTTCCTTTGGCAGGCTACGGTATAGCTCCCAGAACGAATCAACCGTTTCAGATTGAAAATTTGGCAAGTCTGGGTTCACAAGTCGTTCAGCTCGAGCGGCTTCGTGCGCTTTTCTCGAATGGCAGCTCGCACCAACGCTGCTTGCTGTTCGAGCCACGCTTGCGATGCCGCGCTCGAGAATGCAACGTCCCAGCGCTGTTCATCCTCGAGTTCAGCCAGCCACAATTCCGCGATGGCATTTTGCTGCGCTTCTGGCAACTCTTTGGCTTGTGCGAACACACGCTCGAGCAGATCGGTCATGGTTCAATTCTAGCAGCCGAAACCGCTGCAAGAAAACGTCTCGAGCCGTCACGCGGTCAGCAGCTTCGTGCCAAATGCAAAATTAGCGGGCACATTGATCCACAGTCCGTCCGATGTGAACAGCCCCTCGAGTTCGGCTTCGTGCTCCTGCCTGATGCGCTCAACCACGTCAGCAGGCAAACGCTCGAGCGGCAACCCTTCGAGACCAGCGCGAATCTCGAGCCAACGCTCACTGAAACTGCTGAGGTGACACCCGACTTGTTCACTGATGACTTGCACATCCGTGAACCCAGCATTCTCGAGCAGTCGCTTGCACACGTCAGGATCGGCAAGCCGAGCGACGGGCGGCTGCGCTCCTGACACGCTATGATGCTCGAGCCGCGCGGTCAGCAGTGCTGACACGGGGTGCAGGAACCCTGCGCCAAACGATGTGAAACCGACTCGAGCGCCGGGTTTTAGCACGCGGTAAAACTCACGCACCGCCTGCGCCATGTCCGGCACGAAAAACAATGCTGACGCATGCAGCAACGCCGCAGGAGTTCGGTCGGCTAGTTCGAGACTTACAATTGTGAAGGTCTTTTCGCATTGACGCAAAGCGTTGCTCAACGTAGACTTAAACCAATGCGCTGTGCGTTCGTGTCCGGCTGCTTGAGACACAGCAACGTTCACACGCTGAAAGGCAGCATCGCTATGTCAGTCAAGTTTAATCATGCCATCGTAGCCGCAAGAAATCGTAATGAGTCCGCAGCTTTTTTCGCACAGCTTTTCGGTCTTGCAGAGCCAGTTTCGTGGGAACCATTCACCAGCGTCACGCTTGAAGAAGGCGTGCATCTTCAATTCGCTCAGGTAAATGGCGAAATACAGATGCAGCACTTCGCTTTTTTGGTTGATGACAACGCATTCAATCAAATTTACAATCGGATTCTCGAGGGCAAAATTGAGCATTGGGCTGACCCTCAAGGGTTGCTCGAGGGACAGATCAATACAAACCACGGCGGGCGAGGTGTCTACTTTAAAGACCCAGCCGGTCACGGATTGGAAATAATTACTCGTCCATACGGTTCAGTTTGAAACCTCGTAACACCGAAAAATCATCCCCTCGAGCATCAAATCTCGAGGGGATGAATCTATCGTGCCTTACGCGTTCTTTGCGTCTTCTGCAAGCTTCGCCTCGCGGCGCTCCTTGCGCGAACCCTTGGCTGGAGCCTCGAGCGCAGCCGCCTCGGTCGCACGATCCGCGTCGCGCTCGGCTTTGCGCTTCCACGGGCCTTTCTCGCGCCAGACGATCCGCACGGGCACGCCGGGTAGTCCTAAATCTTCGCGCATACGGTTACGTAAAAAATTCTCGTAAGCGCGGGTCACGAACGCCGAGCGGTTGCAGAAAATCACGAACGTCGGCGGCGCGATCTCGGCTTGGGTCATAAAGTACATTCGCAGCGGCTTGCCGCCGAAGTTTGGTACGGCTTGACGCATCTGCCAGACCTCGAGCCAACGGTTCATCTCCGACGTGCCGATCCGCATTTGCCAGAGCGTGTAGAGCTTCGTGGCTTCCGCCAGCAGCTCGTGAATGCCGTAATCGTTGATCGCTGACGTGTACACACGGGGCGCGAACTCGAGGTGCGCGAGTTTGCGATCCAGCTCTTTCTCTAAGGATTTCAAATCTTCGTCGGCGACCAAATCCCACTTATTGAACACGAGAATCACAGGCTTGCCACTCTCATACGCGAGGTTGGCGAGTTTGACCTCGTGGTCGCCCAACTCGAACGGGTCGATGACGAGGAAAATCACGTCGGTTTTCTCGATGGATTGCTCCGAGCGCATCATCGCGTAACGCTCGATGTGATCCACCGGGCGGTGGCGAATGCCCGCCGTGTCGACCAGCACGAAGCGCGTGCCCGCGTAATTGAATTCAAAATCAATCGCGTCGCGGGTCGTGCCCGCAATCGGCGAGACGATCACGCGATCCGAACCCGTGACGGCGTTCAGCAAACTGGACTTGCCGACGTTCGGGCGTCCGATAAACGTCACGCGAATCGGCGCGACTTCGCTGACATCCTCGAGATCTTCGGGCAGGTGCTTGACCACGGCGTCCATGATGTCATCCAGCCCTCGAGCGTGCTCAGCGCTGGTACTGATCGGCTCGCCGAAACCCAGCGCGTACAACTCGGTCGTCAACGTCTCGTGCTTGTAACTGTCGACCTTCGTGCCCGCGATCACGACGGGCTTTCCAAGGCGACGCAACCACTCGGCGATCTCGAAATCCGCGCTCGAGAGTTCCGTGCGGGTATCCACCGCGAAAATCACGGCTTGGCAATCGTGAATCGCCATCTCGGCTTTTTCCAAGATGCGCGATTCCCACTCGTCGCCGCTCCACAATCCGCCCGTGTCCATCAGCAGAATGCGGCGGTTTTCATACAACATGATCTCTTCTTTGACATCTCTGGTCACGCCCGGCTCGTCCGCGACGACCGCAGCGCGGCGACGAAGCAGACGATTGAACAGACTGGATTTCCCCACGTTGGGGCGACCGACAATAGCGATTTTATGCATGGCTTTCCCTTGACACTCGCCCTGAGAGTTGCACAACGGGCGCGTGAGGTGCTGATTTAACATCAGCGTGTGGCTCGAGGTTTCAAGTAACGCCCGTGAACTTGTGCTTTCACGTGGAACGGCGCTCATCTCGAGGTGCTAACCCGAGCGGGTAATCCCGCCCAGCAGCCGCGAAGTGTAGCACGCGCAGGCTCGAGACTCCAAATTTTATGGCTCGCGGCTCGAAACCAGTTTTTTCAATGCGGGTTGCGTTCCCGCGTTGCACGGGCGTTGTGCCTTGCACACAAGGGTGTGACGCGCACCTCGCCCCTACGAAAATCGGTGTTGCACACGCGTTCGCCATCAACCTGTAGGGGCGATCCACGGGAATAGCCCATGCGACGGCGTAACGACGAAAGCGCTCGAGGTCAAACGTTAAATGTCGTCACGTATTCAACGAACTCGAGCGTCTGGCGCGAGTCTTCAGGGTCGGCGGGTAGTTTTGAGGTCAGCGACGGATTGGGACGATCTCGCCACGAGCGTTCGATCAACCCAGCCCAGCTCGAGTCCAGATGCTCGAGCGCCCACATGACCGCAGCGGGTTTAGACGCGACCGCATCCTCAACGAGCGTGTACAGCATCCGGCAGTGCGTGACGACCGCATAAGCTTGATACCAGCGGCTATCAACGAGTTGTGGCTGAGCTAGGATTTCCTCGAGCCAGCTTCGCAGCGTGCGGCGCGTTTCTTGGCGCAAAGCTTCTGAATCGACCGACTCGAGCAAAGTGTTGGTTACTGGCCCGTACAGCGCGATGCCGTGATGGTAGAGCGTCCAGCGAATCACTGCCTTATTGCAGTGGTCAGACCACACCAATTCTCGAGCGGTATTGTCGAGATAAAACAACTCACTGCCGTCTGCCCCCTGTCGCAACCGCGCCGCGCTGATGTACGACCCCTCGAGATGCTGCGCCCAAGAGGTCTCGAGGTCATACAGATATGCGTGAATCGTTTGAAGACTGGTTTGTTGCGCGAGCATCAACCCATCTCGCGTGACACACAAAAAGTCTACATCGCTGTCTTCGTCGAAACCGCCCAGCGCGAATGATCCGACGAGGTACAAGCCGATCAGCTCCTCTCCAAGCGTAGCTCGAACTTGGCTGACGAATTCCTCGAGCAGCACGTTCAGGTCTGGATACGGCGTGGGAACAGTCATGGCGTCACCTCGAGCGCAATCTAAACGACTCGAGGTGATCCGCGCATCAGCGTGACGGCTCAGGCTGGCTCGTAATACTGCCCGAAGCGATTGAGTGCAAACGGCTCGAGCGGCACATCTTCCTGACGCACGAAGCCACTGCTCGGCAGCACGCCCGAGGCGTGCAAGTCCAGCACCGCGCAGAGGCTGGCGGCAGTCGTTAATTGAATCGCACTGAGCCGCACGCCATGCACCACGCGGTCGTACACCTTGCGGGTGTCGGTCACGACCTCAAATTGCCCATCACGGACGCCGCTGGCGGTGCAGAACACCAGCACGACATCTTGCTTGGTGATCGGTAGCGCGTTCTCCAAGATATCTTTTAACAACTCGCGGCGCTCGGAGAGCCGCAGGTCTTTGAGCAAGAACTGCATCAAATCGCGGTGTCCGGGGTAGCGCACGCTTTTGTAATCCAAATGCTGAATGCGCCCCTCGAGCGTTTCACACAGCGTGCCCAGTCCGCCCGAGGTGTTGAACGCCTCGTAGGTGATGCCGTCCAGCGAGAACGTCTCCAGTCCCTCGAGCGCCTCGAGTTCAATGGTTTTGCCGCTCTGCACGGCTTCGCACGGGTTGATGTACTCGTTGATGACGCCATCGGTCGACCACGTGAGGTTGTACAAGAGTTTGTTGGTCGGGTATTTCGGCAATGCCCCGACGCGCATCTTGATTTCGTGCAGCGACTCGAAGCCTTCGGCCAGATGCGCGGCTAAAATGCCGATGTAGCCCGGCGCGAGTCCGCACTGCGGCATGAAAATTTGGCCCAATTTAGCATTGTGCGCCAGTGCGCGAATCGCCGCTGTCGTCTCGCGGTCTTCGGTCAAATCAAAATAGCTGCATCCCGCCTCGAGCGCGGCGACGGCGATGTTCGTATTGACGAAGTACGGGCCCGCGCTGACCACCGCGTCCACATTCCTGAACGCCTCGAGCATCGCCGTGTGATCGCTCGCCTCGAGCGAAATACTGTGCACAGGCAGACGAGCCAGCAGGCGATCCAAGGTGTCGGTATCCCGGTCGGCGACCGTGACTTCGTAATCGCCGCTGTGGTGCAGCAGATGCGCGATGGTTCCGCCGACTTTACCCGCACCGAAAATCAGGACTTTATTCATGTGTTCTCCAGTTATTGACGAAAATACTCGTCAAGTTTAGGGCGTGAACCGACGATCTCGAGGCTCGAGATTAATTGAGTGCGTGGGTCACGACTCGTAAAGGCGTCCGGCCGGACGCCCCTACGAACCCACAGATCTCGAGCAATTCAAGTCACCCTCGAGACGGGTCGGTGCTGCCACTGGTGGAACTCATGCCGGGATGCGAGGCGTGCATAGATTATTTCGTCAGGCTCGAGACATCAAAAGCGGCTCGAGCGTGCGGGTACTCAGTGTCCATCTGCGCGAGTTGCAGTTTGCCGGATACATCGTCGTTGACGCCGTGCCAGTAGGTATAGCCGTCCAGCACCCAGATGCCGGATTCACGCGTGCCGTTGCCGCTGCCTTTGATGCCACCGAACGGCATGTGGGCTTCCGCGCCGGTCGTGGAGTTGTTGATGCTCGTCATGCCCGCTTGAATCGCGTCTTTGAAGCTGTGTGCCCATTGGCGGTCGTTGGTGTAGATCGCGCTCGAGAGTCCGAAATCCACGGCATTGGCGGTTTCGATTGCTTCTTCGATACCGTCGACTTTGACGAGGTTGATCGTGGGCCCGAAGACTTCGGTTTGGAAGATCTTCATGCCGCGTTTGGCTTCCCAGACCGTTGGCGAGCCGAAGAAGGCAAGGCTGGGGTCGCCCTTGAAGCCCGCGAATGGCGCGTCTTTGGTGATGCGACCCGTGCCGTGCAGCAAAACAGCACCGTCGGCTTTGCCCCAGTCATAATGCTCGAGCCACGTGTTGTACATGCGCTCGTTGATGAACGGGCCGTACAGCACGCCGTCTTGCTCAATCGGATCGCCGATGGTGATGGCTTTCACGCGCTCGAGGAACATCTGTTTGAACTCTTCATAAATCGGCGCGTCGAGGATGATGTTTCCCGCACTTGTGCAACGCTGCCCACCCGTGCCGAAACTCGCCCACAACGCGCCGCTGACGGCGTTCTCCAAATCTGCGTCGCGCATCACGACGAGCGGGTTCTTGCCGCCCAGCTCGAGGGTCGGGTGCATCAGGTTGCGCCCAGCGATTTCGCCGATTTTGCGCCCGACTGACGTGCTACCAGTAAAGGCAAATTTGTTTAGCAGCCCCTCGTCCATCAGTTCGACCAGCTCAGCGCCGGTGCTGTCCGCGCCCAGCCCGAAGACGACGTTCAGCACACCGTCCGGCAAGCCGCCCTCCTCGAGCAATTTAGAAAAGGCGTAGCTCGTTGCGGGTGAGTCTTCCGATGGTTTCCAGACAATTGTGTTGCCCGTGATGAGCGCAGGGATGATCTTCCAGCTCGGCACGGCGACCGGGAAGTTGCCAGCGGTGACGATGCCGACGACCCCGATGGGGCGGCGGTACGTGGTCAGTTCCTTGTTACGCATCTCACTCGGCACAGTTTGACCGTACAATCGTCGCCCCTCACTCTGGAAGAAGTAACAGGTGTCAATCGCTTCCTGCACGTCCCCTCGAGCCTCTTTCAACGTCTTGCCCATCTCCCTCGAGAGGAGCTGCGACAGCGTTTCTTTCTCACGGGCGATCGCTCGCCCGATGTTGCCGATGACCTCGCCGCGAATCGGCGCGGGGGTCTTGCCCCACACGGTAAAAGCGGCTCGAGCGGCGCGGCAGGCGTCGCGCAATTGGTCTTTGTCAGCGATTGGGAATTCGCCGATCACGTCGGAGAGGTTGCTCGAGTTGCGCGACAGGAAGGTTTTGCTGCTTTTTACTTCTTTGCCATTGATGATGTTGAAAAACTGTTTCATAAGACTCCTCGAGACTCTGATCGGGGGCGAGGCGAGCCTCTCCCCTACGGTTTATTGGCGCTGCGCGGTTTGTTCGCTGTATGTACTTTCAAAGATTTTGTCGGCGTTGCCCGCTTCAAAACCCTCGCGGCGATGCTCACGTTTAATCTGCGACGGCTCGAGGTGCTGGAACTGCGGTAGCACGAGGCGTTCGGCGAATTCGACGTATGAGCCGCTGATGGTGTGATGCTCGCCACCTGCGAATTCCGCTGTGAGCATTTCAGCAACGGTTGAGCTTTGCAGCAGCAGTCCATCGGGGCTTCTTTTGATCTTACCGCCCGAGGTGTTGAGCACTACACCGTGCGACTCGAGGAATTGATTGAAGCGCTCCAAAGTATTGAACGGTGCGGGCAGGTTGTGGACGCTGATCGTGTAATGGTTCAAGTAGTAGCGGTTGTGGATCACCCACGCGGCGTACTCGGATTCTTTACCCAGCTCGAGGTAATCCGCTAGGGTAGGCAAATGCCACAGCGGGGCGTGCAGGAAGGCGTCGATCTCGAGGGGATTGCTCAGGTCGAGCGCGTCCACCGGATCGCTGGTGATGCTGTCGGTGTATGAACCGATGATCGCTCGAGCGGACTTGCTCAAGTCGGCAACGCGCAGCTCCGAGACGAAAATGCGCGGCAGTTTCTCGCTTGGGGGGCTGTACCAGTACGCGTCGAGCTTCTTCGCAGCAAAGTGATAATCGTCGCGGCGAGTGTACCCTAGCGCTTTGAAAATCTTTTCAAACGATGCGATGCCGAGGTGCGGCACGCCGAGCGTGCGAAAGGCGATGTGGTCGTTCTCAATCTCATCGCTGCTCGAGATCAATTTGTTCTGCCGCATCGCCGTGAGGATCTGCGCGACGTCCGGCACGCGCTCCGTGTAGCGGTGCATCAAGCCAGACAAGACGGTCTCGAGCGTGGTGGTGTTCATGTGACCTCCGTTGCGTGAGGCTCGAGGGTGCGACTCGAGCGGTGGATTTGGACTGCCAAACTCAGAACTTGCAACATCCTATAGGATTTATAGTATCCTGTCCACTCGAGGGTCGTGCCATGACTGACTTACAACAACTCGCTCGAGACACAATGACCCGCGCCCGCACCACGCCAGACGCGGTAGCGGTGACGCTGCGCGAGGCGATTGTGCGCGGCATATTTAGGGCAGCCCAGCCCTTAAAAGCCGACGAGATCGCCGCGCAACTCGGCGTCAGCCACATCCCCGTGCGCGAAGCCCTGCGGCAACTCGAGGGGGAAGGTCTAGTGACGATCTACCCGAATCGCGGCGCGATCGTCGCGTCTCTGAGCCGCGCCGACATCACCGAGATTTACGACATTCGCACGACCCTCGAGACGGCGGCTTTAAGGCAAGCCGTGCCGCTGCTCTCCCCTGCTGCACTCCGCCGCGCCAGCGCCGTGCTGGACGAGTACGAACTCGAGACGGACACGCGCAAGTGGGGCGAACTGGATCTGGAGTTTCACGCCACGCTCTACGGCTTGGACGGGCAGCCGCGCTTGCTGGGCATCATCAACACCTTACGTAATCAGGTGGATCGGTACTTTCACATTTTCCCGCTCGCCGTCAAGCAGCGCAAGCCGTTCCAAGCCGACCACCGCGCCATCCTCGAGTCCTGTGTGGGGCGCGACTCGGAGACGGCAGTCAAGCATCTGGAGCAGCACCTCGAGCGCACCAAAGCGATCCTGCTCGAGAGCCTGCCTTGAGCTTCTTTTTGACGAGCTAGCCGCGACTGGCGGCCGTCTCACCAATGATCCGCGTGACTTTCTCTTTGTGGCGGCGCTTCTCGTTGTACATCATGTCGTCCGCTTCGGTCAGTGTCTGATCGAGCGTCAAATTCGTACCCCTGACCCAACCGCCAGAAACATGGACGAACTCGTGACGCACGCGGTCATACAGCACGCTGCCACTCGAGAGTCCGAGGTGCAACGTCACGAATTCGTCGCCGCCAACGCGGTAAATGCTGTCGCCCTGACGCACGGCGCGGTGGAGTGCGTTCACGAACCCCAAAATGTACTGATCGCCCGCCGCGTGACCCTCCTTGTCATTGACGCGCTTCAAGCCGTCCAAGTCCCAGCTCATCAGCAGCAGCGGCACGCCCTGTTGCCGCGCCACGCCCTGATAGCGCCCGAAATCCTCGATCAGTGCCCGGCGATTGCCACTGCGCGTCAGCAAATCCGTCGCCGCGCTGCGCTCCAACTGGCGCTTGGCGTGCTCCAACTCCACCAAATACACATGCAGCAGCATTCCACCAACGATGCTCGAGGTCAGCATGAACGCAACCGTCAGCCCCTGCGTCAAACCGAAATCCAGTGCCAGCAACGTCAGCAGCAATGTCGCCGCCGCGCCCAGCAGCGCCCCCGCCCAGCCCCAGACGAGCACGATGCCCAGAATCAGCGGCAAACTGAACACCGCGTAGGCAATCCCGCCGATGTCCGTGACCGCCCAGCCCGGCGCGACGACTCGAGCGAACACAATCAGAATCACCAGCTTCCCCAGCAGGTAACTGCCGGTCACATGATCGGGCGCTCTGACGAAAAAGCGGTAACAACCGACCGCCCATGCCGCGAGAATCACCGCTTCCAGCAACAGCAGCTCGAGACCACTTTGCGCGTGCTGAACCGTTCCAGCCAAAGCGAACAGCGCCGAGCTGCTCGAGGCAGCCCAGAGGATCGCGTGCAGTCTGACGTTGGGTGCGATATGCACGATCTATGCTACCAGCCCAGCTCACATTGAGGGTTCATAAAACCGCCGCTGCGTGTCACTGCGCGGGCGGAGTGAACTCGAGTTCAGCGCCCGCAGCGGTGAAGCCATTGGTTTTGTGCGACCCGTCACACAGCGG
The DNA here is from genome assembly GCA_025359505.1 of Deinococcales bacterium. Lineage (GTDB taxonomy): Bacteria > Deinococcota > Deinococci > Deinococcales > JAAFIG01 > JANYHH01. The sequence goes on from JANYHH010000040.1 coordinate 29,547, forward strand.
CGAGTTCTGGCTGTGCCCGCAGCGGCACAAGCTCAAACGCGGCTTTTCAATAATTTGCGGCTCGTTGTCGCCGATTTGCAAGGTGTACGAACCATCGGTTTCAATCGCTATCGAGCCGTTTTCGCGCAAGGTGATCTTCATGATGTGGATTGTAACCGCTTACAGCTCGAGGGGATCAGGGGAGCTTGGGGATGACTTTCAGCAGGGCCTGCTCGAGTTGGGTTGATTCTTGCAGACTGTCGGTTTTGAAAAACTCGAGTTCCCGCGAGGAACGCTTTCCCCCGCCTTTAAACACCAACGAAAAATTCATTTCAAAAATGTCGACCAGTGAAGAAGACAACGCCCCGATCACAGATAAATTTATTAAAAAAAAGATCAGGGCGAAAATAAACAGAGTACTAAAAACACTTATTTTAAAAATGGATAGCAATAGGAACACAAAGCCGATGGGGATAACAATAAAAATACAAAGTGCATTCACCTCGGAGATTCGCTCGAGCGTCTGCGTGGGAAGTTTTGTCTCAACTTTTTTAGTGACCGAGTAACCCTCGAGCTTTGAGACTGAGAGCGACTTTCCTTGCATAACGATTTCACTTGCCGAAACTGAAATACCGTTTTGATCGTACAAAAGCGCTGCTACTGCCGGAACTTGAGCGGTCACCACAGCCCTAACTCGAGGGACAACTGGTCGCTCCAGCAACTCGAGCAAGTCCCGCACGGTTTGCGGGCGATCAATCACCTTGACCTTCAACCCAGCCTCGAGACCTGATTGCAACTGCCCAGTGTTGCGAAACTCGAGCCGTTCGCCGAGCATCAGGTCGGTCGCCATCGGCGGCATCTGACCTTCGACCGCGTAGTACAGCGTCGCCGCTAAACCATAGACATCGGTGTACGTGCCGAACGCAGCTTGGGAAGCGTATTGCTCCGGCGCGGCGTAACCGGGCGTGACCAGCCGCGTCAGCCGCTTGACCTGTCCCTGCGCGAAGCCCCTTGCGCTGCCGAAGTCGATCAACACGACACGCCCGTCGCTGCTGAGGAACACGTTATCGGGCTTGATATCGCGGTGCAGCAAATCAGCGCCGTGGACAATCTCGAGGGAGGCGCACAGTTGGCGAGCCAGCTCGAGCACGGTTGCCACGGGAAACGCGCCATTCTCGAGGACATCAGCCGTCAGCGTCGCGCCGCTCAGGGCTTCCATCACCATGTACGCGGTTTGGTTGCCTTCAAACACGCCGTAAACCCGCACGATACCCGCGTGATTGAAGCGCTGCACAGTCCGGGCTTCCTCGAGAAACTTTTGTTTGATCTGGTTGATATCCAAACCACTTGGCGGGATGACCTTGCCGCCGCTGCGGGTGCTGCCTTCCGCGAACAGCTCCTTGATGGCGACGCGGTGGTCTAAGCTCAAATCCAGCGCCAGATACGTGATGCCGAAACCGCCTTGCCCAAGCACGCGCTCAACTCTGTACTTGCCGCCGATGACCGCGCCGATGTTCAAAGCTGGACTGGCCAGCGACGCGCCGCAGGTCGGACAGGTCGCGGACAGCTCAGGTAGGCTCGAGGTGCAGTACGGGCAGGTCGTCATTCAACTGGATACTACGCAAGGATTGGCGCGGGCGTTCCCTTTGGGTGCGTTTGGCTAAGCTGTGGGGCGTGACCGACGCGCAGCAGAAACTGACGAGAGCGCGGGCGTGGCTGGCGATGCGCTTGCCGTTTTTCGCGGTGCTGGCGCTACATCTCCCAGAGCGCGAAGCCCATGTAGATACGGCGATGACCGACGGCTCGAGCCTGCTATACAACCCCGAGTACGTCGCGGCACTCACCGACGGCGAGGCTCGAGGGTTGCTGCTGCATCTGGTGTTGCACGCGGCGTTCGGGCACGAGTGGCGGCGCGGCACGACACGCGAGGCGGGGCGCTGGGATGCGGCGTGCGACATAGTGGTCAACGGCGTGATTCGCAAACTGATCGGCGTGAACCTGCCGAGCGGCGCGGATGCGGTGGACGTGATGAAAGAAGATTGGTCAGCCGAAGAGATTTACGAATCTCTCCCCGCCAATCTGGAGCCGCCCAGCGCGGGCAACACTGAGGGCAATCGCTCGAGCAATGCGGACGGCAGCGCAGTGCGGGCGTTCTGGCAGGAGGCGCTCGAGGCGGCATTGCAAACGGGTGACGCGCCGGGCAATCTGGAGCGTCACTACCCGCGCAGCGTCAGCCGCGTCCCTTGGACTCGGGTGCTCGAGCGCTACTTGCAGCGCGTGCAGCACGATTACGTCTGGGGCGTGCCGGATCGCCGGATGCTGGCGCACGACCTGATCTACCCGAGCCTCGCGGGTCAGGGGCTGCGGGTTGCGGTGGTGATCGACACTTCGGGCAGCGTGTCCGCTGAGTTGATCGGCGCGTTTCTGGCAGAGGTGGAAGGCTTGCGGCGCAGCGTGCCGGGCATCACGGGCTTGGTGCTGTACGCCGATGCAGCGGTCAGCAGCGCCCACGACCTCGAGCGCTTGCCGCCTTTGACCGTCACGGGCGGCGGTGGCACGTCGTTTGCGCCAGCGTTTGCCTATCTCGAGCGGCGGCGCTTTCAGCCGGACGCGCTGGTGTACCTGACCGATGGTGACGCGGAATTCCCAAAAAAGCCGCATTTCCCCGTGATCTGGGTATTACCTCGGGCCGCGCCCGCCAGCCCACCGTGGGGCGAGATTGTGCGGCTCGAGGGTTGAAGCTAAAAACTCAGTTCTCTGCCAGCACGATGATCTTGTCACCAGCCCCGAAGCGTTGCATCCCAGACTTGCTGGGATTGACTGTCACGCCATACGCGCTCTTCGCGTCTCTCGCGTGGGCATTGAGGCGGTAGCCTATCGCGGTCTCACCGCGCTGGCGGGCTGCTTCCAAGACCGTGTAAAAGTTGACGCTCACATCAGGTTTGACGTACCACTCGGCGGGACGCAGGTAGATTTCAGAGCCGTGACTCGAGAAAAGCTGCTCAAAAACGCTGGCGAGTTGCTTGTTCTCACTGATCTGCGACAGCATCAAGCTGATCAGTTTGTCACTGACGATGAAATCATCGGCCTTGGTCACTTCGGCTAATTCGCGGTTGCGGTGATCGATCATTTCACTGACGACGTTCATGTCGATTCCCACGCGGTCGGCGATGTCGCGCAGATGTAAAAGCGTCACCAGCGTGCGGGCATCTGCTTGTTGCGGCGCGAGGCTTTCTTTGTTGGCTAAAACAATAATGTGGTGGTACTGCGCGACATCCAAATCATCCAGCACGGCGCGGCTGGTCGGATCGCCGCGCTGCACGGTGATCTGTACACGCTCGAGCGACAAATGTGCGAACAGGTTTTCGTCAATGTCCGCCACGATCAGCACGCTCGAGCCAATGCTGACGTACTGATCGAGTTCTGAGAGCATCACGCCGAGCTGCGCGTTGCAGCCCAAGACCAGTGTGCGTTCGGCACTGGCAGGAATTGCGGGGACATCACTGATCGCGCTGAGGTCGGGCGTCCCCGGATTTGAGCGCGAAATCGCGCTGTCGTCACTGGCAATCAGAATCAATTCGTCGCTGCCCTCGAGCTTCGCATCACTGCTCGGGTTGAGGAACACCGTTCCCGCCCTCGAGTAGCCGATCACGCTGCACTCGGCAAAAGCCAGTTGCGCTTCAAAGTAGCTTTTGCCGCTCAGGTCTGGCTGCGGGCTAAAGTAAATCTCGTCGCCGTCAAAATCTAGGAGTTCTGTGTAAACCACGCTCAGCCCACTCTGGCGGCAGGTCTGCACGGTGATGCGGCTGATCAGATCCGCCGCCAGCACCCAGTGCGCTTCGTCGCGCCCGACCAGCCGCGCCGCCTCCAAGTTGCGCTCTTCTCTGATCTCCGCGACGATGTGATACGCGCCCGCTTTGCGGCGCGGGTTGTTGGTCAGCGCTAGCGCCGTTTTGATCACCGTCGCGTCTGGGTCATCGCCCTCCGTCGGCGCGAGGATCACGATGCTGCGGGCGGTGTGCGGATTAGCGATCTCCAAATCGGTCAAGTCCATCGGATCACCGCTGCGGCAGATGATGCGGGTTCTCCTCGCGTCGGGGACTCGAGCGCGAATCTGCTCCTCCATCTCCACTTTGTCGTGCTCACTGAGGACGACGATCACTGCGCGTTTGCGTGACTCGTTGGCGATGCAGATTTCACTAATCACCGCGAAGACCTGCGCGTTCCAGCCCAGTATCAGCGTGTGGTCGGTCTCCAATACGCGGCTTTTGCCCTTACGCAGCTCGTCCACCTTACTGTCGAACGCGCTCGAGATGATGCCGATCAAACTGGCCACCAAAATCACGCCGCCGATGGTCACGACCAGCATGGCGACCCTGAAGCCCCAACCTTCGTCGCCGCCCATCGTGCCGCTGTCCAAAGTCCGCATCAGGTTGCCCCACAACACCTCCCAGAAGGTCGGCGCGGACGCACCCGCCTCGAGCGGTGGGAACAAGCCGAAGATAGAGACGATCGCCGCAATCAAGGCGATGAACAGCAAGCTCGCCAAACCCAGCAGCACCATCATCGCGGGCGCACCGCGTGACATCACGTTATCGAACCAATACTTGAAACGCTCACGCCAAGTGACTTGCTGAATCACGCCCTCACCTCGAGTGCATTCTAAGCGTTCAACGTCACTGATCGCACCGAAAACCCGCTTCGGACGAAACAAAGCGGCTCGAGGACGGTCATCAACCGCCACCTCGAGCCGCAACGCTTCGCCTTTCGCACTCTGCCTGCTCTGCGCCCACTCTGCCAAGTTCAGCCCAGCAATTTGGCTTTATCGGTGTTCTCCCACGGGAATCCAGTCCGCCCGAAATGCCCGTAGCTCGAGGTCGGCGTGTAGATCGGGCGCTCGAGTTGCAGCTCTTCAATAATTGCCAGTGGGCGCGGGTCGAAGTGCTTCAAGACAAGCTGCGCGATTTGCTCGTCGCTGACGGTTCCCGTGCCGAAAGTCTCCACGCGCAAGGAAACGGGCTTGGCTTTGCCGATGGCGTAGGCGACCTCGACCATGGCGCGTTTGGCTAAGCCCGCCGCGACGATGTTCTTGGCCATGTAGCGGGCGTAGTACGCAGCCGAGCGGTCGACCTTGGTGGGGTCTTTGCCAGAAAACGCGCCGCCGCCGTGCGGAATCGCGCCGCCGTAGGTGTCGACGATGATCTTGCGTCCCGTCAAACCCGTGTCCGCGCCGGGCCCACCGAACGAAAACGATCCTGACGGGTTGATGAAGAACTTGGTGTCGCTGCTCTCCAAGCCTGCCGGAATCAGCGGGCGAATCACGTGCTTGATTACGTCGTCCCTGATCTGATCCTGCGTCACCGCCTCGTCGTGCTGCGTGCTCACCACCACCGTCTCGAGGCGCGTGGCAATACCGTTCACATACTCGAGCGTGACTTGGGCTTTGCCGTCTGGACGCAGGTAATCCAGAGCGCCGTTTTTACGCAGCTCCGCCAGCCGTGCGGTGATCTTGTGAGCCAGCACCAGCGGCATCGGCATCAGTTCTGGCGTCTCGTCCGTGGCGTAGCCAAACATCAAACCCTGATCGCCCGCTCCGCGCTCGCTCAGTGGGTCGCGCTCGCCGTGACGCCACTCCCACGATTGATTGACACCGCCCGCGATCTCGAGCGATTGCTCGTCGATCGTGGTCAGCACCGCGACGCTGTTGGCGTCAAAGCCAAACCTCGCCCGCGTGTAGCCGACCTCGGTCACGGCTTTACGCACGACCTCGCGGATGTTGACGTACTCGGCTTGGCTGCTGACTTCGCCAGCGACCAGCACCAGTCCTTTTGTAACCAAGGTCTCGCAGGCGACTCTGGATTTTGGATCTTCGCGCAGGAACGCGTCCAACACGCTATCGCTGATGCGATCCGCGAGTTTGTCGGGGTGGCCTTCGGTGACGGACTCTGAGGTGAACAAACGGGCTGAAGTCGAACTGGCTATGGTCGAACTGGCTGTGGTCATAGGCAAACCTCCAACGATTTTCTGCTCGAGACCGTAGCACGCCGCTGGTTAGACAGTTGCCAACCTCGAGCCAGCGTTCACGACATCACGGTAAACGCTCGAGCACAGCACGGTTTTTGAAAAGCAAACAATATCGCCGTTCAAAACCTGACGTCAACCCAACCTCCACTCCTCGAGCATCACACTTTGCGCTCGAGCGCTGATGCGGGGCTGTGGAAGGGCCTGCGCGTCTATGGGTAGAATGCAGTCCAATGAACGCTTCGCCGATCCGCTCTAGGCGACCCAACTTCTGGCTCGCCGTTTTCGCGGTGCTGCTCGCGGTACTGAGTTTCGCCGTCCCCACGTTCACGCTCTCGCGCTCGTTCAGCGGCGAGGCCGCGATGCTGGTGCATCCGGGGCAGGTCGTGGATTTCACGGGGTTCCTGCCTAAAGTTTTGCCCGACCTCGGGCTGGTGACGCTGCTGACGTGGCTGAGCGTGGTGATGTTGCTGATCGTCGCTGGGCTGGCGTGGACGCGATCTCAATGGCTGTGGGTCGGCGGTGTGGTGGTGGTCACGCTGTTCATCGTCAGCACGGGCGTGTTCGTCGGCGTGATCGACGCGGTGCACGCGCCGCTGCTGGCGGCGGGCACGGCTTACCGCCGCTTGCCGTTCCAGAACTTCGGGCCCAGCCTGTGGTCGTACCTCGCGCTGATCCTCGGCTTATTCACCATCGCCTCGAGCCTCGGTGGATTAGGGTACTTCCCGAGTTTCTTCGCCCGGGTGCGCGGCGCGATCGTGCCCGCCATCGCCATTTTGTTATCGCTGTTGGTGTCTGGCGTGATTATTCTGGCGCTACAAGACGTGCCGGGCGCAGCGAAGGGCCCGCAAGGCTTCGTCGGCGGCTGGCTCGGTAAGGTTGATCTGCTGTGGTTCAGTTACAGCACCTTGTTCGGGCCGATCCTCCCGAAGTTCCGCCCAACGCTCGATTTCGCCCCGCTGTGGCAAAGCCTCGCATTGGCCACGCCGCTGATTTTCACGGGGCTGGGCTTGTCGTTTGGCTTCAGGACGGGGCTGTTCAACATCGGCGCGGCAGGGCAGGTCACGATGGGCGGCATTTTCTGCGCGGCGGTCGGCGTCTACGTGCCGGGCCCGTGGTACATCGTCGCACCGCTGGCCGTGATCGCCGCTGCCGTCGGCGGCGGCTTATGGGGCGCGTTACCCGGCTGGCTCAAGGGGCGATTCGGCGCATCGGAAGTCATCAACACAATCATGCTCAATTACATCGCGTCGGGCTTACTGATCTTTTTGATCGGCAGCAACGAAGCCAGTTTCTTCGGGCAAAAAATCGTCCTGCCCTTCAAAGCACCGGGCGGCGAAGCCAAAAGCCTCGAGTTCGGCGCGGGGGCGCGGCTGCCCAACCTGACCGATCTGCCGCTGGTGGCGTCGGGCAACAACACCTTCATGCTGACCGTACCGCTACTGGTTTTGGGGGCGCTGCTGGGCTGGAGCTTCGCTAAAGGCGACTCGAGGAGGCGCGGGATGATCGCCGCTGCGGGCGGCGCACTTGGGATGGTCGTCGGATTTTTATTGCCGCGCTTGCCCGTTTCGGGGTCGATGGCCACGGCTGGTTTGAACGTCGCGTTCATTCTGGCGCTGCTGGCGGCCGTGTTCGTCGGCATCTTTTTATGGCGCACCAAATGGGGCTACGAGCTTCGCGCCGTCGGACTGTCCCCCAAAGCAGCCGAGTACGGCGGTGTCAACATCGCTCGCAACACCGTGCTAGCGCTGGCGATCAGCGGAGCGCTGGCGGGCTTGGCGGCGACGCATTTCACGATGGGCGGGGCGCTGTCTGAGTACCGCTTGAAGCAAGTCATGCCCTCGGAGAGCGTGGGTTTTGGTGGCATCACCGTGGCGCTGCTTGGGCAGAACACCCCGTGGGGCGTGGTCGCCTCGAGCATTCTGTTCGGCGTGCTCGGCACGGGCGGCTTAAACTTGGATCAGAAGTTAGACAACATCAGCCGCGAAATCGTCACGGTGCTGCAAGCATTGATCGTGCTGTTCATCGCCACGCGTGGCTTCCTCAGCGGTGATTTCCTACGCAGCATCAACAACACGCCGATTCCAAAAAAGAGCGCTCCCTCGAGTCCACCACCCTCAGGTAGCGATGCTGACTCGAACAACGGCGTCTCGAGCAACAATGTTTCCAGCAACGGCGTCTCGAGCATGGCCGCGCCATCCGAAGTCCCCTCGAGCGCGAAGGAGGTGAAGTGAATGGATACCGCATCAATGATTGTGCTGCTGTCCACCACGCTCCGCAGCACCACGCCGCTGCTGTTAGCAGCGCTGGGCGGTTTGTTCTCGGAGCGGGCGGGCGTGGTCAACGTCGCGCTCGAGGGGATCATGCTCTTCGGGGCGCTGACCGCAGCGGTCGTCGCGCAGCAACTCGAGGCTCCGTTCTTGGCGGTCGATCCGACGGCCGATTTGTGGTGGGTTCCGATCGTGGCCGTGCTCGCCGGGATGCTGGCCGGTGGGCTGATCGCGGGGATTCACGCGGTGGTCAGCATCAAATACAAGGCCGATCAGGTGATTTCGGGGACAGCCATCAATTTGCTGGCGGCGGGCGTGCCAGCGATCCTCTTGCAGTTTTTTTACAACAACACCAGTGATTCCAAAAGCGTCATCAACAAACTGCCACTGTGGGGCGTCGAGGGTTTCGCGTTCTCGCCGCTGACGTTCATCGCCTTCTTACTCGTGCCAGTGGCGTGGTACACGATTTACAGAACGAAATTCGGCTTGCGCTTGCGGGCAGTCGGCGAAGCGCCACAGGCCGCCGCCAGCGTCGGCGTCAACGTCTTTGCAACTCGCTACACGGCCGTGATCCTCAGTGGCGTGCTGGCGGCGATGGCAGGCGCGTACCTGAGCATCGGCAATTTGGATAAATTCAATCGCGGCATGAGCGCCGGTCAGGGCTTCATCGCGCTGGCCGCGCTGATTTTCGGCAAATGGATTCCAATCAACGTGATGGGCGCGTGCCTGCTGTTCGGGTTCTTCAGCGCCCTAGCCATCCGGCTCGGCGGCGACAACATCCTGCCCGGGCCAATCGTCGAAATGCTGCCGTTCATCATCACTATCCTCGTGCTCGCGGGCTTCATCGGACGGTCTCGAGCACCAAAAGCCATCGGCAAGCCGTACCCTTAAACCCTCAGTTTTGAGCGCCAGACAAGAGGTTTGACTTGAACCCGCATTTTGATTACACATCAGAAGTCCGCAGCGCCCTCGAGACCGGCCTGCCCGTCGTCGCTTTGGAGAGTACCGTCATCAGCCACGGCTTGCCGTTCCCGCAAAACTTGGAAACCGCGCTGGGGATGGAATCTGAGATTCGCAATGTCGGCGCGATTCCCGCGACCATCGCCGTGCTGGACGGGCGCGTGCAGATCGGGTGCAATCAAGCTCAGCTCGAGCGGCTGGCCCATGAACAGCTAGAAAAGCTCAGTTTGTGGAATCTGCCCGCGTTGATCGCGCTGGAGAAAAGCGGCGGCACGACCGTCGCCACGACCGCGCATCTGGCGCATCTGGCGGGCATCGAGGTTTTTGCGACCGGCGGCATCGGCGGCGTGCATTTTGATGCCTTCGACGAAAGCGCCGATCTGCCCGCGCTGGCTCGCACGCCGATCATCGTCGTCTGCGCGGGCGCAAAAAGCATCCTCAACCTGCACGCGACGATCGAACGCCTCGAGACGCTCGGCGTGCCGGTGATTGGCTACGGAACCGACAGTCTGCCCGCCTTTCACACGCCGACCAGCCCGCACCCGATTGCCGCCCGTTTAGACACGCCGCTCGAGGTCGCCAAAGCCCAACGCGCCGCCAGAACCCTCGAGCTGCGCCAAGCGATTCTGGTCACGAATCCTGTGGTGGACGGCATTCCATTTCAGCGCGTGCAAATGTGGGTCGAAGCCGCCAATCACGAGGCTCGCAAAGCTGGGGTCAGCGGCAAGCATTTGACGCCTTTTCTACTGGGGCAACTGAACTCCCTGAGCGGCGGCGAGTCCGTGCGCGTCAACGCGGCGCTGCTGCGTGGCAACGCCAAGCTCGGCGGCGCAATTGCCGTGGCACTCACGCAACTCTCGAGGTCATCATGACAGACAAGGGTAAAAGCACCATGTCGGATAAAATCGGCAGTAGCGCTGCGAACGAACCGACCATCGGCGCAACGCTGCGTCAGGGACGCGAAGACAAAAATATGACCGTCGAGCAGATCGCGGAGCGATTAAAAGTGCGCGGCGGCATCATCAAAGCGCTCGAGTCTGACCGATACGACGACCTGCCCGAACCGATTTACACCCGTTCATACTTGGAGCGTTACGCGCAAATCGTCGAGGTCGACGCCGCCGCGATCGTCAGGCGCTACGACCGCCGCGCTGGATTCACGGCCGGTCAAACCGTCGTCGTGCCAAAGGTGCTGCCAACCGCCAAAAGCTCCAAGGTCAATCTGCTCATTCCAGCCTTGATCGTGCTGGGCGTTGGGGCAATCGCGGGCGCGGCGTGGTGGTGGCAGATGCAATCCAGCAAACCGCTCGGTGTCATCCCCAAGCCAGCACCCGCGCAGCAAACCCCAAACACCGCGCCCGGAACGCCGATCAGCCTGAACGTCAAAATCAGTGTGATGAGCACCCCGAGCGGCGCGAGCGTGATGCTCGACCGCTTCAAAATCGGCGTGACACCATTGAAAGACACCCGCGTCAGCGGCGGCGCGACCCGCGAGTTGCGGCTCGAGAAGAGCGGTTATCAGGTGTATTCGCAATCAATAGACTTGACCTCGAGCAGGAACTTCAACGTGATCCTGAACCCGAACCCAGTGGTGACGGCCGCAGCACCAGCCACCGCGCCCGACGATGGCAAGGTCACGTTGCGCTTTCGCGGACGGTCGTGGCTGCGCGTGACTGACTCAAGCGGCAAACTGCTGTTCGAGGGCATCCCCGAAGCTGGCTCGAGCCAAATCTATAACGCCCCAATCACTGTGCGGGCGGGTCGTCCCGATGTCATCAGCGCGACCGTCAAAGGCGTCACCAAGGACGCGCTCGGCGGTGGCACGCCGGGAACGTTCACGTTTCCGTGAATCGCTCGAGGTGAAATTCCTTGGGATTTCGGGCAGTTTGCGACTTGGCAGCGTCAACACTGCACTACTCGAGGCGATGCAGATCCTTGCTCCGGCTCAGATTGAATTGCGACTGGCACACGGCATCGGTGAGTTACCGCACTTCAACCCGGACTTTGAGAACCCTGACCTCGAGCCAGCCGTGCCCGAAGCCGTGAGCAGGTGGCGCAAACAGATCGGCTGGGCCGACGCGCTCATCATCTCGAGTCCAGAGTACGCGCACGGCACGCCGGGCAGCTTGAAAAACGCGCTCGATTGGCTGGTCAGCACTTCCCTGTTCACGGGCAAGCCCGTGGCGATTATCGGCGTCGCCGGGCGCGGGCTGCACGCTCGAGCCTCGCTGATCGAGGTCGTGACCACGATGGACGGGTGCGTGATTGCGGAGGCATCGGTGATGCTGGCGGTCAGCCGGAACCTCACGGCGCTCGAGATTGCGGCGGATGCGGGGATGGCGGGGCGCTTGAGCGTAGCGATGGTGGCGTTGGCGGGCGCGGTTTGACGCACTCGAGCAACAGAACTGCGTGACTAAAAATCAAGTCTAGACTAAACAATATCGGTCTGCTAATATTCCCGCACATGGTTTTTCACCTCTCTCGACACCCCGACCATTTGACCGCGCAGCACCCACGAGTGATCGAAGATTTGCTTGGAATGATTCAAAATAATCAGCAAGCCAGCGTTGACAGCATCATCTTGATGCTCCAAGACTTTTATCAAAACGGCAGAGCGAGCCGTTACCTCGAGAAGCTCAAAAACCTGCCTTTCTTTGAATTAAAAACCCGCTCTCGAGGGGGGCAAAAAGGCGGCGCGAGGGTGTACTTGTTCCTGACGGACGATGACGAAGCCGTGATTATCAACGCCGAGATCAAAGCAGGCAATCAACCAAGTCCGCAGAAACTCGAGGAAGCGGCCGTCATCCTTCGGGCTTATCGTTCAGGAGTACAAGTCACACCAGCAAGGAAAACTTCATGAAAAATAAAAAGAAATTGACACCAAACCTGCAAGCATTACTCGCGGAACTCAGCCCAATCGAACTCGAGACGGGCATCATCCGAAGCAATCCCCAACCACCCACGGGGCTGCTTGAAGTCGCCAATAGCAACCCTCGGCATCAGCTCGAGAACGCCGTTCTAGAAACAGATTTACGTCAGGCCCTGACAAGGGCCAGAAAAAACAGTGGCGCGACCATCCGCGAAGTCGCCAATACTGAAGGGATCAGCGTTGCTCGAGCACATGAAATTGAACACGCGAATCTTAAGTTGGAGTTGCAAACGCTCGTCAGACACGCCAACGCCTTGGGTTACGAGGTGAGCCTGACATTGACACCGAAAAACTCGAGTTTGGAGCGCATAGAAACGATGTTGCAGTAAGGCATTATCTCGAGCCTCGCTGATCGAGGTCGTGACCACGATGGACGGGCGCGTGATTGATGAAGCCTCGGTGATGCTGGTGGCGGGCCAGAACCTCACGGCGCTCGAGATGGCGGCGGATGCGGGGATAGCCGGGGCAGTTGAGGGTAGCGATGGTGACGTTGGCGGGCGCAGTTTGACGCACTCGAGGGTGATGACTCACCAAGTGGCAACGTTCAAACCTTCAACAAGATTGAAATGCTGATCTCGAGAAATCAGGGTCAATTGGTGTTGAAGCGCTGTAGCTGCGATCCACACATCGTTTTCGGGAATCGGTTTGCCAGCTTGCTTCAGCCTCTGCCGGACAATGCTATACAAACGTGCAGTGTCCGCATCCACAGTCAAAACCCTGACGAGCGGAATCAATGCTGTGACTCGAGCGATGTTCTCCTCCACCCGCATCGATTTTTCAGCGCCGAAGTAAAGCTCGCCGATAACGATAACTGGCACGAAAACCTTTGACGCAACCTGAAGCTGCTCGACCACTTTTAATTGCCCAGCGAATAAGTCAATGACGACATTGGTGTCGAGCAGCGGCTCACCAATCATTCGGCTCTACTTGCCCGAACTCGCGCTCGAGCATCTGCTGCATTTCAGCAGCTTCTGCACGAGTTATCGAACCCGCCAAGCTCAACAACTGAGCGCCAGAATACTGCCCCTCGAGTTCGCGGGCGTAGTCCAGAACGCGACGCTGCGCTTCGGGCGATAAGCGCTCGAGCTGCTCGTGAAGATCGCGTTGCAGAGTTGCATTCACTCGGTCAGTGTATTCGTAAACCTGCGAAGCTTCAAGGAGAACAACCAACAATTCACTTTGCAACCTCGAGCGTGACGAGTGCGTTGTAATCCGGCACGTGCGACTCCGGGCTGCGCTTGTGCGCGTCCAGTAGGCCGTTGCCTTCGGGCCAGTGGACTTGCAGGTTGCCCGGCTTGACCCGCGCCACAAACACCCGCCCCGTATACGCGCCGCTGCTCGAGCGCACGGTCACGGCTTGCCCTTCACTCAGTCCGAGTTTCACTGCGTCGCTGCTCGAGATCAGTACGGCGTCGCGGGTCGCGCCGTTCAAGCCGTCTTTGTTGGCGTGAACCATTGAGTTGAACTGCTTTCCGCGCCGCGTGGAGAGCCTGAACATGCCGTCTGGTACAACAGTTTCCTCGAGTCGCAATGTGGAAAATCGTCCCTTCGCGTCTGGCGTTTCAAACTGCCCGCCCTCGAGCAAGCGTCGCCCGCCGTACTGCACGCTGTCGCCGTGATGCGCGAGTTTCTCGATGCCCGCGTACATTGGCACGACTCGAGCGATCTCCTCGCGCATGGCTTGGATGCTGGGGAACTTCAGCTCGAGATCGGGTTTGACGCGTTGCGCCACATCGAGCAGCACGTCCCACTCCGGGCAGGCATCGGGGACTCTGGGGTTCGGGACGAAGCCGGAGAGGATGATGCGGCGCTCGGTGCTGGTCTCGGTTACACCACCGGGCACTTCGTAGCGCGTGGTCGCGGGCAGCAGCAGCACGTCACCGACGCTGGGAACGAGCATCTGCGAACTGAGCACGATGTCTTGATGGACTCTGAGCGGCACGCGCTCGAGCGCCGAACGCACCAAGTCTGGGTTCGGCATGATCTCCAAGAAATTGCCACCGACGCTCCACAGCACGTCGAGCGTTCCCTCGAGCGCCGCGTCGAGCATCTGCGGGGCGGTCAAGCCTGCGCTTGAGGGGATGGGGAAGCCGTACTGCATCTCGAGCGCGGCGGCGTTTTCGGGATTGACCGCTTTGCCACCGGGCAGCGCTGTGCTGTACGCCCCCATCTCCGCGCCGCCTTGCACGCCACTGTGACCGCGAATCGGCATCAATCCGCAGCCCTCGCGTCCAACAAAGCCGCGTGCAAGTGCGAGGTTGACGATCGCTCGCACGTTGTCCTCGCCCGTCGCGTGCTGCGTCACGCCCATGCTCCAGACCAGCACGGCGGATTTGGCTTCACCCAAGCTTTGCCCCAGATGCTGCATCTCGAGCCGCGTGCTGCCGCTTTGCGCTTCCAACGTTTCCCAGCTCGTCATCTCGAGCATTGCCCGCAACTCCTCGAGACCCGAGGTGTGCGCCGCGATGAAGGCGCTGTCTTCGAGGTGATTGTGCAGAATGTGTTTTAAGACGCCCGATAGGAACGCCGCATCTCCGCCGGTATTGATTTGATAGAAGCGATCCGTCAGGCGTGTACCGAAGACCGCACTTTCAGGGATGCTCGGAATCCAGTAGCGCTCCATGCCCGGCTCAATGTAGGTGTTGACGCTGACGACTTTTGCGCCGCGCTGAATGGCGTGATGCAGGTACTTCGTGGCGACGGGCTGATTGTTGGCGACGTTGCTGCCGATGAAGACAATCACGTCCGACGCGATCCAGTCGCTGTAGCTGCACGTGCTGGCGGCAACGCCAATCGTGGCTTTCAGAGCGACGGTACTCGGTGCGTGACAAACCCTCGCGGCGTTGTCGATGTTGGCGCTGCCCATCGCACGCACGGCTTTCTGAGCGCCGTAATAGCCCTCGTTCGGCATCCCCCTTGAGGTCAGGTAAAAACCCAGCCGCTCGGGACTCGAGCCAGCAATCTTTGCCGTCACCAGCTCGAGCGCGGCGTCCCACGAAATCTGGGTGAAGCCAGCCTCACCGTGTTTGCGGAGCATCGGGTGCGGCAAGCGCCCGAGTTCGCGCAGTTCGGCGCTGGTTGTCGCTGCGAGGCTCGAGACCTCTTTGAGTTGGCTGACCTCGAGCGGCGGCATCGTGTTCAGACGCAGCAGCCGCAGGCGGATGTTGCACAGGTGCGGGCCCGATAACGTCCAGTCCTGCAAGCCCTTCGTCCCCAGAGCGCAGCCGTCGCAGACGCCCTCGTTGAGAATGCGCCAAGCGCGGGGCAAGTCATCGCGGTTCTCCCAGAGTGCCCGCGTCAACTCCAAATAATTGTTCGGGCGTTGAAAGCCGATTCCGAACGGTTTCCAGCTCGCCCAGTGACGCGGGTTCATACGCTCACCTCGCTCATGGCGTCAGTGTACCCGCTCGAGCCTCGCGGATTTTGATGCTGGCTCGAGCGGTGAATCTCGAGGGGAGGCTATGCGCTTTCGCTTGCAAGACGATGGCAAAGGCGCGAGTCTCGAGGCTGTGCAGGGTCGGCTGCCGACAGTGGTGGGCGAACACAAGGTCATACACTCCGACTTCATCACTGATGCCGTGAGACACAACAGTTTAACCGCGCAAGGTCGTGCAAGCGTCGCGACCCTCTCCCGGTCACGCCCATGCGTGCAAGGCACGAGGTGGGAGAGGGAAAACCTCGAGCAAGACTTGCTTGGTTTTGTTTCGCTCCCCTCTCCCGTCACGCCCATGCGTGCAAATCAACACTGTTCGGGAGAGGGGCTGGGGGAGAGGGTTGTGCGACGCTCGAGATTCGTACAGATGCTGTACAGCACGGGTTCTAGATTAAGTCGGAGTCAATGACCGTTGTGTTCGCCCATGCAACCCTCGAGCGACGACATGGTGATGCTCCGCTAGATGAGCTGTTCAGTTGTACGAGATCCCTACGCTACGCCCTCACTCGAGCCAATCGCCTTGCGCCTCGCGCATCACGTGATAGCCGTGCGACTCGAGGTGCGCCCTGACCGCTTCGCCGTGCTCCGCGTCGCGCACCTCTAAGACCAGTTCCACGCCGACTTTACCCAAAGGTGCTAACCACATGGCGCGGCGGTGAAACAGGTCGATCACGTTCGCGCCGCTCTCGGCGAGTTTCGCTACCAATTGCGCGAGGCTGCCGGGGCGGTCGACCAGCGCGACTTTCAGCAAGGTGTAGCGCCCCTGCCTGACCATCACCTGCTCGATCACGCGGCTGAGTAGATTGCCGTCGATGTTGCCGCCGCACAACAGCACGCAGGCGGTCTCCCCCGGTTGTAGGGTGACTTTGCCGGACAGCAGCGCCGCCAGCCCAGCCGCGCCCGCGCCCTCAACGACGAGCTTGGCACGTTGGGCACAGTGGACGATGGCTCGTGCGATCTCGTCGTCACTGACTTCAACGACCTCACTGACCAAGGCTTTGATGATCGGCAAGGTCAGCTCGCCGGGGCGTTTGACGGCGATGCCATCGGCAATCGTTTGCGAGGCGGGGGCGGTGACAATCACGCCAGCCTCGAGCGAGGCTCTGACCGGGGCACACCCCTCGGCTTGCACGCCGATCACGCGCACGTCTGGCTTTAAGGCGTTCAGCGCGATCGCAATGCCCGCGATCAACCCGCCGCCGCCGATCGGCACGATCACGGTCGTGACGGTGGGAAGCTGCTCGAGGATTTCCAAACCAATCGTGCCCTGCCCACTGATGACGGCTTCGTCGTCGAAAGCGTGAACGTAGGTGTAACCGTGCTGCGCCGCCAACTCGCGTGCGTGCGCGGCCGCGTCGTCGAAGCTCAGCCCCTCGAGCATCACCGTCGCGCCGTAAGCGCGGGTCGCTTCGACTTTGGTCAGCGGTGCGAATTTCGGCATGACGATGACGCTGCTGATGCCCAGTGAGGTCGCCGCCAGCGCCACGCCCTGCGCGTGGTTGCCTGCGCTCGGCGCGATCACGCCTCTTGCGCGTTCTGATGGCGTTAAAGAAGCGATTTTGTTGGTCGCGCCGCGAATCTTGAACGACCCACCGCGTTGCAAGCACTCGGCTTTGAAGTGAACCTCAGCGCCGAGCGCTGCGCTCAGGGATTCATCGTGCAGCATCGGTGTGCGCGTGATGAAATCAGCCAGCGTGATTTGCGCGGCTTGTACAGAGTTTAGGGTGACAGGCATCGGCGGTCAGTGTAACGAAAACCAACATCCAAACGCGCAACTGGCCGCGAAGGCTCTTGTGAACACATCCCTGCGCCGATTCAGCGCATAATGCAAATTAACGCGAGTTCTTGAGGAAACGAGGAGACTGTCATGCCCGTACTGTCCATAGGTGATCGGCGCTTAGGCGCGATTCTGCTACAACTCGGTTACGTGACCGACACTGATCTCAACAAGGCGCTGGAAAAACACTCCGAGATCGGCGGGCGGCTGGCCGACATCTTGATCGATGCCAGCATCGTCAGTGAGCGCCGCATCGCAAGGGCCATCGAGGACGAGTTGTCCTACCCGCTGGTCAACTTGACGGCGCTGAAACCACCGCCCGAGGTCACGGCGCTGATCGACGGCAATCAAGCCCTCGAGTATCAGGCCTTTCCGTTCGCCTTAGAAAACAACCGCCTTCGCACAGCTTTCGTCGACCCGCTCAACACCGTCGCGGTGGAAACCATCGAGGACGCCACGGGCTTCACTGTCGAGCCGTACCAAGCGCTGCGCGACCACATGAAATGGGCGATTGCCAATTACTACCCAGAACTCGGTCTCGAGATTCCAGATTTAACCAAGCTCATCAGTCCCGAAGAGGAGCGTCTGGGCAATAAACTACTCAGAAAGCAATTCATCAACGAGGCGCAGCTCGAGGAAGCGGTGCAGCTCCAGTTGCAGGGCGGTGAGCCGCTGGGGAAGATTCTGGTCAATCTGGGGCATCTCTCGGAGAGCAATTTGTACGCCGCGCTCGCGGAGCAGGCGCAACTGCCGTTCATCCCGGACATCGCGGGCCGCGTGATTCTCGAGGAGGTTAGCTCCTTGATGCTGCGCTCCGACGCGATGAAATTCATGGCTGTGCCGATTGCTTTGGAGGGCAACACGATCACCGTGGCCAGCTCCGACCCGAAGCGCCTGCCTGACATTCAGGCGCTGTTCACGCGCCCCGTGAAAATGGCGATGGCCGCGCCGACCGACATTGAAATACTGATCGAGAAGTCCTACACCCAAAAGGGGCGCTTGGGCGAGACATTGGTGCAGCAAGGCAAGGTCAACCGCGAGCAACTGGCCGAAGCCCTCAAAGAGCAGCGCAAGAGCGGCAAATCCAAACCGCTCGGCGAGGTGCTGGTTGAACTGGGGTTCGTCAACCCCGACGAGGTTGAACGCGCACTCGCCAAGCAACGCAGCGGCGGCGGGCGGCTCGAGGATACGCTGGTGCAATCCGGCAAACTCTCGCCGGAGCAACTGGCTAAATCGCTGGCGCTGCAACTGGGGTACGAGTTCATCGACCCAACGCAGGTCACGCCCGATCCGGGGGTGATCTCGCTCGTGCCGGAGAATCAGGCGCGGCGCTACACGTTGTTTCCGTTCAAGATGCAGGGCACGAGCCTGATCGTGCTGATGAAAGACCCGCGCAACGTCTTCGCGCTTGACGATTTGAAGCTGATGACCGGGCGCGACATCATCCCGGCGGTCGCCACCGAAGCCGATATCCAAAAACTGATCGACCGCTCGTACTCCTCTGGCGGCGCGTCGTCGGATGAACTCAACCGCGAGCTGTCCGCCCTCGGGCGCAGCGACAAAGAGGAACAGCAGGACTCTGGTTTGGATGACAACGCGGTCGTCCGCACAGTCGATCACATCATCCGCGAGGGAATTCTAGCCGAGGCGTCCGACATTCACATCGAACCGAGCGAGGCAAATGTCCGCGTGCGGATTCGCGTGGACGGCAGCTTGCGCGAGTTCAGCGTGCTGCCCAAGGCTTCAGCGCAGAGCTTGGCTGCCCGCATCAAAATCATGGGCAGCTTAGACATCGCCGAGCGCCGCGTGCCGCAAGACGGACGCATCCAGTTTCGCTCCAAAGGTTTGGCGGCTGACTTGCGTCTGTCGACACTGCCCGTCAAATACGGCGAGAAAATCGTCATGCGTATCCTGCAAAAAGCCAGCAACATCCCCGAGATCGAGGATCTGGGCTTTTCGGACTACAACATGGCGCGGTACAAGGACTTGATCGAAACGCCCTACGGCATTTTCCTTATCACTGGCCCGACCGGCTCTGGTAAGTCCTACACGACGTTTTCTACTTTGAAGCGCATCGCCCGCCCGGACATCAACGTCACGACCATCGAAGACCCGATCGAGTACGAGATTCCGGGGTTGAACCAATCGCAAGTCAACAACGCCGCTGGCATGACCTTCGCCAAAGCGCTCAAATCCTTCCTGCGTCAAGACCCCGACATCATCATGGTCGGTGAGATTCGTGACACCGAAACCGCCAAAATCGCGGTCGAAGCCGCGCTGACGGGACACCTCGTGATCGGCACGCTGCACACCAATGACGCGGCCGGCGCGGTCACGCGGCTCGAGGAGATGCAGGTCGAGCTGTTCAATATTTCCGCCTCGCTGGTCGGCGTGCTGGCGCAGCGTTTGGTGCGTAAAGTCTGCAAGAACTGCAAGATTGAGTTGCCCGCCGATCCCGACGTGCTGCGTCGCCTCGGCATCACCGAAGACCGCATCAAAGGTGCAAAAATCGTCAAAGGCGCGGGTTGCGACAAGTGCAGCAACAGCGGCTACAAAGGACGGATGGCGATCCACGAATTGATGGTCGTGGACGAGCATGTCCGCAAAGCGATCATCGAAGGCAAGACCAGCACCGAGGTGAAAGCCGTGGCGCGGGAAAAATCTGGCATGCGAAGCCTGATGGAAGACGGCATCGAAAAAGCCTTGCAAGGCTCGACGACGCTCGAGGAGATCGTCTCCGCGATCACAGAGTAAATGCGGCAGACTCGAGGGCGCAGCCGCGATGCTGCGCCCTTTTGCGCTCGAGCCTCGAGTGTGGGTTGACCGCTCGAGATTCACGATTGAACGTGCTCTACGGCAATCCTGTGCGTCTCGATGATCGTGAAGCAAAGTCAGACTGGCAGATCGGTCATGTGGTCGTCGCCTGACTACTGCACTGGCGATCACAAGGATCGCCCCTACGAGTGAGACGCAAAAGCTCGGGCCAGACACGGTTTTTTATAGAACCAGACTTTATGTTCGTCCACAACAGCTCTGCGCTGATTCGTCAAATTCTCGAGACTCGCACCCTGCATTACGCTCCGTGATCTCGAGCCACGCGGAACTTCTCTTCATCCTGTCGCGTACACTGCTTGCATATGAGTGTTCTCGAGGTCAGTAACCTGTCCAAAAAGTATGGTTCGCGCAGCGCGGTCGATGGCGTGTCGTTCAAATTGGAGGCGGGCGAGGTCGTCGGCTTTCTGGGGCCCAACGGCGCGGGCAAAACCACGACGATGCGGATGATCGCGGGACTGATTAGCCCCTCGAGCGGCGCGGTGACGGTGCTGGGGCAAAAAGTGCCGGGCAACAGTTTGCGCGAGATGGGCGCGATGATCGAAGAGCCGAGCTTCTACCCGTACCTGAGCGGCAAGGACAACCTGCGCTACGCCGCGAAGATGCACGGCGGCATCGGGGAGAAACGCATCACCGAGGTGCTCGAGCTGACGGGCTTGGTCGGACGATCCGGCGATAATGTCTTCAAATACTCCCAAGGCATGCGGCAGCGCTTGGGACTGGCGAGGGCGCTGTTGCCGACGCCGAAACTGCTGCTCTTGGACGAACCCGCAAACGGCCTTGACCCGGAGGGCATCGCGGAACTGCGCGAGGTCGTGAAACACTTTGGCGATCAGGGCATCACCACACTGGTCAGCAGTCACATCCTCAGCGAGGTCGAAAAATTCGCGCCGCGCATCCTGATTATCAACAAAGGCAAGCTACTGCGCGACGGGGCGCTGGGCAATGTGACCAAAGCCGTCGGCGACGCCGATGTGACGTACCGTTTAGAGACTGGCGAAGCCACTCGAGCGCTCGAGGTTTTGAGCCGCGAGGCGTGGATCAGTGCGGTGACGGCCGTGCCCGAGGGCGTGAGCTTGCGCCTGCCGCGCAGTGGCGCGTATCGTCTCGCGCCGCTGCTGGTGCAAAGCGGCGTGCCGTTCACGCAACTCGCCCGCGAAGGCAGCGAAGCGCACGCTGGCGACTTGGAGCAGTTGTACTTGCAAGTGATCGGCGATCAAGGCAATGCGGGCGGCGTCGCATGAGTCAGCTCGAGATCCGTGCTCGGCTCGAGATCGTCACCGTCAGCATACAGAGAAGCGAATTCAAGCCAGTTTTTTCGGAGAACCCATAATGCTCGAGATGATACAAGCCGAATTGATGAAAGCCTCCAAGAAAAAGCGCTTCTGGATTTTGACGATCATTGTCGCGCTGGTCGTGCCGCTGGTGCAACTGATTATCGCGGGTTTCGTGCAGAGCCGCGCCGGTGGCACGGTGCTGGATCAGGGCGATGTCGTTGCCAGAGCCATTCAGGAAGTTGCGTCGCCGTACAGTTTGACGCGCAACTTCCTCGGCGGGATCGTGCCGACGATGCTGCTGATTATGGCTGCGCTGGTCGGCAGCTTTTTAATGGGCGAAGACCGCTCGTATAAAATGTGGAAAACGATTCTGGTCGCCAATCCCGACCGCATCAAGGTATTGACCGCCAAGTTTCTATCGGGCATGTTGATCGCGCTGTTCATCATGATCGCTGGCGTGCTCGGCGCGATTTTGTTCGGACTGATCGGCTTAATGCTCGGCTTTTCCTCGAGCGCGGCTGGCGACTGGGGCAACATCGCGGGGATCTTCGCGGTGCAGTGGCTGTCGTTCGCCGCTCCGCTGGCGCTGGCGTTCCTGCTGGGTTGGTTGCTGGTCTCGCCACTGCTTGGTGGCGTGCTGGTCGTGCTGGGCCCGAGCATCTTGGAAGGGATCATTCTGGCGGTGGTCGGCTTGTCGCAAGTCAACCGCGTGACGCCGCTGAACGCGCCCCTCCAGCAGGGACGGATTCAGGACGTGATCGAAACCTTGCAGCGTTTCTTTTTCACACCGAACATCACGCCCGGCTCGAGACTCGTCGGGCAAGCGCTGCGCGACACTTTCGGCGGGAGTCTGCCGAGCGGCGGCGGTAGCTTGTCGGCGTTTCCTGCGCTCGAGTGGGACAAAATCGCGTTCTCAGGTGGGGTGGCTGCGGTTTACGCGGCGCTGTTCGTTGGACTGCTGATCTGGAGCTTCACGACCCGCGACATTCAAGAGTAGTGTCAGCGCACTCAGGAGCTGCACAGGCCAGCGTCGGAAAATCAAGTCATGACTGAACCCTTTGAAAGTAAATTCTCGCAAGACGAGTGGCAAACGATCCGCGCCGGGCCCGCCAGCGCGGGAACATTGGTGATGGCCAGCTCGCCGTCTGGACTGACGGGTTTGCTGGCCGAAACCCAAGCCATCGCGCTGATCCTGCGCGAGCTTGGGCTGGCGTCTCGTTGCTCCACCCGACGCAAGCGCCAAGCGCCGCGCCGCGTGAAGCCTTCAAATCGCTCGAGGATGCCCGCGAGACTTTACTGAACCGCGTGCGCCAAGCCGCGTTTCTGGTCGACTCAAGGGTGGCTGCCGACGACGCGCTCGAGTACAAGAAGCTGATGATGAGCGTCGCGGAGCGCACGGCTCAAGCGGCGCTCGAGGGTGGCTTCCTTGGACTGGGCGGCGTGCAAGTCAGCGACGCCGAGCGCACTGTACTCGAGGAACTGCGCGTGCAATTGCGGCTCGAGGGAACTGCGGCGACGCGGTAGTCAGTTCTCCGCGCCGTGCCCGTGACCTCAGCTCGGCACAGCTCGCTTTCACATCAAGCGGATGCGCGACCCGCTGCGAGGTCTGGGTCAGGTCGCATGACGAAAACTCATCAGACAATCGTTAAGGTAATGCGATGTCAGGCTCAGTTGTGCGATCCGTTGCGTTCACAGAGCTACCAACTTCGCTGGATCGTCTGATTGGGCGCGAAGCTGACTTGGAGCGGGCCGAGCGCCACTTTCAAAACGGTTTCGAGCGTCTGCTGACTGTGAGCGGGCCCGGCGGCAGCGGCAAAACCCGTTTCGCGCTCGCGCTCGCACAGCGACTCGCGAGCGGTTTCAGAGACGGTGTGGTGCTGATTGACCTCAGCGCTCAGCGCGAAGCCGCGCAGATCCCAGTCGAAGTGGTTCGGGTGTTGAACGCTCGAGCGTCAGGGTTCTCGGAAAGTCAATCGCTCGAGCAAATCCTCGGGAATAAAGCTTTTTTACTAATTTTGGATAACCTCGAGCAAATCGCGGGGGCGGGAGCGCCAATCACGACGCTATTGGAGCGTTTCCCCAACTTGCATCTGCTGGTCACCAGCCGCACAGTTCTGGGGATTCGCGGCGAGCGCCGCTTTCCGTTACAACCCCTCCCGTGCGTAGCGAAAGACGGTCGCGTTGGTTCGGCGGTCGAGCTGTTCCTCGAGCGGAGCAAAGCGGTCAATCCCGACTTGGAACTCACCGAGGGTAACGAACCCGTGCTGGTGCGGTTGTGCCAGCGGCTGGATGGATTGCCGCTGGCGCTGGAGTTGGCGGCCGCTCGCGGTGGGCTGTACAGCCCCGCAGGACTGCTGGCTTTGCTCGAGCAGGATGGTAATTTGAGCCTTCCAGGACGCCCCGAGCGTCACAGCAGTTTGGAACGTCTGCTGACTTGGAGCTGGGATTTGCTCGAGGGTTACGAGTGCGCCTTGTTGCGAAGACTGAGCGTGTTCGAGGGTGCGTTCGATGCCGATGCGGCCGCAGCCGTGGCGGGTGAATTCGGTGTGGCGACGCTCGGGGCGCTCAGTCGTCTGGCGGAACACCATTTGCTCGTCGCGTTGCCCGGGGAAACGCTGTGCTTTCGGTTGCTTGAAACGGTGCGGGTGTACGCGCTCGGGAAGCTCGAGTTGATGGGTGAGACTGCCCAGACGCGAGACCGTCACGCGGCTCACTACGGGAGCAAAGCCGAGGCGGTTTACGGCACACTGTACGAAACAACTTTTGAGTGGAGTTTGACCGAACTGGACTGGGCTTACGCGCAGTACGAATCGGCTTTGATCTGGATCATAGAGACTGAGAAAACATTATTGCTCAACGCTGCTTTCAATCTCGTGCGCCTCTTGAATGAGTACGACAGACGAGTCAATCACAACCATGAAAAACAAAGCAATCAACATCATCAGGGCAGTCAGCTCATTGAACGTCTGATATCACTTCTACCGATAGATTGGATAAAAGAGCGTATTGAATTAAAAATTATACTAATCAGCATCATATATCTTGATGACGTTTCCGCGAATCTCACTGTCCTAGAATCATTAAAAGAAGAAGCATCACTTCTTGAAAATGTTCTTTTATTAGCAAAAGTATTTTTCTATTATGCATTTATTACAATAAAGTCCGGTTCACTATCAAAGAAATTAATATTTGAGCAACTTGAAATACTCAAAAAACTAAATTTAAATCCGCATCCCGAAGCAAAACTGCAAAAAGCTAACGGTTATACTCTGTTAGCGCATCATCACTATATTTTAGGGGATTTTCCATGCTCTTTATTCTACTTCGAGAAAGCTTTGAACGCATCAAAAATGATTAAAACTACTCTTGCCTTGGTAAATGGTTTACAAAACGTCGGTTTGCTACGTTTCACAATTCACCAAGATAAAAGCTGTCTGACGCTCATCGAAGAAGCTCTTGAAGTCACCGACAAAATCGGTTTTAAGAAAATGATCGGCGGTAATCACTTACTACTCGGCGAGCTGAATCTCGCGTTTGGCAACATTAAATCAGCCCTAGCCCACGCAAACGTCACCATAGAACAAAATCCAATCTCGAGCCGACCTGACTGGCTTTGGCGGGCCCGCGCAGTCAAAGCGCATTGCTCACTTGAGCAGAATCTGCTCCACGACGCTTGGACGCAAGCGGTTCAGAGCTTTCGTGAGGCTTTGGCTAAGGAAAGTTCAGTGTTTCTCAATCTAGCGGCGCTGACCTTATCAGACGTTCTGCTGCGCTCAGGCTTTCACACCGAGAGCGCGAAGTGGCTCGGATACGCGAAAGCCTGCTTCGCAGCCGCCGACCCAACGATTGCCGCCGCCACGGGAGCGTACATCAAACACACCCGCACCCAGCAACGCGAACGCCTCGAGCACCACCTGATTGCGCTGGGTTTTGACATCGCAGCCCGGAGTGTCAGTGCCGAGCAGCTACTCGAGTGGCTCGAGCAGGACAGCTTGAGCATGGCTGACAGGGTTTTGGAGTTCGCCAATTCACAGGATGCAGATTTGCCGCAAGCAACCGCAAGTCCGACCGAAGCTGAATCAAGGACTGGCCTCAGCCCTCGAGAGACAGAAATCCTGACCTTACTGGCGCAAGGACAGACGAACAAGCAGATTGCTCAGTCTCTCACGGTCTCGCCCAGCACCATTGAAACTCACCTGAAACGGCTGTTCATCAAGCTCGAGGTGCGAACGCGGGCGCAAGCGGTGAGCTGCGCTACAGAACTCGGCTGGCTGTAAGCGCTGTCCCATATTCGTGGGACAGACAAAGCCGCTTGGAACCGTCTATCGTAACTCCTAGCACATAGACGCATTCATCGGCATGATTCAGGTTCTCGCAGTGATCTGAGTGTCTCTTGGAGTCTTTGCGCCATCCGAACGAGCCAATCCCCAGCTCGTCGGCACTTCGTTCATCCTCGAGATTCAACAGGGAGGGGTTCCTCGAGCGCAGAAGGTGTCAACGCCGTTGACACGACAAGTTCATGAGTAACGCAATCCACGTTTAAGCCCAACCTCGAGATCGCTCGAGACGGTCAACGCAAGCGGGGACTGGCTGATCTTCAGCCCGTTGGAGGATAATTTAATGAATGCTCGCGCCTTAGCTCGTCTCGTGACCGCCGCAAGCGTCTTCGTGGTCGCGGCTGCTTGCAGCCAAACCCCGCCCGTTTCACCAGTGCCGAATGCTCAAAATACTGTGTACACAGCACAGGATTGGTACAATCAGCCTCGCAATCTCGTACCGGCGGGCACGATCAGCGTCAATAACGCGGCGGCGAGCTTGAATTCCAGTGGCAATTCCAGTTTCGATTTAGACATCAACGGCAAAGTCGTCGGAGAAACCTGCACCAATGGTCCCGGAGATCGTTGGACGCTCTCACCCGACAAGCAAACCTTGACCCGCAGCTACGCCTGCAACGGAACCACGCAAGTGGCGGTGCTGCACCAGGTCGCACCAGAGAATCAGACTTACGTCGGCTATTATCAAATGTCAGGATCCGATGGCTCGAGTGCCTTCGGACCGATTTCGATGACCAAATCTGGCATCGTCCCGGGAATCGACGTTACATGGTGGGCCAAGTCTAACTACTGGACACTTCTCAAGTTTGCACGTTCCCCACGCAATCTGAGACAATAGCGGCTACTCCGTCCGACCAAGGAGAAAGTAGCCACATGAATCATAAACCCGTGCGAGACGCCCTGCAAGCCCACTTCGACCT
>JANYHH010000054.1 GCA_025359505.1 Deinococcales bacterium
ACTGACCCGAGTCTGCCGCAAGGGTGGTCAAATTGTCATGGGCAACTGGACGCCGGAAAGCTTTATCGGGCAGATGTTCAAGGTCATCGGTAAGCACGTGCCACCATCGCCGCTGATGCCATCGCCGCTGCTGTGGGGCAAAGAAGAAGCCGTGCGCGAGCGGTTGCACAGCAGCAATATCGCAGAACTGCACCTGACGAAACAGCAGTACCCGTTCGCTTACGCGTTTGGTCCGTCCCAGGTCGTGGATTTCTTTCGCAGTTTCTACGGCCCGACGAACCGCGCCTTTGCTGCACTGGACGACGCCGGGCAGACCGCGCTTCACGGCGATCTCGAGGCGCTGTGGACGGGGCACAACACCGCCACAGACGGCGCGACGCGCTACGACTCCGAGTATTTAGAAGTGGTCGCGGTGCGCGCCTAGCAGCCCGGTGGCCGCACGGCGCGTTATGTGAAGCTTTACAACTCGCGCTTGGCGATCAAACTCGGCGACCAAGAAAACAGTGATCTGGTCGCGTTTCTGAAAACTCTCTAAGCGGCAGCTAACCCAATCATCTGAAGTCGAGCCTTAGAACGGAGAATCCATGCGAACCCGCTTGATTGTGCTGCTGCTGGCACTCGGTTATTGGCTGATCGCCTGCAACGACACGCCGCCGCCAACTCAAAGCAGTCTCTGGGACACCGCGAATTTTGAGACCGCCAACTGGAACTGATGACCATGCTCATCTCTGGAAGAGGAACCCATGAATAAGGCTCGAGATCTCAGAAACATTGCGTTGGGCGCAGTCGTCGTCGCGTCCGGTCTGTCCGCGCTCGCGGCCGTGAACCTGACTGTTTTTACTCCGAATACACCGATCAAATCTAGTGAAGTCAACGCGAATTTTTCCAGTTTAAAAGCCAGTGTTGAAGCGCTTCAAGCTGCGGGCGGCATCAGTGGCGCACAGCTCGCGGCTGGTAGCGTGGATGCGGGCAAGCTCTCAGCCAAAGACGCATCAGACGACAAGGTCTTGAAGTTCTCGGGCGGCAATCTGGTCTGGGCGGATGATCTGATGGGCAGCGCGGGCAGTACGTACACGGCCGATGGCTCGAGCCTCTCCTTGTCTGGCACGACGTTCTCTGTCACGGATGGCGGAATCACCGGGAGCAAAATTGCCCTGCCCCTGCGCTTATCTTTCCCGGCCAGCGCAGCCAAGGTTTTGAATGTCACGAACGCCTCCAGCGGCGCAGGCGTTTACGGTCAAAACGGCTCGGTCGAGCTGTCAGTCCCCGTAGCCGCAGGCGTCGAAGGCTACAGCCTCGATGCGACTGGCGTCTATGGCTACTCCAGATTCGGCACTGGAGTTTTTGGAGGCAGCAACGATTCGGGGACTGGGATTATGGGAACCAGCGTTAGCGGCTACGCCGCGCTCTTCCAAGCGGGCAGCGCGAAGTGCTTTTTGAAAGCCGGAGCCACCGACTGGCAGTGTTCCTCTGACCGCAACCTCAAACAGAACTTCCGCCCGGTGGATTACAGCCAAGTGCTCGAGGCCCTCGTCAAGATGCCGGTCACGACGTGGAGCATGAAGGGCAGCCGCGTTCGACAATTAGGCCCCACCGCCCAAGATTTTCATGCGGCCTTTGAATTGGGTGACAGTGACACGACGATCAACAACACGGATGCCAAAGGCGTCGCCTTCGCCGCGATTAAGGGTTTGAACGCGAAGCTCGAGACGGAAAACACCGCATTGAAGCTGACCCTCGCCAGACTCGAGGCGCGACTGGCGGTGATTGAGAGCACCGTGCGAGCGAAACGCTGAGGGTTTCTTTTTAGCGAGAACAGCACAACACCGTCATAGATCGCGGCACGTTACGAATCCGAGTATCTCGAGTTAGTCACCATTTGCACGTAGCAGCTCGAGCGACCGCAATCAATGGTCAGCCCACAGGATGCCCCGCCGCTCGAGCCACACCATCCCCACTCATCACCGAAACGACCAAGCTTCACAGGAGTCATATGAAGAAACCGCTGCTGATCGCCGCTCTTGGAACTGGATTGCTCGTGTTCGCCGTCGCGCACTCGCAAAACGCACCCGGTTTCCGGGTCGTGAAGTTACCCGCATCTGACGACCGCGTGACGGGAATGTACTGCTCGAGCGCCAAAGCTTGCGTGATCGCCACGAGCGTTTTCGGCGGAGCCGGACATCTTTACGCCACGGACGGACAGAAGATCACCAGCACCTTGCTGACCGGAGAAAGCCAACTGGCCGAAGCGCTGGGCACATTGGGGACAATCAATTTCACCGGTCTGTCGAAGGTCGGAAATCGGCTGATCGCTCACGTGGACAGCGCGGGCGCGGCGTTCATCAGCGCCACTGGCGATATCACCAAAGCCTCTTCATGGAGCGCGGTCAAAATCGGTACGTTAGGGGCTGGCGCAACCTTTGGACTGAATCAGCAGATGGGCATCGGCACGAAGGACGACCGCTGGGTGCAGTTCAACTCCCGGCAAATCTACGACTCGAGCGACGCGCCGGGCGCGGGCGCACTCTGGTCGCCGCTGTGGTCGCCGGTCTCGCCGTCCGTACCGAGCAACTTCGAGGCGCTGAAACGCGCCGACCCGAAACTCTGCGATTCCGACCCCAGCGTCAGCATCTCACCGCACCTGACGCAGCCCGGTTACGTCGCGCCGGACTTAACGGTGATCCTCTACCCTTCGGGCGCACGCAACCAGCGCGGCACGGATTCGCCCGGCGTCTGCATCTCCACCGACGGCGGGAAGCGTTTCTATCACGTGGAATTCAAGGGTCTCGAGAACAGCGTCGGGCCGCTCGGGGTGACGTGCCTGAACGCCAATAAGTGCTTTGCCTACGGCGGACTGGATTTTGCTGCCGATTCGGCGGCTGTGTACTCGAGCGGCGACGCGCAAAAAGGCGTCAACTCCACTTGGACGAAAGCGAAGCTACCAAATTTACGCGAGGACACCAAGTTCAGAAGCCTGAGCTTCGCGCCGGACGGTGTGAGCGGCTGGCTGGTCGGTTGGAGCGGCACGGGCGACGCGCTGATGCTCGTCAGCACCGACGGCGGATTGAGCTGGAAAGATGCGACTTCCACCATCCGCGCATTCGCGCCGAACGCCCGTTTGCACGCGGTCTACGCGCTGGACGCGACGCACGTCTGGATCGGCGGCGAGGGCGGCGTGCTGCTGACGAGCGGTAACTGAATTTCTGACGCTCGGGATGGCAGAGATTTAGATTTTGAGGCTCGGAGGAGCAGCGATGAAACACCAACGAATACGACAACAGCAGCCTCGTGAGCAACGCTTGTCAGCCCTCAGCCAAACCCCTGAAGCGCACGCCCTCGAGTTCGTGGGAGCGCACGATGGGCAGCCGCTCGAGCGGATGGTGTTCAGCGAAACGCGCTTTCAGCACAACTTTGGAGATGTTCGCGTTCACGCCGATGCCGAATCGGCGCGGGTCGCGCAAAGCGTCAACGCCAGAGCCTTCACCGTCGGGCAAGATATTGTGTTCAACAGCAACGAATTTCAACCGGGCACGCCCGAGGGTCGTTTCATTCTGATGCACGAACTCGCGCACACGGCGCAGCACCGTCAGTTCGGAAATCATGCCCTTGAGTCGGTTAGCCGCGAATCGGACGAGGCTGAAACCGAAGCTAACGCCTTCGCGCACGGTGCGCTGACTGGAGCGCCCGTTCCGATCAGCGCCGCGCCGAGCGCTGCGATCTCGACTTTTTCGCCGTGGTGGATGCCTCCGCAGATGGCAGGGGTTCACGGCGAGGAAAAAGAGAAAAAAGACGAGGGCGGGGAGGTGGCCGCGAAGGGAATCGAGTACGCCAAGGGCGGCTTGGAATTCGGGGACATGCTCCACGGCGCATCTGGCATGACGAAGTTCTTTGGATCGCAAGCCCCCGGCTTAAGCACGGTCTCGAGGTTCGGCAGCACCGCGCTCGAGGCAGCGACGGGCGAGGAATCCATGATGGGCGGTTTGGGAAAGACTTTCGGTGCGCTCGGAGGTCTGACGAACAGTGCGCTCGGGATTCAGCAACTCATCAACGGCGAGTGGCGCGAGGGCGGCGTGAAAACCGGACGCGGCGTGCTAGACACGGCGAGCGCACTGACAGGCGGGAAGACATCCGGGGCACTGGGGTTACTCTCCAGTGGTGTTGGTCTCGTGGACGGCATTGACAAGATGCGAAGCGACGATCTCGAGGTCGCTACGGGCGGCGCACAGGAAACCCTGCAAAGCGGTTTTGGTGCGATTGGTTCCCTTGGGGACATGATCCCCGGCGGCCCGGGGATGATCCTCAAAGCGATTGGCAAACCCGGTGAGATCGGCGCGAAGATCGGTGAGAAGCTCGTCGGTTGGAGCGACTCCTACGGCAAGGAGCACGGTTCGTTCGGGAAGAATAAGATCGGTGAAAACCGCACCGGTTCAGAGGAAGCCGCCGATACCGGGCGCGATGTTCAAGAAGCGGTCAGTGAGTATCTGCCCGATTGGATGGGCGATGTCGCGGGAGCAGAGGCAGCGATTGCAAAAAGCTGGTACAACGCTGGGGAATCTGGTGTTAACTGGGCGGGTGGGAAGTTGTCTGATGGAGCAGGAGCGGTGAAAGACGGGGCTTCTTGGGTGGGTGGTCAGGCTGTGAATGCGGGGGCGGCGGCTTGGAATGCGGGTGGTAAAGCGGTGGATTACGTCAAGGACAACGTGACCTTAGATCCAGACGAAATTGATTGGGGCAGGACGTTCAATCCTCTTGACTGGTGAGGGTTGCCACTTCCCTTCCAGCAAAAAGCAACGTTACTGATAACGGCATGATTCGGTTCACTTACGCTTCCATTATAGACGCACCAAACTGGGTCGAATGCTTACTCTGAAGTTACCAAACTCAGTAGTAACACATCTCACACTCGACGAATTCGTGTTCGACGCTCAACCAAAAATTAACAGCTCGCCGCATATCACAGATTCATGACTCAGTACTCATTATGTTCATGCTGGTCTCAGAAAAAACGCGTGATAAGAAATAAAAGTCAAACTACATTCGTCTCACAAGCTTCGTTGTGACTCGAGCCTTCCCGAGCGCTATGTATCTCGAGTTTAACGTATTGCACAACTAAAATTCATGCGATTTTCTTATCGCGGAATCTGTCTTCAATCGGTACAAGTTTGTCAGTCCAACCCTGAAGGGTCAGGTAAGCGATTAGAGGGTCGGCCGCCCCGGAAGCGCGAAAGGGATCGTGACGAGACTGACGAGACTATTTTTCGTGCCCTATGAATCGAACGAAGGGATGGAAATTGAATGGGAAACAGGACACAGCTCGCTTTGATCGGCGCATCTGTCGTGATCGCCGTGGCCTCAAGCGCTGCACTAAGCCCTATCCCATTGCAATCGGTTCTCAGTATCGAAACGCGCCAAGCGAACGACCTTGTGGTCACAAACGACCGCGTTGTCTACCATCGGGACGGCACGCTTTACGCTTTTGATAGCACTAAACGGCAGGTTTTATGGAAAAAATCTGCCCCGAGCCGCTTCGCTGTGAGCACGACTACAGTCTTCGCGCTCCAAGCGAGCGGCACGCTCGAAGGGTTTGATTTGTCGAGCGGTAAAGCGCTCTAGTCAACCCGCACGATCTCGCAAGCGGATGCCCTCTACAGCGTCGGCTCGAGCGTGATCGCCAGTTCAAAGACGCGCAGCGAAGCCTTCGAGTCGCGCAGCGGGGCGCGTCTTTGGACGCACCAAGGGTTAATTCCGGCAGCGCTCTCGGTTGTGGCGAATCGCTACTGGATTTACCGCTCAAACTTCCTCTCGTTCGTCCATGTGCAGCCGAGCGAAGCCATTGACCTAACAACTGGAAGAGTGATCGAGTTCACACAGCCCGGCGGTTGGACGACGAAGCCGCCCTCGAGCCTCGGGAACGGTATTGATGTGGCAGTGACGCTAACGCATCGTACGAACGACGGCACGGAGTTTATTGAAGTGCAACAAAACGAAGCGACGGGTTTGACCGATGCCTCGGTGGAGCGCTACCGAGTTGAAATTGCTATTTACGACGCACGCGCGTGGCTCATCAATTCCATACGCCCACCGCCATTAAAAACCTCCCTTGGTGCAATGAGCGTCGGCCCGCGCTCGGGCTGCCAAGCAGACCAAGGCGTCAAGCTCAATCTCGATCTGCCAGAGTTCCTCGCGGCGAGCGCGGCATTCGTGTGGTTAAAAAGCTTCGATTCTTGCGGCGAATACATCGCGCAGATTTCACGGCGAACACCTGCGATGGTCACGCCGTTGAAGCTTCCGTTGACGGCGGCACAGCGTGCGTCAATATTTGGTGAAAGTGCCGGACTCGCTAAACTACGTGCGGTTTCCGAAGTCCGCTGGTCGGCACAAATCGAAGGAAAATTGTACGCACTCGACAATGACGCCACGCTCGAGGTGCTGGCGAGCCGCTCTGGTAAACGCTTGGCCTTATATCTCTTGAATCCAGCAGTGGCGAAGGGGGAGGTGATTTTTTCGGTCGGGCATTCCCTCGTCATTCGCAGCAACACGGTGAATACATACCGATTCACGCTGTACCGCTTGCCATGAGCGCTCAGTCTGGGGTTGCCCGTGTTTTGTGGACTTGGGCAGTCTCAAACCGCTCGGCTCATCTCGAACTCGGCTGGACTCAAATAGTCTAGGCTCGAGTGTAACCGCTTCTTGATCCTGAACATGCACCTGACGGGCAGGATCGCTGCCGATTATAGAAAACCTCCACCCATTCGAACACCAACGCTTACGTCTCGAGTTTCAGCGTGGCGAAAAAGCTTCTCTTGCCCCTGACAGCAGCACCTTCCGGGCTTAGGGCGCTCACAAGGCGAGTTACCAGTGGATACATGGGTTCCATATCCCAGCAATCCCCTTTCCTAGACATGCTCTGCACCACCTCGAGTCTCGCAAGTGTTTGTCTGAACTCGAGGCTTGCATATTGCACGCCCTTCTTGCCGCTGACCCCAGCACCTGACGGGCTTGCGGTGCTAATCGCTATGAAACAAAAGTTGTCCGCTTGGTTTACGCGACTGGCACGCCATCTCAAACGCGCTCACCACCAAGTTGCTTTCCAAACTCGAGGAGAATCCCCAACCGACAATCCGTCTCGAGAACACGTTCTTGCTCATACCCCAGCACCTGACGGGCTATTCGCGCTCCAGCACAATAGCGAGGTAAAGCCAGCCCTCGGTTGTTGGTAAATATGTGATGTCCGAAAGCCACTTCTGATCTGGTTGGCTGGCTGTGAAGTCACGCTCGAGCAGATTCACGTTGCGCGGCTCACCATGCTTGCTGTTCGTGGTCGACGCCCGCGATTTACGATGAGATTTGCCGCGCAAGTCAGCGATTCGCATCAATCTTGCCACGCGATGTTTAGAGACTCGAGATCCAGAGCGCCGCAGAGCAGCCGTGACCCTCGGGCTGCCATACGACCCTCGAGACGCGCTGTGAACGCTTTTGATCTCCTGGAGTAGCGCCGCGTTCAGCTTGGCTCGAGGTGAGGTCAGGCGTTTGAGCCACGCGTAGAAGCCACTCTTATTGACGCCTGAGACGCGCAGCATGATCGTAACTTCAAATAAAGCAGTGTGGTCGCGGATGAAGACGAATCTCACTGATTTTCCTTGGCAAAGCGCCCAAGCCCGTTAGGTGCTGCTTTCAGGGCAAGAAGAATTTCGTTGCAGCTTTTAAGCGCCCCGCCCGTCAGGTGCATCTCGAGGGCAAGACAATTTCACGCTCTTGACGAAGAATCTCGAGTTCGCGTTTCATGCGACGGTTTTCTTGCTCGAGAGCTTGTTGCGTGGATAGCCCAGAGACGGGTGAAATGGTCTGTGCCGCATTTGGAGTGCGGTGATGCTGCTTGACCCATTTGCAGAGGGTACTCAGCCCCACACCAAGCTCGTCAGCGACACTGCGTCTGGATTTGTCGCTGGTGAGGGCGAGTTGCACAGCTTGGGTTCTGAAATCAGCGGGGTATTCGTGCGTGCGTTTCGGATTTGGCATCTTCGCTCCTGATTCTGACTCGGAGCGACTCGAGTTGCATGGAGTCCACTAAATCGTGGCAATCCCAA
>JANYHH010000044.1 GCA_025359505.1 Deinococcales bacterium
GACGGATAGCATTGAATTTGTTGAATCTCGAGAAGGAGTTACGTATTTCTAAGCGTCGTCAGCGGTTGAAAGCGTTGATGAGCGATGATTATTTGCGCTCGTTGCTTGGACTGACGGCTTGACTTGGTGCGTTTGCCCTGGGGCTTGTTCGATTCGGATTGCATTTTCAGCCGACAGTGATTCGAGTGCTTTGCGTCCTGACCGAGTTAACTCAATTCTGTAAGGAACGAGTTCTGGTCTAACCGCCACGCGGTCTCCGACGGATGCCTTCCATCACCTCTTCAAGACTAAAAGTCTCGAGCGTTCCGTTTTTTCGTTGCTCTTGCGCCATGAGGATGTTGCGGCGCACGCGTTCAGGGACTTTTTCGGTGCTCGGCTGTTCCATTGCTAAATGCAATTTGCGGGTCAGCGGGTGTTCCGCGTTCTCTTCCTCGAGCGGAACGGCGGCAACGACAATCGCTTCGAGCGCGGCTTTGCGAGTGCGAATGCCGTGCTCGCGGCGGTAACGGTCAATCCGCTCGAGCGTTTTCTTGGTGAGTGCTTGTTCCAACGCGGTCATGGGTAAACTCTACTTCAGTTCGTTCTGAAAGGAATCCACGATGAACACGATTGCCCTGACCCGAGGCGTGCCAGCCGACGAATCCTACCCGCTCGAGCAACTGGCTGCGTGCGCGAGTGCCGTGATGAGTGACCCTAAACTGGCGCTCGAGGCGATGCGTTACGGCACGGGGTACGGCTTCGGGCCGCTGCGCGAGTTGTTATCAGCCCAGAATGGCGTGGGGACAGATCAGGTCTTGATCGGCAACGGCAGCCTGAGCTTCGTGGATTTGCTCGGCGTGATCCTGCCCGTTGGTACGGCCGTGATCGTCGAAAGCCCGACGTATGACCGCACGATCACCTTGTTGCGGCGGCACGGCGTCAACGTTATTCCCGTGCCGCTCGAGAGCGACGGTGTGAACCTCGAGCTGTTCGAAGCGGCGGTCAAGGTGCACAAGCCCATATTGGCGTACCTAATCGCGGATTTCCAAAACCCTAGCGGCTCGACGATGAGCTTAGCTAAGCGCCGCGCCGTCCTCGAGTTAGCGGCGACCCACGATTTCACGATTCTCGAGGACGCGCCGTACCGTCCGCTGCGCTATCGGGGCTTTCCGTTGCCGAGTTTGTTTGAACTCGCGCCCGAGCGCGTGTTGCAGATGAGCAGTTACACCAAGCAGATTTCGCCCGGCATCCGCGTCGGCACACTGATCGGTGGCAAGGCGTGGCTGGCGCGATTCGCCAAAGCCGCCAACGACACGTACATCTCCGGCGCGTTTCTGGGGCAGGCAACTGCCTTTGAATTCATCCGACGCGGACTGCTAGAACCGCAACTCGAGCGGCTGCGAGCCTTGTACGCGCCGCGCCTGCTGGCGATGGCGGCGGCGCTGCGCCGCAATGGGTTGAGCGATTTCCTCGAGCCAGACGGCGGGTTTTTCTTATCCGTCAAGCTGCCAGAATCGGTGAGCATCGCTGACCTGCTGGCTCGAGCTGAAAGTGCGGGACTGGCGCTGACCGACGGGCGCGGGTTCTTCGTCGATCCGCTCGAGGGAAATCGCTTCCTGCGTTTGCCGTTTTGCGCTTTGACGGAACTCGAGATCGACGAGGGCGTGATGCGGTTGGCGGGGTTGATTCAGGCCTGAGCGATTGCCCATGCCACACGGCAGATCACTGGAAGCGAGTCGAATCTCGAGCGTTGCACAGCCCTCTCCTGAAGGGTGGGAGAGGGGAGCGAAACAAAACCAAGCAAATCTGGCTCGAGCATAGTTCCCTCTCCCGCGTACGGGAGAGGCGATCCTGCCCGTTAGGTGCATGGTTAGGATCAAGAAGCGATTCCGCCCGTCAGGTGCATGTTTGGAATCAAGAAGGTGGCGCTTTAGCGCCGGGAGAGGGCTGCGACGGGTGAACGACCAATATGATGAGCACATCGTGCTTCACGGCGCGAGCGATTAAGTCAAAGTTTAGATCGCAGCAGCAAAACCCGCACGTTGCTCGAGCCATCTGGCTCAGTAATCGATCCAACTGGCTTGCCGCAAGGTCTGCAAAATATCGCGGATGATGCTCGGCGTGATCCGCAGTTCCACGCGGATCTGTTCGGCGTTGCGGACACCGTTGATGAGGTCAAACGCCGTGATGTGCATTGCACTTGGCATGGCCGCCGGATTGCGTTTCATGCCCTTATGCCGAGGCTCGAGCCTGATCGGGAACAGCACGTTTAACAGCGCCCTGAACTCGGCGGTGTTGCTGGCGCTCGGAGCGCCCAAGCCTTCGATTTCCAAGAGTCCTTGCGCGTGCAGCTCGAGCATCGCGGCGTCTACGGGCAGTCCCTTCATCGCGTCGCGCAGGTCTTGCACGGTCATGCCGTTGCGGTATTTTTTGAGGAGCGTCAACTCGGACGCGCCGAGGCTTTCATAAGCGGCGACGTTGTTGCGTAAACGCGTGCGGGCGGTCGCTGGGAGTTTGCGCTCGCGCTGGCTTTCGTCCTCCAAGCGAGCGGCTTCTAAAAGCGCGTTGATGATTGACCCTTTGATGTTGGGTTCGACTTGCACGATGCTTTCAAACAGGCGCGTGTGAACGTAGCGCCAGCGCAGCACGGCGCGAATCGCGTCGAGACCAGCGACCATACCTTTGATTGCCTCGCAATCGGCGCGAACGATGTTGCCCATCTGCACCCAGATCACTGCCCGGAACTCGCCGGGGCCTTCGCACTCTAGGACGCCGGTGTGCTGGCTGCTGGACAGGTACTCCAGAAAGCTCGGCATCGAGGCTTGCCGCAGCCGTCCGCTGAGCAGCGGCGCGTCCACCAAATTCGGTTTGAGCGCTCGAGCTTCGGGACGGACGGGCTGGTACACAGATGAGAGTTTACGGCCGCTTCTCACACAGCACTGTGAAAAAACTATAGCCAGCGGTGGCGTTTGTACCAATCAAAAGTTTTGGCAAAGCCTGCTTTGAGCGGCGTGTCGCAGATCTCGCCCAAATCCCGCTCGGCATCTGACACATCGCAGACCCAACCGGGCGCTTGCAAATCCGCTTGCCTCGAGCGATTGATGAGTCCCGGCTGCCCAAAAATGCGTCCCAGTTCGCTCGCGCCCGCTGCAACCTCGAGCGCGAAGTCTGGGAGTGCCAGCGGCTTGTAGGGTTTGCCGCTGACCTCGGCAATCGTCCCTAGAATTGTCTTCCATGCGACGGGCTGCGGATTGCCCGCGAAGTACGTGTTGCCAATGGCAGCAGGTTGCTCACCACACGCGATGATCGAGCGCACGAGGTCGTGCGCGTACACCAGCGTGTACGAGCGATCTGGATTGCCCAGCACGGGAAACAAACCGTACTTGGCGGCTTGAAACGCGAACAAGAAATCCGTGTCGCGCTCACCGTACACGCCCGGCGGACGAAGGATCGCAAACTCGAGGTTGTCCGTTTCGCGCACCCTGATTTCCCCCTCGAGCTTGCTGCGCCCATACGCGGTGATCGGTGCGGGCGCGTCCGTCACGCGGCGCGGCGCGTCGGGCGTTCCCGTCCCGGCAGCCGCGAGGCTCGAGACGTAGACCAGCCGCGCCGCATTGCGCTGCGCTCCAACCGCTGCTGCCCGCGTGCCCTCTGCGTTGACCCACATGAACTCGGCTTCGCTGCTGGCCCGCGTGATCCCCGCGAGGTGATACACGACCGCGCAACCTTTAGCCGCTCGAGTCATCCCTTCAACGGTCAGCGGCGCGGGGAAACGCTCGAGGTTCGCGTGATCGCTCAGCGCGTTCTTGGCTCGAGCCGCCGGGCGGGTCAGCACGCGCACGCGCACACCAGACTCGAGCAACTGCGCCACGAGATGCGAGCCGATAAAGCCGGTCGCGCCGGTCACGAGAACGGTGTTCACGCATTCGAGTGTATTACGAGACTCGAGAGATTGGTCATCACCTGTCAGGGCTTACGCATTTGAACAATTTCAAAGCTTGATGAAACGCCTCGAGCCTCGAGCCGAAAGGCGAACACATCGTGCGTTGTGCCCTTGGAGCCTTATGGGTGTGATGCGAATGACTGGTACTTCTTGAAAGCTGCAATGCCAAAACTGTAAGCTGAGAGGTGACGAGATGAAATACATACTGCTGTGCTGGGTTGCGCTGCTCGGTTGCCTCTCGAGCGCCAGTTTTGCCGTCCCGAAGGACGCGCCGTTGATCGCGCAACTGAGCGGCGACCTCTGGAGCTGGAACGGTAGTTGGAAGCGTTTGACCTACTGGGAGGGCAACAGCAGCCCGGTGTTGTCCCCGGACGGATCAAAGGTGGCGTATCGCTCGAGTGCGGCGGGAATGCCCGATTGCGTCGGAACGGGAGAGGATTACGGCTGCATCGGTTTTTCTTTTGAGTACACCAATGTTTACGTCTTTGAGCTTCAAAGCGGTAAGGGTCGCCGGATCGCCGCTCAACCGCCGGGTCAGACCCCTAAACGTTGGAAGGAAATTGGCACGATGCGTTACGGGCTGGTGTGGTCGCCAGACGGCACGCGCTTGGCTTGGACCGAGCAGAGCATCGGGGCATACCTGAAGAATTCGAATAACTGGGACGTGGTGCTATATACCGTTGCGAATGGCAAAACCGAGCGCTTCACCGTGGATGCTCGCCTCGACCGAGAAGATTTCGGTATGAAGATGTACTGGACACCGCGTAGTCTGGGTTTGCGTTGGGACTTACCATTCGGTGCGGTGCTGCGTTGGTACTCGACTGTGACGGGGCGAGTGCTCGAGGAGGCTCGAGGTCAGCGCATCGCGGTTCCTACCCCTGCATCGTCGCTTTCCGTGCGCTGCCCGAAGGTGGCGGGCGCGAGTTGCTTACTCACAGACGGCGCTCGAGCACCGCTTGAACTGAACTTGCACACGGTTTCAGGCGTGCGCTCCGCTGACGGCTCAAAGGCAATGCTCCAAGGTTTCGGCACGGACGCAGAACGAAGCGGCTGGGGCTATCAGGTCTGGCTGTATGAAGCAGGCAAGCTGCGCCGCATCGCCTTGCCTCGAGCGGAGATGGCGAACAACTCCATTGAACTGGCTTGGTTTGGGGAGCTGCCTGAGTTGCGCTGAAATTTGCCCCAATCAAAGGCAAGCGTCATACCCGTGTGTCTAAAGGCACAACGCGAGTAAAGCGGTTGTGAGATTCAGGCATCGCCCTCGAGCGGCGCGATTTGATTTCATTTTTGCCTGAGTCTCGAGAAAACTGTGATGCTGCGTTCTCGAGGCAATGCGGAGATCAGGGCTTGCAGTGGCAAGCCCCTACGGGTTTTCGTTCACGCCTCGAATCTAACCTCGAGCCTCATGACTCGAGCGCGTGTGAACCTAAAAACGCCTGCACCCGTGCTTCCAAGCGCCGCGTCTCGAGCAGAAAAGCATCGTGGCCGTGCGGCGACTCGAGCTGCCAGTAGTGCGCGTTCGGCGCGGTGTTGGCGATTTCCTCAATTTCGTGCGGTAGGTACAGCACGTCGCTCGAGATGCCGACGCACAGCAGCGGTTGCGTGATCTGTGCGAGCTGGGCGGGCGTCACGTCGAAGCGGTCTAATGCCTTTGAGATCGTGAGGTAACTGTTGGCGTCGAAGCGCTCCAAAAGCTTCTCGCCCTGATACTCGAGGTACGTCTGCATCGCGGTTTTTAATGGATCGGTCGGACTTTGATTGCGGCTTTGCGTTAGTTCAAACGATGCGGGCGAGCGGTAGCTGAGCGTGGCGATCTCGCGGGCGAGTGCTAAGCCGCCCGGCTGTCGCCCGTAGCGCCCCGCCCTGAAATCCGGGTCGCGCTCGATGGCGGCACGCGACAAGTGATACAGCGCGAGCGCCCAAGCGCTGTGGCGCGGCGGAGCGCCGATCACCACGCCCGCCGCGACGCTCTGCGGCTGTGAGCGCAGCAACTCGAGCACCTGCATCCCGCCCATGCTGCCGCCGATGGCGAATTTCAGGCGCGTGATGCCCAGTTTCTCCAACAAAGCAACCTGCACGCGGATCATGTCGCCAATCGTCACTTGCGGGAATTCCGGCCCCCAGTTGCGGTTGGTGACGGCGTTCAACGAGGCTGGCCCGCTTGAGCCGTAACAACCGCCGAGCACGTTGGCGCAAACGATGAAGTCTGTGGCGGTGTCGAGCATCAAGCCCTCACCGAGCGCGTCGCCCCACCACGAGCGCACGCTCGAGGAGCCGGTCAGCGCGTGGCAGACCAGCACGGCGTTGTCTTTGGCGTCGTTCAATTTGCCATAACTGCTGTACGCGACTCTGACAGGGGAGATCTGCCCGCCCAACTCGAGATTCAGCGGTTCGTCCCTAAAGAGCGTGACGAATTTGACCTCGCGAGCGTTCGGGCGCGGCTCGGGGAAGAGTACGCGGGCTTCGACCTCGCCGAGCTGCTCGCTCGAGAAACGGTGCTCTGGCGTCAGGGAGGTGCTCACGCGGTCTCCAGCGGCTCGAGATTCGCTGGCTCGAGTTGAGTTGCATCGCCCATGTGTTGCAGCAGCATATCCTCGAACTCGGATCGCAAATGCACAGCTCGAGCCGCATCGCGGCACAACTCGATCTCGCGCTGCACCGCCTCGAGCTTCAAATGCCAGCCTTTCAAGTCGTGCGGGCAGATCGTGCGTCCGCGTGGGAAGCGGCGCAATTCGAGGCCGCGCCCCACGCGAAACTCGAGGGTCGTGCGGCACAGCGGACAACAGTCGCGCAATTTAATCTGCCGCCACAGCCTGCAACCTGACCGCCTCGAGCGCCTGCGCGATGTCCTCAACGATGTCGTCGATGTGTTCCAAGCCGACCGAGACGCGCACCAGTCCGGGCGTCACGCCAGCGCTGGCTTGCTCGAGCGGGGAGAGTTGGCTGTGCGTCGTGCTGGCGGGGTGAATCACCAAGGTGCGGACATCGCCGACGTTCGCCAGTAAACTTGACAGTTTGACGCTGTTGACGAACGCCTCGCCCGCCGCCCGACCGCCCTTCAACTCAAAGGTCAGCACGCCGCCCGCGCCGCGCGGCAGGTAGTGCTGCGCCCTTTTGTAATGCGTGTGAGACGGCAAACCGGGATAGGACACGCTTCGCACCTCGCTGTGCGCCTCGAGCCACTGCGCTAAAGCCAGCGTGTTCTGCACGTGACGCTCAGCCCGCAGTGAAAGCGTCTCCAAACCCTGAAGGAAGTAAAACGCGTTCTGCGGCGACAGTGCCGCGCCGAGGTCGCGCAGCCCCTCGACTCGAGCGCGAATCGCCAACGCGATGTTGCCGAACGGGCCAGCGCTGCCGAAAACCTCCCAGAAGTTCAGGTTGTTGTAACTCGGGCTGGGCGTGGTGAACAGCGGGTAGCGCCCGTTGCCCCAGTCGAAATTGCCGCCGTCGACCAGCAACCCGCCGATGCTCGTGCCGTGACCGCCGATCCACTTCGTGGCGCTGTGCAAGACGACGTTCGCGCCGTGCTCCAATGGCTTAAAGAGATACCCG
Source organism: Deinococcales bacterium (assembly GCA_025359505.1). Taxonomy (GTDB): domain Bacteria; phylum Deinococcota; class Deinococci; order Deinococcales; family JAAFIG01; genus JANYHH01. The sequence continues at coordinate 7,475 of JANYHH010000044.1, forward strand.
CCCATGCCGAAGGTGTTGTCCACCAGCACCGCGACGCCGTGTGCCGCCGCAACCGCCGCGATCCCCTCGAAATCCGCGATGTTCAGCGCGGGGTTGCCAATCGTCTCGAGGTAGACGGCTCTGGTGTGATCGTCGATCAGCGCCGCGAACTCTTCCGGCGTTTCTGCGCTCGAGGTGAATTTGACGTTGATGCCTAATCTGGGCAGCGTGACTTTGAAGAGGTTGTACGTGCCACCGTAGAGATTCGGACTGCTGACGATGTTGTCCCCAGCCTGCGCGATGGTCAGGATCGCCGCCAGTTCCGCCGCGTGCCCCGATGCGAACGCCACCGCGGCCGTGCCTCCCTCGAGCGCCGCGATGCGCTTCTCCAGCACGTCGGTCGTTGGGTTCATCAGGCGCGTGTAGATGTTGCCGAAGGCCTGCAAGCCAAACAGTTTCGCGGCATGCTCGGCCGACTGGAACAGGTAACTGGTCGTCTGGTAAATCGGCACGGCCCTCGCGCCCGTGGTGGGATCAGCGACCTGACCGGCGTGGATTTGCAGGGTTTCAAACTTGGGCATGAGAGACACTCCTTCGGTGTGTGCTGAGGGCTGAGAGCAGAGGGCAAAATGTGCTGCTCGAGTGAATTGTGCTGCTAAAAGTAAACGCGCCTCCTCTCCTTGGAGAAGGGGCGCGTGAATGAACGTGTGCGATGCCCTTCCCTTATCTGCCCACGCGTTTAGGCGTGGCTGGAATTAGCACCGAATTGGTTGAAAAGCTTGTTACGCTCGAGCGGCTTGCATCAACGTGAAGCGAGGCCGCGCACCAATTCGGTGGCGAAGCATTCGCATACACATTGTTGTCGCGTCGAGCATCGTTAAGCCTTTCAAACTGAGCGGTTGCTGCGGCGTTGTGTCCCGTAAGGGGTTCTCGAGCCAGTCTCTGCGCCGCTCTAGATAAGAGCACTACTTAGATTGCCATCCCAGTGGGATGACCTCGAGTGTACGGATCATTGACCAAACTTGTCAAGAGCGCAACATGAAATGCCATGTGGCTCGAGTCGAGTTCAACATCGCCAAATTTCGCTGTCGAACTCGAGACCCAGTTTCAATTGTTTAACAGGCTGCGAGTTGCCGCTCACGCGTTTAATGGCTGGCTCGAGGCTCAGGTCGCTTTGAAAGCCTAAAATCCAACCACGCTCACGGCTCGAGGCGCTAGAATCAAAATCGCTCGAGATTGAACGGGCATCTTATGGAAAACCCTGACAAATCTGGCCCTCTCGAGGGAAGCGTCAAAATCGGCGGCGTGCAACGCAGCGTGACCGTAACGGCTGAACCCGACCCGCAAGAAGTATTGCGTGCGCTGTTGCGCTCACGGCGCGGCAAGCACAAAATTTACGTCGGCGCTGCGCCGGGTGTCGGCAAGACCTACCGCGCCGTGCAGGAACTTTTGGAGCGCAAGGTGCAAGGCGCGGACGTGGTGATTGGGTATTTGGAATCTCACGGTCGCACAGATGTCAAAGACCTTGCTGGCAGCTTGGAGACGTTCCCGCGCAAGGTGCTGGAGCACAACAATCAAAAATTCAAGGAACTCGATCTGAACGGTTTGATCGCTCGCAAGCCCGCGTGGGTGCTGGTCGACGAGTTGCAGCATCACAATGCCCCCGGCAGCCGCCACAAGAAGCGCTTCATCGACGTGGACAACCTGCTGAACGCGGGCATCAACGTGATCAGCACGATGAACATCCAGCATCTGGAAGGCTTGAACGACATCGTGACGCAGATGACGGGTATCCGCGTGCGCGAGCGCGTGCCAGACCGCGTGCTGCTGGACGCTGACGAGGTTGTGCTGGTCGATGTCTCGACCGAGCAATTGCAAGACCGCTTGAAAGCGGGCAAGATCGTCGCGCCGCAAAATATAGAGATGGCACTCTCGAGCTTCTTCACCGAGGACACCTTGGCGCACCTGCGTGAACTCGCGCTGCGCCAAGTCGCGGACGCCGTTGAAGACGCCCCCGCGCCAGAGGACATGCTCTCGCGGGGCACGAAGGAACGCATCGCCGTGGCGATTACCGCCGAAGAAAGCGCGTCACGCTTGATTCGCCGCGCCGCCCGCATCGCCCAGCGTCTGAAGGGCGAGATGCACGTCGTGTACGTGCAAGTTCACGCGCTGACCGACGACGAAGGGCGCGACCTCGAGACCTTGCAAAAACTGGCGGCTGAGCTGGACGGCGAGTTTCACACGTTGGAGCAGAGCAGCGTCGTTGAAGCGCTGGTCAGTTTCTCGCGGCAGTTCGACATCACACAGATCGTCATGGGCGAATCGCACCGCTCGCGTTGGCAGGAATTCGTCGGTGGTAGCGTGATTCACGAGGTCATGCGCCGCACGCACGACGTGGATGTCTACGTGATCGCCGATCATCGGTAGGTGAGTCGTAACCTCGAGCGTTAGGGTTGAAGTTCTGCGTTGCTCGAGCTTGGATGCGTGAGTGACGGTGCATCTAGGGGCGCTACATGCACCGTCACATCGCGGTGACTCGAGTGAAAAAGGTCAGTGCGAACTTGAACCCCTGCTCGAAGTGTGCTTTAACGATGTTCTCGTTCGGTGCGTGAACGAAGGCTTGGTGGTTGCTGATTCCCGCGCAGACGACCGGCAAGCCCAAAACCTCCACGAACGGCCCCATCGGGCCACTGCCGCCGCTCGAGGGTTGCACGATTGGCTCGAGCTGGAAGCTGTCTCGAGCGGCAGCAATCGCGGTCTGCATGAAGGCGCTGTCCAGCGGGCTGCGGGCTGGTGCGAGGCTGGCGTCGGTTTCAAAAACTTCGATGTCTGGAAAGCCGATTTGCTCGAGATGCGCTTTTAAGAGCTGGACGATCTGCGCGGGGCGTTGGTTCGGCACGAGCCGCAGATCGAGTTTGACGAAACCGTCCTTGGGCAGCACAGTTTTGCTGCCCGCGTCGCCGTAGCCGCCGTGGAAACCGTTGACGTTGAGGACAGGTTCTAAACAGTAGCGCTCGTAAAAACGCTGACCACTCGCGCCTTTGAAGAAACTTTTGATGCCATACGCTGACTGTAACGCCGCAGATTCGTCGGGGATACTGGCAATCGCCTCAAGGTCGCTTGCACTTGGCGGCAGCACATCGTCGTAAAAGCCGGGGATCAGCACATGCCCGTTGGCGTCACGCAGGGACGCAACCGCTGCCGCCAAGCGCCACAGCGGATTGTCCACGACCGCGCCATTGGCGGAATGCAAATCCGAATTCGCGATGCTGCACCGCAACTCCAGACCGACGCAGCCTTTGACGCCAGCGATCAGCACGGGGCGGCCGCTCGGCGCGATGCTGCCGAACTCCCACAGGCAACCGTCGGCTTGCAAGTCAGCCGCGTGTTCACGCACGAAGCCCTCCAAGCTCGGGCTGCCGACTTCCTCCTCGCCCTCGAGCAACCATTTGATGGTCAGCGGTAACTGCCCGCCGTGCTGCTCTTTCAGCGCCCGCAGGGCAGCTAAGCGCACGGCGATCTCGCCCTTGTCGTCGCTCGAGCCGCGCCCGTAGAGCCGCACCGTGCCGTCTTTGTCCGCCCGCTCGGTCAATGCAAAGGGCGCTGACTCCCACAACTCGAGCGGGCTTTCCGGCTGGACATCGTAATGGTTGTAGATCAGCAGTGTGCGCGGCCCATTTCCTGTTTGAGCCAGCAAAATCGGCGCGACTTGCCCGGCAAAGCGCTGCACCGTGAAGCCCTCAGCCTCGAGCAGCTTGGTGACGGCATCTGCCGCCTCGGGCAGGTTGCGTCCCTGAGCGCTGACGCTCTGAATAGCGACCAGCGCAGCCAGATCCTCGAGTCCGCGTTCAATGTGATTCATCGCTTGAAATTACCACTCGGGACAGACGTTCCGGTCAACGTCGTGTGGCTCGAGGTAATCTGCCCGCATGAACATCGGTGATGCAGCCCCAGCTTTCGCGGGCACGGACGACAATGGCGCGGCGCTCTCGCTGGAAGGTTTGCGCGGCAAGTGGGTCGTGCTGTACTTCTTCCCGAAGGCGGCGGCGTTTTCGGTCGGCTGCGCGATCGAAACCCAGAAATTTGAGAGCGTCCTACCAGACCTGCACGCCTTGGGTGCTGAAGTGATCGGCATCAGTACCGACTCGAGCGCAGCGCTGGGGAAATTCAAAACCCATTGCAACGCAAGTTTTCCGATGCTCAGCGACGCGGACAAGCGCATCGGCAAGGCGTATGGCGTGATGGGCGGACTGAGCGGCTTGTTGGGCGCGGCGGATCGCCAGACGTTCCTGATTGACCCGCAAGGCAAGTTGGCGGAGCGCTGGAAGGTCGGCAACATCATGACGCACGCTATTCAAGTCAAACAAGCGCTCGAGGCTCGAGTCAAGGGTTGAGATGGCGGCTCGAGTTGAGTTTGACTCGAGTGGCAACGCGTCGGTTCGAGGGTCGAAAACAGTTTCTCGAGCTTGACCCACCTCACGGCGCGGGCGGTGCGCTTGAGAGTTTACGCACGACCACGCCCGGATAGGTCGCGGTTTTGAATTGCAACACAAAGTAATCCGCGATTCGGCGGTCGCCGCCAGCCGTGAAGCCAATCCGTCCCGTCACCCCGCTGATTTCCGTGCCCTTGGCGGCTTTGGAGACGGCCGCTCGAGTAGGAATTTTGTTGCCTGTTTTATATGCGCTCAGGATCGCCTCGACCACGACGTTGGCGGCGTCATAGGCGTAAGCGGAGTACGACTCCGGCGCGGTTTTGAAGCGGGCTTGAAAGCGCTTGATGAAACCCGTGGCGTTTGGCAGGAGCGACAACAGTCCAGCGGTTGAGGTGTAATAGACCCCTTTGGCGGCCGGGCCCGCCAGCTTGACGAAGTGATCGGTATCGATGCCGTCCGGCGCGATGATGCTGCCCCCGTATCCAGCAGCGCTCAGGGCTTTCACGAGCGCACCGCCCTGCGGATCGACGCCGCCGTAATACACCGCTTGCGGCTGGTACAACTTGATTTGCTGCGCCAAGTTTTGCCAGAAAGCTGGCTCGAGCGGCTTGGCTGCGGTGAGGCTGGTATCGGGATTGGTGACGAAACCGACGACGTTCAAGCCAATAGCGACTGCTCGAGCGCGAAAGGCATTGGCGAGACCACGCCCGTACTCCGTGCCTTCGTTGACGATGAACACGCGCCGCAAGCCCAGCTCGTCGCGCACGAACTGCGCGGCAATCGGGCCCTGCACATCGTCGCGCCCACAGACTCGAGCGACGTTTGTTAAACCCTGCGTGGTGATGGCGGGGTTGGTGCTGGCGGCTGAGATCATCAGTAAATTGCTGCGGGCGTAGACCTGCATCGCACGTAAGGACACGCTCGAGTTGACGTGTCCGACGACGCCCAGCACATGTTCGTCAGCCGCGACGCGCTGCGCGACGCTGACGCCGACGGTTTCGCTGCCCTGATCGTCGGCGTTCATGTACTCGAGTTTGACGCCCAGTTTGGCGAAGCGCTGAGCGGCTTCTTCGACCGCCAGCACGACGCCGTTGCGAATTGGGATGTTGCTGGCGGCTTGATCGCCCGTCAGTGGCGCAGCGCCGACGATTTTAATCAGCAGCGGCGCGGATTGCGCCGTCAGTCCACCAATCAGCAGTAACGCGCACAGCAAGCTTTGAGCGTTGGGGGTTGATGGCATGGTCAAGTATCACATACTCCGATTCTTTCTCGGGGTGGAGATCTGGCGCTCGAGGGATTTTTTGATGTGATGAACCGCAGGATTGAAGTGCCGCGACCGTTTGCGGCACTCGAGCTGAGTCCCGGCTCAGGGCTTGAGGATCACGCGGATGTCGCCCACGTTCGTGCCCGTCGGGCCGGTCACGACCAGATCACCGAGCGCCGCGAAAAACCCGTGCGCGTCGTTGCGCCGCTGAAACTCCAGTGGCTCGAGGTTGAGTTTACGGGCGCGAGCCAGCGAATCTGGCCTGATGATTGCACCAGCCGCATCGCTCGAGCCGTCGATGCCGTCGGAGTCGGCACTGAGCGCGTACAGCCCAGCGTTTGAGATCACGAGTTGCAGCGCGAATTCCAAGTTGCGCCCGCCACGTCCGCCTCCACTGACTTGCACCGTGGTTTCGCCACCGCTCAGCACCGCCGTTCCAGCCTCCTTGGCGAGCGCCGCTTGCTTGATTGCCGCCAACCTCGAGTCGCCTGTCACCGCGTCATCAAGGTGCGCGACCCGCCAGCCGTGACGCTCGAGGACGCGCCCGGCCGCTTGGAGCACCGTGCGGTTGCTGAGGATCACGCGGTTCGTCACGCGCTCAAATACTGGGTCATTGGGTTTTGGCGTCTCCGCCAGCGCCGATGGTGCTGGGATCGCGTAACGGTGCAGCACACTGATCGCGTCCGCTACAGTCGTCAGATCCGGCGCGGTCATGCCCGAGCCAATCGCGCTGATTTCATCGCCCACCACGTCAGAAACGATCAACGCCTCGAGCCTCGCGGGGTAGGCAGCCGCCGCTAACCCCCCACCCTTAATGCCGGACAGGTGCTTTCTGACCGTGTTGATTTCTACGATGCTCGCGCCGCTGTCTAACAAAGCGCTGCTCAGCGCTCTTTTCTCCTCGAGCGCGATCTGGTTCGGCACGCAACACAAGGCACTCGAGCCGCCCGAGATCAGGCACAGCACCAGATCATCCGCTGTCAAACCGCGCACAGCCTCGAGCATCGCTGTTCCAGCCGCGACGCTGCGCTGATCCGGCAACGGGTGTGCCGCCTCGAGCCACGTGATGCCCTCGAGTTGCGAAGGTTGTTGACCGGCTGTGGTCACGGCTACGCCAGTCACCTCGCCCCAGTCTGAAAGTCCGCGCAGCATCGCGGGCGCGGCTTTGCCGCAAACGATCACGACGACGCGCCCGGCGGGACGAGCGGGCAGGTGCTGGCGCACTGCTCGCTCGGGATTCGCGGCCACCAGCGCGGCATCAAAGGTTTTGAGCAGCAGCGCACGGGGGTCACGGTTCACTCTCGCCACGCGGGGAGTTCCAACGTGAAGGTGCTGCCGCGCCCGACGGCGCTCTCGGCGCTGACGTGGCCGCCCATGCGCTCCAAAAGTTCGCGCACCAACGCTAAACCCAAGCCTGATCCGCCGCTCGAGCGCGTGCGGGCTGGGTCGGTGCGGTAGAACGGTTCAAAAATATGTTTCAAATCTTCATCCTCAATGCCAATGCCGGTGTCTTGCACGCTCAGGCTCACCACGTCGCCACGCGCCCTTGCGCTCAGGCGCACGATGCCGCCCTCGGGCGTGTAGCGAATCGCGTTCGTCACGAGGTTTCGCAGCACCTGCTGCAAGCGCTCCTCGTCGGCCACAACGCTCTTCAGACCCGGTGTCAGGCTGTTGAGCAGCGTCACGTTGCCTGCGCGGGCCAGCGGCTCGAGCGCGTGGGTCAGATCGCCCACCAACAGCGGCAGTGACACGCGCTGCCGTGCGATCTCCAAACGCTGCAACTCGGCGCGGCTGAGCGCGAACAGATCCTCGACGAGGCGCTCCAAGCGCGTGACTTCGCGGCGCAGCAAATCCGTTTCCGGCCCGGTCAGGGCTTGGGATCTCAGCTCCGCGCTCTCCAAATGCGCCCGCATCACCGCGATGGGCGTTCGCAGCTCGTGCGAGGCGTTGGCGGTCAGGGCGCGGTTGCTTTGCAGTAAATCCGACGCGTTGCGCTTCTCAAACTGCAACTCCTGCATGCTCGCCTCGAGTTGCTGGGCCATCGCGTTGAAGCCGTGCCCGAGGCGCGTGACCTCATCCTCGAACTCGAAGTCTACGACTCGCGTCCCGAGCTTGCCCGCCTGCAAGGAGCGCACCCCGACCAGCAGCGTCTCCAAGGGCCGCGTCAAGCGCAGCGCGGCCGCGTAACCCAAAAAACCCAGTCCTAGAAAGAACGGCAAAAAGCCCTGCGAGAGCGTGTCCAGCGCATTGGTGAAATCGTGCGTGACCTGTGCCGCGAAATCCGCGAACGGCGTGGCGCTCTGGGCGGGGCGGACGATACCGGCGATCAGCAGGGTACGCAGCCCACTCGGGCGGTCGTTCAGCCCAGCGCTGGCGGGCAGGGCCTGAATCGGACAGGCGGCCAGCACCTCGCCCGCGACGACCACTGCCCGGCAACGTCCACTGCTGGCGATCCCCAACAGGCCCTGCCACGGGTCGGCCGTGGCACTCAACATCGTGGAAACCGCGTAACGCACAGAGTCGCTCGAGGCCAGCACCTGCCCGTCAGGCGTCAGCAGCAGCGCCACTCGCTCTCCGACGCTCACACGAGTGTTCGGTAGATCACCCTCCAAGATCGCCTCGTTGGAGCGCGGGCTGCGCTCCAAGTAATCAAACAAGCGCCTGAGCTGCGCGTCATCGTACCCGAGCGACAAGGCGCTGCGAAACAAGCGACTCAAGCCAGCCGCGTCGCCGAGCGCTTCGCCGGTCAGGTTGCCGCTCGGGTCACGTCCTAGCGCAATCAACCCCGGCAGCACCGCCACGATGGAGGCTGCGAACACGCCGCCGAACAGCGCCAGCGCCGTCAAGCGCCAGCGCAAGGCGCGGCGACCCTCGAGCCACACGGCGCGGATCGCGTAAACGAAACTCAGGCGCAGCGCGGTCGTTAGGGCAAGCAACTCGAGGTTAGAGCGCAGCGGATCGGGCGCGATCAGCGCTTGGAACGCGTAGAAACTGCGCTCTGGTGGCAGCGCCATCGCCAGCCACACGCCGAACAACCCGTACAATCCGCCGCACAATGCCCCCAGCAGCGGCGCTCGAGCCACGCGCAGCGCGAGGCTCACCCAGCGCGGCGCGTCGACACTGATTGAAAAACGCTGTAAACGCAGCGCGGGCAGCAGCCACAACCCGTGTTCCGCCAGCAGCGCCAGCAGCTCCGGCCACGGTTGCGGCACGCCCCAACGCGTTAGCATCACCGCTGCCAGCAGCAGGAAAAGCGCCACCAGCAGCGTCTCGAGCAATGTGCTGGCAACGCCACGCGACCGCAAGCGCCAGACCACTTTGAAGCGCGGCTCAGGCGGTGATGCGGGGACGGCTCGAGGAGATCGCTGGGCGCTCACGATCTGGCCAGCATCCATTTCACTCGGCGTCGAAGCGGTAGCCGACGCCCCAGACGCTGACGACCCGCTCGCCCTCACTGCCCAGTTTGCGCCGCAAGCGCACGACAGTTGTGTCGACCACGCGGTCGGAACCCTCGAAGCCAGCGCCCCAGATGCGCTCCAACAGGTAATCGCGGGTGAACGTCCGCCCCGAATGGCGGGCCAGCATCAGCAGCAAATCGTACTCTCTGGGCGTCAGATCCGATAATTTGTCTTCGATCCGCACCGCTCTGGCCTGCGTGTCCAATTCAAAGCGCCCGATGCGGATTGAATCGGGTTTGGATTCCTCCAAGGTGATCCGGGCGCGGCGCAGCATCGCCCGCACGCGGGCCAGAAACTCGCGCAGGCTGAAGGGTTTCGTCAGGTAATCGTCCGCGCCGACCTCGAAGCCCAGCACGCGGTCGGCCTCCTCGGCTCTGGCGGTCAGCATCAGCATTGGGACAGCCGGTGACGTGGCCCGGTTCGCGGGTTGCCGCACGCGCCGCGCAACCTCCAAGCCATCCAAGCCCGGCAGCATCAAATCCAGCACGATCAACTCAAAGGCCTCGCGCCGCGCACCCTCGAGCGCTTCGATGCCGCCACCGACCAGCGTGACTTCGTGACCCTCGCCTTCCAAGTGACGCTGGATCACCGCGCCGAGTTCGGCTTCGTCTTCGACAATCAGAATTTTGGACATGCCAATCCTTGCATGCGGTATTTTAGCGCTCTTTACTTGAAAATCCGTATCGCTCGAGTCGGTCAGGGAAGTTTCGCCTGCTGTCTGCGCGGCGCAGCTCACTCGAGGGCTGCTCGAGCGGGTTTGTGTCACGACTCAAATTCAAAAGCTCGAGTCTCCAATTGTTGTGGCGTGGGGCTGCCCGCTTGCAGGGCTTGCCATGGCAAGTAGGGGCTTGCCATGGCAAGCCCCTACGATTCGTCGTTCACACGTTCAATGAATATTCAGACTCGAGCCATGCCAAAGCCTGAGCGTCTCGAGCGGTGCAGTGCCCGGCGTCTCGAGCGGTGCAGTGCCCGGCGTCTCGAGCGGTGCAGTGCCCGGCGTCTCGAGCGGTGCAGTGCCCGGCGTCTCGAGCGGTATGCAGTGCCTGAGCGTCTCGAGCGGTATGCAGTGCCTGAGCGTCTCGAGCGGTATGCTGCTGTGTGACCTTGCCGCTGTACTCGCCCGCCCGAGTCAGAGAACTGCTCGAGCGTTATGGATTGCGCCCGACAAAAAGTTTCGGGCAAAATTTCTTGATCGACGGCAACGCGCTGCGTTTCATCGTGGAAAGCAGCGGAGCGCAGAGCGGCGCGACGGTGCTCGAGGTTGGGCCCGGACTGGGCGTGCTGACGACCGCCCTCGCGCAGACGGGTGCAGATGTGATTGCGCTTGAGAAAGATAAGAAGCTCGAGGCGGTGCTGATTGAAACGTTGGCTGGGGTCAATAACATCAAACTGATCTTCACCGATGCGCTCGAGTGGGATTACAGCCTGCTACCGCCCGGTAGCTTACTGTGCGCCAACTTGCCGTATTACATCAGCACGGCGTTGCTGACGCGCTTCCTCGAGAGCGGACGCTTTTCACGGCTGACTGTGCTGGTGCAGCGCGAGGTCGCGGATCGCTTGGAGGCTAAGCCCGGTGATGACGGTTACGGTTTTCTGAGCGCATTGATTGCGTTTTACGGCCGCGCCGAGCGGCTGCGCGATGTCTCCAAAAACGCGTTTTACCCCGCGCCGGACGTAACCTCGAGCGTCGTGCAGATCGCCGTCACGCAAGGGGCAGCGCCGCGCCCCGGCACGATCAAGGTTCTGGGGGCGGTGCTCGGGCATCGCCGTAAGACGCTGCGGAACAACTTGAAACTTGCGGGTTACAACGATGAGCTGATCCGTGAGGCGCTGCTGCACGCTCATTTGGAGCCGGGCTTGCGCGGTGAGGTCGTGGCACTCGAGGCGCTGGTGGCGCTTGCCAGCGTGCTCGAGCCGTAGATTCACGTCAGCTCGGGTAGAGCGTCTGCTCGAGGTGCTGTGAATCGCGCTGCACGACGGCTTGGAGCGCGTTGACCAATCGCGCTTCCAGATGACCGCGCTCGGCTGCGGCGTGCAGCTCCAAAAGGCTCAGCTCTAAGCTCAGCGCTTGTTTGTATGGACGCTCGGAGCGCAGCGCATCGAAGACATCGCAAACCGCGAATATTCTGGCTGATAACGGAATCATTTCGCCCGTCAAGCCGAGCGGGTAGCCCATGCCATCCCAGCGTTCGTGGTGGTAACGCACGATGTCGCGGGCGGTGCTGGGCAGGAACGGCAGGTCGCGCACCAAATCAAAACCGAGCTGCGGGTGCTGACGCATGATCGCGGTCTCACCCATCGATAGCTCGGTCGATTTGCTCAAGATAGCGTCCGGCACGCCGAACTTACCGATGTCGTGCAGGTACGCGCCCCAACGAATCGCCAGCCGCTCCGAGGCTGGAACGCCCAATTGCTCGGCGACCGCTTCGGAAAGCACCGCGACGCGCTCGGTGTGATTGGCCGTTTCCAAGTCGCGCATCTCGAGCGCCAGCCCGATGGTTTTCAGGGCGCTGGCGTAACCGTTCTCCAAACTTTGCAAGCGCCCCAAACGTCCGACCAAAGCCCCGAGCATCCGGGCGGCTGCCTCGAGCGTCTGTCGTTCCGCTCCGCTCCAACCATCGCCCGCATAGCGGTACAACACCAATGAGTGTGAATCGTTGATGACGACGGTGAACGCGGCAGCGATCCCCAGTTGACCCATCAAGGCCCGCAACTCGGGCGGGTGACTGTTGGTCACTTGAAAACTGGTTCGCTCGAGCCGCAATGAATTCGCAACTGAGAGCGCCACACCCGCTTGGAGCGCTCGCTGCAACTCAGGCGTCAGTTGGCCGCATTGCAAACGGGTTGCGACGCGCTCACCGGTACTGTCGGTGATGACGGCCGCATCGGCTTTGCCGAGTAGCCTGACGCGCTCCACGGCGTTCATTAAGCTTTGCTCGTCGTTGCCCTCTAGTGACTGCGCGAGGTTTAATAAATTCTGACTCTCGATCACTTGCAATCGCAGGTCACGCGTGACCTGAACGCGCTCCAGTGTGCCTGCGGCGACCCGGGCGATGGTTTGAATCAAACGCTGATCGAGTTGCGTAAAGCCAACCTGCACTTCTCTGGAAACCAGCAGCGTCCCGAGCGCCCCGCCGCCCGAGTCGAGCAGCGGTACGGTCAATTGCTCGAGCGGCTTCTGGGACGGTACAAGTGACAACTTGACCGCTCGAGGATCGCGGTCGATGTCGTGACTGACCAGCGTCTCGCCGGATTGTAGGGCGCTCCAGCTCAGCCCGTGACCCCACGGTACTTGAGTGCCGACGTGATCTGCGAACAACCCCAGACCGCTCGAGAGTCGCAGCGACGTGTGCAGCGGGTCGCTCATCAGCATCATCGCCACGTTCGGAACTTGCAGCAACCGCACGGTCTCGCGTACCACCGCAGCGGCGACGATCTCTGGCGTGTGCGCGTCGTGCAAGGCGCTGGTAATCAACTCGAGCATCTCAAACTCGCGCAGTCGCGCCTCGAGTTTGCCGCGCTCAATTTGGGCTTTCACCAGTGCCGCGACTTGCACCGCGAATTGCTTGGCGCAGGTGATGGATTCCTCGGTGAAGGCGTGCTTGACTGTGAAGCTATCCAAATTGATCTCGGCCACGACTTGATCGCCCACCACGACGGGAAAATACAAATTGGCGCGGATACGCTTGGTTTCAGTCGGGGAAAAGTCCGGGTCAGCGTCCAGCGGTGTGCGGGTTTCAAAAGGATGCTGCACCGTTCGCGCCTGTCCACTGTGCCACTTCATCAGATCGCCGTGCCAATCCGCGGCTTGCTGCGCGTTGACGCGCAACCCGAGCAGCGAGTCGCTGAAGCCACTCTGAGCCGTGTAGTAAAAATCGCCATCGCCATCGCGGATGCGGATGCTGCCGCCTTCGGCTCCCGGTACGAGGATCACGGCCGCATCCAGCAAGCGCTGCCAGTCCTCGAGCGATCCGATCCCGCTCGCGGCAGTCGTGGTCGTGCCAGCGAGGGTGCTCAAGCTCAGCATTTGCTCGCTGGTCAGTCGCACGTCACTGGTCGCGGCCAGCGTCTGGAGCGTGCCGAGCAAACTGTCAAAAGCGCGTCCTTGCGAAGCCGCGACGACTTTTGAAAAGTTGCTCGCGTCGATCACCCACGCGCTCAGCAGCGTAGCGATCACGAGGATCGTCAGCCTCGAGCTGATGTCGATCTGTGAGCCGCGACCTGCGATCTTGAAGACTAAAACGTCGGTCAGAAACACGAGGATCACCACGGCCCCCATCCTCAACAACGGGTTGCGGTTGGGGACGCGCAGCGTCAGCGCCATCAAGCCCCCACTGACCAGCAGGCTCAGTGCAGACAGGGACATATCAACTGTTGCCTTGAGCGGCAAAACGTTGAGCGGTGCAGCGCCAAACGTTTGCACGCCCCAAGCGCCCAGCGCGACCGCACCAGCCGTCGCCAGCATCAGCCGCCACGTTCCCAGCCAGTCGCGCCACTGGGTTTTGAACAGTTCGACCGCCAATAAACTCAGGCTGACCGCGTACAGGCTCGCCCCGAGCCAGACATCCGCTCTGAAGGCATGCGCGGCGATCGATGCACCCAATGCACTGCAAAGCAGCGCACGGTAAACAAAGACGTTCCACCGAATCACCAAGTGCAGCGATGCCATCGCGCCGATGGCTGGTAATATTGAGGGCAAAATCAAGGGAGTACACCTTTCAAGATTGACGTTCTCCCGAACACCTGACGCGGCGACTGCAACCAAGCACAACTCGCTGAGCTTATTAAACTACATTTTAGAAACGAACGCATTGAAATGAGTGCGTGCTAGCATTCTGAGTGATCGCCGTGTCGCGCCAAAGTGGAGAGCATCAATTGAACCGACCATCCAGCCTTCAACAACCGCGTTTATTTCACGTGATGGTCAACCCAGCCGCAGGAGCGGGTCGCGCCGCTCAAAAAGCGCAGCAGCTCGAGCAACGATTGATCGGACTGGGCTTCGGGTGCAAGCTTTTCATCAGCCAGCAGCCGGGCGACCTGTACCGCTGGACTCGAGATATCAAAGGAGCGGGCGCGGTGATCGCGGTCGGCGGAGACGGCACGGTCTCCGAGGTCATTCGCGGAATTATTCAGCACGCCGCCCCTCGAGCCTTCTGCGCGTTGCCGTGCGGCAGTGGCAACGACTTCGCGTATGCGCTGAGGTGGCGCACGCTGGACGACGTGATCGCGGCTGTTCAGTGCGGCTTGCCAGAGCTGATCGATTTGGTGCGCGTCAACGGGCAAATCGCCGCGTATGGGCTGGGCATGGGCTTTGACGCGCAAGTCGCCGCCGACGCCGAGCACGCCCCGGCGTGGCTGCGCGGATTACCGCGCTACCTCTGGGCGATCCTGCGCGTGCTGCCCAGCCTGAAACGACCACATCTCAAGCTCGAGGTAGACGGCGCGATCGTCTATGAAGGGCGCAGCGTGCTGGCAGCCGCGATGAACACCCCGACCGCTGGCGGCGGTTTCAAACTCGCCCCGAACGCTGACCCGCACGATGGCTTACTGGAGATCATGGTCGGTGGTGATTTGAGTCAGTGGCAGACGCTGCTGATCCTGCCCAAAGTCATCGCTGGAACGCACGTTCACGACCCCAAAGTCCACGTTTTCAAAGCCCAACACGCCCGTTTCACGTGGCAATACCCGATGCACGCCCACACGGACGGCGAGCAGTTACCGCAGAGCGCGGTGTTTGAAGTCGAGTGCCTGCCCGCAGCCCTCGAGATTCTGCGCTGAAGCTGCGTCTCGAGATGTGCGCGTCTCGAGGTGCGCCTGAAAGCCGCGTCTCGAGGTGCTGAGTGTCCTGCTCAAATCATCTGCTCGCGCCGACATCCAATTTCTCAGAAGTCACCGTATACCGATGCAGAGCGGGAAATACCCCCACTCGAGCTTACTTGGAGGTCACTTATGAAGAAAGTCCTGTTATTTGGTGCAATTGGTTTAGCTACGCTGTCACTCGCCGCTGCTCAGACGATGATGGCCAAGAACGGCTATGTGCGTGTTGTCCACGCGATCAGCGATGCCCCAGCCGTCGATGTCTTCCTGTCTAGCATGGGCAAGGAAATCCAAACCGTTGACGGCGCTCCGTACACTGGCGTCACGCCTTACGGCGATGTCCCCGCTGGCAAGTACGATGTGCTGGTCACGGTTCACAACGACAAGAAAGCCGTGTTGTTCGATGTCAAGGGCTTTGAAGTCAAAGAGGGCAGCTACACCACCGTCGCGGCCGTCAACTTGGCTGCAAACCGTGCGCTAGAAGTTTTTAGCGATGCGGGACTGAACAAAAATAAGGACAAGGCGCAGATCACCGTCTACCACTTGTCGTACAAGTCCCCGAACGTCGACGCGCTGGCGGTTGACTTGAAAAACGCCAAGGTCGTCAGCAACCTCGCGTACCGCAAGAGTGGCACGATCAACGTCTCGCCGATGGGCGTCAACCTCAACGTCGTACCCGCTGGCAAGATGACGCCAGTCGTTTACAACTTAAAAGGCATCAGCGTCGCGGGCGGTAAGACCTACAGCGTCTTCGCCTTCGGTTTGCTGAACGGCAAGGGCAAGGCCGCGTTCAAGTTGACCCCGAACGAAGACAAAGTGGTCATGGGTTCGATGGGCTTCAAGTAAGCAGCGAGGCAACTCGTTTTGAAACCTCCAGATGATGCTGGGGGTTTTTTCATTGTCAATCTCGAGCAGATGCGAATGCGCTGTGTCCCCAAACGTGCGGCTCGAGATCGGCGTGATTCAAGCGTTTGAAGTTGCTTGAGATCGGCAGCAAACGACTGCTACTGATGACGACAGCTCGAGTCTCGAGATTCGCGCTGCTCGAATCGGTCAAGCCTTCAGCGCGTAGGTGTTCAAATATGCCCACGCATTGCCCTCGCGCTTCATGACCTCTAAATCAACCGCTCGAGTCCACGCGTCGATCTGGTTCGAGGTCACGTACTCGGGTTCAAACAGCTCCTCGCCGATCACGATTCGCCCGCCGGGTTTGAGCGCCCGTTTGCACGCCTCCAATGCCCGCAGCGGCTCGGGGATTTCCGGCAAAACCGAGATCAGCACGATCACGTCCGCCACGCCGATCAACTCGAGGTCGCGGGCGTCGCCGGTCAGGTACTCGATGTGACTGAGGTCTGAGAGTTTCGCCTTGGTCTGCGCGACGTAACGCGGCTCCAGATCCTGCGCGATCAGCTTCGCGCAGCGCGTAGCGAGCGAGCGCGTGAACAGCCCAGAGCCACAACCGATCTCGAGCACCGTGTCCGAGGCGTGAATCCCGCATTGCTCAGCGACACGCTCTGGATCGCGGTACGACCTGCGCCACGGGTTCTCTAAAAGCCACGACCAGCCGAACGGAATCGCTTGCGGGCGCAGGCGCAGGTACACGCGAATCGCAATTTGGAAGATCACGAACGCCAGCAGTAGATTCAGCAGCATGGCGCAGTCTACGCGCTGAATGCAGCGACGCCGGGCACTGACCTCGAGACGCCGGGCACTGACCTTGGGTTTAGATCACGCGCTCGGTTTCGCGCATCGCCAGATCCTCTAGTGCGAGCCGCGCAGGGGAGACGGGCAACACGCTCAGCGCCCGCACCGCGTTCTCGCAGCGCCGCCTGATCTCGAGCTTTGATGCGCTGTCCGCGCCGTGCAGCGCCACGAGGTCGCGCATGCGGCCCACATCGCTCGGTTCGCTGGCGCGGCGGGCCAGAATCTCGCTGGCTTCCGTCACGCCTTTTTCCAGCAGGTACAGCACGGGCAGCGTGGCTTTGCCCTCGCGCAGATCGCCGCCGACGGGTTTGCCGATCGTGTCGCTGTCGCTCATCAAGTCCAGCAGGTCATCTTGAATCTGAAACGCTCGCCCGTACTCCAACCCATACGTCTCGAGCGCCGCGATCGTGTCCGCGTCGCGCCCCGCGAGCATCGCCGCGCCTTTGGTGGCCGCGGCGGCAAGGGCGGCTGTTTTACCCGTGATGATTTTGAAGTAATTGTCTAAACTGTAGGTTTCCAGAGCCGCGACTTGGAATTGCAGCACTTCACCCTCGCAGATCACGCGTGAGGTCTGGCTGATGAGTTTGACGAATCTGGCCGCGTCGTTGCCGAATTCGCTGATGACCCCAAGTAAGGTGCTCAGTAGAAAATCACCACTCATCACGCTGACGACGTTGCCGTAGCGCTTGAAGGCCGCCGCCTTGCCGCGCCGCGTGTCCGCATCGTCGATCAGATCGTCATGCAGCAACGACGCCGAGTGCAGTAACTCGATCACAGCCGCGAAATCCACCACGCGCTCGCCCTCAAACCCCAGCGCTTTCGCGGCTAAGAACACCAGTTGCGGACGCGCCCGCTTGCCGCCCGCCTCCAACAAATCCTCACCGATCAGTTCAATGAAAGCCACGTCCGACTGCACCAACGATTTCAGGCGCGTCTCGAGGGCGTTCAGGTCGGACTGGATCAGTGCGTTCGGCATGGTGTCCTAGCTTTCTTTGCTGCTCGAGCCGCGTGCAGTGCTCAAAGACTCGAGCGCGTGCTTTCAATTCGTAACAGCGATTATACGTTGCTTCGTGCGGGACGATTGTTGCTTGCCGCGCTGATTTTCGCGCCTCAGCTCGAGCAAATCCGATGTTCTCGCCGCAAGCCCTAGATTCAAGCCGATGCGGTGTAGAATCCATCCACGTGAAAACCCATCTCGTGACCATCGGCGCGGTCTCGCGCCAACTCCCGATCATCGAGGTCGCCCCCGGCGTCAGCGTCGCATTGCTGAACCTGCTGGGCGATACCGATTTGACCGAAGAAGCTGGGCGGCTGCTGGCTGCGCTGCTGCCGCCCGAAACCGATGTGCTGGTCACACCCGAAGTCAAAGCCGTGCCACTGGCGCACGTCATCAGCCGCATCACGGGCAAGCCGTACATCGTGGCCCGAAAAACCGAGAAGCCGTACATGAGCGCTCCGATCAGCCGCGAGGTGATCTCGATCACCACCGGCAAACCGCAATTGCTGGTTGTAGACGGCTTTGATGTCCCGAAAATCAGGGGTCACAACGTCGCCATCATCGACGATGTGGTCAGCACCGGCGGCACATTGCGTAGTTTGAGTGCGCTGATGACCGAGATCGGCGGCCATGTTTGCGGCACATTGGCGGTCTTCACCGAAGGCGACGAGCGCAGCGATGTGATCGCACTCGGACACCTGCCGCTGTACCTCAAGTGAGCATCACCTCGAGCAATCTGCATCTCGAGCAGCCACACGTCGCCCCTCGAGACCAACCGTCGTCGCACCCTCGAGCATCACCAAGCCACAGGAGCAGCCCATGACCACGACGACGTTCTCGAGCGAGACTTACACCCTGACCGTCGGCGCACTGACCCGCGAATTGCCACTGGTGCGCCCGACGCCCAACCGCAAGCTACCACTGGTGGAATTTTTGGGCGACACGGAACTCTCGCAAGCGGCTGCTTTGGAAGTGCAAAAACTCCTTCCGGACGGCACAGACGTTTTATTCACCTGCGAAACCTCGAGCATTCCGCTGGTACACGCCTTATCCGTCATCACGGGATTGCCCTATGAGGTCGCCCGCAAGCGCCGCCGCCCGTACATGAATGATCCGCTGATCCAAGATGTCGCCAGTATGACTTTGGGCGTCGGTGAGACATTGTGGTTGGACACGCGCCACGCGGACAAGCTGCGCGGCAAGCGCGTCACAGTCGTGCTGGATGTCGTCAGCAGCGGCGGCACGATCGCCGCATTGGAGCGGCTGATCGCCCGGTCGGGCGGCACGGCCCACGGGCGCGTCGCGGCGTTCTCGCAGGGGCAGCCGAAACTGGTGATCCGCGTGATGCAGGAGTTGCCGATTTTCGAGCGTTGACGGCTGGTGATGCCAGTCAAACGACCCAAATCTGACTCGAGCCTTGGCAGGTAAATCTGCACAATAGCGCCGGGCGAACTCGAGCGGATCATCGAAATCGGCTTTGTAATACGAAAACAACCTCGGCAGCCAGACGGTCTCGCCCTCGAGCCGAGCACTGTGCAAATAACTCGCTGTGGCTAGCTCCAACTGCGCCTCGAGTTTCGCGGGTTCGTACACGCGAATCGGCGGGCAGGACAACGCACCGCAGTTCAGCGCGAAGTGAATTCGCGCATCAAGCGGCAAGACAATGTTGGCTCGAGGGTCGGCGGCTGCGAACGGTTCTCGGCTGAGAAACGCGGCGCGGTTGCCGCGCAGCACGCCATGCTCGATATCGTTGAGACTGAAATT
Source organism: Deinococcales bacterium (assembly GCA_025359505.1). Classification (GTDB taxonomy): domain Bacteria; phylum Deinococcota; class Deinococci; order Deinococcales; family JAAFIG01; genus JANYHH01. Next base: position 26,891 of record JANYHH010000044.1, read on the forward strand.
CAACCCAGACACGCGCTATGCGAAGGTTTGAAAGAACCCAACTCGCTCGAGTACGGTTTCCTGTATCTCAGCCGCGTGCAGCGCGTGTAGGGACAGCGCGTTGTACAGGTTCAACCAAAACGCCCTCGCCTCGAGTTTGGTGATCGGCGCGTCGAAGCTCGAGTGAGAAAGGAGCGTTTACTCCCCAGTCCGCGCTGCCTCGAGCGCGTCTGTCGCGCTGATCGGTTGCGTGCCACCCGCGTTGAGCATGGTCAGCTTGGTGCACACCAAGCCAGAGCGCAGCGAGCGCCCGACCGTCCACAAATCGCGCCAAAAGCCCATGTTCGCTAAAGTTTACCTGCGAAGCGCGGGTCAAATACCGCGTTCCTCATCTGGTTTTTTGAGATAATCGCGTGGTGACGTTGCGTTTTCTTTGCCTAACCATCTTCGCGCTCGGTTCCGCGCTCGCCAGCCCAGCCAGTGCGCTCGTCGGGCAGTACCTCGAGTTCGTCACCAAGTACCACGTCGACGCCGACAGCATCAACGCCAGCACGTTAAGGGCGCAGCTCGAGGCGATGCTGACCCAGCGCTGCGGCAAAGACGCGAGTTGCCCGACGACGGCAATTTATAGCGACCTCAAAGCGTTGACGAAAACCCTGCCCGATGCCAGCTCGAGCTTCTTGTCACCGATTGATCTCAGGCAGCTTGTCACCAGCGCACAGAGTTACTCGCTCGGCGTGGAACTGCGCGGTGAGATCGTCTACCGCGTCGCACCCGACTCGAGCGCCGCTCAACTTGGATTGAGACGCGGCGATCAGGTCAGTGCCGCGACCCGCGAGGGTGTTTCAGTCAACCTCGGCTCGAGTTTCAGCGACGCCAAGCCGATCACCGTGCGCTTGGAGCGCGACGGCAAGCCGCTCGAGCTGAGCCTGACGCCCGGTCTTGGGTTGCAAGCCCTGCTGCTGACCCCAGAAGCTAAGCTGCTTGATGCCAGCACCGCTTATCTGCGTATCCCGAGCTTCCGCGTGCCGGGGACAGCCAGCCGCATTCACAGCCTGCTCTCGAGCTTGCAAAGCCGCAACCCAAAAGGCTTGATCGTCGATTTGCGCTTTAATACCGGCGGGTACTTGGACGAAGCGCTGCTGACCCTTGCCGGGTTCCAGCCTGACGGTGCGGTGATGCAACTCCAATCGCGCAGCGCCACCAGCACCTACAGCCTCAGAGCGGGCGGCGTCGAAACCATCGTTGGTGAGAGCATCAAACGCAGCGCCGTCAGCTTCGCCGTGCGCTGGCAAACTCAGGCGGTGATCCTGATGAACTCAAGTTCCTCGAGCGCCAGCGAGGTCTTCGCGCTCATCATGAAACGCGGCGGCTCGAGCATCGTCGGTGAGCCGAGCGCCGGACGCGCCCGCTACGCCGCGCTGCCAATTAAGCTCAGCGACGGCAGTGAATTGCGCCTTGCTGTGACGCGCAACGCCTACCCGAACGGCGACCCGTTCCCGCAAAACGTCACGCCGACCGAGCAGGTCAAAGACGATCCGACGCTGCTCAATAAAGGCGCTGACCCCGTGCTCGAGGCGGCGGTCAAACTGCTCGAGAAGTGAAGCGGCTCGAGGAGCTGATTGAGGCATGACTTCAGCTAGAATTCAGCTAGAATTCAGCGCAATCGAGCGCGATCATGGCGAGTATGTCAGTTGAATCACCCCGCCGTTGGTCAGGAGCTTTCGTGAACCGATCCACTGAACGAAACGCGCTGTTTGACCCCGATAAAAACGTTCGTCATCAACGGGCGTTGCAACTCGGTACGCAGCAAACCGTGTCTGAGTTGCCCAATATTCTCGAGCAACTGAGCGTAGAAAGCGATTTCTTCGTGCGCGAGACCCTGATCTGGGCGATTGTCCGCATGGGCCAGCCCGCGATTGAACCGACGATTGCTCTGCTCGGATACATCGCGCCGCAAGCGAGGTTGTTAGCCGCACAAGCCCTCGGTAAAATCGGTGATCCAAGCGCTGTACCAGCGCTTCTCAACGCACTGCCAGACGATGATCTCGAGGTCAAAAGGCGCGTGATTTACAGTTTAGGGCAACTCGGAGATGCGCGGGCCTTGCCCGCACTGCTCGAGTTACTGTTGGACTCAAACAGTGAGTTGAAATCAACCGTGACAACGGCTTTGCGCGAGGTTGGTCAACGCGATCCTTTGATGCTCAGTCAGGGTTTGCAGCATGCAAAATGGCAAGTCAGGGAGCAAATTGCCGACGTGCTGGGGTTGATCGGCGATGTTGCGGCTGTTCCTAGTCTCGAGCGTGCCATCGCAGATCCGCACGAGCAGGTCAGGTTCGCAGTGCTGACTGCTTTGGGACACCTTGGACAAGTCAGTGGAGTTTTGAGCGCTGCTTTGCAGGACTCGAGTTTCCAAGTGCGAACGCTGGCAGCACACTTGCAAAACTCGAGCCTCTAAAAAGACAGCATCCTGAACAATGATGTTTTTGCGAGTCTCATCTCGAGCCGCTATTTGCTCAAACGTTAAACAGGAAATTGACCACGTCACCGTCGCGCATCACGTACTCTTTGCCCTCAGACCTCACCCAGCCTTTGGCTTTGGCGTTCGGGATGCTGCCCGCTTCGACCAGTTTGTCCCACTCGATCACCTCGGCGCGAATGAAGCCGCGCTCGATATCGCTGTGAATCTCGGCGGCGGCTTGCGGCGCTCTCAAACCTTGCTTGATCGTCCACGCCCGTACCTCTTTGCCGCCCGCCGTCAGGAAAGTCTGCAAGCCCAGCGCCTTGAATCCGATCTTGACCAGCCGCTCGAGACCGCTCTCGGTCAACCCCAGCCCCTCGAGAAACTCTGCGGCTTCATCGTCTGAGAGTTCCGCGATTTCGCCTTCGATCTGAGCGCTGATCTTGACGACTTCAGCGCCTTCTTTCGCGGCGTACTCGCGCACTTGCCGCACCAGATCGTTGTCTTCACTCAGCGTTGCCTCGTCCACATTGGCAACGTAGATCAGTGGCTTGGCAGTGATTAACCCCAAGTCTTTGGGAACCTCGAGACCAGAGAGTCTGGCGGGAATGCCTTCGGACAGCGGTTTCAGCAATTTCTCAGCCTGCTCGAGCAGTTCCGCATCGTCTTTGTTGGACTTCGCGGTTTTCTTCAAACGCTCGAGCCGCTTTTCCAAGCCTTGCAAGTCTGCCAGTGCCAGTTCGATGTTGATGACCTCGATATCGTCTAGTGGACTGACTTTGCCGTTCACATGGATGATGTCGCCGCCCTCGAAGCAGCGCACGACGTGAGCAATCGCGCTGACCTCGCGGATGTGCGCCAGAAACTGATTACCCAGTCCCTCGCCTTGCGACGCGCCCTTGACCAAGCCCGCGATGTCGACGAATTCGACGTGCGTCTCCACAATCGGCGGCACATGATCGCCTTTGGTGTAGAGCTTGCACAGCGCCTGCAAGCGCTCGTCGCGCAAACTGACCATGCCGACGTTCTTGTCAATCGTCGCAAACGGGTAATTGGCACTCAGAGCGCCCGCCTTCGTGATCGCGTTAAACAGCGTGCTTTTGCCGACGTTCGGCAAGCCGACAATGCCAATTCCAAGTCCCACTTTAGACCTCCACGCACCTCTTCAACTCGAGGCGCAAACCTGCGAAGTATACGCGCTGCCGCCGCGTGCAGGCAAAGCCCGAGGGCGGATTGCGGATTGGCTCGAGCCTCGCACGGTGTTCGTAGGGGCGCAGCGACCCAGCCCGCAGGTGCATGATTTGCGGTCAAGACAACATGTTGCGCCCGCCACTAGAGGACAATGATGCGTGCGTGTCTCGAGACTCAAGGGCGCGTGGTCGTTGTACCGTTGCACAAGGCGAATATGCAGTTCGCCCCTACTGCAAACGCTCGAGCCATACACGATTTATCAACGGGGCGCAACGCGTTGCGCGTGCCACGATAACGACACCGCACATCCTCGAGACCTTTCCTCGAGCCTAGCGCCGCGAATATCTGGGAACGCTTCGCAGCCTCACGCCGTATGATGAGCCGCAACGGAGGTCATTTTGATTCAGGTATCGCTCACGCCGCACCGCAATTACCTTCGCGCTTCGCCCGAGGGCAGCGCGGAGACGCAGAAACTGTTTTTGCTGGCGCAACTCACCCCGCAGGTCACGGCTAAAGGCGCTTTGGGTCTAACGTTCGTCGTGGACACCTCGGGCAGCATGCGCGAGAAAGTGCAGGGTGGCAAAACCAAGCTCGAGCTGCTGATCGAAAGCTTGCGGAGCTTGCTTAACAGCTCGGACATTGGCGTGGACGATCAACTGAGCATCGTGCAATTCGACGATGACGCCAGCACCGTGACCGCGCCGACGGGCAACCGTCAGACGCTCTTGAACGGTGTAGAAGCCTTGCGTAAGCACTCTGGTGGCACAATGATGGGCTTGGGGATGCTCGAGGCGCTTTCCAACGTGCCACGCGGCAATGTCACGCGTAAGGTGTTGCTCTTAACCGACGGTGCGGCCTTTGACGAGGACGCCTGCCGCGCCGTGACCAGCACCTACGTCGCGCAGAACATCGGCGTGATCGCTGTGGGCGTAGGCGACGATTTCAACGAGGATCTGATGGGCGAGATCGCGGATCGCACGGGTGGCCGCGTGATTCACGTGGTCGCGCAGAACGCCTCGCCGCCCGCCAGCGTCAACGCCAACGACTTGCCAACGGTGCTGGGTGACGCCTTCAAACGCGCCGCTTCGGAAGTCATCACGAACCTCGAGTTCGCGGTGCGCGGCGTCAAAGGCGTGACGCTGGATCGCGTGACCCGCGTGTACCCGTTCTTAGCTGAGTCCGAACTCGTGCCGTTTCAGGGCGGCGCGAAGAGCAAGGCGGGTAATCTCGAGTCTGGCGACCAGACCGCGTTTCTATTGGAGTTGACTCTACCACCGCGCCCACCGGCGAGGGTGCGAATCGCGCAGATCGGCTTGACTTTCGATGTCCCCGGTGAGGGTCGGCGCGGCGAGATTCCGCCCGTCGATGTCGTCGTCGAGTTCACCTTCGACGAGGGCGCGACCGCCAGCGTCAACCCGACGGTGATGGGTTACGTGCAGCAGCGTAACTTGGAGGGGCTGGTCAAGCAGGCGGCGGCGCAGGCGCAAACCAACCCGCAGGCGGCAGCCAAAACGATTGAGCTGGCAAGGGCCATGACCGTCAAGCTTGGCAACGCCGCGATGACGCAGGTGCTGGATAAAGCCAGTGCGGAACTCAGCAGCGGGCAAGGCATCAGCGCGGGCACAGCCAAAACCATCAAGATGGGCGCGAAAACCCAGACGATCAAGGTCGGCGGCCCGCAAAACGACCCCTCGAGCGGCGGCGGCCTGCCATCGGACGAGGAGATTCGCAAGCTGACGGGCGCGTAACGCCTCAAGACTGGTCGATCATCGCGTCAAATGCCGTACCAATGTTCACTCGAGCGGGTAAAATCGCTTTAACTCAAAAGGAGTCACCATGATTGTCTGTCACGTTTGCGGCACTGAGAACCCCGATGGCGCGAAGTTCTGCGAGGGCTGCGGTGTCGAATTGTCCGCGCCAGTCGCCATGAATACGGGCGACATTGCCGCGCCAGTCATCCCTGCGAGCATGCCGCCCGTCGCGGAAACCCCCGCGTTCACCAGCACTGTCCCCGTCGAACTGCCGCCACTCGAGGCGGGCGCTCCGCAAATGCCAGTGTTGTTAGATGCGCCAGCAGACAGCGCTCCGATGGACGTGGCGGCTGAGCAACCCTCGCCAGCCACGTCGATCGAAATGCCGCTCGAGCAGATTTTGCCGCCCGCTGCATCAGCGATTGAACCAGACATCAAAGCGACGATGCCCGACACGATGCTGCCGGCCATGCAACCGCCAGCCGTTGCCACGGTCGAAGCCCCGAGCACCCCGACGCTGGCGCGGCTCGTGCCCAGAGCCATCGGCGCGACCCCAAGCGATGGTTACGTGCTGAACAACACCAACATGGTCGTCGGGCGCTTTGACCCGAGTGCGGGCCCGGTCGACATCGATCTCGGTGGTCAGACTGGCGAGGGCTATATCTCGAGGCGTCACGCCGAGCTGTTTTTGCAAGGCAGCGCGTGGATGGTCAGAGATCTGGGCAGCACCAACGGGGTGTACATTAAAAAAGCCGGTCAGGGTCAGTACAGTCCGCGCCTGATCGAACCCGCTGCCCTGAGCGACGGCGACGAAGTGGCGTTCGGCAACGTCAAGTTCTTGTTCATGAACTCGAGCAAAGCCTGATGCACGACGCGGGAGCGCGAGGTCAGGCGTGAGTCAAGACGCGCCCGCCCCAGAGGTGGTCGAGGAAACCGCAGCGGCGACGCCCACAGCCTCGCCGCTCGAGCGGATCGTTGTTGGTGGGGAAACCCTCGAATCGTCCGTGAAGGGCGAGGCTGCACAGCTCGAGGCTGCACAGCTTGAGTCCGTACAGCTTGAGCCGTCCGTCGCAACTCACGAATCAGCCACGCTCGAGGCGCAAACCGAGGCGATGCTGGCGCTCTCAGACCCGTATGCGACGATGGAACTCGAGGATGGCGTCTACATTCCCGACGATGAACTGGGCGAGCCGCCGCAATCGTCGAATCCGCCTGCCGCGCCCGTGGTGCTGTTAGAGGACGAGCCGCCAGAACTGAAATCGACCAACGTCGAAGACACTCCAGCGCTCACCGAATCCCCGCTCAACCAAACGCCGCTCGAGCCAGCCGCGTCCGATGCAGACGGTGCGTTTCTAGAAGAGGTCGCGGTCGCACCATCGCTTAGCGCGACCGACACCGTGACCTTGGAGCGCGGCGAGTACCGCGTCACAGGCTTCGATGCGGTCGGCCGCAAGCTGGCCATCGCCCCCGATGGTACGGAAGTCGTGATCGCGTCGTACCAGAGCGGCGCTGCCCTGACGCGCTCCTTATATCCGCACCCGATGCTGCCGCCGCTGCTGGACGCCGCGACGATCGACACGCGCACTTTAATCGCGCACCCCCGGCTCGAGGGGCGCACATTGGAGGACGCGCTGGTCGAAGCTGATCGCCCGAGTGCCTTGAATGCGATCCTCGATTTGGCCCGCTTCAACCGCTACCTCGCCGCGAGGGGCTTCGCGCTGATCGGTTTGGAGCCGCGAGAGGTGCTGCTGCAACCCACGCGCCTGTCGCGCCTGCCGAGCGTTCGCAGCGTCGGTGACACCGGCCCGGCCGAAGCGCCGCGCTACGGCGCTCCAGAGCGGGCGGCTGGACTGCCCGTCATCGGCACTGAAGGGGTCTATACGCTCGGTGCGTTGCTGTATCACGCACTCGAGGGTCGGGCGCTCAGCGAAGGCGAACTGCCCGGTGCTTTCCCGGAACTGCCCGGCGCACCGCAGGCGCTGACGGCGATGCTGGCCCCGACTTCGCAACGCGCCAGCCCGCAGGAAGCGCTGGACTTACTGACCAAACTTAGTGCAGCCTCTGAGCCGCGCCGCCGCTGGCTGGTCGCCTCGAGCAGCACCGTCGGCATCAGCCCAGACCGCGCCACCAACGAGGACAGTTGCGGCGCGTTGCAGCGCCGCGTCTTCGGCGCGGCCGGACACGATAACCTGATGGTGGCCTGCGTGGCCGACGGCATGGGCGGCATGGCCAGAGGCGAGGATGCCAGTCAAGCGGCCGTGCGCGGCTTTCTGGATTTTGAAACGCTTGAACTGAACCGCGCCGTCGCCGCCAGCGCCGCGCAAGCCGCCAACGCTCGAGTGATCGAGGCGCTTGAAGGCAAAAGCGGCGGTTGCACCTTCACCGGCGTGATCTGCGACGCGGAGCGCGTGGTTGTCGCGCACGTCGGCGACACGCGGGCATATTTGGTTTCGGACAGGCTAGTGCAGCAACTGACCGAGGATCACAGTATGGTGATGATGCTCGTCAAAATGGGCGTGATCCCCTTAGAAGCCGCGCACAACCACCCGGACAGCAACAAGGTCATGCGGGCACTCGGCAGCAACCGCGTGATGCCCCCAGATTACGTCGATACCTTAGAAGTCACCGTGCGACCCCATGACCGTATCGTCATCATGAGCGACGGCGTGTGGGGCGCGATTGTCCCCAGTGATCTCGAGGAGATGCTGCTGGGGGGGCAGCCGGTGCAGGACATGGCGGACGCGCTGGTCAGATCCGCGTTGAAGGCTGGTTCGACCGACAACGCGACCGCGCTGGTGCTGTTGTTTGAAGAGCGCGAGGCGCTGTGAGTTTAAACTTAAAAAATACCGTGACACCATCCCTTCATGCGGCTCGAGATATAACGTCTGTAATGAACGGTTTTCTCGAGCTGCCTAAGGATTTGCGATGATCATCTGCCCGTACTGCGCGACCAGCAATGACGACAACGTGACGGTCTGCAAAACCTGCGGCGCTTCCTTGGACGGTGCTCAGTACCCGACCGCGCTGCGCCCCGGCACGCTGCTGCAAAACGGTAAGTACAAGTTGGAGAAAGTATTGGGGCAGGGCGGTTTCGGCATCACCTACAAAGCCCAGAACATCGCGCTTGGTATTCCCGTGGTCGTCAAGGAGTACCACCCGAGCGGCTCGAGCCGCGTTGGGACGAGCGTGCGCCCACCGGGAACGCTGTCGCAAGCCGAATTTGAAGACGCCAGAGTGCGCTTCGCCGATGAAGCCCGCGTGGTCGCCAAGCTGACGCTGACCAACCCGAACCCGCACATCGTGCGCGTCTACGATGTCTTCACCGAGAACGACTCCGAGTACTACACGATGGAGTTCTTAGAGGGAAAGTCGTTGCAAAGCTTGGTCGAAAAAGGCGGCCCACTTGGCGAAGTGGCCGTTCTCGAGATCGCGCAGCAGATCACCAGCGCCCTCGACATCGTTCACGGCGCGGGGTTGCTGCACCGCGACATCAAACCCGACAACATCATGATGGTGCAGCGCGGCGCGGTGCTGATCGACTTCGGCAGTGCGCGATTGATTGCTAACACAGCGGGTGCGAAAATGAGCATCACCATCACGCCCGGCTACGCGCCGCTAGAGCAGTACGCCAGCAATGCGCGGCGCGGGCCGTTCACGGACATCTACGCTTTCGCGGGGACGTTGGTGTTTGCACTGACGGGCAAAGAACCGATTCCTGCTACGGATCGCGCCAGCGGCGTGAGTCAACCCAGCGCGAGGGATCTCAACCCGAAGGTCAGCAAAGCGTTTAGCGATGTCTTGGAGCGGGCCATGCGGATGCGCGTGGACGAGCGCCCGCAGAGCGTTGAGGAGTTATCGCAGTTGCTCGAGGCGGCCACCAAAGGCGGTAAGCCCCCCAAGTCCCAGCCCGTCTCGAGACCGACGCCACCCCCGACGTATGTTTCGCCGCCCGCCACGCCGCCGCCACCGCCGCAAGCCAAAGCCGCCCAGAACATCCCAAGAACCGCGCCCGGTGGTCAGATCTTCCAGCCAGTCGTCCCGACGGGCAACGTCAATCCGGGCGGTCAACCAGCGCCCGCCAAACCCGCTGGAGGCGATTGGTTGTGGCTGCTGTACCTCGTCTGTGGCGGCCTGATCGTCGCCGGGCAATTCGGGGTCGCCCCTCGAGTCGCGGCTGTCATCGGTTTCTACGGCGCGGTGCTCCTGACCGCGTACTTGGCGCTGCAATGGCTGATCGGTACGTGGTTCGGTAGAATCGTGCTGCTGGCCGCGCTCGGTTTGGCATTCGCCGTGTACTTCAGGGTGATCGACCTCAGCGCGTTCTTTGGGTGATCTCGCCATGCCATCAGTCTCGAGGCTACTGAGTTCGGTAACTTCAGGGTAAGAATTCGTCGCAATTCAGTGCGTCTGTGATGTAAGCGTGAGTTAACCGAATCATGCCGTTATCAGTAAGTTTCTCGAGACTAGCGTTCTCCAAACTGGCTCTATCAACGCTCTGCGGGCGCGTAACTCGTCAGAAATGCCGATAGCGCCGTCATGTGCGCCTCGAGTTCGCTGATTGCGATGCGCTCGCGGGTTGTGTGCGCCAGCGTCTCGTCGCCGGGCCCGAAGCCAACCGTCGCAATCCCGTGCGCGTGACTGAAGCGCCCGTCGGTCGCAAAGCGCCAGATGCCCGGCTCATAGCGGCTCGGAATTCCTCGAGTCACTGTCCGTTGCAACTGCGTGACCAGCGGGTGATCCGGCTGGGTCACGAAGCCCGGATGCTTGATGCCCGTCGCGTCACCGTGCCAATCCTCGAAGCTGGTGAAGCTCGCGGGTAAGCCGTCCAGCAATGCCCCCAAGGTGGTGCGGACATCTTCAGCCGTCTCCGTGGTCGTGCGCCAGTCGAGCATCAGGTCAATGCGGTTCGGGGTCAAGTTATTGCTGCTCGTATCGGCATCAATCACCGTCGGCGTCAAAC
>JANYHH010000062.1 GCA_025359505.1 Deinococcales bacterium
ACCCCCCCGGCACTTCGTGCCACCCCCCTACTTCGCAGGGGTGGACAGGATCACGCAAATGGCAATGTCAACTCGAGGATGCCGTTCTGGTACGAGCGCCGGATCGCGTCGCCATTCACGACTCTATTCAACTCGAGCCGCTTGACGTACTGCCGCCCGCCCGCGCCGTTCGCGCTGACGTTCAGCGTCTGCGCGGTGATTTCGACGCGGATGCTGTTGGCGTCCACGCCGGGGAGTTCCACGATCACGGTGAACTGCACGTCCTCCTCGAGCACATCGGTCAGCGGTTCGCGCACCGCGTCGACTGCCGGGCCGCGCTCACTGTTGACGACGTTGCCGAACGGTTCAACTCGAGCTTCGCCGTTAACACTGCGAATATTGACGCCGAACACGCCGCTCAGACCGCCCGGCGTGGTGAACGTGGTTTCACCGTTCTTGCCGCCGTTCTGACCGGATTGCTGCTGCAACTCCTGCGCGATCTCGAGCAGTTTGCCCAGCCCGCCGAAAATGCCGCCCAGTCCGCTGCTCGAGACATCGGTTTTTTTATCGTCTGCCATGTGGGTTCTCCCGTGGTGCTGCGTGGGCGGGCGAGGCGAGCCTCACCCCTACGGTTGTTTTCATCTCGAGCGGCGAGGAGTTGGAAACTGAGTGTCCCTAATACTCGATCACCATCGCGCCGCCCGTGCCGAGCGGAGCGCGTTTTGGGCGCACGCTGGGGCGCACGGGTTCGGTGGCTTGCTGCAACTCGGCGATTCGCGCATCGATCTTGCTGAGTTGCGCCTCGGCTTCTTCCAGTCGCAGCCGCCACTCGCGGACGCTGCGCTCCAAGCGTTTTCGCTCGGCGGATAACTGATGAATTTGCAGGTATGTGCGGCTCTCAGAAGACGGTATTGCCGAGCGCCTTAGACTGCTTGGGAGCAACGCGGTCTTTCGTGGAACGGACAAGACGCTCTCCTTCCTGCATCGCGTTGAACGCGATGGCGGCGGCGGCTGGTTGCGCGGAATCGGGCATCAGGCGCTGCATGAGTGCCGCGATTTGCCGTTTGGCGTCGGCGCGTTGGGATTCAATTAAAATGCTGCCGGTCAGGATATCCATCACGACGCTTTCAAACTCGAGGTTGCCCGCCCGCACCGTCAACTCGCGTGAAACGACGACCTTGGCGATTTGCAACGCGGCTCGCACGGAGTGCTTGACTTTATACGCGTCGTTGTCGCTTCTGGTCTGGCGGCTCAGCGCGGTGATGACGTAAGCCAAGTCTGGGTCTAAACCGCTGCGTGCAGCGACAATCCCAGCCTCGGTCTCCAAATCGAAGCCCTCGAGCCGCATCGTAATCAGGCGGTCACGCAGCGCTTCCTGCGCGAGGTGAACCCCGGCGTAATCGTCGGGGTTGCTGGTGAAGACCGCACGGAACTCCGGGTGAACTTTCATGTAGCCGCCCTTGCCAGCGGCGCTCGGGAAGATCAATAACCCCTCCTCGAGCACCGGCAGCAGAACGTTGTTGGCTTCGGCTTTGGAGCGCGTGAACTCGTCGTAGACGAGTGTATAGCCGTTCTTGCAGGCGACGGTTAGGCGCTCGTCCACCCATGAAGCCACACTTTCCTCGTCGACTTTCAGCACGCTGTGAATGAAGTTATCCACGACTTTGCGGCGGCGAAAACCTTGGTTACTGCCGAGTAGATTGCTCGAGCCGAACTCGTTGTCCCCGGTCAGCAGCACAATCGGGCGACCGCGCTGCGTGGCGACGTGCAGCGCCAGCGTGGTCTTGCCCGTGCCGCTCGCGCCTTCAAAGTTCACGCCGAGACCCGCTTCCAAGTAGCCCATCGCGCGGGTGGTCAGTTCCTGCACTTGCGGCGTGGAAACGAAGTCCTCGCGGGGACGGGCGATGATCGGCTCGGCGGGCATCAGAGACCCTGCACGATGCGGTACGCGCCGTCAATAACAGCAATCTTGCCGCTGGTCACGAGTTTACGCAGCAACTCGCGCAGTTCATTGGCGTCCAAATACAGGTTGTCCTGCAAACCTTTAATGGTGATGCCGGGGTTTGCGCCGATCATTTTGAGGATCACGTTCTCGCGGCGACGCAGTCCGGTGACGGTCGGCTCTGGCAGCCCCATCGCGCTGACGGTGGCTTTGATGGACGCGCTCGAGGGCAATGTGGCAGCGCTGCGAATGGTGGGCTTGGCGGTGGGGGCACGCACCACTTGGGCGCTCGAGCGGCCAGTGCTCGAGGATTTGCTACTCGAGACCGTTGCGGAGCGGCGGCCCGGGCCGCGCGTTTTCATCTGGGCGCTGAAAGCGCTCAAATCCTCGCGCAGCTCAGAGCGGCGACTGGCGGCGTCACCTAGAATCGCGTCGGTCGCATCGGTTAATTGCACTCGAGCCTGCGCCCGGTCGACGCTGCGTCGCGCCCCGGTCAGGCTGCGCTGCTCGTTCAGCGTTTCTAAGTCCTCGCGGATCTGGGCTTGGCGTTGGCGCTTCTCGTTGACTCTGTTGCTGATCTCCATCTGCGCCGTCTGCTGGCGTTGCGCCCCGATCTGCCCGAGGTGCAGTTGCATGCTCACGGCGTCCTGCGCGGCTTGACGGGCGCGATCTTGTTGGCTGCGAACGCGCTCGGCTTGGTCGGCGCGGCTTTCCTCACGCAAGCGGCTGTTGCTCTGCTGACGGTCGGCGGTGCTGGTGTCCAAAATGTCGCGCAGTGCAGCGCCAGCGTTCTCATCGAGTGGCATAGATTGGCTTCCTTTCTGGTAACGGGCCCGTTGGTGGGCGTGGGACGTGAAAAAATGCAGTTCAAAAATCGGGATTGAAAAAAGCAGTTCAGTAATTTTTTAAGTGGCTCCTCAGGAACGACTCCTCAGAAACCGTCACGCTCGAGAACCGTTGCTCGATGCGCGAAATCGCGTTCTCTGGTCATGCTGTGGAAGCTGCGTTCGACACGCAAAAAACTTGGTTGTTGAAAAGTAAAATTCTTTTGTTGGAAACTCGTGTCTTTGGCACAGTAGCCCGCTCGAGCGACAAAGGCTTCAGTAGCCTCGCCGCTCGAGCGATGGGGGCTTACGCAGCGGGCGCGGCGACCATCGAGGTCAGACCAATCGCTTCGGCGTATTTGAGGTACGTTTCGACGCTGGCGGCGACCACGCGGGCTTCGATGGACAGCAATTCAATGCCGACCAAGCTGACGCGCACAAACGCATCAATGACGATGCCTTTGTCCAGAATGCGATCTACCACTTCGCCGAGGCTCGAGGAACCCATGCTTTTTTCGACTGCCATTTTGACCTCCAAGTCATTCACAGGTTTTGAATAACCTGCGGTTGCGCCGGGGTTTTTCCCGGTTGCACGCATCATGCCCGAAGCGAGCCTTGATTCCCTAGCCCCAACTGGGGATGGCTGGCCATACCCGAATGGGTATACGCGCCATACCCAAATGAGGGTTTCGCCTGAGGTGCTCGAGTGCCTAAACTCGCTGGCAGTGGGAATCTGAACCGAAAGCACCACGTGAAAAGGGGGGCAATAGTGAATCCGAACACCGAATTCGACACGGACAACGCCTCGTGGGATCTGAGCACATCGGGTCTCGCGGATTTTGAGGCCGAACTGTCCGATTTGCTTGATCCAGACCACTTCGAGACCGAAGTGGCGATTGACGATCAAGGCAATTTCCTCAATTGGAGCGACAGCGAAGCCCGGCTGGTCAGCCAGCCGCTGCCGAGCCGCGACGCGCCGCTGCTCGCGCCATCCAGCAGCGATCTGCTGGGCTTCAGCGAGAAGGGCGGCTTTGGGCTGTCACCGATCAAAACCTCGTCGAAGCGCGAACAGGTCAATACCAAGTTGAGCATTGACGACGCGCCGATGGAACTCAAACGCGGCGAGAGCCTCGGCATGGAAGACGATCTGGACAGCGCTTCCTTGGAGTTAGACGATTTGATGGAACCCGCCAAGCCCTCCGCGTCGGGCTTTGCGAGCGTCGTACCCGCGCCCAAAGCAGCGGAATCCTTGTCAGATGACCTGACGGCGGCTGTACCGATGATGGATTTGTTCGACGCCATCGAACCGCAAGCCGCGAAGCCGAGCCGCAAGGCTGAGTTTCCAAGTGCATCAACCGACAGCCTCGAGCCAGTCAGCTTGAAACCAGTCAATCTCGAGCCAGTCGATTTTCAACCAGCTCCGCCCGTGCCGATCAGCGATTTCGGTTTCGAGTCGGTCAGCCTCGCGCCGCCCGTCGCCGCACCCGTGCAGATGCCGAGCGAAGCGCCGCTGCCCGTCAGCGTCCCCGCATCTGCGCCCAGCCAGAGCGCAGCCGCCCCGAGCGTTGTCACGCGCCTCGACCCGGTTGTCTCGAGCGTACCCGTGATGCCAGCCGTGACCACGCTGCGCCGCCATTTCGACGCCACAGACTTACTCGAGGCGCAAAACAAATTGGTCGAAGTTTTGGAGATGCCGCGCGTGCCGCTGGTGATCTTTTTGGGTCGCGCGGCCGAGCGCTGCTCGAGCCAATTGCCGAACGTTCGCAGCATCGCCTTGGCGGAATTGCGCGACGAGGGATTGGTCAGCGTCCATCACCTGAGCGCCAACGACAGCTTCAGGAAGCTGCTTTTAGAGATCGACAGCAGCTCCGTGGAAACAGCCGCCGATCTGACGATTGCGGACCTCAGCGACCTCGAGTTAGACGAAGTGGTGCTGCCCGTCACCGGGCCGCATTTGCTGCTGACGAAGCTCGAGTCCGACCCCAGCAAGCCCGGTCGCATTCGCGGCACACTTTCCTTATCTGGCCCGGTCGGTTTGCGCTCCGGCGCAGCCTTCCTCAAAGCCGTCGTCACCCGCCTCGAGTCCCCGATCACGCTGATGCTGTGAACAGCTTTTTCATCTGGAGATCATTATGAGTGAAGTATTCAAAGACGGCTTTCTGGACGAGATTGTTCAGGCTTACGTGCGCGACTTTGGTGAGCGCGTCGAAACCACCGATCGTTTTGAGCATTACGCCCCCGGTCACGCCCGCCGCGTCGCGGAAGTCAGCGTCGCGCTGTGCGAGGCCCTCGATTTTGAAGAAGAGGACATCCGCGTCGTCAAATCGGCTGCGCTCTTGCACGACATCGGCGAGGTCATTCAGCGCCACCCGTTCTACGGCGCTCCTCGAGCGCTTTCCCCGCAGGAAACCGTAGAAATGTGGCAGCACAGCTTGATCGGCGAGCGCGAAGTCGCTCGGCGCGGTTTTGGTCGCCGCGAGCAACTCTTGGTGCGTTGGCATCACGAGCGCTGGAACGGTCAAGGCTACCCGGACATGCTCTTCGGGCCAGACTTACCGCTGGGGGCGCGGATCATTCGCATCGCCGATACATGGGACGCGCTGACCAACAGCCGCCCGTGGCGCGACGTGCTGCCCTTGGAGACCGCGCTGGACGAGATGCGGCTCGGGGCGGGTGCGGAGTTCGACCCGGAACTGATTCAGCTC
Organism: Deinococcales bacterium; assembly: GCA_025359505.1. Taxonomy (GTDB): domain Bacteria; phylum Deinococcota; class Deinococci; order Deinococcales; family JAAFIG01; genus JANYHH01. Next base: position 5,451 of record JANYHH010000062.1, read on the forward strand.
TTCTTGGAGCTGCAAGCCAGTGACAGCCTCAAACCCAGTGGAAATTACGCCATCAGCGGAGGTGCATGATGTCTCAAGTCAAGGAATACGTCGGTGCGGAGATCATGTTGCTCTCCAAAATCATCAAAGCAGACAGCTACGCGATCCCCTTCGGTGGTCGCAACCCAATGTGGATGCCGTGGTGGTTGAAGACCTTAGGGAAAACCGTTCACACCAACGATTTGCTGCACTTTTCATACATGGACGCCGTGGGCATGGTGGAGAACGACGGCGTGCTGTTGGACGCCGACACTGTATCAGGACTCTTGGAGGGTCTGGGCGGCAGCAGCAACCGAGCGCTCGAGAACCCGGAACTCGCCAAGCTCGTGCCTTTGGAAGACGCTGTTTTTTACGATCAGCTTCGCGGTCGCATCGAACGCCTCGCGCCGCGTCAACGCGGCATGGCCTTGCGGGCTGGGTTCAACACCATTCGCTACTCGCAGATCATGGACTCGAGCCGCTTCGTGAACCTGAAAATGCCGCTGTCCAGAATTTTTGAGCGCGAGGTGCTGGAACTCAACAAGCGCGTCACCAGCGCTGGCAATGGCGTGGCGTACCGCATGGACGCGACGGAGTTCGTCGCCAGTCCAAAAGCCCAAGCGCTCTACATTCAGTTCCCGCTCTCCACTGGCATCAGCACCGAGTACGCCGTCGGAGCGCGACCGCGCGGGCCGCTCGGGCGCGAGATCTGGGCGCGTGGCCCATCCAAGAACTGGTTGCCGGAGCTACGCACGGCTGTCAAGGGAACCTTCGGAGATCGCTTCACCAGCCGCGAGGGGTACTTGAGCGCCGTTACTGACTTTTTGGAAAAAGCCGAAGGCTACCCAACATGGGTGCTCAACGTCGAGGAATCCGATTACCCGGACATGCTGCGGGCCATCACGCGCTTTCGTAAACCCAAAGCCGCGCACCGCATTGACACCCGCGAGGCCAGCGGCGGTTACATGGGTTACTTCGTCGTCGCTTGACGCGCCCAAAGCATTGACAGACCGTGACGACGCCAGCTCGAGGCGACTGGACGAGGCCCGACACAAACGTTTGGGCCTCGAGGAATGTAGGAATCAATGGCGGCAACTGAGATGATTTCCCGAGACTTGCTTCACGACACCAAGCGTCTGAGCGCCGTGGGCGATTACTTGCCCATCATTGCCAGCGCGTTCAGCCGCGCGGCCAGAAGCGCGGCCCGTGCGACTGGGATGCCTTTTGCGCTGGTCTGCATCCTTGATGGTGAACACATTCATTTCAAAGGCACGTATGGTCTGGAGCTGAGCCACCCCAAGCGTGCGCTGCCAGACAACGTTTCCTTGCTGATCCCGGAGCGCTTCATGCAGACCAATCAGCCTGAAGCGCTGGGCGCACTGAACCAGCTTTTCGCCAGCCGCTCCGGGTGGCAAAAGCATTTCTTCGCTTTTCAAGCGGCCGTGCCGCTGCGCGGTGCGGACGGTCACATCCTCGGAGCGCTGATCGTGCTGGACGAGCAAATCCGTGAACTGGACGTGCGCGACGTAGCGGTGTTAGAAGACTGCGCCGACGCGCTCGTGGCGGAACTGGATTTGCGCCGTCAGATCGCGGCGCTCGAAGAGCGCCGCAGCCAAACCCCGGATCTCGAGCCATCGGGGTTTGCGCCTTTAGAGTTTCAACCACCAGCATCGCAACAAGCGGCGATCGCGCTCCAAGGAGTGGGGAACGCCGCGTCGCTCGAGCCATCGGCGACTGCTGAACAGTTCTCAGAAGACCCGTTCCCAGAAACCCCGTTCTCAGAAGGTCACTTCCATCCCGGACGCATCGCCGATTCCAGCCCAGTGGCGCTGACGGCCGAAACCTTGGATGGCACGATCACCTATTGGAACGCCGCCGCCGAGCGCCTGCTGGGGTACACGGTTGAGGGTGCGCTCGGGCTGAACAGCCACTCGATCATTCCCAGCGGTCGGGTCGACTTACCGCCGGACGATTTGGAGTTGCTGCACAACGGGGATTTCGTCACGACCGTCCAGACGACGCGTCTGCACCGCGATGGCCGCGAGCTGGCGGTGCGTGCAACTTTCGCGGCGATCAAGGACGCGCAGGGCAAGGTCGTCGGTATCTCGAGCACCTTAGAAGCAGCCATCGCTCCGCTGTCCGAGACACTGCCCGTTGGAAGCACGGGTGTGTTGCCTGCCCTAGTGTTCAGCATCGACATTGATGGTTTCTTCACCACCTGCGAGGGTGCGCCGCTGCTCGAGACGCTCAAGGACAAACAGCAAGTGATCGGACAGACTTGTTTCAGGGTGTTGGAGTCTGAGCAGTCGCTGCTCGAGGCGATCTGCGTCGGGTTGCTGGGTGAGGAGTTTGAATTCGGTTTTCACAACAGCCTCGGATTGCCGAGGCGGGCTTACGTCCATCCGATGTTCGAGGCGGGACTGCCGGTCGGTGTCTTCGGCGTGATCGTCCCCAGTCGCTGAGACTCGAGCGCTTGAAACGGTCAGGTCGGCCGTTGAGAACCGAGTGGTGAGCAATAATCAACCTTGTCCTAAGGATCAGCGCAAAAGAAAGTAAGAAAGGAGGTCTTGTGGAACCCGTTAAATTTAGCTACGGTTTTTTGGATTCGGGCAATGTTGTCGCGCTCCTGTTTGAATTAATTCTGGATGCACAAGTTTTCCAGATCGAGTTCAGCAACAAAGACAGCGTGTTGGGTGGCGTCTGGATTCGTGGTGATCAACTGATCGCCGCTAAAATCCTCAATTACAGAGGCGGCGAAGCCATTGAAGCGCTGCTGACTCAACCCGATTTGCACAGTTACATCGTTTACAAACTGAATCCCGAGGACACGGCCAACGTCGAACCCATCGGTTCACTGAGCGAGATGCTTTACGAACTCGTCTCGAGCGTGCACAGCTCCAAGGCATCAACGGTTGTCGCAAAAACCGCCGCCAAGTCCCCGCCCGAGGCAGCGGGCGATGCGACGACTGCGACACAAGCCACGGAGGAGACCGTAAATGATGAGGCAGTCGCGCAATCCAGCGCAACACCAGTGTCAGTCGCTGATCCTGAACCCGTGGCAGCGATCATGGACGATCCAGCCGACGAGTCGAGCACGGAGCAGGCTCCAGAGGTCGCTCTGACGCAAGTTGTGCAAACTCCTGCACTCGAGCGCACGGTTCTCGAGGTTGCAGCAGCGCTCGAGACACCAGTTTCCGAGGTTGCAATTCCTGAGACTCCAACGCTCGAGACCTCAGTTCCTGAAACTCCGGTGCTCGAAACTCCAGCGCTCGAGACGCCTGCTTTGGAAACTGCTGCTGCCGAACCAGTTACTGCCGAACCAGTTACTGCCGAACCAGTCACCGCCGAACCAGTGCGACTCCAACCCGTTCAAACCCAGATTGAAAGTGCAGCGGCAACCTCGAGTCGCACTGATTCGCCCTCGCCAGCCCAACGCCCGAAGGCCACACCCAAACCACCGAAGCGGGCCGCTCGGCGCGGTCGCATCCTCGCGGTTGTCAGCCCCAAAGGAGGCGTCGGCAAGACCACGGTCTCACTGAACCTCGCCGTGGCCTTAGCGCAGCAGGGGTACTCCGTGGTGCTGGTCGACGCCGACCCGCAGGGCGGCGTGACCAACTCGCTGATGGCCAGTGGCGAGGCTCCCACCGGCGTGTACGACGTGCTGATGCGCCGCGAGTCCTTTGGCAGCGTGGTACGCAGCACCAAATTGGAGAACCTGCGATTGATGCCCGCTGGACGCTTGCTCGCAGAGGAAGTCATCACCCGTTCCGGGCAGCTCGCTAACCCTGAACTCTGGAAGCGGGTGCTCGAGACCGTACAGCGCATGGTGGATATTGTCATCGTGGACACCCCGGCGGGCGTTCAAGGCGTGACCACGCCGATTTTGGCGGCGGCAACCCATGTCGTGGCGGTCAGTCAACCCGAGCCGTTGTCGTTGCGTTCACTGCCGCAACTTCATCAGACGCTCGAGTCGCTCTCGCAGCTTGGAGCAGCCGCCGAGCTAATCGGTGTGATTCTCAACATGGTGCAGCCCGAGCGCCCGGTGTCGCTGGGCGTGTTGGAGACGCTCTCCAAAAAAGTCGTCAACAGTGACACATTGCTGGAACCAATGCTGGTACGCAGCGATTTGCTGCTGAGGGCTTCCTCGAGCGCGATGCCGCTGATGTTCGCCAGCGACCCAGTTTATCAGCCGCTAAAACGCGTTTTTGAAGATTTGGCAACGGAGCTGTTGCGCCGCTTGAATTTGGAGCGGGTCGTCGCACAAGAAGAGCCATTCATGGTTGCTTGAAAGTGCACGATCACCAGCCCTCGAGACGCGCCCAGCTTTTCAGCTCTCGAGGGCTTCGAGTTCTAATGCGTTCAACGGACGGACGATACCAGCCGTCTGGAGGCGCAGCAATCCCAGTTGAACCCACGGCAGGGCCAGACCAGTTTGCATCGCAAGTCGTTCCACGCTCGGGTAGGACAGCAGCCGTGGCAAAATCGCTCGCCAGAGGTCTTTGGTTTCATTGTCCAGCGACTCGAGCGATTCAAACAGACGCGGGTTCTCGTTGTTGAACGTGAAGCGCGTCTCCCGAATCGGAACCTGATCGCGGTACGTCACGAGGTCGTCCTCGTGCGTCACGGTCTTCAAAAAAAAACGCATTAAGTTCATGTCGAGGTCGTCGCGGAGGGCCGATTCGGGTTGATCCTCGAACTCAAAATGCCCCTGCTCCAATCCATTCAGATTCAGCAGTACCCCGCGCACTTGAACTGGCTGTTTGACAACGCCCAGCGGCGTCACGATGCCCGTCAAATCCCCCCGACGCAAATGCAGCTCGAGCCATTCGTAATCCAGCACCGAGCGGAATTTCAAAATGCCAAATCGGTGGCGCAGCAGATGCATCACGGCATTCAGTGGGAATTCGTTGAGATCACTGGTCAGCGCCATGATCCTCAGTGTAACCGCTGCACAACGGTTCTCGAATGTAGCTGACGCTCCATCCACGAAGGTCGGAGCGAGTCTCGAGCGGGAACGCGGGTGTCATCATCTAATCATCATTCGATCAGCGCTCCTCGACCACCAAAAAGCGCGGGTAATCCGTGGCGGCAAGGCTGACCACCAACTTGTCCGGCTCGAGCGCATGCAGTTTGACTGGCACGGCAGTGTTGGTGAACGGATCAAAAACACTCGCACTGCTTCATTGGTTCGAGCAGTGCGAAATCGAGTACCTCAAGCCGAAGCTCGAGGTACAAAAAGCCTCGAGTTTCCTGAAGTCAACAGCCCTCAAGCGTTGAACATCTCAGCGATGCTCTCGCCGGTGTGAATCCTCGTGATCGCCTCCGCAAAAAGCGGCGCGACCGACAGCACCTTGAGCTTGTCGCAGGCCGCCATTTTCTCTGGGCTGACGTAGCACGAGTTGGTGCTGATGCACTCGACAATATCCAACCCTGCGATGCGCTCCACGGCCGGGCCGACGTACACGCCGTGGCTGCAAGCGACGTGAATTTCCTTCGCGCCCGCCTCTTTAATCACACCCACCGCTTCGATCAGGCTGCCAGCGGTGCTGATCTCGTCGTCGACGATCATCACGACTTTCCCTTTGACATCGCCGATCAATCCCCTCGCCTCGACTTTGGTGTCACTGACGCGGCGCTTGTCAATGAATGCGATCCCCGCTCCCAGCCGCTCAGCGAGGCTCGAGGCGCGTTTGATGTCCCCGGCATCGGGCGCGAGGACAACGGCGTCCTCTAAATTTGACAGGTGCGTGATGAAGTGGTTGGCAATCACGGGTTCGGCTGATAAGTGATCGGTCGGGATGCGAAAAAAGCCGTGGACTTGTGGGCTGTGCAGCGTCATTGTCAGCACGCGGTCAGCGCCGGCGGTCTCTAGGAGATCCGCGACGAGCCGCGCAGCGATGCTGATGCGCGGGCTGTCTTTTTTGTCGGAGCGGGCGTAACTAAAATACGGAATCACGGCCGTGATGCGGGCAGCCGAAGCGCCTCGGGCCGCGTCGATCATCAGCAGCAGTTCCATCACGCTGTCGGAGACGTTGAACGTGCCGTTTCCGGCCAGCGATTGCACGATGAAGACATCGGCTTCGCGTAAACTCTCTTGGAACTGCACTTCAATGTTGTCGTTGCTGAAATGCCGCGACATGGACTTCCCCAGTGGAATGCCGAGCGCGTCGCAGATATCGTGAGCGAGTTCCGGGTTGGCCTGCCCGGTAAAGATTTTCATCGGTCGTTCCATCATTCCCCTTGTGTGACTTTTGAGATGGGTGCGGCTCGAGGTGGCTCGAGCGAGGCGAGGGCGTTTCGTCGCGCCTTGCTGATGTGAGTTTAGCCCACGCCTTCGCGGATCAGCAAACGGACTCGCGCCATTCAAGCGTTTTTTGCGTTTATAATGCCCAGCAAAGCACAAGCTGCCTATTTCACCGCTTGAAAGGATGCCATGACCAATTTCGATCAGCGCTTACGGGATGCGGGGATCAGTACCGACGACGTGGAAACTCAGATTCAGAGTGCGGATACCGCGCTGCTGCTCACCGCGAGGGAGATCGTACTGCTGGAGCCGCAACGCGTTCAGCGCGGGCGCTTGCGCGATATCACCGGTGTCAAGATCGTCAAAACCGGCGAGTTGAGTGTGCGGTCGGCCGCCGAGTCGATGATTGAAGGCAACGTGCTGGGGTTTGAGAAAACCGAGCGCAAATTGTTTTTCGATGCGGTCAAAGACGCCACGGCGCGGGCGAAAGCGGGCGTCACCAACGCCACGTTACCGCCAACACTCGCTTCCCCCGAATCGCTTGATGTCGCGGCCTCGCACACCAGCGCCGATGATTGGCGGGCGTTGACGAGCGCATCACCGTCGCAGCAGGCTGATTTTCCCAGCAATGGCGCGTCGGTCGGGGCGGACTTCGGGGCTTTGCCGTCGCACGGCGCTGACTTCGGGGCTTCGCCCTCGCACGGCGCTGACCCGGATCCATTCACGGTGCAACCCATCGCTGCTGCCCACCTTGCCGTGCCGTCAGCGCCAGATTTCGCGCCGAACGTCAGCCCGTGGGGTGGAGCGCCGGGTGCAGATGCACCTAACGCGGACTCGCCAGATGCGGGCGACGATCCGTGGAAAGCCAGCAAGCAAACCTTCGAGGTCGAACCCGAAAAGCCCGTCAGCCCAGCCGACCCGTGGCTGGCGACCAGCGCTGAAGCCCCAAGCGACAGCGCTCCGGCCGGACACGCGGACAGTTGGAACGACCCGTTCGCGGCCGGTGCAGCCGTTGGCGTTGCGCCACTGGCGAACGTCACGGCCGTTCAGACCGGCAATGACGACTGGGGCGGCGACATGCTCGAGGCGGGCAAAGCCTTGAGCGGGCCAGTTCAAAGCGATCTCGAGCGCAGGGTCAGTGTCGCCACTGGCGACAACACTTCGACGCTGCAAGCGCTCTCACGGTGGTTGAAGATTTTCGCGGTGGTGTTTTTCTTGAGCGGTGCTGCCTTCACGGTAACGCTCTTGCCAGCCGATGCCAGCAATATCCTCGGGTATCTGGTGTTGCTGAGCGCGTTTTTCGGCAGCGTGCTGTTTTCGTTGATCGCGTGGGGACTCGGTGAGTTGCTGAGCGCTTACGCCATCAGTATGCAGGATCTGAAAGCGATCCGCCGCGCCACACTCGGACACTGAACGCAACCAAATACAGAGTGCCGCAAGCGTGATCTTGCGGCACTCTGCGTTGCAGTCCCCTCATTTCAGGCTCTCTTCGCTCGAGACCCTGACTTTCGTCAAGCTCCAAGCGCTTTTGCGCGACGGTTGCACAACGCTGACTCGAGCCTCGAGTCGTTGGGTTTCGGCCGTTTTACGGCGTTGATCGGTAACGGGGCGTTTCTGAAGGTGTTTGCTCATGGTTTGGTCTCGCAGGGGGTCGTGGGGAGTGGCGCAGGGACGCGGCGTCTGGGCGGGACAGCAATTTAATAGTCATGAGGTTTTGCTCCTTACAGCGGGTGCGGGATACGAAAAACCCCGACGGTGTGAGCGCCGGGGTCATTTGCTTTTGTAGTAAGTCAAATGGGCGCAAGGGTGTACAACGAACCGGCGGCGTCGAGTTGCGCGGTCAGCAGGGTTTTGAAGAAGTTTGTGATCACGCAGCACCACCTTTCAGATGCACGATTGTAAGCCAAGTCAGCCTGCGCTGTAACTACGCTGATGTGCTTAGTGGGCTGTCGCGTGAACGCTGCAAAGTCACGGCTCAGGTGATGCGGCTTGAGATACGGTCTGGAAATAGCCTGCAAACGGCTTGACCCTGAGCAGCCAACGCTCACACCCTGCTGCGTTCAGTAGCCTTTACTCACATCCACGACGTTCTCCAAGCCCCGCCCGGCCGCGAAGGCTTCGGCGTTGCGTTGCAGCAGGGCGCTGGCTTTGCGTGCCCAGTTTGGCCCACCGCCCGCGACGTGCGGCGTGATGATGCAGTTCGGGGCGTGCCACAACCGTGAATCGCCCGGCAGCGGCTCGCGCTCGGTGACATCGAGCGCCGCGCCGCCAATGGTTCTGGCCTCGAGCGCCTCGAGCAGTGCCTGCTCATCAATCGCGTTGCCGCGCCCGACGTTGACGACCCACGCCTTTTTCTTCAGTAACCCTAGGCGTTCCTTGGAGAGCAATCCGACGGTCTGCGGCGTGTTCGGCAGCACCAAAATCACCGCGTCAAAATTGGGCAGCAGCCCATCTAAGTCGCTGAACGCGTGCGTCGTAAACCCGCCTCGAGTCCCTGCACTCATCGCCACGCCCTCGACGATTGACCCGAACGGCTGCAAGCGCCGCGCGATCTCCACGCCAATCGCGCCCATGCCGACGATCAATACCCGCGCTCCCTCGAGCGACATCTCAGAGTCACCCTCGAGTGCTTGCTGGTACGCGTCTTTGTTCCAGACGGCCGCGTTTTGCGAATCCCTGAATAGATGTAAGCGCCGCACGGCCGATAGCAGCAGCGCGACGGCCATTTCAGCGGTCGGCGCGTCGTGCAAACCTTTGCCGTTGGCGACAGTAATTTGGGCGCGGGGTTGCAAGTTCAGCACGTGATCCACGCCCGCCGTCAGCGTCTGCACCCAACGCAGGCTCGGCAGCCCCAGCAGCGGCTCGAGGGCGCGGCCCGGCACGCCCCAGACCAGCAGCGCTTCAGCATCTAGGCCCTCGGGTAATGCGGCTTTGGGGTTGAAGCGCATCACGGTGAGCGGCAGAGCTGGGAGCGGGAATTGCACGGCGTCTGGGATCAGGATACGCATGCACATTATTGTAAGGACATCCGCCGTTAGCGTGCTGCCCAAAAGCTTGGATCTCGAGGAGTCGTTGCGTCACAACGTCGGTTTTCCTCGAGTTTTGAGCAGATGATCTCAGTTTCGACCTCGAGAAGCTGGTCGAGGTTTTGACTTGAAGCGATTGAGCAAGCTTTGCCCAAGCATCGCGTGTTTCCTCGCAGTTCATTCACAATTGTGGCGCTAAAATGCGCGAATGAAACCCGTGATCCTCGCCATCGTGACGCTGAGCCTCGCCGCTGCGAGTTTCGCGGCCGGTCGCCTGAGCGCCCCCCACGCCAATGAGCCTCGCGCCGCGCCACTGCCGGGCATGGTTCTGACGCAGAACTCGAGTCCAGCCGCAGCGCCTCAGCAAGCGCCGAATGCAGCACCTCAGCAAGCGCCGAACGATCCGAGGGAATTGATCCCGCTCGGGCCCGGACAGCAACCCGGCCCGGGTCAGCGGCCCGGTGGGCAACCCGGACAAGCACCGGGCCCATGCCCCGTGCAGATTTACCAAGACGGCAAGCTCTATACTTTCCCGCAGCCCGGTCAGCAACCCCAACCCGGTCAGGGCAATGGCTCGCAACCCGGTCAGCCCGGACAGCCGCAGGAACTGATCCCGCTCGGGCCCGGCAATGGCGGCGGCGCGACACCCTCAATTCCAGCGCCCTCGAGTCCAACGCCGCCGGCCGTCCCCCCCGGCACGCGCAGCTAATTTGAAGAGTCACACCAGTGAAAGCCAGACCTGCGTTCCTCACCTCCCAAGGAGTCCCATGCAACCATCACCGCTGCAACCATCAACCAATGCGTTAGAACCGCAAGCCGTGCTCGAGGCCGCCTCCAAATTGCGCGGTCTACTGTTTGAAGTCAAGAAAGTCATCGTCGGGCAGGATCTGATGCTCGAGCGGATGCTGGTCGCGCTGCTGGCCCGGGGTCACATTCTGATCGAGGGCGTGCCGGGCTTAGCCAAAACCTTAGCGATCAAAACCATGTCCGATGCGATTGGCGCGTCGTTCAAGCGCGTGCAGTTCACACCCGATCTCGTGCCGGCCGATCTGATCGGCACGCGCATCTTCAACCCCAAGGAAGCCAAGTTTGACACCGAGCTGGGCCCGATTTTCGCCAATCTGATCCTCGCTGACGAGATCAACCGCGCCCCCGCGAAGATCCAGTCCGCGCTCTTAGAGGCAATGCAGGAGCGTCAAGTGACGATTGGTCAGACGACGTTCAAGCTGCCCAATCCGTTTCTGGTGCTGGCCACGCAAAACCCGATTGAATCCGAAGGCACGTACTTTCTGCCCGAAGCGCAGGTGGACCGGTTCATGTTCAAAGTCGTGATTTCCTACCCGGGTTTTCATGAGGAGATGACGGTCGTGGATCGCGTCTCCATGAAATTTGAAGCGATCAAAGAGAAAATCTCGCTCGAGGAGCTGGTGGGCTTGCAAAATATGGCGGATCGCGTTTACGTCCACCCGAACGTCACCGAGTACGCAGTCAGACTGGCGAGGGCGACGCGGGATACGGCTGAAGTCAAAGCGGGCGAGTTGCAAAAGTACATCAACATCGGCGCGAGTCCGCGTGCCAGCGTCAACCTGATTCTCGGCGCGAAAGCCTTGGCGATCCTGCGCGGCCGCGAGTACGCATTGCCCGAGGACGTGCGCGACCTCAGCGGCGATGTGCTGCGTCACCGCGTATCACCGACCTACGAGGCGCTGTCTGATAACGTCAGTATTGAGAGCATCATCAACAAAATCGTCGAGCGCGTGCCACTGCCAAAAGTCCACTTGGGCGACCCGTACAAAACGCCGCTGAACCGCCAAGCCCCCGAAGCGCTCGAGATCAATCTCTAAGCTCGCGATCAATGTGTAGGGTATCTGCACACAATCGTTGGGCGCAGCCCACCCTACGCCGTCGCTCGAGACTCAACGTAAAGGCCACCATGACCCTCAGCGCTCCAAGCCCCAGACCGAGTTTCTTCAAGCGCCGCGCCCCCGCGAGTGCACCGATGAGCGCGGCCACTCCGAGCGCTCCGCCAGTCAAAGAACTGCCCGACGCGCTGCTGCGCCGCCTCGAGTTCAAGATTTTAAAGCGGCTGGACGGTTTTTTCTTCGGCGATTACAGCGGTATTTTTTACGGCCCCAGTCTGGATTTAGCCGAGGTGCGCGAGTACCAGCCCGGCGACGAAGTGCGGCGGATCGACTGGAACGTCACCGCCCGCAGCGGTGGGCCGCTGTACGTGCGCCAGTACCGTGAAGAGCGCGAGATCACCGCGTGGGTGATTCTGGACGGCGCGAGCAGCATGCATTTCGGCACGCGGCGCTTGACCAAATACCAGCTCGGGCTAGAATTTGCGGCTGTCGCAGCGCGAATCGTCACGCGGCACGGCGATAAGATCGGCGCGATCGGCTCGAGTCCGGGTGGCTTGAAGCTCGTCACGGCCGGCAGCGGGCGCGGGCAGGCATTGCGGATCATCAGTGAATTGAGCGGCGCTCCTCGAGCTGTACCAGTCAGCCCGAGCGCTGCACCCTCGAGTCCAGCCTCCTCGAGCGGGTCTGATCTCAACACCGCCCTCGAGCGGGTCGCCAAGAGCTTGCGGCGGCGCGGACTGGTGTTCGTGATCTCGGATTTCATGCGCGGCACGGACTGGGTGGAAGCGCTGTCACGCTTGGCATTGCGCCACGATGTCGTCGCGGTGCGCGTCTCAGACCTCGCCGAGCGCGAGTTGCCGAAAGTCGGCGGCGTGCGCTTTCGTGACCCCAGCAGTGGTCAGGAGCAGTGGGTCGACACGGGCGACAAAGCCGTGCGAATGCAACACTCAAAAATAGTCGCGGAGCGCGATGCTCGGATCACGGGCGCACTCAAACGCGCTGGCGTGGACAGCTTTGAGTTACGCACCGAAGCCGACGTGGTGCAACCGATTCTCAAATTCGCCTTGAAGCGCAAAGCCAGACGGTGGGGACGATGAAGGCGTTTGTTGCATCTCGAGTTCAAGACGCTCAAAGCTCGCTACACAGCTCGACAGATGCCACGTGCTCGGTACGGGTCGACACTGACACGTCCAATGAATGTTCAGGCTCGAGTCGTCATAAAAACTCAGGATCAGTGAGGTGCTTGGTATGAACTTCGCCGCGCCTTGGTATCTGCTGCTGCTGCTGCTCGTCCCCGTGGCGATCTGGGCGTTGCGTTTCCTTGAGGGGCAGCGCCGCAAGACCGCTCTGGAGTACGCCGATGCACCGCTGCTCTCAGGCGTCTTGCAGCGCGGCAACCAAGCCCACTCGAGCTGGCCGCGCAACTTGCAACTGATCGCACTGGCGGCGCTGCTGTTTACCGCCAGTAAGCCAGCCGCCACGCTATCGTTGCCGCAAAACAAAGCCGCCATCATCATCGCGCTGGACGCGTCGCGCAGCATGATTGCCACCGACGTGACTCCCACGCGGCTCGAGGTGGCCAAAAGCGTGATCAAGAAATTCGTCGAACTCGCGCCCGCTGACACGCGCATTGGTTTGGTGACGTTCTCCGAAAGCGCCGCCTCGGTGATCCCCGTCACGACGGATCGCGTCCAGTTATTGGAGAAGTTGGCGGCCGTGAAAGTCTCGAGCAGCACCTCACTGGCAGATCCGCTGGTGGCGGGCGTGAAATCCCTGCCGGGGCGCAAGGATGCGGTGATTCCCAACGAATTGTTGTTGCGGGCTGCACCACCCGCGACTGGGACAGCGCCAGCCAAACCACCGATTGACCTGAACGCCCTGCCGCCCGGTGCGATTCTGCTGCTCAGTGATGGTGTCTCCAACAACACGCGCAGCGATCCGAAAATCGCTGCCAAATTCGCCAAGGATCACAAGGTCAAGATTTACACCGTCGCCATCGGCAAGGAAGGCGGCGCGGTCGCCAACATTGATGGGCAGAATTACTTCATTCCCTTCGACCCCAAATCGCTCGAGCAGATCGCGCAACTGACCGACGGCAAAGCCGTGCTGCCAACCGACGCGAATTTAGAAACGGTCTTCAAAGAACTCGGCACGGCGATTCGCTGGGAACCCACCAAGCTCGAGCTGGGCGGCTTACTGAGTGGGCTGGCCGTGGCATTGCTGGTCGTGGCGGGCGCGATGAGCGTGCAGTGGAACAGGCGCTTACCATGAGCCTTAAGAACAGGCTTTTTGACACAGGAGATGTGGCATGATCGGTTTTTCATGGCCGTGGTTTTTACTGGCTCTCGCGTGGATTCCGTTGCTGGTCTGGCTGTACCGCCGCAACAACGCTCGCCAAGCCGAGGCGGTCGTGTACCACCCGGACACCGAGTTTCTCTCGAGCATCGCCAAACGCGGTTTCTCACTGCGCCGCGAACTGCCCGTGATTTTGTATCTGGTTGCAGTCGGTCTGGGCGTCGCGGCTCTGGCCCGCCCGAACGCGCCGATCCCGTTTCCCGATAACCGCACGACGATCATGCTGGCGCTGGACGTTTCCTTGAGCATGGAAGCCGACGACATCAAACCCACGCGCTTTGAAGCCGCCAAAGATGCAGCCAAGATTTTCATCAAGCAGCTTCCAGCGGGCACGAAGATTGGACTGGCGAGTTTTGCGGGCTTCGCCGCCGTCAACGTCACACCGACCGCCGACCACGATGAAGTCGTCAAAGCGATTGACGACCTGTCCTTGGGGCGCGGCACGGCCATCGGCGCGGGCATCTTGGAGGCGCTGCGGGCCTTGCCCGACCGCGCAACCGACAAACTGCCCAAGAACCCCGCACCAGCCGCGATTGTGCTGCTGACCGATGGGCGCAACAACCGCCCGCCCAACCCGGAGGACGGCTCGGCCGAAGCCAGAGCCAAGCAAGTCCCCGTCTACACCGTCGGCTTGGGCACGGAGAACGGCGTGATTAACTTCGAGGGCAACCAAACGATGATGGTCGGCTTTGACCCGGAAACCCTGCGCCAAATTGCCCAGACCACCGGCGGACAGTATTTTGAAGCCCGCAGTGCGGGGCAACTCAACAGCGTCTACCAAAAGTTGGGTCGGCAGATCGGCTGGTCGACCAAACCCGGCGAGATCACCGGCATCGTCGCATCAATCGCGGGCTTACTGCTGTTCGCCAGCATCGCCGTGGCGGAGCGCTCGAGGCGCGTGATCTGATTTTCGGTCGCGCTCAAACCCTCGAGTCTGGTTTCGAGCGGCGCGGTCGGGCGCTCGGGCTGATCCAGCCGCTCGAGCCGAACGCGAACGCGATCATCGCCGCCCGCCTGTGCGCCGAGCACGACCTGACCCTCGAGCCGCGCACGCTCCCGACATTGCGAACGCTACAGGTCGCTGCGCCGATCACCCAGCACCTCGAGTTGACGCGCTTGTTGCTGGCAAAGCACGCGGCGACTGGCGTCGTGGCGTTGCGCCAAACGGGTTGGCTGGCGGCACTGATGCCCGAACTCGAGATGTGCGCCGAGGTGCTGCCGTTCGGTTTCCATCACCTCAACGTCTTGGAGCATCAAATCGAGGCATTGCGTGTACTGCTCCAACTCTTTCCCACCTCGAGTTTTGAAACGCGACTGGCGACGCTGCTGCACGATGTCGGCAAGCCCGCATCGCGCATCTGGGACGAGGCGCGGGGGCGCTGGAGTTTCTTCGGGCACGACGACATGGGCGCGAGGCTGGTGGTCGAAATCCTCGAGCGATTCGGGTTTGAAGCGGCATTGACCGAGCGCGTGAGCTTATTGATTGCGCGGCACATGATCCGCTTGCCTGCGGACGAAACCCAAGCCGCCCGCTTCGTGCGGCGGCAACGGGCGCTGTTGCCGGATTTGCTCCACCTGATGCTCAGTGACCGCGAAGCGAGTCGTGGAGCCTCGAGCAGCAGCGAGGCGCGGTACGCCTATCAACTCGGTTTCGAGCGCGTGCTGAGCGCCATGAACGCGCACGACGCGGTGAAGCCGCTGCTGAGTGGCCGCGACGTGATGGAAGTCCTCGAGCTGCCGCCGGGCAAGGTGATCGGGCAGGCGCTCGAGGTGCTGATGGAGTTGCAAAGCAGCGGTGAGATCGGCACGGCTGACGAGGCTCGAGCCGCGCTGAAACGCTGGGCGGTGGTGCGCGGGCTGAATTCGTAGCGTTGCACGGGGCTTGCATCACAGGGCTTGCAGTGGCAAGCCCCTACGCATAGAACGCTCCAATAGGACACGATTTTTCGTAGGGGCGAACCTCGTGTTCGCCCGCTCCGACAGGCAGCCGATTGATGCGACGCTCGAGCATCGCCCTGTTGCCACTGCCTCGTTTCTCGAGTGACTTGTTAAACTGCGCCTCGTGAGCCTCACGCCAGACTGGGTTAAAGACGCCGTGTTCTATCAAATCTTCCCTGACCGCTTTGCGAAATCAGGTGTGGTGCGTAAATCGAGCAACCTCGAGCCTTGGGATTCCAAGCCCACGCCGCACGGCTATAAGGGCGGTGATTTGCGCGGCGTCATCGAGCATCTGGATCATATTCAGTCGCTTGGCGCGACCGCAATTTACTTCTGCCCGATTTTTCAGAGCGGCGCGAATCACCGCTACCACACGCACGATTACTACAGTATCGACCCGATGCTCGGTGGGAACGCCGCGCTGACAGACTTGCTCGAGGCTGCCCACGCGAGGGGAATGAAAGTCGTGCTGGACGGTGTGTTCAACCACGCCTCACGGGGCTTTTTTCAGTTCCATGACATTTTGGAGAATGGCTCCCAAAGCGCTTACATCGACTGGTTTCACGTCAAGGGCTTTCCACTGCGGGCGTATGAATCCAAAGACCCACCCAATTACGACGCGTGGTGGGGCTATCCGGCGCTGCCGAAATTCAACACGGACACGCAGGCAGTGCGCGAGTTCCTGTGGGAAATCGCTGAATTCTGGATCGCGCAGGGCGTCGACGGCTGGCGCTTGGATGTTCCCAATGAAATCGACGACGACGCGTTCTGGCGGGAGTTCAGGCGGCGCGTCAAAAGCGCCAATAAGGACGCGTACATCGTCGGCGAAATCTGGGGCGATGCGACGCGCTGGTTGCAGGGCGATCAATTCGATGCGGTGATGAACTACCCGTTCACACGCCTCGCACTGGGATTCTGCGGTGCGAAGACTTTGCAGCAGAGCGTGATTAAGGACACGGGGTACAGCGACATGCTGCCCGTGAACGCCGAAGATTTGGCAGCTCGAGCCGAGGAACTCTTGAAGCATCACCCGTGGGAGATCACGCTGGCGCAGCTCAATCTGCTCGGCAGCCACGACACGCCAAGGGTCATCACCGTGGTCAAGGACGTGCAGGCTGTCAAACTAGCGACCGTGCTGCAAATGACCTTCCCCGGCGTACCGTGCATCTATTACGGCGACGAGATCGGCTTGGAGGGGAACCGCGACCCGGATTGCCGCCGCGCCTTCCCGTGGAATGAGCGCGAGTGGAACAGCGATCTGCTCGAGTTCACGCGCACCTGCACGAAGTTGCGCTTATCGCACCCTGCCTTGCAGCGCGGCGCGTACCGCACATTGCACGCCACGGGCATGACCTACGCGTTCGAGCGCTCGCTCGAGGGGACACGGATCGTCACGGTCATCAATGCCGATGCGGGCGCGGTCACGGTCAACCTCGAGACAGGGACGTATCTGGACTGCTTCAGCGGTGAAACGGTCACAGTCAAGGGTTCGCTCGAGGTTACGGGGCGCACGGCGCGGGTGCTGAAAAGCGTTTAGAGCAGCGCTCATCTTGGCTGGTTAGACTCTGCGCTATTGCCTGCTGAGCGCGGTCGATTTGAGATTGGCGTCTCGAGAATAGCGTCTCTGGAACAATACTTCTGGAACAATGCCTCGAGATTCATATCGTAACCTCGAGATGCACGGGATCAGGCTCGAGGAAGTTTCGATTTGCGAGTACGCGCAGACTGTTGACGGGGAGATCATTTGAGTAGTCAAGTAAACAATCAGCCTAAGCGCATCCTGATCGTTTCGGACGAGGGTTTCGCGGCTGGTGGGATTGGCACGTCAACCGCTAATTTAGCGGTGGCGCTTGCCAAGGCTGGTCAGGATGTGGTGCTGGTCTGGCCCGATGCCGACTGCGTGCAATTGGCAGGCGTGCGGCAGGTCGCGGTCAATGCCAAGCGCTTTGACGTCGGTAAGCTTGGGTTTGTGATGCTGGCCCTGCCGCCCAAGCAAGCAGCGATGCCGAGCGACTGGATTCCAGAAATTGTCCACATCATGCGACCGACGTACTTGGCGCTGTGGGCGTTTCGCTTGGCGCGGAGCAATCAGGCAAAAGTCGTGCTGTCGATGCACGAAATCATCGAGCAACTTCCCAATGCGACTTGGGTCGGCAAAGTCTTACGGCGCGTTGCTGCGTGGTGGTTCCGCCGCAACTACAACGCCGCCACGCAAAGCGTCACGCCCGCTCAATTTGTCACCGAGCACGCTTTTCAGACTTTAGCCCTGACCAGAAAACCCAAGTACCTCTCGAACGCCTTAGACTTGACGGCGTGGCAGAGGCTGGCTCGAGCGGCTGGTGTCGACGCACCACTGGTTGAGCGTCATGGGCCGCTGAAAATTTGCACGGTGATTAACTTCTCGCCGTACAAAAACCCGTTGATGATCCCAGAACTCTGGGCTGAGCTGCGTCGGCGTGGGGTAAAGACTCAATTGCAACTCGTCGGCGGTGGCGTGTTGTTTGAACAGGTCAAGCAAAAAGTCGCGTCGCTCGAGCTGACAGACTTGATTACCCTGCGCGGGCCGCTCGGCAGAAGCGATGTGGCCCAAATCATCGCCTCGAGCGACGCGTTCTTGCTGACCAGCCATTTCGAGTTGCAACCGATGGTCTTGATTGAATCGAAAGCGCTCGGGACACCCGCGCTCGTGGCTCGAGCGCCACTGTCTGGCGCGGTTGACCTGATCGAAGACGGCGTGACTGGCGTATTGTTTGGCTTAGACGTGCGAAAAGCCGCCGATACCTTGGAACCGTACTTGCGAAACCCTGAGCGCTTGCGGGCGATGCGCCCCGCAACATACGCCGATGCAGCCCAGTACGACCTCGAGCCAGTCGCTCGGGCCGCTTTGGAGATTTACAGTCACGCGGATTTGAACATTGGTGTTCGGTGAAGGTCGTCTCAGCCAACAACCAGTTTCTCACCGCATGATGAATCAGTAAAGAGTCACTGTTCGGCTCGAGGAGATCACCTTATGTCAAGCACCACCATTGCCGTCACTGGAGCCACTGGATCGCTGGGAAGGGCGCTGATCGAGCGTTTACTGAACAGCGGTCATATTGTAAAAGCTTTGATCCGCTCCGAAACCCAAGCGCAAAAAATGCAATCTGTCAACTTAGAGGTCGTGATCGGCGACGTGCGCGATGATGCGGCGCTCGAGAAATTGCTCCAAGGTGCGGACGTGGTGATGCACCTCGCGGCGTGGATGGGTAAGCCGTTCGACGAGAAAATCGCTCAAGGCATCAATGTCACCGCGACCGACCGCGTGGTGCGATTGGCAGCGGCGGCGGGCGTCAAGCGCGTCGTGCTGGCCAGTAGCGTCGCTGTCTACGGCCCGGTGCTGGGCGGCGTCATCAGTGAGAGCGCCCCGACCCAGAAAATCGGCGATCTGTACAGCGACACCAAAACCGATGCCGAGAGCGCCGCCAAAGCCGCCGCTTTAGACACCGGCATCGAGTTGACGATCCTGCGCCCCGCGATGATCTACGGGCCCGCCTCGCCGTCGTGGACGGTCGTGCCGTTCGAGGGTATTCGCGCTGGCACGCCAATGATTATCGGCACGGGCGAGGATTTACTCAACCCCGTGTTCGTCGGCGATGTCGCCAGAGCCTTCGAGATCGCGGCGTTTCATCCAGCCGCTGCTGGTGAGGCGTTCAACATCAGCGGTGAGCCAAGTTCGTGGAACACCTTTCTGGGGCATTACGCCCGCATGAGCGGTGTGAATCTGCGCCGCCTGCCTGCTGGCATCGCGCAGGTCGGCGCGGGCATCGGCGAGCGCGTCTCTAAAGCCATCGGCAAGCGCCCGCAGGTGATGGCGCAGATGGTCGGCGTGATGACCAGCCAAGCCAGCTTTAGCGGCGCGAAGGCTTTAGAAGTGCTGGGCTTCAAACCAGAGGTCAGCTTGGAAGCGGGCATGCTGCAAACTGAACACTGGCTGCGCGAACACGGTTACATCAAACGCGCCAGCACCGCCCTCGTCACGGGTGCGGGCAGCGGGCTGGGGCAGGCGATCGCCAAGGGCTTACTGAAAGAAGGCGTCAAGGTCTGGGCGTCGGACGTCAATCTCGAGACGATGACGGATTTACCCGAGGGTGTGGAGCGCGTGGCGCTGAACGTCACCAGTGACGCCAGCATCGCGGCAGCACTCGAGGTCATCGCTACGGCGGGCGATCACATTGACCTGCTGATTAACGTCGCGGGCATTGCCAAGCCGGGCCCGCTCGAGGCGCAGGCGTGGGATGAAGTCAGCCTGCAATTCGAGGTCAATGCGTTCGGGCCGCTGCGCCTCGCCCGCGCCCTCGCACCGGGCATGAGGCAGCGCGGCTTCGGACGAATCGTCAATGTCTCGAGCACCAACGGTTTTAACGTCACGCCGTTCATGGGCGCGTACAGCGCATCCAAATTCGCGCTCGAGGCGCTGTCGGACAGCCTGCGCTTGGAGTTGAAGCCGTGGGGCGTGGACGTGATCGTCATTGAACCCGGCGCGATGAAAACCCCGTTCGCGGCGACCGCGCAAAAGGGTTTGGAAGCGACGATGGAGCAGCACCCCGACTGGAAACCGTACTTGGAGGGCTTCATCAAAAGCTCGATGTGGGGCACGGTTGGCGGCACACCACCCGAGAAAGTCGCGGGTGTCATCATCAAAGCCGCGCTTGGCAAGGGCGCTCCCGCTCGAGTGCTGGCGACGATGGACGCGATCCCGTCGAAGGTGATTTCGACATTGCCCTCAGCCATCAAGGACACGCTGTTCACGCGGTTGTCTGGGCTGAGCAAAAAACCGACCCGCAACTGAGAAGGCTTTGTAGAAGATCGGCAAAAGGCGAAGGGCAAAGGTAAAAAACGAGCGGCATCCAAGTGATGTTGTATTCGCCTCTCGAGATTGGTTGATGGAAGAGCCGATCCACCGATCTCGAGCTGAGCCGATTCACCGATCTCGAGCTGAGCCGATTCACCTACCTCGAGCTGAGCCGCTTTTGCAGACAATTAGTCTCGAGCGTCTGGCTCGAGGTCGGGCTTTTGTTGCTGGGCGCGAATCAGGGCCGCGCCGCCGATGAACGGCCCGATCAGCAAGTACAGGTAGTACGAGATCACGCGCCACATAATCACGAACGGGCCAATCGCGCTCTCGGGGACGTGGGTGGCGGCAAAGGCTCTGCCGAGCGCGATCTCGTAGTAACCAGCGCCGCCCGGTGTCGGCACGAGGAACCCCACGGCGATCACGATACTCTGCGTGGCGACCAGCGCCACTTGGTCAACAGGTAAGCCGATCCCAGCCGCTAACGCGCTGGCGGTCAAAAAATGCGTTAAGTACATGAAGCCCGTGATGACGTGCAGCAGCAGTTGGGTGGACACGGGAAGCGCTCGGATCAGTGCGACGCTGTGCACGGTTTCCTCGACGAAGGCTTGAGCCGCACTTTGAAAACGCTCGAGCCATTTGAAGTTAAACAGCCACGCGGTGAAGTGCCGCAGCAAATCAGCGCGGAACATCAACACCCACGCCAGCCCGAGCGCGAACGCGGTGGTGAGTATCAGCACGGGCGTAGCGAGTCCAATGTCAATGCCGCGCAGGTGCAGCACCAAGATAGACACCGGCAACGACCACGCGAAGTACACCAAATCCAGTCCGACGCTGAAAACAGCCACGGCCGTGGCCCGTTCAGTCGTGGTGTATTTAGACAAGTACCACGCCATGCCGAAGGTCGAACCCGTGGCTGACGGTGTGATGGCAGCGGCGAACAACGACAATAAAAACGCCCTCGTCGCCCTGAGCACGGTCACTTCTCTATCCTGCGCGAGGATCATCAACCGCCAGCCGCTCAGCAACCACCAAGCGACCAGCGCCAATATCAGCAAAAATACGTACAGCGCAGGGATATTCAGAAACCGTGAAAAATCCGAGAGCGAAAAACCCTTGCCGGTTAAAAACAGCACGCCGATGCCCGCGCCGGACAACACGAAGCTCACCAGCAAAGCCCGTACGACGGTCTTCATCTCGAGGAATCTCCTTCGGGCTGGGAACGAAAGCTCGAGCGCATGGGAGCCAGTGTACTCGGTGGCAATGCAGGCTCGAGGCGACCGCTCAGCGGGAACGGGCTGTCCAGATAGGCGCTTGGGCCGCGCTTAGCGATGACTTCGATACCCTGCCACGCGCTGCGCCGCTCAACGTTGGGATCAATGCGCTTGCCAACGAAACCCAGCAATTGCGCCATGCGCCGCGTTGCCTCGCTCCAGAAGCGCGGGAAGTGCTTGTCGATCAGGTACAGCCCGCCGCGTTGCGCCTCGAGCTGAAAATTGGAGTGCTGCGGCGTGCTGCTGCCCTCCAAATGCACGACCCGCTCTGGCACGAGCCTGAACTGATAGCCCTGACTCGCTGCCCGCCAGCACCAATCGAACTCCTCGTTGTAAAAAAAGAAGCGCTCGTCGAATAACCCGACCCGTTCCAAGGCGCTGCGCGGGATCATCGCGCAGCAACCGTAGATCAGGTTGACACTCGCCACATGTTTCATGGCCGTTAGGTTGGGCCAGTACATGTACCCGAAAAACGGTTGCCTCGAGCCGTCGCCGTTTAACAGCACGGGCGAAACCCCGCCGATGTTCGCGTCTGCCTCGAGTTGCGCCCGCATGCTGAGCAGCGCGAGTCGCGTGATGAACAGATCCGAGTTGATCGTCACCAAATACCTGCTGCTCGCGCTTTCAAAACCGCGATTGGTGGCGTGCGCCCAACCGTGATTGGGGATCTCTAAAAGCTTCAGGCGCGGCAAGCGCCCGAGAAACTCGGTCGTGACTTCCCTCGAGCCGTCGGTGCTGCCGCCGTCCGCGACGATGATCTCGCACTCCGGCGCTTCGCGCAGCAGCGTCTCCAAGCACTCGCGCATGACCCTGATGCCGTTGTAAGACGGGATGACGATGCTGATGTTCTCGAGCGATTTCACCACGACATCAGAGTCTACAGGGTTAATCTGAGTGCGGCTCGAGATCACCAGCCCTCGCGTGGCTCGAGATAACTAACTCAGCTTGCTCGAGGTAATCTGGTCGGCGTGATTGATGCCCTTGTGATCGGTGCTTCGGGAATGGTCGGCGGACAGTTGTTGCAGCTCGGTCAGCAGCGCGGCTTTACTGTGGCTGGCACGTACTCGAGTTTCGCCGTGCCGGGTTTGCATCCGCTCGATGCCAGTGACGATGCGGCCGTGCAGCACTTGGTTTCACGCCTCGAGCCACGCACTATTTTCCTGCCTGCCGCCTTCACCAACGTCGACGCCTGCGAGCGCGACCCAAGCTTGAGTCAGCGCGTCAACGTCACCGCGATAGAAAACGTGGCGCGTGCCTGCCAACGCGGAAACGCGAAGCTGGTCAGCTTCTCGAGCGATTACGTCTTCGATGGTCGGCACGGCCCATACAGCGAGGACGCCGTGCCGAACCCTGTGAATGTCTACGGTCAGCATAAACTTGAGGCTGAGAGGATTGCCTTGTCGGTCGGTGCGTTGGTGCTGCGTACCAACGGTGTCTACGGCGCTGAAGTGCAGGGCAAAAACTTCGTGCTGCGGCTCGTGCAGGGTTTGCGGGCTGGGCAAACGTGGCGCATTCCCGTGGATCAGTTCGGCAACCCAACGCTGGCAGATGACTTGGCTCGAGCCGCGTGGGACGGCTTAGCCTTGAGCGGCGTGTATCACGCAGCGGGCAGCCACTTCTGTCACCGCCACGCCTTCGCCCTCGAGATCGCCCGCGTCTTTAACCTGAACCCCGCGCAGCTCGAGGCGGTGGATACGCCGTCGCTGAACCAAGCCGCCTTGCGCCCACTGTGGGGCGGATTGATGTCCCAGCGGCTCGAGGAAGCGCTGGGCTGGAGCTTCCACGGACTCGAGGGGCTGGAGATGCTGCTTGAGATATGAGGCTCGAGATGCTGGTGACACGATTGGCTTTGAGATGTCGCTCGGCTGGTCAATGAATTGTTTGAAATGTGCAGTGGTCGGTGGACGAATGCGATTTCGGTTTCGACCGCCACTCGAGACAAGGCTGTGCAGAATGACATCAAAATATTTGGATGGGTCAAAAAACGCTTGGGGTTACAGGCGGGTCGGGTAAAGAACACGCGCAGCCGCTCGAGCACTTTTACTCGTGTTTAGCTTTAAACCTCGAGTGCGCTGTTGATGACGGTGCGGTGATTCTTCGGCGGGATCGCGCCGAGCTGGTGCTTCTGGCTGAGCGCACTGAGCAGTGCCACGCGGCGCGGCTCGAACGGATCGCGCGAGGTGTTGGCTGCGCCGCCATCGCCGCGCCAACTCATCAGCACGCCGGGCGGCTCGAGCGGGAGCAGCGGGTAGCAAGCAGAAACGCGCAGGAACCAATCCCAATCCCAGTAATTCTCGAGGTCGCGGTCGAACATGCCCAAGGTTTCGTGCAGCGCCCTCGGGTACGCCACCCCGGAGGTCAGCAGCGTGTTATCGGCGCGGAGGGACGCGGTGCTCGTCGGTGGGTCGAATGCGAGGCGCTGTGTTTCCACCCAAATGCCGTTGCGCTCTTCCTCCAGAGCGAGCCAACCCGCACGGTGAACCAAGCCAACCGTGCCGCTCAGTCGCGCCAGCACGCGCTCGAGGTGCTGCATGTCTGTCCAGCGGTCATCGTCGTCCAAGAGCTGAATCACCGCGCCCTGAGCTTGGCTGACCCCCGCGTTGCGTGCGTCCACTTGCCCCGTGCCGGGGTTCTGAAAGGCGCTTACCCGAGGGTCGTTCAGTTGTCTCGCTGCGTTTGCGCCGGAGCCATCACCGTCGTCCACGACGATCATCTCCCAATCCTCAAAGGTCTGCTCTCGGACGTTCTCAATCGTGCGAAGGAGCAAGTCAGCGCGATTGCGCGTGGGCGTGATGAGGCTGATGGCGGGTTCGTTCACGGCTCGCACGTTGCTAGAAATCTGTCAGGATTTCGTCAGCGTGCTGCATCCCACGTAGAATGCGCCCTCGAGATGGAGCGCTCCCCCCTGACGATCATCTCAGTCAAGTTTGGCTCAGGGGAATTGCTGACCTGCAACGCGGCGCTTGTTCGCGCACTCAATCCAGACGCGAGTTACGAATGGCTCGTGGTGAACAACGATCACGACCGTGAGTTCGCCTCGAGCGGTGCGAGCGCGTTTCGGATGCTGCCCGGTGTGCCGCGACCCGAAGAGGCGAGAGATCGCGGCAGCGCCCATCACGCGGCGGCGATCACATCGGCATTGCAATTCGTCAGGGGCCGTTACGTGCTGCTGCTGGATCACGATTTCTTCGTGGTGAAACCGGGTTGGATGCGAGCCATCCTCGAGCACGTGACCGAAGAGAGCATTGCGTTCTTCGGCTCCGTCTGGCATCCGCGTTGGTCGTATCAACCGCGCGGCTTCCCATCGGTGCATTTCATGCTGATTGATCTGGAACAAATTGACCGCAGTGCCCTTGATTTCAGACCCGATATGAACGGGAATCGCCTCGATACCCTCATCAGCCAGCCAAATCTGCCGCTGCCTCAGGGCTTACGCACCCTGCTACAAACGGGTGCGTTCCGTGACACGGGTTGGCGCGTGCGGCAGCGCTTCATGGATTCTGGACTGTACACCGAATGCCTCGTGCCGCACGTGAATCTGGAGAGCGCACGGCGCGATGCGGAACCGCTGCACCGATTCGTGGCGCGGGTGCTGCCAAGGCTTCGCAACCCGATTCCTCGAGCGGATGAAATCACCAGTCAGAGTTTCTTGCGTGCCGATTCGCCGCTTGGATACGCGCTCGGTTGGGAGGAGTTCTTCTGGCAAGGCGTACCGTTCGGATTCCATCTCCGCAGCGTCGGCAGGCGCATCACAGATTCCGAGGCTGACTTGGCGGAACTGGATCGCTTGCTCGGGCGGTACGCCGTCTCGAGGAGCTGACATGCGGCTGACGCATCGCCAGATTACGCAAGGTAGGACTGTGTGATGAGCACACCACTCGAGGTCACGATCATCGGCGCGGGGTACGTCGGACTCTCCACGGCGGCCGCGCTGGCGCTCGCTGGGCATCGCGTCTGGATCGTGGAGCGCGATCCCGTGCGCCTCGAGCAACTTCGCCAAGGATGTGCGCCGTTCGATGAACCCGGTCTCGAGGCGGTGTTGAGAGACCCTGCACTCCAGCTCTGCCCGACGCATGATCTGCGAACAGCCGTGACCACCTCGAGCGTCGTGATGATCGCCGTCGGCACGCCGCCGACGCCATCGCACGGCGTTGATCTGACGCAAGTCTTCGCGGCCGTCGAAGCGCTCGCACCGCATTTGGACGGCACGCCTCGCGTAATCGCGGTGAAGTCCACCGTGCCGGTTGGCACGAGCGCGGGGATCGCAGAGACGCTGCGCCGCCTCGCGCCGGACGCAAGGGTCGCCGTCTCGAGCAACCCCGAATTTCTGCGCCAAGGACGTGCGCTGCGCGATGCGGTCTTCCCAGACCGCATCGTCGTCGGCGCGACTGAAGCTTGGGCGCTCGAGCATCTGCGTGCGCTGTACGAGCCATTGATTGCGGGGTCAAGCTCCGTGCCCGCCTTCTTGGAGGATCACCGACCTGCCGCGCTGATCCCGTGGTTGGCGGTCAGTCCGCGCAGCGCTGAGCTATCCAAATACGCCGCGAACGCGTTTCTGGCGATGAAAATCAGCTTCATCAACGAGATCGCCAACCTCTGCATTGAGACCGGAGCGGACGTGGACGAGATCGTCGCGGTTTTGGAGCGGGATGCGCGAATCGGCGGTGACTTCCTGCGCCCCGGCTTGGGCTACGGCGGTTCGTGCTTTCCAAAGGACACGCGGGCACTCTCGCAGATCGCTTTGAAGGGCGGGTACGATTTTCGCCTGCTTCGCGCCGTGATCGAGGTCAACACCGCGCAACCTTTTCGCGCCTTGGATCGTTTAGAGCGGCGCTTGGGCGATCTGCGCGGCGCACGAATCGCGGTGCTGGGACTGACTTTCAAACCCGAGACCGACGACCTGCGCGAATCGCTCGGCGTGGAAATCGCGCTTGAACTCAGCGCTCGAGGTGCGGTGGTGAGTGCCCACGATCCGGTCGCGGCGAAGGCGGCTCGAGGTTTACTGCCAGCGGCAATTCACGTCACCAGTGACCTCGAAGATTGCGTGACGGACGCCGACGCGATCATCCTCGTGACGGAATGGGTGGCGTACCGAAATGCGGATTGGGAGCGCCTTGGAAGCGCGATGCGGCGACGCTTGATTTTCGATGGGCGCAACGCACTGGATGCGGCGCTGCTCGAGCGGGCGGGCTTTGAATACCTCGGGGTGGGCAGAAGTCTTCCAGCCTGAAGTCGGTAAACGTCGCTGTGACAGCGCGAATCAATCCTCGAGCGACGCCGCGATGCGTGCCGCCGCCGCCCGTACCGCCTCGCTGTACAGCTCGCGTTTGTCTGCCGTGAGCCGCGCCGTGAAACCCGCGATGTTGACGGCCGCGACCGCCTCGCGCTTTGTATTCAGCACGGGCGCGGCGACGCTGAACTCCCCAATCGCGTAATCGTCCACCGAGACGCGCAGCCCAGCCACGCGCACCCGCTCGAGTTCGGCGCGAAGCGCGGCTTCTTTCGTCAGCGTCTTCGCGGTGAAGGCGTGGCGCTCGCGCTTCAGCAAACCCTCAAGGACGCCCGGCGGTGCAAACGCCAGCAGCGCTACACCCAGCCCACCGACGTGCAGCGGCAAGCGTGAGCCGATGTCCCAGTCCACGCGCAGCGAATGCGTTCCGACGCGGCGATCAATCACGACGCGCTCGAAGCCGCTCCGCACCGCCAGCAGGATGCTTTCGCCGGAGAGCGCGGAGAGCGCGTCCATCGGTTGCGTCGCCGCGTGCAATAACTCACGGTGGCGCTGGTCGCTGCGCCCGAGCAGCGCGATTTTCGGGCCCAGATGATAGCTGCGATCCGCGTCGCGGCTGACGTAACCGCTGCCTTCAAGCGTGGCGAGCAAGCGGTGCGTTTGGTTGTGCGTCAAGCCCGCTCTGGCGGCGAGTTCACTCATACCGAAGCCCGGCTGTTCCGCGACGGTCTCGAGCAGATGCAGCGCGGTCTGGACGGCTTGAACGCCATTCGGAGCTGGAGCAGCGGGTGGTTGGCTCGAGGCTGCTCGAGCGGCTGAACCTGAGCGCGGCTTGACTGTTTTGATTTGGGCTGACATGGCGATGATACCTCGGGGGCAAACTCGTTTATAGAAATATAATTTCTATTCTACAGAAATAACACGAACCCTCGAGATTCGCAAGTCCACAGCTCAAATACCGAAATTCGCTCAGGAAAGGATTGAACGCCGCACACACGACCGGCTCGAACTCCTCGAGCTTCCAACTCTTCTCCCACGTTCACGGAGGTTGACATGCGAGTACAACACAAATGGATCGTCTCGAGCCTGCTGCTCACCGCTGCCCTCGCCATCGGTGCGGCGGGTCAAGCGCAAACGCCGGTGAAGATCTCGTACTGGAACATCAACACCGAAAACTTCGGCGGGCCCGCCGTGCGCGAACTCGTGCAGCGCTTCCAGCAGCAGAACCCCAGCATCACCGTGGAGCCGCGCTCGTTTCAGAACGCTTACACCGGCGTCCTTCAGGGCGTGCAGGCCGCCATCGCCGCGAACGATCCGCCGGATGTCGTCCAAGTTGGTTATCTCTACACCGATTACGTGCGCCTGAATTTGCCATTCATTCCAACGAACGATCTGGCCAAGAAGTTTAACGGCGAGAAATTTCTGATGCAGTTTCGCGCCAATATTTTGGAGCAGGGTCAAGCTGAGGGCGTGCAAGTCGGCTTACCGTACTCGCTTTCGAACACGATGGTGTATTACAACGGCGATCTCTTCAAGCAGGCTGGGCTGAACCCCGATTCACCGCCGCTCTCGTGGGCGGCGTGGCGCAGCGCGGCGAAACTGATCAAAGAGAAAACCGGGAAGTTTGGCTTGTACATCAACACCTTGGATGACAACTGGACGACCGAGGCGCTGATGGCGTCCAATGGCGGGAGCCTGCTGGGTTGCCAAGACGGGAGCGCGGTCGCGTCCTTCGACAGCCCGGCGGCTGCTGAAGCGCTCCAGACTTGGGCGGATCTCGTGAAGGACGGCTACGCCCTGAACGCGCTCGCGCCGCAGGGTGAGCAAGCCTTCCTGTCCGGCGAATCGGCTGCGTTCGTTGCCACGATTGCGAAGCGTGCCGCACTGCAAGCGAACGCGAAATTTGCGTTGAAGGGTGCGCCGTTCCCGCGCTTCGGCACGAAACCCACGCGCTTGCCGGGCGGCGGGAACGTGCTGGCGGTGTTCAGCAAGGACGCCGCGAAGCAGGAAGCCGCGTGGAAGTTCATGCAGTACCTGACCTCGCCCGAGGGCTTCACCGTCTGGACGAAGGGCACGGGTTACGCGCCGCTGATTCGCGGCCTCGACCGTGACGCGAAGTATCTCAAAGATTTCGTCGCGCAGAACCCAATGCAGCGCATCGGCATTCAGCAGCTCAGCAACGTCTTTCGCTGGACTGCTTTTCCCGGCGCGAACGGCCTCGCCGCTTCGCAAGCACTCTTCAAAGCTACGCAGCGCGTCCTCGGTGGGCAGGCGAATGCCAAGGACGCGCTCGCGGCAGGTGCGGCGGAAGTCAATAACCTTATCAAGGGCGAGAAGTGCAAGAAGTAAGCCCAGACGAAACAAAGCAGCTCGAGGGAGCGCCGCGCACTGCGGCGTTCCCGTTTCGCACGAACGACTCGAGGCTCGAGATAGCGCCGTATTTGTTGCTGCTGCCCGCGATGACTGCGCTTGGGTTGTTCGTGTTCGGGCCGCTGGTGCAGACGCTTTGGATCAGTTTTTTCGAGTGGAACCTCGTGAACCCAGCGCGGCGATTCGTTGGCTTGGAGAATTACGCGGCGATTGTCGGCGACGCGGGGTTCCTCGGGATGATCGCGCAGAGCTTCGCGTACATGGGACTGGCGCTGATCGGCAACCTCGCCCTGCCGGTTGGACTGGCGCTGCTGACGCTGCAACTCTCGGAGCGCGAGGCGGAACTGTTTCAGAGTTTGCTGTTCGTACCCGCCGTGGTCGCGGTTTCGGTCGGGGTGCTGGTGTGGTCGTGGTTTTACCTACCCGCCGGGGGCTTGTTCAACGTGGCGCTCGAGGGGCTGGGCTTGCCGAAACCCGCTTGGCTGAACGATCCATTCTTGGCGCTGCCATCGGTGTCGCTCGCGGCAAACTGGAAGTTTCTGGGCTTCAATTACCTGATCGCCCTCGCGGGACTGCGGGCGATTCCCCGCGAATACCTCGAGGCGGCCCGCGTGGACGGCGCTGCGGGCGTGTTTTTGCTGCGGCGAATCGTGCTGCCGCTGTTCGGCCCGAGTGCGCTGTTTTTACTGGTCAGCACCCTCTTGCAATCCTTGGAGCAAGTCTTCGTGCCGATTGAAGTCCTGACCGTGGGCGGCCCGGCGGGCGCGACGACGAACCTGATGTACGCGGTCTACCAGGAGGGCTTCAAGTTCTTTCGCGCGGGTCGCGCCGCTGCCGAGAGCGTCCTGCTGATCGGCTTGTTCGCTGGACTGATCGTCTGGCAATTCCGACTCTTCGAGCGGCGCGTGACCTATG
Organism: Deinococcales bacterium; assembly: GCA_025359505.1. Classification (GTDB taxonomy): domain Bacteria; phylum Deinococcota; class Deinococci; order Deinococcales; family JAAFIG01; genus JANYHH01. Next base: position 35,514 of record JANYHH010000062.1, read on the forward strand.
AGCGCTAAAACCGCTCGAGCACCGATCTCCAAAGCCAGAAGCGGCGTCTGGCTGGCTCGAGTGGCGCTGAGCATCGCCGCGCTGCTGATGTTGCTGCCGCTGATTTATCAACTCGGGCTGAGCTTCAAAGCGCCAGCGGATATCTTCGTGAAGCCGATCAATCCGCTGCCCGCCAATCCGACCCTCGAGAATTACGCGACGGTGATTGCGGCGCTGCCGCTCGGGACGTATTTGCTCAACAGTTTAATCTTCTCCCTCGGCGTGACCTTCGGGCAGATCGCGCTGGCGATCCCGGCGGCATACGCGCTCGCCCACGCACGCTTCGCGGGGCGACGCTTGGCGCTGGCGCTGGTGATGCTCTCGATGACGGTTCCCTTCGTCGTGACCTACATCCCAAATTACCTGACCGTCGCGGGTTGGGGACTGATCGGCACATTGCCCGGCATGATCCTGCCGCTGATCGGCAGCGGCTACGGAATTTTCTTGCTGCGGCAACACTTCGCTACTTTTCCCACTAGCATTCTCGAGGCAGCCAGAGTGGACGGCGCGAACGTGCTGCAAACGCTGTTCCTCGTGCTCGTGCCCGCGAACCGTGCGGCGATCACCAGCCTGTTCGTGTACCTGATGATTGCGAGTTGGAACCAACTGATCTGGCCGCAACTGATCGGCTCGCGCCAATCGGCGTATACGCTGACCGTTGGCGTGCAGAGCTTTGCGAGCGGTGAGGGCGGCAGCAGTTGGGGGCCGATGATGGCGGCCGCGACCCTCGCCAGCCTGCCGACGGTGCTGACCTATCTGCTCGTGCGGCGCGGCTTACTGGCGACCTTCAGCGACGGCGCGGTCAAGGGCTGACAGGATTCAACGCTTGAAAGGACTCATGACAACACTACTTTTCATCGGCGACATCGTAGGCGAACCCGGATTGCGATTCCTCGAGACGAACCTTCCCGAACTGATCCAGATGCACAACGCAGATTTCGTGATCGCCAACGCCGAAAACCTGCATCTCGAGGATCACCCGAACGGGCCCTGCGGCATGACAGCTTCAGCGTTGGCGCGGCTCTTCGCGGCGGGTGTGCAACTCGTCACGGGCGGCAATCACTCTTGGGACGGACCCGAGGGCGCGACCGTTCACGACGACCCGCGTGTATTGCGCCCCCTCAACGTCAGCTCGAGTACGCCCGGACGCGGCGCGGGCATCGTCAGCTCGAGGGGTGGCGTGCGGCTTGGCGTCGTCAACCTCGCGGGGCGGAGCGCAATTCCAACGGTGATTGACCCGTTCCCCGTGCTCGAGGCGCAACTTCAAATCTGGGGCGTCGGTACGGATACCTCGAGCGTGGACGCGGTGTTCGTGGATCATCACGGGGAGAGCGTCTTCGAGAAGGTCACATTGGCGCACGCCTTCAGCGGACGAATCGCGGCGCTCGTGGGGACGCACACGCACGTCCCGACGATGGATGCTGGACTGCTGCCGGGCGGCGTGGCGTTCGTCAGCGATGTCGGCATGACCGGCCCCGGCGGCGGGGCGCAGGGCTACGACCCAGCCTCGTTCGTGCAGAACCTGCGCTTTCCAAACGACGCACGAACGCCAATGCGCTTGGCGAGCGGCGCGGTGGAACTCGGCGCGGTGCTGATTCGACTCGAAGGCGGCAAAGCGGTTGGCATTGAACGCGTCAACCTGCAACAGAGCGCCGTACAACCGAGCGCAATCCTCGAGTTGACCCGTTAGACCTCTCGCATCACATCAGTACTTTTTCGCCTCTCCCTGCGGGCTACCGTGTTCACACATGTATCTCCGATTCTCGAGCAGGCTGCCCAACAGCCCACTCTCATCCCCAACCCTGTCTTGCCCTTGAAGCAGCACCTTACGGGCTTGGGTGCTTCTCTCGCCAGCGAGAGAAGGGAGCCGAGCTGCACAACAATTTGCCCTCTTTCGTGAAACGAGAGAGGGCCGGCGCGTAGCGACGGGGTGAGAGCGGCCCGCACGCCAGTCTCGATGGCGTTCGAGATCAACTGGTCAAATCGGAGCCGTGCAGCACAGTCTCAAAAAGATGTGTGAACATGGTAGCCCTGTGCTCGATACCGCTGAAGGCGGGTGAGGGGGCGAGCGCAGCGAGTTGCCTTTGACGTTCGTCTCGAGGTCAAGTGCATTCGCGTCGCACCCATGTGTGCAGGTCAGCACTGTCACCCATGTGTGCAGGTCAGCACTGAGAGAGGGAGCAACCCAGCGCCATCCTCGAGCGGACGCGTTAATGGGCGATGACCTCAGGGTGACATTTCTCTTTTACGGTGCGCCGCAGTGAAGGACGCATCAGAGGGTTTCGATCAATCCACCGCGCTCGGTCTCACGGCGACCGCATCGCCCGACGCGGTGAAGGCACTCGCGGAGACGTTGCTCACGGCGCTCGAGGATTCGGGCACGCCGCTGACGGTCGTGGAGAACCGCACGGGCTTGGTGATGCTGCCCTACCGCGACACCGTTCACGGCAGCCTGTTTCACGTCGGCGAAGCGCTGATCGCGGAAGCGCGGGTGCGTCACGGCTCGCTCGAGGGTTACGGCGCGTGTCTCGGGCGCGACCTCGAGTTTGCGCTCGGGATGGCGATTGTTGACTTGGCGTTCCAGAGCGGTTTGCTGCGCGATCAGGTGCAGGCGTTTCTCGAGGCGGCGGCGGCGGATGATGCAGCTCGACAGGGCGCATTGTTCGCGCAGGTCGAGGCGACGCGTGTGCAGATGGAAACCTTCTGATGTCGCCGATTAACACTGCGCCCGTCCAAACGCCGCTCGAGGCTCGAGCACACGCGACCTTCGACGCCCTGATGCGAGCACTGTCCTATCCGGGTCGCCCGCAAACCCTGAAGCTCGAGGATGGACGAACCGCGTTCGCGGCGATTGCCGAAGCGCTGCTCGATCTCGAGGTGACAGCGTTTAGCACTGAACAATCGCTCGAGGCAGATTTGCGGGCCACGGGTGCGAAGCTCGTCTCGCTCGAGCGTGCCGAATACGTTTTTATGCCGCATCTGACCGAAGCTCAATTGCCGCTGCTCCAGCGCGTCAACCGAGGTTCGACGCTGACGCCGGACGACGCGGCGACCCTCGTGATCGGCGCGAGCTTCGCTGAGGAATCCCTCGAGCCAGCGCAACGGTTGCGGCTGCGCGGCCCCGGCATTCAAGACTCGCTCGAGGTACGGATCGGCGGTTTGCCGCTCGAGTTCTGGCGCGTCCGCGAAGCGGTTATCGCATTCCCGATTGGCTGGGATGTCTTCTTCGTATCGGGCAATCAGATTCTCGGACTGCCCCGCACGACAATCGTGGAGGTGCTCTAAATGGCTTACGTCGCAGCTCGAGGTGGCGAGGCGGCGATTCTCGAGGCGGAACGCTTGTATAAAGTGATGCTCGGGCCGCTGGGAATGGCGCAGGTGCGAATGCTGACCGATCACCTGCCGTACCTCTTGGACCGCGTGATGGGTGAGGCTTCGCTGTACGCGCCGGAGTTGGCGGCGCTGGCGGTCGCGCAGACGGGCGGCGATCTGTACGAGGCGGTGCTGCTGCTACGCGCGTACCGCAGCACCCAACCGCGACTGGCCTACGCCGCGCCGATAGAGCAGGACGCGATCACCACCGTGCGCCGCGTCTCAGCGGCGTTCAAGGACATTCCGGGCGGGCAAGTCTTGGGCCCGACGCTCGATTACAGCCACCGGATGCTCGAGATGAACGTGCTGCGCGGTCAACCGACTACGACGAACTCGAGCGTTGATGTCTCGAGCACCGTGTCCTCGAGTCCCACGGTCTTTCCAGCGCTCGCGGCGTGGCAACGCCAAGCGGGATTGCTGCCCGAGATCACGGCGGACACGACGACGCCAGATGAAATTCCCGACGTGACCCGCGAACCGCTGCTGTTTCCCGTCTCGAGATCGCACAAACTCCAAAGCTTGGCGAGGGGCGACACGGGCGGGATTCTGGCGCTCGGCTACGCGAACATGCGCGGCTACGGCGCGGTGCATCCGACGATCAACGAGGTGCGCCTCGGGTACGCCGACGTGATCCTGACGCACCCGGTCACGGGTGTGCATTTCAGCGCCGGGCAGGTGCGCGTGTCCTCGGCAGAGATCGTCACGAACTTCGCGGGCGATCCGCACGATCCGCGCTTGGAGCTGGGTTTCAGCGCGACCCTTGGCTGGAACGAAGTCAAGGTCATCGCCGCTTCGATGCTGGACTTGAGCATGGGAAAAGCCGGGCACGCCTCGCAGACGCCGGAATTCGTGCTGTACCACACCGAACCTGTGGAGAGTTCGGGGTTCTGCATTCATTTCAAGCTGCCGCATTACGTGACCTTTCAGAGCAGTCTCGAGGCGATGCGCGGCGTCAAGCAACTCGAGCGTGCGGACGACCTGCTCGAGATGGCAGAAAAGGTGGACGCGTGAGCCGCTTGTCTGAACTGACGCACGACTGGCAGGATCACAGCTACGCCTTTCTGGACGAGGCCAGCAAGCGCGAGTTGCGCCGCAAAATCCTCAAAGCCATCGCCATTCCCGGCTATCAAGTGCCTTACGCCTCGAGAGAAGTGCCGATGGCTCGAGGCTGGGGGACGGGTGGTTTGCAGGTCACGCTGACTTTGGTCGCGCCGCACGACACGGTGAAGGTGATTGACCAAGGCGCGGACGATTCGGTCAACGCCGCGAACATCCGGCGCTTTATCGCTCGAGTCGCCGGAGCAGCGACCACCACCGACACATTGCGCTGCACGCTGCTTCAGAGCCGCCACCGCATCCCGGAAGAACGGCTGCTCGAGGGGCAAATTCTGATTTTGCAAGTCCCGGAACCCGAACCGCTGCGCGGCGTGGAGACCAGCAGCGCGGCGTCGGCGGTGCTGCACGCCGACGCCGATTACGGCTTGATGTGGCTGAGCTTGTACGAGCAGATCGTGCGCCACCGCCGCGTGATCCTCGGCGCGAGTTACCCGGTGATGGTCGGCGGGCGCTACATCATGGCTCCCAGCCCGATCCCGCGCTGGGACGTGCCGATGCTGCATCAAGCAGCGCATCTGACGATCCTCTCCGCCGGGCGCGAGAAGCGGCTCTACGCCGTGCCGCCCTACACGGACGTGCGCCCACTGGAGTTTGACGACGTGCCGTTTCGCATCGAAGATCAGGGAGGGGAAGTCTGCTACCGCACCGGAGCGGGTCACAAGTTCCTCAACGAACTCCCGCAGGACGACGGCTCGAGCCGCTTCGAGCTGAGCGACAGCGGCTACGGCGAGAAACTGCTGCGACGACAAGCGGGCGAAACGGTCGAGATCGGCGCGACCTATTACGACGAGCGCGGAGGCTTTTATCATGACGACCTTCTCCGCTGACTTTTCCACTCGAGCCAGCCAGCCGCCCATCCAGCTCGAGCCGCCGCGCCTCGAGATCGCGCAACCGATTCTCGAGGTGCGCGACCTCAACAAGTCCTACGGTTCTGTGCGTGCGCTCGAGGAGGTCAGTCTGGAGTTGTACCCGCGAGAAGTCCTCGGCGTCGTCGGCGAGAGCGGCAGCGGCAAAAGCACCTTGCTGCGCGTGCTGAATCTCGAGGAGCAACCCGAGGGCGGCGAGTACCATTTGGGCATCCCGCCGTATGAGGGACGCAACCTGCTTCAGCTCGAGCGCTTCGAGCGCCGGGCATTGCGCGTCAAGCACATCGGCATCGTCTATCAAAATCCGCATCTGGGACTGCGGATGAACAACACCTCGAGCGGCAACGTCGCGGAGCGCCTTGTGATCGCCGGAGAGCGCCGCTTTCACGCGCTGAGAGCCGCCGCGCGAGGCAGCCTAGAGGTCAGCGAATTTCCGATCTCGCGCATGGATGACCCGCCCAGAAAACTTTCCGGCGGAATGCAGCAACGCGTGCAACTCGCCAAGGCGATTGCGTTGAAACCTGCATTGCTGCTGCTGGACGAACCGACCACGGGTCTTGATGTCAGCGTGCAAGCGCTCGTGTTGGATACGCTGCGCCGTCTGCAACGCGACCTTGGGATTGCGATGCTGGTCGTCTCGCACGACCTCGGCGTGATCCGCACCCTTTCAGACCGCGTGGTCGTGATGCGTCACGGTCGCGTTGTCGAAAGCGGACTGACCGATCAAGTGCTCGAGGATCCGCAGCACCCGTACACGCAGCAACTCGTCCACGCGAAACTATGAAGGGCAGCTATTAGCCGTTAGCTCTTGGCTAAACGCTCAAAGGAGATTCAGTGATTCTCGAGGTTCAGGGCTTAACAAAGCGCTTTGCGTTGCACGAGTTGGGGCGCACGGTGGATGCGTTCGCGGACTTGGAGTTCACATTGAGCGCGGGGGAGTTTTTGCTCGTAGCGGGTGGGAACGGCGTGGGCAAGAGCACCTTGCTGCGAACGCTTTACCGCACCTACCGCGCCTCGAGCGGGGCAGCGTTTTACAACAGTCATCGCGGGCGGATTGATCTGACGCGGGCGGCGGACGTGGACATCGTGCTGCTGCGGCGCGAGGAGCTGGGGTTCGTGACGCAGTTCCTGCGCCCGCGACCTCGAGTCAGCGCTTTGGAATTGGTCGCGGAACCGCTGCTGTTCGCAGGCGTGCGTCAGGAGGAGGCGTTGCGGCGCTCGAGTGAATCCCTCGAGTTATTCGGCTTGAAGCGCGAACTCTGGGAGGCGTACCCGAGCACCTTCAGCGGCGGCGAGCAGCAGAAAGTCAATTTGGCAAGGGCGCTGATTCAGCCGCGCCGATTACTGCTGCTGGACGAACCAACCGCTTCACTGGACGCGACGGCTCGAGCCGCACTGCGCGAACGTTTGGCGGCACTCAAAGCCGAGGGCATGGCGATGATCGGCGTGCTGCATCACCCGGAGGACGCCACAGGCTTGCTGGATCGAGAGATTCGCTTGGAAGCCCCAAGCGGCTCAGACGCACGACTGCTCGAGGCGCTGGAAGCGGACTATGTGGCTTAGCGACGTGCGGCTGGTGCTGCCGGATCGCGTCCTCGAGCGGGCGAGTCTGAGGATTGATGGTGGACGGATCGCGGAGCTGCGCGACGGGCCCGTGCCGCATGCCGACCTGCACGGAACAGGGCTGACCGCGATTCCCGGCATCGTGGATTTGCACGGCGATATGTTGGAGCGCGAGATCGAACCGCGTCCCGGCGCGGCGTTCCCGATCAACATGTCGCTGTTCGAGTTGGACAAGCGCCTCGCGGCGGCGGGCGTCACGACCGCCTACGCCGCGATCTCGTTCTCCGAACACCGCGCCAATCACCTGCGAAGCGAGGAACGTGCCAAAGAAATTGTCGAAGCCGTCGGTGCGTGGCGCGGGTCGCTGCTGACGGACTTTCGGATTCACGCCCGCTTCGAGATCACCAATCCAAGGGCTGCCCCGGTGTTGAAAGACCTCATCGAGCGCGGCCTCGTGGATCTCGTGTCGCTGAACGACCACACGCCCGGTCAGGGGCAGTACCGCGACCTCGAGCAATTCATTCACTACGTTTCCACGTGGCAGGGCAAAACCCGTGCCGAGGTCGAAGCCAACGTGCGCGAACGCATGGCGCGTAGCCGTGACGCACCGCCGAGCTGGGCGACGATTGCGGAGGTCACAGCGCTCGCGCTCGAGGCGGGTTTCTGCGTCGCCTCGCACGACGATGACAGCCCGGAAAAAGTCGCGCTCGTACACAGCGTTGGTGCAAGCCTCTCCGAATTCCCGGTGACGCTCGAGGCGGCCTGCGCTGCCCGCGATGCCGGAATGCGGGTCATCATGGGCGCACCGAACGCGCTGCGCGGTGGTTCGCACAGCGGCAACCTCTCTGCCATCGCCGCGCTCGAGGCGGGCGCATTGGACATCTTGGCGAGCGATTACTACCCGGCGGCGATGCTGCAAGCCGCGCTCTGTCTGCACCGCGATCACGCGCTGCCGCTGCATCGTGCGATCAACCTGATCAGCCTGAACCCCGCAAACGCTGTCGGTCTGCACGATTGCGGCAGCCTCGAGCTGGGCAAGCTGGCGAACCTCGTGCTGCTCGATCACGGGCATCACTGGCGCGTCGCGGCTACCCTGCGCGAGGGACGCGTCGTGTACTGGGCGGGTCATCCCGTGCTGCGTCACGGCGCGGTGTACGCGTGAAGCTCACAGCAGCGCCGACCCTGCACCCCACCGCGCAGATTGTGAACTCCAATCTGGGCGCGTGGACGTTCGTCAGCCACGACACGACGATCACCGACTCGAGCCTCGGCGATTACAGCTACGTGATGCAGCACAGCCAGATTATGGGCGCGGAGATCGGCAAGTTTTGCAGCCTCGCCAGCTTCGTGCGCCTCAACCCCGGCAATCACCCCTTGGAGCGCCCGAGTTCGCACCACATGACCTACCGCGCCATGCAGTACGGTTTCGCGGACACCGACGATCTGCCGTTCTTCGCGAGGCGCATCCGGTTCGCATCGGGCACGATGTCTGGATCGGGCACAACGTCACCGTGCTGCCCAGCGTGACGATTGGCAACGGCGCGGCGGTTGGCGCGGGCGCGATTGTCACGAAGGACGTGGCGGCGTACACCGTCGTCGCGGGCGTGCCCGCCAAACCGATTCGCCGCCGCTTCAGCGAAGCCGTCTCCGCGCAGCTCGAGCAAATCGCGTGGTGGAACTGGACACGCAGTGAACTCGAGATGCGGTTTCTGGATTTCCGCGATATGGATGCGTTTCTGGAGAAGTACGGAACAGAATAACTCATAGAAGTTCCCAGAATTGATAAGGCGAAAAGGAAAAGCGAACTCGACCAACACCGCGCAATACACGATTTTCGTAGGGGTTTAGTATGCTAAACCCGGTGCGCCGCGTCGTGCCGTCGAACTCATGTTCGCATGGGCGAAACGCACGCAAGAGCGTGACGCTGCACTTACATCCCTCGAGACTCAGATTGCACGCACTCGAGCCGCTGATTTCACAAACCAATACGTTGTGATGGAATCTCGAGAACCGTTGCAAAGCTCGAGCAGTTGTTTAGCGCCATACACTCGCGCTGATCTCGAGCGTCACTCCCACCGACCAATCTAAGCTCGAGCTTCCTCGAGCACACCGACGCCAATGCGTTCACCGATCTCTGGTACGCGCACCTCGCCCGGCAAGGATTCCGCTGCCCAGACGCGTCTCGCTTCGGATTGCCAACGCGCATTCTCCCAACCGAAGCCGTCGCCCGGCG
>JANYHH010000079.1 GCA_025359505.1 Deinococcales bacterium
TCTCTCGAGAATCCTTGTTTCCTCAGCCGTCGTTTCGACACGAATTTAGCGTGCCAATCTCGAGGGTTTAACGAACCCAGATTCAACGTCGTGCGTTCAGCAAGGACTCTTTAACTCGAGAGAGTTGGTGCGTTTGCCCTAAGCATTCGCTTGGTTTCATTGGCATCATCGTCGTTTTGGTTGTAGAGCACCGCGACACTCGCCCCCTCGAGCGCGAAGGCCAGCGCGACCGCTCGCCCAATGCCCGAGTCCGCACCCGTGACGAGCGCGACTTTACCCTCGAGCTTCGCGGCTGGGCGGTAATGCTCGAGGCTGGACTGCGGCGCGGGTGTCATCGCGGATTGCTTGGCTGGGTAGGGTTGCTGCTGCCCCGGAATGTCCTCGGATTTCGGTCGTTCGATCATGACTGCCTCCTGATTGAGCGACGCTGAAGCCCGAACCTGATGAAGAGTTGATTGCGGTGCAACCTGTAATCCACACTGCAAACCGTCCACGAACTGTCACCTCGAGCGACCCCGTTTTAGCCGCCCTCTCCTACACTCGAGTCGTGACTGATGAACAGCGCGAGGTTCAGACAACACTGTCGCAACTCCAGAGGCTGCTCGAGTCCGACCGCGTGACGCCGCCAACCCGCGACGCGTTGCGAACCAGATTGCTCGAGCCAGACCCGCACAGGGCGTTTTTCACTGAGCCTGAGTTCGCGCTGCTCGAGGTGGTCAGCGCACGGCTGATCCCGCAGGCTCACAGCAATCTCGCGGCGCAGGTTGACGCACGGCTCGCCAAGGGCGAGGGCAAGGGTTGGCGCTTCGATACGCTGCCGCCGGACGGCGCGATGTATCAATTGGGATTGCGCGGTCTCGAGGAATTGGCGCAGTCCCGGCACGGCTCGAGGTTCGCGGCGTTGTCGGCGCTCGAGATGGACAAATTGCTGCTGAGCGTTCAGCGCGGCGAGGTCAGTGGCGGCGTCTGGGACGCGCTACCCGCCGCACGATTCTTCACAGAGCTGCTGACCGAACTGACCGAGCTGCATTACAGCCACCCGCTGACGCAACTCGAGATCGGTTACACGGGCTTCGCCGACGCACATGGCTGGCAGCAAATCGGACTGAACAGCCCCCGAGATTCGGAACTCGAGCGATGAGTCAGTCCTCGAGCCTGCCGCCGGTGGACGCGGTGGTGATTGGCACGGGCGCGGGCGGCGCACCGTTGCTGGCGCGGTTGGCGCAGGCGGGGCTGAAAGTCGTGGCACTCGAGGCGGGACGGCAGTGGAACCCAGCCACGGACTTTGCGACCGACGAGCGGGCGCAAGCGGGGCTGTTCTGGACGGATGAGCGCCTCACTGCTGGCAGCAATCCGACCGCCTTCGGGCGCAATAATTCTGGCACGGGCGTTGGCGGCTCAACCTTGCATTTCACGGCGTACACGCCTAGAGCGCAACCCGATGATTTGCGGCTGCACAGCGAATTCGGCGTCGGCGTGGACTGGCCGCTCACCTTCGATGACCTCGAGCCGTATTACGCGAGCCTCGAGCGCTTTCTGGGCGTGTCGGGCCCGTCGCCGTACCCGTGGGGGCCCGCGCACGATTACCCGCTCGAGGCATTGCCACTCAATGGTGCGGCGCAACTGATGCAGCGCGGCTGTGCGGCGCTGGGGATTCAGACCTCGCCCGCTGCGAACGCCGCGCTGTCCGGTTCGTATTACACAGCGGGCGTCGGTTGGCGGGCGGCTTGCACCAATCGCGGGTTCTGCCAAGCCGGGTGCAGCACGGGCGCGAAAGCCAGCATGGACGTGACCTTCATCCCACTGGCGCTGCACCACGGCGCTGAGGTGCGAAGCGGTTACTTCGTGACCCGTTTTGAAACCGACCCCGCGACCAACCGCATCACGGGTGTGGTTTACACGCAGGATGGTCTCGAGCAGCGCCAACCGTGCGAGCACGTTTTTCTGTGCGCGGGCGCAATTGAAACGCCGCGCTTGTTGCTGCTGAATGAGCTTGCCAACTCGAGCGGGCAGGTCGGACGCAATTTCATGGCGCACACTGGGATTCAGGTCTGGGGGCGCTTTGCTGACGACGTGCAGCCGCATAAAGGCATTCCCGGCGGGCTGATCTCCGAGGACACGCACCGCCCGCACGACGCGGATTTCGCAGGTGGGTACTTGCTACAAAGCATCGGCGTGATGCCCGTGACCTACGCGTCACAAGTCGCTCGAGGGCGCGGGCTGTGGGGAACAGCGCTGCGCGATCACCTGCTCGAGTACAACCACGTCGCGGGCATCAACATCCTCGGCGAGTGCCTGCCCTACGCGGGCAATTACCTCGAGCTGTCGGACGAGCTGGATGCTCGAGGGTTGCCGAAGCCCCGCGTGCATTTCAGTTTCGGCGATAACGAGCGCCGCCTGACCGCGCACGCCGAAGCGCTGATGCGGCAGATTTGGGGCGCGGCGGGCGCGACCGACATCTGGGCGTATCCGCGTAGCGCCCACACCATCGGCACGTGCCGCATGGGTTTTGATCGTGAAGATGCAGTCGTCAATCCCGACGGGCGCTCGTTCGACGTGCCGAACCTGTACATCTGCGACAACTCCGTGTTCCCCAGTGCGCTGAGCGTTAACCCCGCGCTGACGATCATGGCGCTGTCCTTACGCACTGCTGACCGATTCCTCGAGCGTGCCAAGCGTCTCGAGTCTTGAAAGGATCTCTATGCCCGAAACTCTGAGCAACCCAAACCCCGAAGACCGCGCCCCCGAGAAGCCAAAAGACGCGCCGCCCGCCGATATCTTGCCGCCCGATCAGCGCGTCGGCGTGGCAGTCGTCGGTCTGGGCACACTGACGATCGACGAGGTGCTGCCCGCACTGGCGCAGGGCAAGCAGTCGCGCTTGGCGGCGCTGGTCTCGAGCGACACCGACAAAGCACTCGAGGCTGCCCGCAAATACGGACTGAGCGAGAAAAACGTCTACAGCTACGAGGAGTTCGACCGCATCGCGGACGACTCGAGCGTGGACGCCGTTTACATCGTGCTGCCGAACTCGATGCACGCCGACTACACCGTGCGGGCCGCCAAAGCGGGCAAGCATGTGCTGTGCGAGAAACCGATGGCGAACACGCCCGAGGAATGCGAGACGATGATCGCCGCCTGCAAAGCGGCAAACGTCAAGCTGATGATCGCCTACCGCTGCCAATTTGAAGCGCATCATCTCGAGGTTCGGCGGATGGTGCAACAGCGCGAGTTCGGCGCGGTCAAACTGATCGAAGCCACCAACGGTCAGAACATGGGCGATCCGACGCAGTGGCGTTTGAAGCGCAAGTTAGCAGGCGGCGGCGCTCTGCCCGATGTCGGGCTGTACTGCCTCAACACCGTGCGCTTCGCCTTGGCTGAAGAACCGCTCGAGGTGATCGCCCGCACGTACAGCACGCCGAACGACCCGCGCTTTCTTGAAGTCGAGGAGAGCGTCGCGTGGCAGATGCGCTTCCCGAGCGGCGCAATCGCCAATTGCCTGACCAGTTATGGTCATTTCGAGGCGCGACGCACGCGATTTTTTGCCGAAAACGCGTGGTTCGGTATGGATCCAGCCTTCGCGTACAACGGGCTGCGAATCCAACTCGGGCGGGCGCTCGAGGTCGGGCAGGTCGTCGAGGAGCGGCGGATGACCGAGCAAAACCAGTTTGCCTTAGAGTTCGATCACTTTGCGAACTGCGTGTTGAACGATCTCGAGCCGTTTACGACGGGCGAGGAAGGCTTGCAGGACGTGAAGATCATGGCAGCGATTTACCGTTCAGCGCTCGAGGGTCGCAGCGTCGCGTTGCCAGAGATCACGCAACGCGACGCGTTTCGCGGGACGAAACCCAGTGGTATGACGCAGTGACTCGAGGAATGGTAGCGGCGATGGCTGTGGCAATGCTCAGTTTCTCGAGTGGTGAGGCGAGGACGACGATGCTCGAGGGTACGGCACTGAAACTGGGTCAACGACCACCGGAATTCGCACTCAGCGACAGCGCCAATCGCCGCGTGGAGCTGCGTTCACTGCTGGGAAAAAACCGCTTGCTGATTGCGTTCTCCCCTATCTCGAGCGATGTTGAAATCGTCAAGCGCGATGCCGCGAAATTCCTCGAGCGCGACCTGTTGCTGCTGAGTATCAGCCTCGAGCCACTGGTCAGCGCCGCGCCGATGATCGGCTTGCGCGACCCAGACGGGGGCATCGCAAAAGCCTATGGCTCGAGCAACGCGACGTTGGTCTACCTGATCGGCAAGGACGGCACGGTCAAAGCCGTCTGGTCTCGAGTGCCGAAACTAACTGAGGTCTATGCGCTGATCGACGCGATGCCGATGCGCCGCGCGGGGCAGCGATGAGCGCCGCGAAATCTCGCAAGTCGCAGGGCTTCCTCGAGATCATCGAAGGCAAACACGCTGGTCAGTACAGCGGCGACGAGTACGGCGGCTCGAGCGGCTCGGACGGTTCTGGGCTGCCGCTGAGTCACTTGGGCAATTTCATGTTTGCGACCGGCATCGAATGCTCCAATCCGACCATCGACAACGGGCGCACGCGGCGCGATCTGCTCGAGGAATGCGGGCATTACGCGCACTGGCGCGAGGATTTGCGGCTGGTCAAATCGCTGGGATTGCGCGTATTGCGCTACGGTTTGCCGTATCACCGCGTTCACGTATCTGAAAAGCGTTACGACTGGAGCTTTGCCGATGAGGTGATGGCTGAGATCAAGCGGCTGGGGATCACGCCGATTCTGGATCTGCTGCATTTCGGCGTGCCAGACTGGATCGGCGATTTCCAGAACCCCGAGTTGCCGCTGCACTTTGCGCGTTATGCAGCCGCCGTCGCCAAGCGTTACCCGTGGGTGCGCTTCTACACGCCAGTGAATGAAATGTACGTCACCGCCAGACTGTCCGCCAAAGAAGGCGTTTGGAACGAGCAGTTAAGATCAGACCGCGCCTTCGTGACCGCCACGAAACATCTGGTCGCCTCGAGCATTCTGGCCTGCCAAGCGATTGTCAGGCAGCGCCCAGACGCGATCATCGTGCAATCCGAATCCGCCGAGTACACCCACGAGGCTCGAGTCAATCCGAGTCCAGAGGTCACGCTGGGCAACAAATTGCGTTTTCTGGCGCTCGATTTACTGTACGCGCACGTGCCTGACGCTGACGTTTACCGCTACGCGCTCGAGCATGGCTTGACGCTCAAAGAGTACGACTGGTTCATGGCGGGAGAGCCGCCCGGTCATCAGATCATGGGCAACGATTACTACGGGCGCAACGAGCGGATTCTCAAACCCGACGGCACGTTCTGCCAAGGCGAGGACGTGCTGGGCTGGTATCAGATCACGCGCAGTTACTACCAGCGCTACAAGAAGCCCGTGATGCACACCGAAACCAATGTCTTCGAGGCTGAGGACGCCCCGGCGTGGCTGTGGAAACAGTGGATGAACGTGCTGCGAATGCGCTCCGACGGCGTGCCAGTGCTGGGCTTCACGTGGTACAGCCTGATCGACCAAGTGGACTGGGACGTACAACTGGGTCAGAAACTCGGTCACGTCAACGCTTGCGGCTTGTATGACCTGAATCGTCAACCGCGCCCAGTCGCGGCCGCCTACAAACAGTTGCTCGAGGAATTCGGGCGGATCACCGTCGTGCCGCACGGCGAACTGTTCGAGATCACCAAGCGCCCAGCAACGCTCAAGGTCGAAGTGTGAGGCTCGAGCGCCCTGACGCGAGTCTCGAGCTGCGCGTGACGGGAAATTCAGCCGCGCCAGCTCTGATCTTCCTGCATCACTTCGGCGGCTCGAGCCGCACGTGGGACGGCGTGATCGCACAACTCGAGCCGCGTTTTCAGTGCGTGGCAGTGGATCAGCGCGGGTTTGGCGACTCGAGCGTGGCGGATGAGTACAGCGTCGCAGCGATGGCTAGTGACGTAGTAGCGGTCGCAGACGCACTCTCTCTCGAGCGTTACGCGCTGATCGGGCATTCGATGGGCGGCAAGGTCGCGCTCGGCGTGGCGGCGCGGCCACCCGTCGGTCTCGAGCAACTGGTGCTGATCGCGCCGTCACCACCGACACCGGAGCCGATGGAGCCAGCCGAGCGCATGCGACTGCTGCGTTCGCACGGCGACCGCGACGCGGCGCTCGAAACCAACCGCCAGATCAGCCGCCTGACTGTTTCCGACCACGAATTCGCGGCGCTGCTCGAGGACAATCTGCGTTGCGACCCTGCGGCGTGGCGGGCGTGGCTCGAGACGGGCAGCCGTGAAACCCTCGAGCTTGGCACGCTTGATGTGCCGACATTGCTGATCGCGGGCGAACTCGACCCAGTGATCCCACTCAAGTTGCTGCAAGAAAAGATTGCGCCGCACCTGACCCAGTTGCGGCTCGAGGTGATCGCGGGCGCTGGACACTTGCTACCGCTCGAGGCGGCGGGGCATGTGGCGGAGCTGATATCGGCGCACGTCCTCGGCGCGACTCGAACCTGAAAATTCATTGAGCGTGTGAGCAACGACTCGTAGGGGCGAGGCTAGCCCATACATTCCGACTTCATCACTGATGCCGTGAGACACGACAGTTTGACCGCGCAAGATCGTGCAAGCGTCGCAACCCTCTCCCGTCGCTAAAGCGCCACCTTCTTGATTCCAAACATGCACCTGACGGGCGGAATCGCTTCTTGATTCCAAACATGCACCTGACGGGCGGAATCGCTTCTTGATTCCAAACATGCACCTGACGGGCAGGATCGCTTCTTGATCCTAACCATGCACCTGACGGGCAGGATCGCCTCTCCCGCACGCGGGAGAGGGAACTAGGCTCGAGCCAGATTTGCTTGGTTTTGTTTCGCTCCCCTCTCCCGCCCTTCGGGAGAGGGGTTGGGGGAGAGGGCTGTGCGAGGCTCGAGATTCGCACAGATGCTGTACAGCACGTGTTCTGAATGAAGTCGGAGTCAATGGGCTAGCCTCGCCCTCTACCGCAACCGCGCAGCCCCACGCCAAAAGCGTCACAAATCTCAAGCCTCACAGCAAAGCCCAGCCGCGTCAGTGAACTCGAGTTCAATGCCCAATCAGTGTCAAACTGATCTATAGCATGAAAAGCCTATGGAACGATTTAAGCGCGGCCGCTTGCACGTCAGACCTCGAGTTGCGCTGCTACAGTTCGCGCTTGCTGGGCGCGAATCCAGACCTCGTGCTGCACGGTGGCGGCAACACCAGCGTCAAGTTATCAGAGGCGGACATCACGGGCGAGCTGCAAGAGCTGCTGTACGTCAAAGGCAGCGGTTGGGACTTGGCAACGATTCAGCCCGCTGGCTTCACGCCGTTGCGTTTGCAGCGCTTGTTGAAACTCGCACAGCTCGAGGCGATGACGGACGTGCAGATGGCGCGGGAGCTGCGAGCCGCCAGCACCGATCCGTCCGCACCCGCGCCGAGCGTCGAGGCGATTCTGCACGGACTGATCCCGCACAAGTTTGTCGATCACACGCACGCTGACGCGCTGGTGACGATCACCAACACGCCAAGCGGCGCGTCCAAGGTGCGTGAACTGTACGGCGAGCGCGTGATCGTGCTGCCGTATGTGATGCCGGGCTTTCCGCTGGCAAGGGCGGCGCTGACGGCTTGGCGGCGCGAGGCGCACGCGGGCACGGTGGGAATGGTGCTGATGAACCACGGGCTGTTCACGTTTGCCGAGACCGCCAAAGCTTCGTATGAACTGATGATTGCGCTGGTCAGCGAAGCCGAGGCTTACCTCGAGCAGCATGGTGCGTGGACGCTCGAGGAGGCTGTACCACACAGCATTGTCAATGCTCGAGTTTCGATCAGTGCCCTGCGGCTCGAGCTGAGCAAGGCTGCTGGGAGACCGATGATCGTCACCCGCGATTCGCAAAGCAGCAGCCTCGAGTTTGCGCGGCGCGAGGATGTCCTGCGGGTTTCGCAGCGCGGCCCGGCCACGCCGGATCACGTGATCCGCACCAAGCGCGTCCCGCTCGTCGGGCGCGATGTCAGCGCGTATGTGCGTGAGTACGTCGCATACTTTGCGCGGCAGGCGGGCGGCGCGGTGGTGACGATGCTCGATCCCGCGCCGCGCATCGTGCTTGATCCAGAACTGGGGATGCTCAGTGCTGGAAGTAGCGTCAAAGACGCCCGCATCGCGCAGGACATCTACCGCCACACCATCCAGATCATCAGTCGCAGTGAGCGGCTTGAGACGTGGCAAGCGCTCAGTGAATCCGAGCTGTTCGCAATGGAATACTGGGATCTCGAGCAGGCGAAACTGAAATCTACTGCTGTTCCGCTCGAGTTTCAGGGCGAGGTCGCGCTCGTCACCGGCGCAGCCAGCGGCATCGGCAAGGCTTGCGCGGCGGCGCTGCTCGAGCGCGGCGCGGCGGTGATTGGCTTGGATCTCAACGAGGCAGTCGCGCAAACGTTCCCCAATTCAGCGTTTTTGGGATTGCCCTGCGACATCACCGACTCGAGCGCCGTGACTGCCAGCCTCGAGCGCGGCGTAAACGCCTTCGGCGGGCTGGACATGCTGATTCTCAACGCGGGCATCTTCCCGAAAAGCGCCCGCATCGCCGACCTCGAGCCGGAGGTCTGGTCAAGAACCATGCGCGTCAATGTCGACGCGAATTTGACGCTACTGCGCGAAACGTATGCGTTACTTAAAAACGCCCCGAACGGCGGGCGCGTCGTCGTCAACGCCTCCAAAAACGTGCCCGCGCCGGGCCCGGGCGCGGCCGCGTACAGCGCCTCGAAAGCCGCATTGACGCAATTAGCGAGGGTCGCGGCCCTCGAGTGGGGCGGCGACAAGATTCGCGTCAACGTCATGCACCCCGATGCGGTCTTCGACACGGGTCTGTGGGCGGGCGGCGTGCTCGAGGCGCGGGCTGAGAGTTACGGACTGAGCTTGGAGCAGTACAAAACCAAAAACGTCCTCAAAGCAGAAGTCTCGAGCCGCGATGTCGCGGCGCTGGCGGTCGCGCTGTGTGGCGCAGCATTTGCGCGAACGACCGGGGCGCAAGTGCCGGTCGATGGCGGCAACGACCGCGTGATCTAGGGCGTGTCTCGAGTCGCCGCTGAGTTTCTTTGCTCGAGCCGTGGAGTTCACCACCTCGAGCCGATTGTATTCCCCAATTCAGTGTCAGTCGATCACTCGACTGAGTGCAGCAATGTTGCCTTGCGGCTTGACTCGAGACCGCCAATGACGCAAAATGCAGGCAAGTCACAACTTAAAGTTTTTTCTATCTCGAGCGGCTTAACGGCCGCGTATTTTCCGCTCTTTGCTCGGGGGTTGTTTTGAGGCAGGTGCTCAGCGATGGCCACATTCGTTTTTTAATCATCGCCAATGGGCTGATTTTACTGGTTGCGGCGCTGCTGTCCAAAGGCGCGTTTTTAGACCCGTACAACTTTCAGAGCATGGCCACGCAACTCCCTGAGATCGGGCTGCTGGCCATCGCCATCATGCTGACGATGGTTTCCGGTAACGGCGGCATTGACCTCAGCGTGATCTCGAGCGCGAATCTGTCGGTGATCGTCGCGGCGCTGGTTTGCAAAGCGCTGTTTGCGGGTGCGGACTCGAGCGCTCAGGCGGGCTGGTCGTTCAGCGTGTTGTTCGTGGTGATTGCCCTGACGGTGGGGACGCTGTGCGGACTGCTAAACGGTTTACTGGTGGCGAGGGCTGGTTACGCGCCGATCCTCGCCACACTGGGCACGCAACTACTGTTTCTCGGCGTGGCGACGGTGCTGACGGGCGGGCCAGCGGTGATCCTCGGCGATATCGCGCCGCTCTCGAGCATCGGCAATGGTGATTTGCTGGGGATTCCAATCCCGTTTCTCCTATTCCTAGCCGTCAGCATCGGCGTGTCGCTGATGCTGAGCCGCACGCGCTTTGGGTTTCGCTTGTACCTGATGGGCAGCAACGCTAAAGCCGCACATTTCGCGGGCATCCAAACCGCCACGGTCACGCTGGTCACGTACACCATTGCTGGATCGCTCGCGGCGCTCTCTGGGATCATCAGCTCGACGCGTTCCGCCAGTGCCAAAGCCGATTTCGGCGTGTCGTACTTACTGATTGCGATTCTGATCGCCGTGATGGGCGGCGTGAACCCCAGCGGCGGTTACGGCAAAATCCTTGGATTGGCGCTCGCGGGTGTGGCGCTGCAAATGCTCTCGAGCACGCTCAGTTTCATCGGCGCGAACGACTTCTTGAAAGACTTTATGTGGGGCTTGCTGCTGCTGCTCAGCATCGGACTGACCGACTCGAGCCTGTTCAAAACGAAACCCAAACCCGCTCCCTCGTGAAGCGCCTCACGGCGTTGTACAAATCGGCATTCGGTCACAAGCATCTCGACCTCGAATACTCGAGGACACCACAGGGGTAGCCATGAACAAGAAAGCGTTGCTTATCGGAGCGGGAATCATTGCAGTGGCAGCCATTGGAGCGGTGACGTACACGTCGGCGCAGAGGAAGTGGACGATCAACACGGTCGTGAAAATCACCGGCATCGCGTGGTTCAACCGCATGGAGCAAGGCGTCAAGGAGTACGCCAAGTCCAGCGGCAACAACGCCACGCAGACGGGCCCGGCCCAAGCCGACGCCGCGCAGCAGATCCGCGTGCTGGAGGACTTGATCGCCAAGAAACCCGACGCATTGGCGGTCGTACCGATGGATCCCGCGACCCTTGAGGCAGTGTTTGCCAAAGCAGCCGCTCGAGGGATCAAGATCATCACGCACGAGGCTGATAGCCAGAAGAACACGCTGTACGACATCGAAGCCTTCGACAACGTGGCCTTCGGCGCGAACCTCAACAAGCGCTTAGAGAAATGCATGGGCGGCGCAGGCAAGTGGACGGTCTTCGTCGGCAGCTTGGGCAGCAAAACCCACAACCAATGGGCGGACGGCGGCATCGCCAACGCCGCGAAGAACACCAAAATGCAACTCGTGGACGCCAAGCAGGAAACGGCTGACGACGCCGACAAAGCCTACGAGAAAGCCAAGGAAATCATCGCCAAATACCCAGACATCAAAGGCTTCCAAGGCAGCGCCAGCACCGATGTCGCCGGCATTGGACGCGCCGTCGAAGAGGCTGGCTTGAACGACAAGGTTTGCGTCTACGGCACGAGCCTGCCGAGCATCGCGGGCAAGTACCTCGAGACCGGCGCGGTCGACGGCATCGGCTTCTGGGATCCAAAAGACGCGGGCATCGTCATGAACAAAGTCGCACAGATGGTTTTGGAAGGCAAAAAAATCACCAACGGCATGGACTTGGGCATCAAGGGTTACAACAAAGTCAGCGTCACCAAAGGCGCGGGCGCAGGCATGATTATTCGCGGTGCGGCGTTCGTGGACGTGGACAAGAGCAACATGAAAAGCTACCCGTTCTAAATTGCTCGAGCGCCCAGTACACTCGGGCTTTGTCACACGCTAAGTCAGGCTCGAGGTTCGCTGCGTCTTAGCGTTGGGTGTCGCAGGTGTAGGGGCGAGCGGCCGCTCGCCCCTACGGGTACTTGGGCGAAGGCGTCACTCAAAAACGATGGCTCGAGCCGCAAAATTTAATACTCGAGCCATTTTGAAAACACAGGATTTCATTTTCATGACACCATCCCCCACACCGTCCCCCACTACTCCTCGAGCTGATGCACTGCTGAGACTCGAGGGGATCTCTAAAACTTTCGGCGGCGTGAAAGCCTTGAACAACGTCTCGCTCGAGTTGCAGGCTGGGCGCGTGTATCATTTATTGGGCGAGAACGGCTCTGGGAAAAGCACGCTGATTAAGATCATCGCCGGGGCGCAACCGCCGGACGCGGGTCAGATCATCGTGCGCGGGCAGTCGTACAATCAACTCGGAGCGCTCGAGGCGATCAGGGCTGGGATCGAAACGGTCTATCAGGATTTATCGCTGTTCCCGAATCTGTCCGTCGCGGAGAACGTCGCGCTCACCACGCAGCTCGATTTGAACGGTGGGCAACTGGCGAGAATGCTGGATTGGGGCAAGGTCAAGCGCATTGCCATCAAAGCGCTCGAGCGGGTCGGTTTGCCAACCCACGCAGGTTTCTTGGCGGCTCCTGTGGAGACGTTGCCGATTGCGGTGCGGCAACTTGTGGCGATTGCAAGGGGCATCGCGGCGCGGGCCTCCTTGGTCATCATGGACGAGCCGACGGCGGCGTTGACGCAGCGCGAAGTCGAGAATTTACTCCTCATCATCTCCTCCTTGCGCGAAGAGGGCGTCAGCGTCTTGTTCGTCAGCCACAAGCTCGAGGAGGTCTTCAGGATCGGCGGCAGCGTGATCGTGCTGCGCGATGGCGTCAAGGTTCTGGACGGGGCACTGAGTGATTACGACGAGACCAAAATCAGCTTCGTGATGACCGGCAAGCAACTGGATCAAACCACCTACCGCACGGGGCAGCCACAATCTGAGGTGCTGCTCGAGGTCAGCAATTTGGCTCGAGGGACAGCCTTCGCAGATGTCAGTTTCGCGCTGCATCGCGGCGAGGTGCTGGGTATCACGGGGCTGCTCGACAGCGGGCGCAATGAACTCGCGCTGGCGCTGTCCGGCGTTCACCCCGCCACATCGGGCGAGGTCAGGCTCGAGGGTAGCGCCGTGCAGATTCGCAATCCTCGAGATGCTATTTCATTGGGATTGGGCTACGTCCCGGAAGACCGTTTGACTGAAGGATTGTTCCTGACCAAGCCAATCCGCGAGAACACCGTCGTGACCGTGATTGACACACTCTTAAAAGGCATTCAACTCAATTTCGCCGCCATGACCGCCAAAGCCGTCGGGTTCGTCAAGGACTTGCAAATCGCCACGCCGAGCGTCGATCTGCCCGTCTCGAGCCTGTCCGGTGGCAATCAGCAGCGCGTGATGGTCGCCCGCTGGCTGGCGACCAAGCCGAAAGTGCTGATGCTGCACGGGCCCACGGCTGGCGTGGATGTCGGCAGCAAGGACGCGCTTTACAAGTTGGTGCAGCGACTCGCCGAGGGCGGCATGGGCGTCATCATCGTCAGCGACGACCTGCCGGAACTGCTGATGAACACCGACCGCATTCTGGTGATGAAAAAGGGGCGGATCGCCAAGGAGTTCACGACCGCCGACCTCGAGAAAGACTTGCTGACCCAGACGCTGCTGTCCGAAGACTCGAGCGCCCAACAGTGAAAGCGCTGTGGGGGCGCGTCAGTGCCAGACCCGAATTCATCACCCTCGGACTGATTGTCTTGTTGGTGCTCGGCGTCAGTCTGCTCGAGCCGCGCTTTTTCAGCCCGCAGAATCTGGTGGCGACGATTCGCACCACGACCCGCTTGGGCATTTTTGCGCTCGGCGTCCTGCTGGTGCTGGCGGCGGGCGGGATCGACGTGTCGTTCACGGCAATTGGCGTCTTCGCGCTGTACACCACGACGACCCTGACGCTGATGTTTTTCCCTACTGCCCCATTTGCATTGATGCTGATCGTCTCGATGACTTTGGGGGCGCTGATGGGCTTGCTGAACGGCTTCATGGTTTGGCGCTTCGCCGTGCCCAGCCTGATCGTGACGATTGGCACGCAGTATCTGTTCACGGGCTTCCTGAAAACCTTCGTCGGCACGAAGCACATCATGGACATTCCAGCCGCAATGGACTCGAGCGGCACGGCGTCGCTGTTGCAGTTCAGCACCGCCGACGGCGTGCGAGTGACCTTACCGCTGCTGTTTCTGGTGCTGGTCGTCACGGCGGTGCTAACGCATTTGCTGCTGACGCGCACGCTGATGGGTCGCGCCGTGTTCGCAGTCGGCGGCTCGAGCGCCATCGCGGGGCGACTGGGGTTTAGCGTCCGCACGGTGCAGCTTTTCGTCTTCGGCACGGCCGGGCTGATCGCGGGTCTGGGCGGCATGGTTCACGGCTCGCTGAACCGTTTGGCGAACCCGTCGGATCTGGTCGGCACTGAGCTGGACGTGATCGCGGCGGTGGTGCTCGGCGGCGCTCGAGTCAGCGGCGGCAGTGGCACGGTCATCGGGGCGCTGCTCGGCGTGGTGTTGGTGGTGCTCATCAACAACAGCTTGATTCTGATCGGCGTGCCCAGCACGTGGCAAAAAGTCGTGATCGGCGGCGTGATCCTCGTGGCCAGCGGCGTGTTCTCCAAACGGAGCGGCGCGTGAGTTACGCGATTCTGACCCTCGAGACATTGCCCGCGTACATTCGCAGCAAGGCGGCTGAATTGCCCGCGTGGTTCGACTCGAGCGCAACCCTCGAGATCAATGAACTGAGTGACGGCAACCTCAACGCCGTCTACCGCGTGTCCAGCAACACAGCCAGCTTGATCGTCAAGCAGGGCTTGCCGTACCTGCGCGTCGCGGGCGAGGCGTGGCCGCTATCAGCAGCGCGGGCGGGCTTCGAGGCGTTGGCGCTCGAGTGGCAACACCGATTGGCGCGGGGCAGCGTGCCCGAGCCGTATTTATTCGATCAAAGCATGTGCGTCAACATTGTCGAGGATTTGCGCGGTTATCAGGTGGCGCGGCAACCGATGATCGACCGCCTCGAGATCGCAGGGCTAGGCTCGAGCATCGGTGGTTTCTTGGCGCAAACTTTGTTCGGCACGTCAGATTTCGGTCTAGCGGCCGGCGATAAGAAACGCTTGCAAGCGCAGTTTTGCAACACGGAACTGTGCGAGATCACCGAGGATCTGATTTTCACCGAGCCGTTTGAAGCGGTGTTGCTGGACGGCAAACCGAACCGCAATCACTTCGATGCGGGCATCAAACCAGCGCTCGAGACGATGCAAAGCAATGCGGCACTGCGGCTCGAGGTCGCACGGCTCAAGCACCGCTTTATGACGGCTGGACAGGCGCTCTTGCACGGCGATCTGCACACGGGTTCGATCATGGTCAGTGACAGCGGCGATCTGCGCGTGATTGATCCCGAGTTCGCGTTTTACGGCCCGATGGGATTTGACGTGGGCGTGTTCCTCGCCAACCTGTACCTGAACGCCATCGCGCAGCGCGGACACGCCCCGAACGAACTCGAGTCTCGAGCGTATCAAACGTATCTACTCGGCGAAGCTCGAGCCTGCTGGGACGCGTTCTCGAGCGGCTTTGCAGCGCAGATGCTCACCGCCAACAGCGTCTCGTGGCGCAACGCAGGCTTCACTGATGCCATATTGCTCGAGGTGCTGCGCGACGCCTGCGGCTTCGCGGGCTGCGAAATGATTCGCCGCTCGGTCGGTTTCGCGCACGTGCTGGACGTGGACAGCATCGCCGATGCTCAAACTCGAGTGACTGTCCTCGAGCGGAACCTGCACCTCGGCTCGAGGCTGATCTCACAGCGTCAGCGGATCGAGACATACAATGATCTCGAGACCATCATTGTGGAGGCTTTGACGTGATTCAACCGACCCTCGAGTTCAAAGGCGAGCGCGTGCTGCTGCTCGATCAAACGCTTTTACCGCTGCAAGAAATCACGCTCGAGATCGTCAGCGCCGCGCAGATGTGGGAAGCGATCAAATCCCTGCGCGTGCGCGGCGCTCCCGCGATTGGCGTCGCCGCCGCGTTCGGGTTGTGGCTCGGCGTCAAGGACGTAGCGGATAACGCCACGAGGGGCGAATTTCTCGCGCAGCTCGAGGCGACACACGCGTACCTCGCCACGTCGCGCCCGACGGCTGTGAACCTGTTCTGGGCGCTCGAGCGGGTCAACGCGGCGCTGCGAGCCTCGAGCTTACAGACTGTACCGGAGTTGAAAAATCGCACGCTCGAGGAGGCGCTGGCGATTATGGCGGCGGAACGGGCGACCTCGGAAGCCATCGGTGCGTTCGGCTTGCCGCTGCTGCACAGCGCGACTCGAGTCTTGACGCACTGCAACGCGGGCAGCTTGGCGACGACCGGGATTGGCACGGCGCTCGCGCCGATTTACGCGGCGCTCGCGGTGGGGCAACGCATTCACGTTTACGCCGACGAAACCCGCCCACTGTTGCAGGGTGCGCGGCTGACCGCGTGGGAACTGCAAAAAGCGGGGATCACCGTCACGGTCATCACCGACAATATGGCGGGCAGTGTGCTGCGCGACCAACGCATCGACGCGGTGATCGTCGGCTGCGACCGCGTGGCGGCCAACGGCGATTTCGCCAATAAAATCGGCACGTATGGACTGGCGATTCTGGCGGCGGCGCACGACATCCCGTTTTACGTCGCCGCGCCGTTCAGCACAATTGATTTCGCCACACCCGATGGTGATGGCATCGAGATCGAGCAGCGCGATGAAAAAGAAGTTACGCACGTTGGCGCGATCCGCACCACGCCCGAAGGTGTCAGCGTGCACAACCCCGCTTTCGATGTCACGCCCGCCAAATACGTCACCGCATTTATCACCGACCGAGGCGTGATCCGCGCACCGTTTCTCGAGGGATTGAAAGCAGCACAACCGTGAGAACCGTTCACCCTGAACCACTGACCTTCGAGGCGTTCGCGCCGTTCGGCACGTACTCGAGCCTGACCAACCCGAGCGGGGCGCGAATCGGCGCTCCGCCGATCGAGTTCTACCGCGACGCCGGGCAACTCGAGTTGATGGGGCGCAATCCAAGCTTCTCGAGCTGTCGCGTGGAGCGCAGGGATTTTATAATCGACGTGCTCGAGTACCACTCGCAGACGGGCGAGGGGATTTTGCCGCTCGACGTGGACGTGCTCCTACAAGTCATCCCAGCCAGCGCGGGCGACGCGCCAGACCTCGAGCAGTTGCGGGTGTTTCGCGTGCCGCGTGGCACGTTCGTTGCGATCCGCCCCGGCATTTGGCATCACGGGCCGTTCGCCTTTGAGGGCGTCGCGCACGTGTTGATCGTGTTGCCAGAGCGCACGTACAAAAACGATTGCGTGGTCGTGCCATTGGGGCCAGATCAGCGCGTGGGAATCGAGGTTTGAATGTTTGAGACTGTGCAGTCGTTCGCCCGTTGCAGCCCTCTCCCGGCGCTGAAGCGCCACCCTCTCCCGCAATCGGGAGAGGGAACGAAGCTCGAGCCAGACGCGCTTGGTTTTGCTTTGCTCCCCTCTCCCGCCCTTCGGGAGAGGGGTTGGGGGAGAGGGCTGTGCGAGGCTCGAGATTCGCACAGATGCTGTACAGCACGTGTT
>JANYHH010000094.1 GCA_025359505.1 Deinococcales bacterium
AGCGCTGGAAAACCAGCCGCTTCGTGCTGGGCGATCAATCCAAAAGCCGTGATTTTAACGTGATCTCAAGCCTCAACGATTTGGAGCAAAACATCGGCTCGTGGAAAACGTTGTACGGCGGTCTGAGCAGTGCAGTCAAACTCAGAAACGGCAGCTTGGACACGCAGATCACGGCTGGTTTAGACAGCCTGAAAAACTGGGTCGTGAAACTGCAAAGTCAAGAAAAAGTCAAGCGTTTTACAAAAGAGCAAGCTGAGATCATCGGTAAGGAAGCCCAGAACCGCGCTACTTCGATTGTCGGCCAAATCAATCAAGCGGCTGCACTGCTCGGAGGGAAATAAGATGATGCGACTGGCACGCTGGCTGGTGATTTGGGCACTCGTCGCCTCGAGCGGTATGGCAACGGCTGCGACCACCTCAAGTAACAATCTCGGCATTGCAGCCGAGCAGATTCGCGCCAACCTCGTCACGGCGCAACTCGAGCTGAGCTTCGATGCGCTGGCCGCGCAAGCGCTGGTCGCGGACTCGCAACGCGTTTTCGGGAGTTCACTGAAACCCAAGCTCGAGGCTCGAGATGCAAAGACCATTGACAGCGCGTTCGTCGTTGCTGTCAAAGCCGTCAAGACAAACGACGAACCCACTTTCGCCCGCGCTAGAGCCGCGATCTGGACTGCGTTGCTCGGCGCGTCGTACCGCCAGCTTGTCGCCAGCGTGCAGCGCAGTGATGTCAGCGCCGCTGATGCGTGGCTTGGTGTGCGCGAGTTCAGGCAGGCGACGCGTTTCACCACGCCGCAAACCGATGCGACCGTAGCGCTCGAGGGGCTGAGCGGTAAAACCGTCAACGTGACCGACGCGCTCACCGCCGTGCGAGCAGATTTGCTGGACACTTATCAATCCAGATTGAATGAGGGTTTAGCGGATCTCGAGACCGCTTTGCAGAGCGATTACCGCGTGCAAGCGGCGGAGTACGCCAGCCTCGCCCGTGGGTACTTCATGATCCTCGAGCCGAGTTACGCCCTTCAGCGCGGACAGACCGCCAGCACCAGTGCCACCCGCGCCTTCTCGAGCCTTGAGATGCGAGCGTCCATTCAGGCGCTGCAAACCACTCGAGCCGCGCTGACGGGATTCAGGGCCGCGCCGCTCAGCCCGCGTGAGCGCAGCAAACGCGCCAATCAAACGCTGCGCTTTCTCAGTCTGGTCAGCGTCGAATACGCACGCGGCGCGAAGGGCCCAGCCGGGCAAGTCAACATCGTGCGCGACCTCGAGATCACTGAGGCGCAGACTTTCCGCGATAGCGCCGCGAGCGCGTTCTCAGATTTGGAGCCGCTGCTGGTGAAGCTCGACAGCGCGGGCGTGACGAGCGCCAAGGCTAGCTTCGCGGATCTGGAGCGCCAACTCGAGGCGGCCGCCAAGAAAGACAATCCGGTGACTGCCGACGCGCTGGCTGCCGACGTGACCGCGCTGACCGCGACCCTCGAGCATCTGATCCCGAGCGATTGGCGCAGGGCAGACCCAGCCGGAGACCTTGATGTGATCCGCCAGCAGCTCAAACAAGTCGAACTCGCGGCTGGTGAGAAGAGTTACGACCTCGCGGAAAGCGCCCGCATCGGCGCGTATGCGCTGCTGGAAAGCGGCACGGAAGCCCGCATTCGCTTCTTCCAACCGCAACTGGCCAGTGAAATCGAAAGCCTTTTTTGGAACGGTCTCGAGCCAGCCGGCTTCGCACGGCTGATCGCGCAGCAAGCCAGCGTCGACGAGTTTCGCGCCACCCGATTAGCGCTCGAGGTGAAATTGCAAGCGGCGTCCGCGATCGTCGGCACGGATCAATCGCCCGTCGCGGCGTTCGTCAACGCGCTGGTGATCGTCTTCCGCGAGGGTCTCGAGGCGGTGCTGATTCTGGCGGCGTTGCTCGGCAGCCTCAAAGCCCCAGCGGTGCGCCACCTGCGCCGCCCGTTGTGGCTCGGGGCGCTGGCGAGCTTTGGCGCGACCATTGTCACCTTCATGGTCATGGGCAGCGTTCTGAATGCGTTCGCCGCTTACGGCGAGAAGCTCAGCGCGGTGGTCAGCGTGATCGCCGTGGCGGTGCTGCTGGTCATCATGAACTGGTTCTTTCACAACGTCTACTGGAACGATCACCTCGCCAATTTCCACAAGAAGAAGCATCAACTGATGGGTGCGAACATTGGGCAAGGCTTTGGACTGGCGGTGCTCGGCTTCACTGCAATGTACCGCGAGGGTTTTGAGACCGTCTTGTTTTTGCAATCACTCGTCTTGCAATCTGGGCCCGCCATCGTGATTGGCGGTGCGCTGGTCGCGCTGGCACTCGTCACGGTAATCGGCGTGCTGGTGTTCATGCTGCAAACCAAGTTGCCGCACAAGAAAATGTTGATCGCCACCGGCGGCATGATTTGCGTCGTATTGTTCGTGATCGTCGGCAACACCGTGCATGTTCTGCAAGTCGTCGGCTGGATGACGATTCACCCGCTCCCATTCGCGCTGCCGTACTGGGCAGGTCTGTGGCTCGGCACGTTTGCGACATGGGAAGGTGTGTTGCTGCAATTCATCGCCGTCAGCTTCGTGCTCGGTTCGTACTTCGTGGCGGAAGGCTTAAAGCACCGCGCTCAAAACCGCCGCGTCTCGAGCGCTCAAGCCGCTGATTGAAGCCTCGAGATAGGCGGCTCGAGGTTGTGGTTTGTTGCCTCTCCCTCGGTGGGGGAGGCCGCCCCGAAGGGGCGGGTGAGGGGGACGAAGCGCAGCGAGTTGCCCTTGACCTTGAAGTTCAACCGCTCGAGCATCCGTGGCTCGAGCGCAAAAAAGGGGAGAGCCAATCGGCTCTCCCCTCGAGACTGCTTTAGATTTTAGCGCCCAATCGCCAGTTCGGATTGCAGGTCAAAGGCGTGCAAACGCGATTGATCCGCGAACAGGTTGACCGTATCGCCGACCTTGACTCGAGCGTGACCGTCGACCTTTACAACCACGGTCTGCCCGTTGATGTCGACGATCAAATCGGTTTCCGCACCCAGCGGCTCGACGACTTCGACCTTACCAGTGAGGCGGTTGTTGCCGCCCGCGATGGTGGTGCTGCCCTCGAGACCCAAGTGTTCTGGGCGAATGCCGAACCAGACTTGCTTACCGTTTTGGGCTTTCAGGGATTCGGCTAGGGTTCCCGTGGTTTGCACCGCGAAGCCCTCGCCAGTCACCATGTCGCCTTTGACCGTGCCGGTCAGGAAGTTCATGGACGGCGAGCCGATGAAGCCCGCGACGAACTTGTTCTTCGGGAAATCGTACAGGTTGAGTGGCGTGTCGACTTGCTGGATGAAGCCGTCTTTCATCACGACGATCCGCGTACCCATCGTCATGGCTTCGATCTGATCGTGCGTGACGTAAATGGTGGTGGCCTTGAGGCGCTGGTGCAACTTGCTGATTTGCGAGCGCATCTCGACGCGCAACTTCGCGTCCAAATTGGACAGCGGCTCGTCCATCAAGAAGACTTTTGGCTCGCGCACGATGGCACGCCCGAGGGCGACGCGCTGGCGTTGACCGCCCGAGAGTTCCTTTGGCTTGCGCTCCAATAAGTGCTCAATCTGCAAGATCTTCGCGCTGTCGCGCACGCGCTTGTCAATCTGATCCTTCGGGAATTTACGCAGACGCAAGCCGAAAGCCATGTTTTCGTACACGTTCATGTGGGGGTACAGCGCGTAGTTCTGGAAGACCATCGCAATGTCGCGGTCTTTGGGTGGCACGTCGTTGACGATGCGCTCGTCGATTTTCAGCAGCCCATCCGAGATTTCTTCTAAGCCCGCGATCATCCGCAGTGTCGTGGACTTACCGCAGCCGGACGGCCCGACGAAGACGATGAACTCGCCGTCTTTAATGTCCAGATTGAAATCGGTCACGGCAACCGTCTTGCCGTACTTCTTGTAAACGTGCTCCAAACTCATGTTGGCCATTTGAAAGCTCCTGTGCGTTAACCCGCGCTCTCTCGAGTGAATGTCAGTCCCGAGATTGGGGTGCGTGAGAGGGCGAGGCGACCGCAGCGCGAAAGTTGAATTGTCTTTTGGAGACAAGGTCACTGTACCGTGTGCGGCTCGAGACTTGCAACTCGAGATCAGCGTTTCGCGGCGTAGTAAATCACGCCCGCGTAATCGTCGGTGAACAAGAAGCCGTTCCCCCACGCGAGTACATCAGTCGGTCGCCCGTAAATCTTGCCACCGCGCAGAAAGCCATCAATCAGCGGCGCAATCTTGCCATCTCGAGTCACGCGCCACAGTCCGTAACCCGCTCCAATGCGAATGAACCCAGAGCCGTGCAGCGCCACAACGAACGAATCTGCTGCACCCGTGACGCTCGAGTCCGCAAAATACTCGAGTCCCAGCGGTGCGCCGTGCGCGGGCAATCCCGCCAGCGCCAGTGGAACTTTGGTGCAATCGCGCAATTTGCCATTGGGGTTGTACTGCTGATCGGTCAAGGCTCGAGTGCCGCGAACGTAGCAGTACGGCCAGCCGTAATTCTTGCCATCTTGCACGGCGTAGAGCTGATCGTTGGGCAAGTCGTCGCCGAGGTGATCCGCGCCCATGTTAGTCGCAAAAAGCGTGCTGCCCACGAACTTCAGCCCGACCGCATTGCGAAGCCCACTGGCGTAACTGCGCTGATTGGAGCCATCCAGATTCATCATGACGATGCTAGCCCGCACCGCTTCTTTTTCCACGCAGGCGTTGCAACTGCTGCCAATCGACACGTAAACCTTGCCGCCTGCGATAGCGACGGTGCGGGTGAGATGCCAGCCGCCGTACTTGTAGCTCAAACCGTAATCGGGGAAGGTCGCCAGCGTTTGCGGGGCACTCGAGGGTTTGGTGTCACCGCCCTTAAACGCGTAGCGCACCAACTTATCGGTCAGCGCGATGTACAACCAAGACTTGCCGCTCGAGTCCGTCGTGAATGCGAGGCTGTTTGGGTTGCGTAAACCTGATAAGTACGTCGTGCGCCCGCTCAGCCTGCCGTCTTTCCAGCCTGTGAACGCGTAGACGCTACCCTGCTTATTGTCGGTCTTGTCGAACATATCAGTAACAAATAAGCGCCCGTCGGGGCTTTTGGCCATGAAGCGCACGCGCTTCAAGCCCTGCGCCGCCACGCTCAAAGACAAATTGTCTGGCACGTTCAAACGCACGGTCACGCCACTGGCGAGCGTGATCGCTCGAGGGGAACGGGCTGGCGTCGCGGCACTGGAGACAGCAGCAATTCCCACGAGGCTCGAGACGAGCAACAGCACTTGCAATCGGCGTTTCATCATGTCTTTGGAGTCTAGCCAAAAACCGCCGCGATGTGCGGCGGTGATGCAGCGATTGCCTCGAGCTAACGCCCTGTGAGTTTCCAAGCGCTTGGCAGCAGCACCGCTGCCAGTGCTGATTTGATCAGATCACCGGGGATGAACGGGTACAGCCCCAGTTCTAAAGTCTTCGCGCCTGTGAACTGCTGCAACCACGCCAAGCCCGGTGCGTAGATCAGCACTGTGCCAATCAGCATCGCGGCTGCTGTGAGCAAAACGTTCTTCGTCCAGCCGCGCTCCGCCAACCAACCGACAGCCAGCGCAGCGACCAAGAAGCCGATTAGGAATCCGCCCGTGGGCCCGGCGAACTTGGCGATGCCGCCCGCGAGGCCAGCGAAGACTGGCAATCCCAGCGCACCCTCGAGCAGGTATAAGCCCACGGCCGCACCGCCCAAGCGCCACCCGAGCGCGAGTGCGACGAGGAACACCGCGAGCGTCTGACCGGTGATCGGCACGGGTTGCAGCGGAATCTGCACTTGCGACAATAATGCGATGACGACACTGCCGCCAACGACAAGTGCAATATCTCGAGTCGTGCTGGCGGGGATCAAACTGGGGAGTAGGGGTTGCGTGGCGGATGGGGTCATAAATTCTCCTCTTGAAGCCTTGTGTTCAGGTGCAACAAACCCTTGTGTTCAGGTGTGACGCAAACTCACGTCACCCGCGAAAACCGTTTTTAACTCGCCACTCAGCGTCTGGACTTGTAGCCCGCCATCGCTGGCGACCTCGACAGCCGTGCCATCCCAACTCGAGCTATCCGGCAACAGCACTCGCACCGCCCGCCCGAGCGTGCCATTCTGGGATCTCCATAACTCGAGCGCCGAGCTGGGAGACTCGAGAAAGCGTTCGTACTGCACACGCAATTCGGTCAGGATGTTCTCGAGCAACGCTTTTCGATTGACGTTTGGCGTGAACTCCTCGAGCGCGGCGGCGTTTAAGTCCAGCGGGAAATCCTGCACGCGCACGTTAATGCCAATGCCCAGCACGACAAACTTGGCTGCGCCATCTTCAATCTCAGACTCGAGCAGCACCCCCGCCAGTTTGCGCCCATCGGGGGCCAGCAGGTCATTGCTCCACTTCAGTACGCCAGCAAAGCCAGTTTGCGCGTCAATCGCACGTTGCAGGCAAGCGCCAACCAACAAGGGCAGCAACCCGAGGCTCGAGAGCGGCACGTCTGGGCGCAAGACGAGGCTCAGATATAAGCCGCTGCCCGCTGGACTCTGCCACACCCGCCCGCGCCGCCCGCGTCCAGCGCTTTGACGCTCGCTGAGCACCGCGCTGAACTCCGGCGCATCACCTCGAGCCAAATTTCTAGCCTGATCCATCGTGCTGCCGACGCTGCCAAGGTACGTCACACCCTCGATCCCCAGCGGGGCGTCAACCTCAAAGCGGTAACCGCCAGCGCCAGACTCGAGCGGATAGCCTTGCGCTCTGAGCTTCTGCACCGCCTTCCAAACACTGACCCTCGAGACGCCAAGCTGCGCCGCCAACGCCTCGCCAGAACGCCAGACACCCGGCTCGAGCAGCGCCATCACTTTTTGCGTTACCTCGAGATCAGGCATCAGGGTAACGCTACTGTGCCTGACCGACTCGAGTCAAGTCAGGTTAAAGCAACTCTGCACCAATGGCTTCGTAATCGCCCCAAGCAGCCGCCGCTCTCGGATCGCGCACATCGCGCACCAGCACGCCCAATTGCACAGCTTTCTCAAACGCACTGTAGCGCCGGATCACGCCCGCGAAATGCGGCAAACCCAGCGCTTCCAGCCGCTCGAGCGCCCGCTCAGCGTCGCGGGATGGCGCTGGCGGCCCGAGCGTCACCAAAACCTTGAACGGCAAATCCTCCAGATCGTCCCGAAGGCGCGGCAAAGTCTCGAGCGACAATTCACTCGGTGCGGTCGGCACGATCAGCAAGTCAGCCTTGCGCGAAAACTCATCGAGCGTTTTGGCTTTCGGTTGCGCCCTCGTATCCACGACCACGTGCTCGAAGCGTTTAGGCTTGGCGCTGTCCGCATCAGCCACCGCGAACGGCATTTCCCCTCGAGTCGCCCAGCCATGCGCCCCACCCGCTGGATCGGCGTCGATCAGCAGGGTTGACCCTCGAGCGGCGAGCAGGGCGGCAATGTGAACGGCGGTCGTGGTTTTACCCACGCCGCCTTTGAGGGAGAGGACGAGGATTCGCATTGAAAAGAGGTTAGCAGGTTCTCGCCCTCGAGTCATGCGTGGGTTTTAAGGCAAGAGGTTAACGGGATAGACCTTGGCGGTCATGGTCGTGCCGCTCGAGCCACCACCGACGGTAACGATGTTGCCCTCGCGGGTTGTGCGGCTCAGCCGCAAGTTGTAATCAATAAACGCTGCGCCGCCAATTGATGCAACTCCACCAACTGAAAATAAATCGGTGCTAGCCGCCACTGGAGTGATGTAATCTGTCAGCAACGCTGCATTCCCGCCGAGAATCGTAAAATTGGAATTTGCGGCTAATTGAGCGCAGTTGAATGGCGTTGGGAAATTTGTCGTATTGCTCGTATTAATTGTTTTACGGTACTCCATCAGCATCCAAGTTGTACTGTCGTTTGTCACATCGGGCCCCGGATTGGTGCTCGCGTCTGGCGTAGAACCAGAGACGTACTGGCTTCTAGGAATCGCGTAATACGCGTAGAAACGATACGTTGCGCCAGTAGAATCATTCGAGGCGGGCGGCAAAATTAAGGCGACGATTGGGTGTGTGTTGACCGTCCAAGTGTAGCCAGCGCCGTTCTTGGTGGTGTAGCCGCTACTTCCCATTATCACTGTGGCAGCGGCTGGGTAGACGTAACAGGCTTCCTTAAACTGAGCGCTCAGTAGCTGTTGTCCAATCTGCCCCTCACGGATCAGGTCGTTGCTGGCGTTGGTGGAATTGGAAACTTGCGTCGTGCTGCCCATCGTTTGAAATAGTGCGAGGATAATCCCGCCAAGTAAACCAAGCGAAATCAGCAATTCAATCAGTGTGAAACCTTTGGTGTTTTTCATGGATTTACCTGTTATGGACAGAGTACATCGAGAGTGACTCGAGCGAGGGTACGTGTTGGAGTAGCGGAGTCAGTCGCTACGACCACTATCCGTTTCATGGCTGCACTGCACGTTGTGACTGCTGATAATGCGCCACAAGGCGTGGTCACAGCACTCGAGGTTCCGCTCAGCACAGCGGCTTGAGTCAAGTTTTGCTGATTGGCGGTCACAGCCATGTAACTCGTATTCGCCGAGTTTAAGGTTACGCCTGCACAGCCGGTATTGAACGTTGCCCGATCCCGCCACTGACCACGAATGTCCTCAACGATGCGCTGAGCGGTGGTCGTAGCATCAATGGCTTTGCGATTCTCGCGGGTGATCTGGAACGATCCTACCAATGATGAAACGACTAAGCTAACCATCACCCCCAGTAGCGAAAGAGCAATCAAAATCTCAATTAAAGTCAGTCCCGCTTGGGGTCGCAATAACACTTTATTGTGCACTGAAAATCGCCCTCCCCGTGACACCGATCACTTTAATATAGTACGAGATATCCCCAAGTTTTACTTCATATTTGAGGGGTTGTGCATCGGTGGTGGCTAAAGGCGCTTTGTAAGTCACGTCAGATGTGCCAGTGACTCGAGTAGCTGTCATGCCAGTCAACAACGTGCGCGTCACTGTTCGCGTACTTCCATCAATGGCAATATTCAGCGTATAACCTGTGCTGCTGATCACAATGCTCGAGTCACCATTGTAGCGAATCGTATTGCTACGCAGTGTCTCGAGATCCGTTTGAAGTTGAATCGCGGCTTGCTTCACCGCTGAAACTCGAGATTCGCGGACGTAAGTTGACACGCTGATTCCACCAACGATACCGATGATCGCCATGACGACCAATAGCTCAATCAATGTGAATGCTTTGATGCGAGTCCTGCTCCCCGTCAATTGACGGGGAGCAGCTTGTTGAGCGGAAACGAAATTCATTTGATTCTCGAGAAGCCAGAGATTAGCGGTAGGCTCTGTCCGACAGTCAGCGCCGTGTCGGGGTTGGACTGCGTAGAGATTGTCACGGTTGGTTTGGCGTTCGGAGCGTCTGGGAAGCCGGGAGGTGCGTACTGCGGTTGTTTCTGGCGGATGTCGTAGGTCATGGTGCGCTTGTAGCCGCAGGTGATGTTGCTGGCCGGTGTCGTGTCAAATTTACCGAACTCACCATAGCTGGATTGGATTAAACCACCTTGGATATTGATGCTACCAAGGTCATTGCTGGGCAGCAGTTCGTCTGGACAAGCTGTACTGCTGTTTTGTGGTAAACCTGCGACTTGAACCTTGCCTTGGCTGGCGAGGCTGATTGCTTGGATGGTGGTATTGCGTTGCGTGGTTTTGTATTCGATACCATCAGGACCGCTCGAGTATAGACCGAGTACGTTACGTGACCAGGTGGATTTAACGGTGTTGCAAACGGCTGGCGTGACCGTACCATTGTTCGATCCGAGGACGGTTTCTGGACCTCTGACTGGTGATGTGCTACAGACTGGATCTTCGTACTTAATGTCGTTTACAACCGTTAGTTTGCCGTCAGTAGCGATGGTTAACGCGGCGAAATTAGCAATTGAAGGTGGAGCGGTGCTGGGATCGGTGATGTTTGTACGGCTGGGACCCTTAATTGTCACACCAGTGATTACCTTACCGTTGGCATCAACACCACCATCCACGTAAAACACGCCGTTAAATTTGTTAGGTTGTGGAACCCACGCGGCTGTGGTGGTTGCTGGTCGCGTGAACGCGTTTTGATCTGAGCTAGGGTATTCGCGCCGCCAAAAGTTGTTGTTGGCGTCAATATAATAGTCCACGAAGGTTGACCAGTCGTAGGATACTGGGCCATCTAAGCCAAGGGCATTGCAATCAAGTGTGGTTTGAGTCAATCGTGCGCGAGGCCGCAGCGTAGCGCCGCCCCCCGTCTTCTTCGTCACTGTCACTTTCCATGTCAATGGACCCTTGGTGATGCCATTAATGGTCAACGATGCTGAAACCGTGAATGTGGTCTGGGCTGACACAGCTCCAATATTTAAGGTGATGTTGCCATTGGCGTCGGGCGTGGCCGTGACTGCTCCTCCAGATGGTGAAACTGTGACTGTGTAGTCGCTGGCACTCACTGTGGGCTGTGCGCCCCCACCAGACCATGTTGGTTCTGCCTTCCAAATAGGTGTAATTGTGCCTGTACTTTCTTCACGTACAATGTCACTACCCGTTTTGGTCAAACCACTCAGGTCTTGCGGAGGTAGCGGCACGGTCACGGTCACGGATTTGGCTGCTGTGCCACCGGGGCCTGTTGCGGTCAGTGTGTAGGTTTTGCTGATGTTGACAAAGACCCCAGACTTGCTTGTACCAGTCACCGTACCTACACCTTGATCCATCGTTAAACTGGTAACCGTCCCGCCGCCCAAAGTCCAGTTGAAGGTTGTGTTGCCACCAGAGGAGCTTACAATTGGATTAGGGTTGGCGGTCAGCGTTGGAATGGTTGGCGGGGGTGGCGGGGCAACAGTGACGGTAGCCGTTGGCAAGTTGGTACTGACTTTACCAGTCGAAGTGTTTTTCGCAGTCACGCGATAGCTGGTGTTGCCAGACAAGGTGATGTTCTGATTGGTTGATGTGGCGCTCGTATCCGTGACCAGATTGACCCAGCCACCACCGGGATTTTGCTTGTCAACGGTGTAGGTGTACGGACCGGTTCCCGCAGCGCCAGCGGTTGCATTGCTGACCCCCCAAGAAATCGTGCTGCTACCACCCGTGTACGCCAGCGAAGTTGGAGACGCGCTAATCGTGGCACTAGGCAATGCGGCGGCGGAGACGGTGGCGTTCTGTGTGCCGCTTGTGCCAACCTTTGTGGTAGCAGTGTTCGTGGCGGTCACGCGGAACGGGTAGTTAATATCGCTCGAGCCATTGTTCGGGGGGGCGGCGTAGGTGTAACTGCTGCTCGTGCCTTGACCAGTTTGCGTGGCAGCCGTAACCCATGCACTGCCGTTGTAACGCTCGATGACATAGGTGTATGGGCCAGTTCCTGCTCCAGATGCGCCAACAACGGTTGGGTTGGTGACGCTGAAGTTAAACGTGGTGTTGCCACCTGTGTAAGCAACTGGGGTGGGGGTTGGGGCGGACAAGCTGACAGTAGGAGCAACTGCTGGAACGACGGTCACTCGAGTGTTCAAGGTCATGCTACCGCCATCATTGGAAGCGGTCAGGAAATAATCTGTTGTCGCATCCAGTGTGACGCCCTTGCTGGTTGAACCTAAGACAGATCCAACTTGATTTCCGACAGTGTTGGCGATGGTAAGAGTGGTTGGTGCGCCACCGCTTAAAGTCCAACTCAGTGTTGACGCATCGGTGGGATAGTAAATGGTTGCTGGATTGGCTGTGAACGTACTGATGACCGGAGGTGGGGGCAGTGGTTGCCCGCCGGGGTTGTTGATATAAACGCGAATGGTTTTGGTCACTGGATTATTTGGATTCATTGCGTTCGTTGCACTTAAGGTGTAATCCGTATAACCGGGTCCTGGGACGTTGACATTAGGAACAACGAAAGAGGCAGTCGTGCCGTTTGGAGTAGCGTTTGTTTGAAGTTTTAGCAAGAGCGGTCCGCTTGCGTTGCCAACAGTTAATTGACTGTTAGCCCCATTGGTGACTGTTGCCGTTAGCGTCACTTTCGAGTTGGCTACAGGGACGTTATAGCTGCTCGAGGTCAAATTAATCGTTGGTAGTGGCAGGTCATTGAGATTGACCTCTTCCCAATCTGCGCCGAACAGTGTAGTGACAGTGTTGGTAGCCACGACGTTGTACCAGATCTTGCCTGTGGGGTTGAGGGTTTGCGAAGTTGCGGTTGTGGGCAGACCAATATCTGTCCATGGGCCACCACTGCTATTAGTCGAGGATTGCACTTGATACTTGTAAGGTCCTACGCCAGCAGCAGCGGCATTGGCGTTTGTCACGCTCCATTGCATGGTGACTGGACCACCACCGTAAGGCAGCGGAGTGCTGCTACCAACACCACTTGGGAAGTTCGCATTGACTACTGGATTCACGGCTGCGTTCTGAGTCACGGTTTTTGTTCCACTTGTTCCAGAATACGTGACGGTATTGATGATGCTCGAGGCTCTGACGCGGTATTTCCACGAGATATTTGAGGCTGTTGCGTTAGCTAGGATGGAATAGCTGTAGGTGTTTGGAGTTGCTGGCCCGACGACCGTTGTCAGTGTCGTGTATCCGCCACCGTCTTTTGATACCTCCACGACATAGGTGAATGGCCCATTGCCCGCACCACTGGTTGTGCCGGTGGCGTTGACGTTGGTGACAGACCATGAAAGTGTCCTTGATGCCCCACCAAACTCAATGTTGCCGCTTGGCGTGGGAGTAGCGAGTGAAATAACTGGGTTGGCTGGCGGATTGATACCGATATTGGCAATTCCAGCCCCACTCAAACCAGTTGGGCCACTTGCGGTCAATCTGTAGCGCGTGGGAGCAAGTACTGAGAGGATGGTGAAGCTTTTGTTGGTTGTTCCGTCACTGGTCGTCGGTGCGCCCGCAACGGTCGTCCAAGTCGCGCCACCATCCAGCGATTGCTCGAGCAACTGTGTGAATGGGCCAGCGCCTGTGCCAAAGCTCCAAGTTAAGGTAGAGCCGGATCCAGCACCATAGTAAACCGTGCTTGGTGAAGCGGTCAACGTGATTGTTGGGGCAATGGGGTTAATGGTCAGTGCAGCGCTAGCACTCAGGTTGCCTCGAGTGGTTGTGGCAGTCAGTCCAACAGGAGCGCTACCGCTTTGCGCGACAGCGTAACCAGCCGTTCCAGTGTAGGTTGCCGTTGCGGGAGTAGCGGTGCTGCCGACAGTTTGTGCAGAGATGCTGCCTGTGGTCAAGGTGCTGGGTGGCGTAGCTGCCCACGTAACAGTCTTGACGGTTGGCGCGTAGTCAAAGGTGTAAATATCCTGACCAGAGACGGTTGCGGTGAAGGTTTTGCTGCCGCCCACAGTCATTAACTCCGTTGGTGGATTGACAACGATGCCAGTCGCGGCGGCGTTGCAACGCTGAATTTTTTGGTTCAAGCGCATCTGAATAACTTGACCTGTGGCGACTTTACCGGTATTTGGGACTCCTGTGGGGCTTTTATTGGGGACTGTTCCAAAGCTTGTTGCTGTGCTGCGACCATCGGTCGTGGCTTGCAGATATGCTTCAGCGGCAGGGTCACTATAAAAACCAGAAACAGTGGGGTTGGTGCTGGTAGTGATTAAAATACCGCTCTGCTCCGCCAAAGTGCGCTGCGGAGTGCTGAGTTTCGGCAGGGAAATAATGTCAGCGTTGTACTTACCCGTATAGTTCCACGGTTTGGGTTTAGCATTTGCCACGAGGTTTTGCTGTGCAAATTCCGGGGCAGTTGCAGTAACCGCAGCTCCTGTTACATACCCCGGAAAATTGGCATCGTTGCCCGTGACAGTGAACGTGGTAGGCGGCGTGGTACTTGGATCACCGTCGTTGTAAAAACCGGTTGTGGCTGCATTAGAGCAAGTGCCTTTGCCTGTAGTGGTATCGACTGTATAGGACGTGGTGCAACCAGCGCTGGTAACTTCGCCGCTAAGCCACGGGTTGCCGCGAAAATAATAACCACCGTTGGTGTGAACAGGTCCGTCAAGCAACGTGTCTTTTGTGAAGTACACAGGCGAGCCGGGATTAAGAGTGGTTGGGCCTTGAGCATCGGTCAGTGATAAAAAATAAGACAACTTAGGAGGCGCAATGTCAACGAAATACACTTCTGGAAAACTGCGTTGCGAAACGCGGTTGGAAATCACCGTGCCAGCGTTGATATAACGTCCAGTCGAGACGGCATCGCGGGCTTTAAACTTAAAGCGGAATTTGACACCGTTAACAATATCTACACCAATAACTTGCATACCGAAACTGACGTTGTAGGAAACACCGCTGCTAACTGAACTTGTGTAACGGGAGCCGCTCGGGCCGTCAGAGAAAACATCAGCCCAGTATGCTTTTGCCAAAGCATCGCTAGTGACGCTTGGGGCTGCCGTTGCGTAACCAGCAATTGGAATCAAGGTAGTTAGAAGATCGTAACGGCCTGTTACGTCACCGCCAGCTTTCACCTCGCAAAACTTTTTAGGATCCGAAAGGGTTGGAAGAGCAGCCACGCTCGTGTAATTGCAAAACAATGCCGCTAACCGCTTAACTTCTGTCGTATCGGTTGCATTTGTAGTTGTCATATTGAGCAGCAATGAAGTCCAGTTTTGTAGCAAACCGTTTTGCGCTTCTGCCATGACCCGCGACAAGCCAGACTCCGAGGCGTACTGAGCCTCGAGCGTCACGCGTTGATCGCCTGTACTCTGGCGGCTTGAGAGTGAGAGCGTGCCCGTGATGGCGATGATGATGCCGAGGAACACCACGGCAGAGATCAGTACCGCGACAATGGCGATACCTCGAGACTTTCGGTGACTCAACATAAGTGGAGTATGGGGCTTCAATAAGAAACGCGCCACCCCAGAATAGGGGGGCGCGTTTCTTATTGAAGCGTTTTAGCTACTTGATGAGGTTGACGGTCACGACGATCAGAATTTGTGTCTGCTCACTGCTGCTTTTCGTGGTCTTGAAGGCTTCACCTAACAGCGGGATACTCGAGATGAACGGAATGCCGCTCGAGGTGCTGTCATCAATCGTTTGCAGTAAGCTGCCGAGCAGCACGGTCTGACCGTCACGCAGACGAACGGTTGATTTGGCGGCGCGATCAATGAAGTCGATGCGCTTAAAGTCGGTACTGTTTGGATTCAAAACGCTGCTGACTGCGGCGCTGGTTTCCAAACTGATATTACCGTCGGCAGCGATGCTTGGGGTGACTTGAATTTCGACACCGTAAGGAATGGTGCGACTGGCCAAGCCACCAGCCGCGCCGGCTGTGCCTGAGCCGGCAGTTTCGGAGGTAATCTCGATGCGCCCGCCGACCTTGATGTTGCCCGTGCCATTGTTCAGCACGGTCAGCGTGGAGTCGTTGACGCGCTTGGAAAGGCGCTGCGTCTCGAGCGCATTGAGGGCTGCACCGATGTTCAATCCCACAAGGCTGCGCGTGGCATCCAGTACGAAGTTCAGTGCGCCACTGGCGATGCTGCCAGAGAAATTGCCAACGCCGAATGACCAGTCAATGCCGAGGTTGCGTCCGGCAGCGTCCGAGATTTCTTGGATGCGAACGCCAACGTTGACCATCTGTTGAGGTTTGTCGAGGCTAGGGATGATGGCGAGTAAACGTGCAACGGTTTGGGCCGGGCCGCTGATTATCAGGCTGTTAGAGCTTTCTTCAGCGATCACGGAAACTCCAACGAGCGGTGCATTGCTGGTTGCACCCGGTAGCGTGGTGCTGGTTGCTTGTGGCGCGTCAGCACTAGAGGTCAACGCTGTACCATTCACCACTTTTTGGAGAACCTCTGCGAGTTTTGCGGCTTTCGCATAAGACAACGGTACTGTTTTTGTATCGATATCAATCGGAGCCACTGGAGCTGGGGGCGCAGGAGGCGTAGGCGCGACGTCTGCCGTGGCGAGCAGCGCAGTAATTTGAGCTTGCTGCTCAGGCGTCGCCGTGATGACCAAACGGCTACTGACGCTCGAGATTTTAATGCCCGTGAATTGCGTCTCGAGCAGCTTGCTGATCGCAGCCACATCGCCTTTGATGAGGTAGGTGCGGATTTCCGGGCGAACTTCCGCGACGACTGGTGGGAT
This sequence comes from Deinococcales bacterium, assembly GCA_025359505.1. Taxonomy (GTDB): domain Bacteria; phylum Deinococcota; class Deinococci; order Deinococcales; family JAAFIG01; genus JANYHH01. Next base: position 16,073 of record JANYHH010000094.1, read on the forward strand.
AGGTGCGACGGGTGGGGCAATATCGAGTTCGGTCAGCAGTGAGGCAATTCGGGCGTGCTGGGTGGCGGTGGCGGTTACGACGAGCTTGTTACCAACGTTTGAGAGCTTCACGCCCGGAACCTGTGTCTCGAGCAGCGACCGGATCGCGGCGACATCGCTTTTGATGGTGTACGTGCGAATTTCTTGGGCTGGTTCGACAGCGGGTGGAGGTGGGACAACCACCGGTGCTTGCGGCTTCAAAGCGTTGATCGCTTCTCTCGAGCCGACAATCACCAGATCATTGCTTTGCAGAATGAAATCGAGTCCGTAGATCGCCAGTACGTTCGTCCAAATCTGCCTGAACGGTACGTCTTTGAACTTCAGGGCGACTTGCACGGCGGGCAGGTTCGTGCCGATGACTTGCAGGTTGACGGAAGCGCCGAGGGTCTTCAAATACATCTCGAGATCAATGGCGGGCAGATCAACGTTGATTTTTTTGTCGAAGCGGGTGTCCGCTGGGAGCTGCGATGTGCCAGTCACCGATTGGGCGGTGACTGTGGAAAGCAGGCTCGAGATGGCGAACAGACCGATGAGCAGCGTTTTGAGAATTCTCGTCATGAATACACCCCTGAGTAAATTGGCTACTTCTTTTTGAGCGTGAGGGTTTGAGTTCCAAGGGACAGAACTGCTTGGAGTTCATCGGCTGATTTCAGAGCAATGGATGATCCCGGAAACTTCTCACCGAGCGCGATTAAAAAGAACGCATTTTGACTCGAGGAAAACGCACCTTGGGTCGTCGTGCCAGCCACGAATCCTTGATAGAGCAGGCTGTTGTCCTGCACGTATTTTTCTAATGTCACCAGTTCGGCGTTGGAGGTGGCTGCTGCGGGCGGTGCTGGCGGC
>JANYHH010000068.1 GCA_025359505.1 Deinococcales bacterium
ATGAGCGTTCATGCAGTCTCGAGCGCTACAAGATACGGTTGACATTTGCCAGCAGAAAAAACTCCGTTACACCTCGACCCTAGCTTCAATCGCCTGTCACCTCGAGCGCGAGCACCCAGTCTGGAGCCGAGAGCGGTGTGCTGAACAGGCGCTCGCCCGTGGCGGCAAACGTCCCGATGGCCTCAATCTGCCCGCTGCGCGGATCGAACCAACTCGCCCTCAGATGCCTGCCCGCCAGCGGCTCGAGGTCAATCCGTAGCGTCTGGCTGTTGGGCACATACACCGCCAGATTGCGCCATTCCGGGTCGCGGGCGGCCCGAACGTGACTCGCTCCCTCGCCGAGCGCCGAACGGATGACCTCCTGAGCGGGTTGAGGCTGGGACAGGAATGCCTCGAGCCAGCGCCGCATGATCCCGACTTGAATCGCGCCGGGACGGTGCATCGCCTCGAGCCAAGTGCGGTCGGCGAAATTGATGTTCTCGCGTCCCGGCGCGTGGTACTGCCAGACGGCGTGATGACCGTAGGTCACGCCCGCAGCCCCGGCGAGCACGCTGCGCCAGCACTGCTTACGCACGTCGTGGTCGCGGAAGTACCCGTTGGCTGGATCAAAGCTGGGCCAAGGGTTGACCGGATGATCCTCGTAGTTGACCTCGGCATCGAGCACGGGTTTAACCGGGGTGCGGTTCAGGTCCACGCTGATCCAGTCCCAGACCGGCAGGTCTTGACCGCCACCGTGACCGGATTGAACAGTATTGAGCATCAGCCACGGTTCGTCGTGCAGATGGCTCCCAGTGCTGTTATGGAGACCACCGGCGGTGTGGTAGGTAATCAGCGCCTCGGGGCTGTGCTCAAAGATGCCAGTTGCCATGCCGCGCCAGATGTCCCGGAAATCGGCGTAGCCGTTCTCGTACCTGTTGTCGTGGTAGACGGGCGCTCGGTCGCCGCCGAGCATCCAGATCAGGTTGCTCGAGGCCGCGTAGCGTTCGGCCAGCCACGCGCCGTAGGCTCGGGCGTTGTCGGGATTGAAGATCACTGGCCCGCCACCCCAGCCGGGTGTGACTTTATCAGCCCAAGTCGGCAGCAGCGCGATGTACAACCCGAGCCGTTCGGCCCGTTCCAGCGTCCAGTCGAGCAGCGTCCAGTAGTCCGGGTTGGGCGTGAGCGGGTTCTTACCCAGCAGCGGGGTTTGACCGAGGGTGTTGGCGCGAAGCTCGGCGATTTCGCTCAGCCCAACCACCTGAATGACGTTGAAGCCCTGCGCGGCACGAATCTCGAGGTAATGCTGGATTTCGGGCTTGGTCAGGCGTTGCAGCAATTCCCAAGCGGTGTCGGCGAGCCAGAAGAAGGCTTGCCCGGAGTCGCGGGTCTCGAGTCGGTGTCCGTTCGCTTTGAGGCGTGGCAGCGCAGAACCGCTGGTCGGGGGTTGGTTGGTTTGGGTGCTCATGTGCCTCCTAGGATTTTGCTGGGTACTTTGCTGGGCAATGCGATTTCAAACATCGTGCGGTTCACAGTGTCGGTGACTCAGGGTTGTGACCGATTGCTTGCGCGGGTTTCATCAGCCCGTTCAACACCCCGTTTCGATTCACGATCAGGCAGGTTCGCGTTCACGCCGATTCGTCCCGCTTCATTTGACGTTGAAGCTCCTCGAAGTAATTGACTTTGGTGGCTTGCAGGTGTCGGCGCATGGCGTTGGCGGCGGCATCCGGGTCGGCGCTGCGGATCGCCCGCAAAATCGTGGCGTGCTGGTCGTTGGCGCGGGTCATCGAACCCGGAGCTTGCGAAACGGCCAGATCGACCGCCGTGTTTTGCAACTTCAGCGTGGTGGTGATCACCGACCCGAGAAATTCGTTGCCGGAGGCGGTGGCGATGGCTTGGTGAAACTCGAGGTCGGCGGCGCGGAAGCGTTTGGCATCGTTGCGTTCGGCGGCCTCGCGGTGCTGGGCGATGTTGCTTTCGATGGCGATCAGGTCGCGCGGGCGGGCGCGTTCGGCCGCGAAACGTGCCGCTTGGGTCTCGAGCACCTCGCGGAATTCGATCAGGGCTGCGATGTGGGCCGGGTCGGGCGGCAGGGAGAGTTCCACGCTGGCGGCCGCGAACGGGTGTGGCGTTTCGGCCACGTACAGTCCGCTGCCCTGTCGGGCCCGCACGATGCCCGCCGCCGAGAGCACCTTGATCGCGTCGCGCACCACGCCGCGCCCGACCTCGAGTTGGCTGGCGAGCGAGCGTTCGGTCGGCAGTTTGTCGCCGGGTTTGAGGTTGCCCGTTTGGATGATCGTGGCGATCTTCGAGGCGACCGTCTCGAATTCGGAGCGTTGTGCGGAGGCTGGATCAATGGTCTCGAGCATGCAGATTCCTTCTGGGGTGAAATTGGAGAATCAATTTGGAGATAAGCTTGGCTTCAGTATTGAACCAATCGACCCCAATCGTCAATGCCCCGACCGGCGAATTTTCAACCAAAACTGCGTTTGGAGTCATTTTTACAGCAATTGATACGAATTCCGGAAAATTCCTTAAGAATTTTCTGCCCTAAAGGGCATAGGAAAAACTACGGATTCCGTGCTGAACGCAATCTATATGCAAAAATAGATGAAGTGATTTAACGGAATCCGTATGACTCAGAATCTACCGCCGATTGACAGTCAGAATCGGCCGTGATACATTGCCCGCAACAATCAAATTGGTTAACCAATATTGACTTGAGCTTCGGGAGATTCTCGAGGTCAAGGTGCTTAACGGATGAATTGCACGGCTCGGATCGGGTCTTTGACCACTAAGAATTGGTGAAACACCGTCAGGAGGCGCACGCGAAAATGAACCAGTCCAAGATGCGCCACAACCCCAACGATCTTCTTGGCGAAACACCCGAGTCAGTCCGATGACCGGCCCTCACCCCGAACGGATTGCCAGCGTGCCAGAAACGCATACCAAAAAAATGCGACGCTCGAGACACGACAGCGGCCAAAACCTAGCGCTGATGCTGATGGCGCTGCCCGGTGTGCTGGTGCTGTTTGTTTTTGCTTACCTGCCGATGGGCGGCGCGATCATCGCCTTCAAGGATTACCGCGCCATCGAGGGCATTCTGGGCAGCGCTTGGGTCGGGCTGAAGAACTTCGAGTTCATCTTCACTTCCGGCACCGCTTGGCGGATCACCGTCAACACCTTGTACCTCAACCTGTTGTTCATCGTCACCGGCACGTTCGGCTCGCTGGCGCTGGCGCTGCTGCTCAACGAGATTCAGGGTCGCGGCCGCGCCAGCCGCTGGCTCGCACGGATCTACCAGTCGGCGCTGTTCTTCCCGTTTTTTATCTCCTACGTGATTGTCGGATACTTCGGCTTTGCGATTCTGAACACCGACACGGGCATCCTGAACCGACTGCTCGAGCAATTCGGAATCGCGCCAGTCAGTTGGTACGCGACCCCAGCAGCGTGGCCGCTAATTTTGGTGCTGGTCAACCTCTGGAAGGGTGTCGGGTTTGGCACGGTGATTTACTTGGCTGGAATCCTCGGCATTGACCCGGTGTACTACGAGGCTGCCGCGATGGACGGCGCGACCAAATTTCAACAGGTGCGTTTCATCACGCTGCCGTTTCTCGCACCACTGGTCACGATCAATGTGCTGCTGGCCATCGGACGGATTTTCTTCGCCGATTTCGGATTGTTCTACAACGTCACCCGAGACCAGAGCCTGCTCTACCCAACCACCGACGTGATCGACACCTACGTCTTTCGCGCCCTGCGTCAACTCGGCGATTTCGGCATGGCGGGCGCGGCTGGGTTATACCAGTCGGTTGTCAGCTTAATTTTGGTGCTGCTCTCCAACTGGATCGTGCGCCGCCGCGACCCGGAACGTGGACTTTTTTGAGGAGGTGAAGCTGTGACCGCATCCGCCCGCAATACTCCGCCCAAGACTTCGCGCTCGACCCGATCCCGACTCGAGATCGGTCCGATCCTGATTCACGCCTTCCTGATCGTCGTCAGTCTGACCTTCATCCTGCCGTTGGTGCTCGTGATCTCGGCCTCATTCACCGACGAGATCGCGCTCGCCAAGAGCGGCTACGGATTGATCCCGCCGCTGTGGAGCCTCAACGCCTACCAGTACCTCCTCAGCAACCCGGAGCAAATCCTGACTGCCTACGGTGTCTCGGTCACGGTGGCCTTGGTCGGTAGCGCGGTCAGTCTGCTGGTGATGTCGCTTCTGGCCTACGCCCTCTCGAGGCGCGAGTTCCGTTGGCGCAATGGACTCGCCTTCTACGTGTTCTTCACGATGCTCTTCAACGGCGGGCTGGTCTCGAGTTACATCATCAACACCCGTTACCTGCACCTGCAAGACACGCTCTTGGCGCTGATTCTGCCCGCGTTGGTCAGCCCGTTCTATGTGCTTTTGCTGCGAACCTATTTCGCTTCGCTGCCACAGGAAATCATCGAGGCGGCACGGATCGATGGCGCGAGCGAATGGCGAATCTTCTTCGGCATCGTGCTGCCGCTCTCGACCCCGGCGCTCGCCACGGTCGGACTGTTCGCGGCGCTCGGATACTGGAACGATTACTTTCTGGGACTGCTCTACATCAACGATCCGAACCTCGTGCCGTTGCAATTGCTGCTGTTCAAAATCCTCAATAACCTCAACTTCCTCGCCACTGTTCAAAACGCTCAGGTTTCGGGTCAAGTCGTGCCACTGACCACGGTGCGGATGGCGATGGCGGTACTTGCCACCGGCCCGATCACGCTCGCATTTTTGTTCTTACAGCGGTACTTCGTTCGCGGACTGACGCTCGGTTCGATCAAAGGGTAGTCCAACGCTTCACGCAGCTATCGGACGAGACCACCGAGGTTTTCGATTGCCGCTCAGGAGGTGCGAATTCAAGAAAATCGGCATCTATTCAAGGCCTAAATATCAGCGAATCATTCGGCCCACACGACCTTCGCCCTCTCGAGGAGGAACAACATGAAGCGGAACCACAGCAAATTGATCGGCAGCGGTCTGGTAGCCATCACCCTCAGCGCCCTCGGCGTCAGCGGACTGGTCGGTGCACAGAACGGCGTACCGACCGTGACGTACATGTACACCGGTGGCATCCCCAAGGATTACTTGAAGGTTCAGGATGCGATGAACAAAATCCTGACAACGAATAAGGCCAACGTTCAGATCAAGCTGCAACCGACCGACTGGGGAGATTTCGACCAGAAAACCAAACTGATGTTCGCCTCTGGCGAGAAATGCGACATCGTCTTTACCGCGCCGTGGATCAACAACTACTACCAGAACGTCGCCCAAGGCAACCTCTTGCCGCTCGAAGATCTGTTGAAGAAATCCGCACCGCGCCTGTACCGCAGCGTTCCAGCGAGCGCTTGGGACGCGACCAAGATTGGCGGCAAAATTTACGGTGTGATCAACCAGCAAATCTTCGCCCGAATCTACGGCTTCAACTTCCGCAAGGACCTTGCTGAGAAGTACAAACTCGACCTCGGGGCTGTCAACACGCTCGAGGATCTCGAGCCGTTCCTAGCTCGGATGAAGGCAGGCGAGGCGGCAGGTTTCACGCCGCTCGACCTCGGTGGCCCGACTTGGAACGCCGAATACAACGGTTTCGATCCGCTTGTTGAGGACATCGGTGTGCTGGTCAAAAACACCGACAAGTCGCTCAAGGTCGTGTCGGCCATCGAGTCCCCAGAGTTCGCCAAGGCTGTCGCCTTGCAGTACAAATGGGCCAAGGCCGGGTACTACAACGTTCAGGGCGATCCTGACTTGGCCGCGAACTTCAGGGCGGGCAAGTACGGCGGCAAGATCAACCTCGTCGCTAAACCCGGTGTCGAATTTGAGTTCAAGAACGCCTACGGATTTGATGCGGTCGCCAAATCACTGACCAAACCCGTGCTGACCACCAACGGTGTAATCGCCACGATGAATGGCATCTGCCGCACCTCGGCCAATCCGGAGGCCGCCATGCGCTTCCTCGAGCAACTCAACACCGACCCGCTGTTGTACAACACGCTCGCCAAGGGTGTTCAGGACACGCACTGGGTTTGGGCCGACCGCGCCAAGAAGCTGGTCGCTCCGACCGCCAACAGCGCCGCGTACAACCCAAACACCGATTGGATGTTCGGCAACACCTTCAACGCGTACTACCTGAGCAAAGATTTGGTCGGCACTAACGAGGCCACCAAGAAGATCAACCAGCAGGCCAAAGCCTCGGTCGCGCTTGGGTTTGCCTTCGATTCGACCAAAGTCAAATCCGAGGTCGCCCAAGTTCAAGCGGTCTTCAAGGAAAAGGTTCAGCCGATCATCGCGGGACAGGTTGACCCAACGACCGCGCTGCCCGAGGCGATCAAGGCGATCAAAGCCGCCAAGATGGACGTGGTGGTGGCCGAGGCCCAACGGCAACTGACCGAGTGGAGCAAAACCAAGTAACCAAACATGGTGAATGTCCCTGCCGATTCTTCGCGGTCGGTATGAGGGCATGGACGAACAACAAGGAAGGCAGCAGATGTCGCCAAACGCAACCCAAGCCGAACACAACCCGGTGGCGCTCGAGCGACGCACGCTCGGTGCGAACGCGGTGACGGTCACGGCCCTCGGCTTGGGCGGGGCGGGCTTGGGCGGGCGGCACTTCGGCGAGGTCAGCGAGGCGGACGCGGTAGGTGTGGTCGAAGCGGCGCTCGAGATGGGCATCGCGTACATCGACACCTCGCCCGCGTATGGCGAGAGTGAACGCCGAATCGGGATGGCGTTGCGCGGTGTGCCGCGCTCGAATTACAGCCTTTCAACCAAGGTCGGAACGCACCCGGAACTCCGGGGCTACTCGGCAGAAACGACGTTGCGAAGCGTCGAGCAAAGCCTGCGAGAACTCGGAACCGATCACCTCGACCTGCTGCTGATTCACGACCCGCCGAACCTGCTCGAGAGTCTCGCACCGAACGGGGCGCTTGAGGCGCTCGAGGCACTCAAATCCCAAGGCGTGATTCGCGCTATCGGACTCGGCGTGCGAAGCCATGAATTGCTGCTCGAGGCGACCCGCTCGCAAAGATTCGATGCGGTTTTGACCTTCCTCGATCACACCCTGCTCAACACCAGTGCCGCCGACACCATCCTCCCGGCGGCACTGGAACACGGCATCGGAGTCATCAATGGCTCACCGTTGGCGATGGGCCTGCTCGGTGGTAACGATCCGAAAACACATTTTCGTGAGGTGCTGACTTGGGCCGAACGCGAAACCGACTGGCCGCTCGAGTTGGCCGCGACGCTCTGGCACTGGTCGCTGGAGGCGGGATTTTCACTGCCCGCGCTGGCGGTGCAACTCTGCCTGCGCGAACCGCGAATTCACAGCACCTTGATCGGTGCGAAAACAAAACAAGAATTGGCACACCTTTTTTTAGCCCTCGGCGCACCCATTCCGGCAACACGCTGGGAGGAATGGCGCAGCATTCTCGAGCAACACCGACTTCGTGATTTCTCGAAAGGAAGCTAGCGATGCGAATCACCGATGTGCAAGTTCACCTCGTCACCCTGCCCGCCGCGCCGCCGTACCGCTGGCGGGACGGACTGCCCGGCTCCGAGGGGAAACTCACCGCCGCCTACCTGCGGATCGTCAGCGACGAAGGGTTCGACGGCATCGCCTTTTGTGCACGCGGACGGATTCTCGAGGATTTGGTCGAACGCCGACTGCGCCCCGAACTGCTCGGTTGCGATCCACTGATGCGCGAGTACCTGTGGCACCGCATCTGGGAGATCGACCGGATCGAAGAATTCCCGGTCTATGTTTTGGGACTGGTGGACACGGCGCTCTGGGACTTGGCCGCCAAAGCCGCACGGCTGCCGCTTTACAAACTGCTCGGCGGACACCGCACCAGCCTGCCCGCCTGCGCCAGCACCGTGACCTTCGAGACGACAGAGGAGTTTCTCGAGGTCGCCGACCAGTGCCTCGAGTTGGGGTATCCGGCGATCAAACTTCACGCTTGGGGCGATGCCAGACGCGACGCGAAACTCTGCTTGGCGCTGCGCGATCACGTCGGGCCCGACGTGCCGCTGATGTACGACGGCAGCGCCGGGTTCGACCTCGCCGACGCGATCTACGTCGGACGGGCGCTCGAGGAGGCCAATTTTTTGTGGTACGAGGAACCGATGCGCGAATTCAGCATCCACGCGCACCAGCAACTCGTCAAGTCCGTGCGCGTGCCGCTTCTGGTCGCCGAGACCAGCGACGGGGCGCACATGAACACCGCCGATTTCATCGCCGCCGGATGCGCGACGTTTGTCCGCACCAGCGCCAAGTACAAGGGCGGCATCACCGGTGCGATGCGCACCGCCCACCTCGCCGATGCTTTTCATTTGCGGGCAGAGGTTCACGGCTCGGACATCGAGAACGTTCACCTGTGCATGGCGATTCCAAACACGACCTATTACGAATCGTTGGTGCGAACCAATCCGGTCGTGCGCGAATCCCGCGTCGATGCGAACGGATTGATCCACGCACCGACGGCGGTCGGCATCGGCTTTGAGTCAGACCTCGAGCGGCTGCCGTGGCGAGAACTGGTGGGAAGCGACTGAGCTGATCTGGCTTTTATGCTCAAAGGCTGGGGTCGAAGTGCTGAAATTCAAATCAACGGGGTGCGCGAGACGCCTACCCCGAGCGGGCAGTCTCGCCTCGGAGAAAGTCCGAGAAAGGTGGTTTTATGTTTAAGCTCACGGTCAATCGCTGGTCGCAAGCGCTCGGGATGTCGCTCATCGCGCTGACGGCTTGCACGCAATCGCCGCAGCAAGTCCCACCGAGCGCAGGTTCGGGCGGATCGTTGCGAACGCAAGCGGTCGCGTACAGCTTCTACGCCTCGCCCTCGGGCGGGGGCAGCACCTGCTCGAGCGGCGCACCGTGCTCGCTCACGGGCGCTCGAGACAAGGTTCGTACCGTCAACGGCGGCATGAACGGTGATGTGGTCGTCAACCTTTCGGGCGGCACGTATGCGCTGGCTTCAACGCTGCAATTCACCCAGAGCGACTCGGGATACAACGGCAACAACGTCATCTGGCAGGCGGCGAGTGGGGCCACACCGGTCGTCAGCGGTGGGCAGCAGATCACCGGCTGGTCGCTGTTTGACTCCGGCAAGAACATCTACCGCGCCAGCGTCGGATCGTTGCGCTTCCGGCAGTTGTACGTGTCCGGCGCTCGAGCCATCCGCGCCCGTGCACCCAACCGGACGGACGAAACCAACTACGGCCCGTTCTACTCGGCGAGCGGCAGTGTCGCGCCGTACAGCGTCAATGCCGCTCAGGTCGGGAACTGGCAACGGCTCAATCAGGTCGAGTTTGTCTGGGCTGACCACTGGATACACAAACGCGCCCGCATCGCCAGCTTCAACGTCAGCGGCTCGAGCGCCAGTGTTCAATTCCAACTGCCCGAACGCAACAGTCCGATGCTCACATCCGCGAGCAGCCCCAACCCCGGCTTCTTCTTCGAGAACGCCTACGAATTGCTGGATGCCGAGGGCGAATGGTACTTGAACACCAGCGACAATTACCTCTACTACAAGCCTCGAGCCGGGGAAAGTATGTCGAGCGTGCAGGTGATCGCACCCCGCATCGAGCGGCTGATGACACTCACCGGAACCGGCAGCGACCCGATCAAAAACCTTCAATTTAAGGGCATCACCTTCAGCCACGACAACTGGCTGCTGCCGAACACCGCTGGCTTTCTGGACATCCAAGCCTCGAGCGCGATCGACGACGGAACCACCTCACCGACTGTGCATTACTCCGACGTTCCCGGCATGATCGAGGTCACGTACAGCCAGAACATCCGTTTCGAGCGCAACCGCATCGAGAAGAGCGGGGCGCACGGTCTGAACTTTCTGGGTAAAACCAACGGCGACAGCGTGATCGGCAACACCTTCACCGATACCAGCGCCAACGCCTTGAACATGGCTTGCGACCAGTTCACCACCCCGGTCACGCTTTGCAGCAACGACCTGATCAGCAACAACGTCATCGAAAACTACGGTCGGGACTACACTGGCTCGGTCGGTATGCGGCTCGTTCATATGACCTACGCCAACGTCGTTCACAACGAGGTTCGCAATGGCTTTTACTCCGGCATCAGCATCGGCTGGAATTGGTCAGGGGACGACCTCGGGGCGAATTACAACCAAGTCCAATACAACAAAATCCACGACGTGATGCGCCTTCACGACGACGGTGGACCGCTGTACTCGCTCGGCAGAATGATCGGTGCCCGCTTCCACCACAACCACATGTTCAACACCAACAACTCGAGCGCCGGAGTCTATCTGGACAACGGCAGCAGCGAAAAAACGGTCGATTTCAACGTGATCGACTCGCCGTCAACTTGGGCGTTCTATGCCAATAACGACCCAAACTACAACAACCGCATCCAGAACAATTTTTACAATGGTTCCTTCGGTCTGGTCTCCGGCTTGAACCCGACCAGCAACAACACCAACGCTGTCTCATCGCAGGCGGCGCTCGAGATCGCCAAATGCACGGGCATCGAGGCTGTCTGGGGCGGCTCGATCTCGAGTGCCTGCCCAAGCGGTGGCGATACAGTCCCACCAACGCCTCCCGTGTCGGGTGGCATCAGCGGTTTCAAAAAACTGATCAACAAGAAATGGGGCACGGCACTGCACAACACCGGCAACTCGTACAACAACGGCGCAGGTGTTTACAACGTTGTCTCTACCCCCGCCTCGTGGAATCTTGATGAACAGGTTTGGCAAATCACCGACGCGGGTGCTGGCTACTACAAGTTGGTGAACAAGAAATGGAGCACGGCACTGCATAACACCGGCGATTTGTACGACAACGGCGCAGATGTTTACAACACTGCCGCCACGCCGAGTTCGTGGAACCTCGATGAACAACTTTGGCAATTTACCGATGCGGGTGGCGGGTATTACAAGCTGGTGAACAAGAAATGGGGCACGGCGCTGCACAACACCGGCAACCTGTACAACAATGGCGCAGGTGTCTACTCCGTGGTGGCTACCCCCACCTCTTGGAACCTCGACGAGCAACTGTGGCAGTTGGTCGCACCGTAGATTTGCTGGCGCTGAGAAGGTTCGATGCCAAAGTTCTCAACCCATGATTCATGACCGATACGCTTGATCGCCGTCCGCAAATCAGGGGGTGTGCCTCGGTTTGCGGCGAACCAAATTGCGGCGAATCGAGTGAGGCGGGTGCTGAGCACAGGCCCGAGCAACTTCGCGTCCAAAAACGAAACATCGAGTGGTGACACGTGAATGACATCAGGTTCGGAATGGAACGGTTTTCGCAATGACCGAAGTTCAAACACCCGCGTTTGGATCTGACCGGGTACTACTCGGGACACCTGCTCGATACCTCGAGCGAAGGGCTGTTCTGGTACAGTTTCGTCGCGCTCAGGGTTGGGCGTACCGCCACTCACCCGAGTCCGTGCCGCCAAACGTTTCGTTGCTGGTCAGGGTGCTACCGGAGGCAGCGGACGCGGCGAGCCGTAGCATTCAAGTTTCGCCGATTCAGACGAGGCGGCAACGGTGAAACGTTACGCGCAGGTCATCCACCTCAAACCGGGTGCGCTCGAGGCGTACCGCGCCCACCACGCCGCCGTCTGGCCGGAGGTGCTCGAGGCATTGCGGGCGGCGAACCACCGCAATTACTCAATTTTTCTGCACGGCACGACCCTGTTCGGTTACTTCGAGTACGTCGGCGACGATCTGGAGCTGGATCGGGCACGCCTCGGTGCGATACCTCGGGTTCGGGCGTGGGGCGAATTGATGGCGACCCTGCAAGCGCCGCTGCCGGACCGTCAAGCACACGAATCGTGGGCTGCGATGGAGGAGCTGTTTCACGTTGATTGATGCCCACGTTCACTTCTGGAACCCCGCCGACCTCGGGTATTTCTGGCTCGAGCCGGATTCGCGTTTGTATCGGGCGTACCTTCCCGAAGACCTCGATGCCGAACGTCTGGCGATGGGCGTTGACGGTGCGGTCTTCGTGCAGGCCAGCCATGACCCGCGAGAAAACGCTTGGGCGCTCGCGCTGACCGAAGACTGCCCTTGGTTGCTGGGCGTGATCGGTTGGGTCGATCTCGAACGACCCGACCTGACCGAACGTCTAAAGCCGTTGGCGCGACATCCCAGATTTTGCGGGCTTCGTCACCTCGTCCACGCCGAGCCGGACGAGCGATGGTTGCTGCGCCCGAGCGTTGGGGCTGGACTCGAGGTGCTCGCCGAACACGGATTGATCTTCGATCTGGTCGTCCGACCCGAGCAGTTCCGTCACCTCCCGAGCGTGGGCAGGGCGCACCCGCAGTTGAGCTTTGTCCTTAATCACTTGGGTCAGCCAACGCCGGAGCACCTGTCGCAATGGGCGCGAAACCTCGAGCGGCTGGCGCAATCCCCGAACGTCACGGCGAAAATCTCCGGGTTGCCTGAGGCGGTGGCAGACCGGGCGGTTCGCATCGCGCTCGAGACCTTCGGTGCGGATCGGTTGATGCTCGGTGGCGATTATCCCGTCTGCACCTTGAGCGCACCGTACAGCGCGACCCTTCGGACGCTGCTCGAAACGCTGGGTCGTCTCGAGTCGGGCAGCATCGAGTCGGGCAGCATTCAGTCGATCTGCTCAACCAACGCACAACGAATCTATGGCCTCGAGCCACCATCCCAAGGAGTCAATGCATGAGTCTTCCATTGAGTGCCGCCAACCCCGTACCGTTCGTGCTGGGCGTGAACTACTGGCCGCGCCGCAAGGCGATGGACTGGTGGAAAGAATTTGATGCCGAGGAGGTGCGCGAAGAATTCACTGTGATCCGCGACCTCGGCCTGAGCCTCGTGCGAATCTTCTTGCTCTGGGAGGATTTTCAGCCCGAGCCGGACCGGGTATCGGTCAGCGCCCTGAACGACCTCGAGACGGTCGCCGACATCGCGGCGGGTTTGGGATTGACACTCGACATCACCTTTTTCACCGGGCACATGAGCGGTCCGAACTGGGCCCCAAGCTGGCTGCTTCACGGCCCAAAGCCGGAGAAAATTTTCATGCAGGTCATCAGCCAAAACGTGGTCGTGGACAGCGGTTACCTCAATCCGTACACCGACCCGTTGGCGCTCAAAGCCGAACGCCTGCTGATCCGCACCGTGATCGAACGGTTGCGCCAGCATCCGGGCGTGGGCATCTGGAACCTCGGCAACGAACCCGACATCTTCGCTTGGCCGCCCGATGCCGCCAGCGGTGCGGCGTGGGCGCTCGAGATGATGACCTTGGTGCGAGACCTCGACCCGGCGCACCCCGTAACCTGCGGTCTGTGCTTCTCGAGCCTGCAAGAGGACAACGGTTTGCGCGTCCACGAGGTTTTTGCATCCGCCGATTTCGGCGTGATGCACGGCTACCCGATGTTCGCTGGCTGGTCGCGAAGTCCGCTCGATGAGTGGTTCGTACCGTTCACCTGCGCCCTGACCGCAGCGCTGAGCGGTAAGCCAGTGCTGGCCGAGGAGTTTGGGGCCTGCACCAACAGGCCAGGCGAAGCTTCGGGCATCTGGGAGTTCACCCGTTACGGCAGACCCAGGGCGCAGTTCATGGCGGGCGAAACCGAGTTCGCACATCACCTCGAGCGCGTCCTCGAGAACCTGCTGACGGTCGGTGCGCTCGGCGCGGTGCTGTGGTGCTTCGCCGATTACGCGCTGGAGCGCTGGGACCGAGCGCCGTGCGACGAGTCGATCCAAGAGCGCCATTTCGGTCTTGTGCGCCCGGACGGGACGCTCAAACCACATGCCGAGGTGATCCGGCGCTTCGCAGCCTCGCAGCCCACGGTGCGACCCGCCTTGAGCGCCGTTTCGCTCGACATCACACCGCAGGCGTTTTACGAAGCGCCACTCGAGCACGCCAAGCGACTTTACCAGGCCTTCCTCGAGACGCATCTTGAGCATCCGCGATTGGAAACCTAGGCATCTGGAGTTGCCTTGGGTTAGAACCATCAGGTTGGTAAAATTTGGATCGTGGAGTCCGGCCACACGCATGATGCTCTGGGCTGCCCAGTCATTAGGTTGCTCAGTCATTAGGTCGCTCAGTCATCGGGCGGATCGCCAGAGGAGCTTTCCCGAACAATCAATGCCGTCGGCACGACGAGGTGGCTGATCCCGTGTGGCTCGTTGCCCCGGAGCAGCAGTTCGACCCCCTTGATTCCCAGTTCCTCTTTCGGCACGGCAATGGTCGTCAGCGTCGGGTTCAGGTACGCGGCGGTCGGAACGTCGTCGAAACCCGCGAACGCGACATCCTCGGGCACGCGCAGTCCCATCGCCTGACAGGTCTGAATCGCTGCCGAGGCGGTGTCGTCGTTGAAGGCGAAGATCGCGTCCGGCGGCGCGGCCCGGCCCAGCAGCGTCTTGACCGCCCGTTTGACGCGGCTATTGATCGCGTTCTGATCGCCCTCGAGCGGATAAATCACCTCGAGCTTCGGGTCGGCAACCAGACCGCCGTAGCTGAGCGCTGCCCGGTAGCCACGGTGACGTTCGGCGATTGGGTGATGCTCGAGCGGTCCGGCGATGAAACCGATCCGGCGGCGGCCGCTTTGGATCAGGTGCGAAACGACCTGCCTCGCACCGTGGAAGTTATCGCTGTTGACGCTGGATAGGTTCGGGTCAAAGTGATCCACCAGCACGACTGGCGTGTTGGTGGCGCGGATGCGCTCGAGCAGTTCAGGCTCGAAGTAACCGATGCACAACAGCCCATCGACCTCTTGATGGGCGATCAGGTCGGACACGTCGTCCTCGGGACCGATGGTCAGGTACGAGATGCGGATTCGGCGCTCGCGGCAGGCTTCGGCCGCTCCATGAAGCACCGACGGGTAAAAGGTGTTGGTCGAGCGGGCGTTCGGCCCACGGTGGATCAGAAATCCGATCCGGGTGATGACCGATGGTCGCAGATATTGCGTGTCATACCCGAGCGATTCTGCGGCCCGCAGCACCCGCTCACGCGTCTTGGCAGAGACACCGACTTGACCTTTGAGCGCCCTCGAGACGCTGCCAATCGAGACCTGTGCCAGTTGTGCGACCTCGGCCACCCCGACGCGGTTGTCGTCCGAGCGCAGGTACGTGCTGTCGTAGCCGAGTTCGGTGGCGACCCTGAGGATTCTGGCGCGAGTTTCGTCGCTCACTCCGGGGCCATTGTTGAGCGCCCTCGAGACGATGCCGTGGGACACACCCGCTTTCACGGCGATGTCGGTCACGGTACTTCGTGAATCTGAATCACTGGTTCGGCGTTTTTTGACGGACATGGGGGCAGTATACGGGCACACTCAATTTTGTTTTTACGTTGAGTGAGCGGCTCTCTGCTGGCGACTCGAGGTGATGTGGCTGGTTTCGGTCATCGCCTCCACGCGCCAAGGATCGCGGTTCCGGGTGTCGACTTGAGAATTCTCGTCGGGTGTTTTGAGCTTGATTTGAAATCAGTAGCTGCCCAAACCCGCAAGGTGCTGCCGTAAGAGCGAGAGGTTATTTATTTCGTACCAGACCTCAAAGTTGCGTATTTTGCCGTTTAGCGCGGGGTTTTATGCTCAAACCAACGATATCAGCAACCGCTTTTCGGCGGGTTGGTTGGGTGCAGACGGTGGCGTGGCCCAATCTCGAGTTGGCTCTGGAGTCGCGCAAACACACGTCAGAATCGCAGCCAGTGTTCAACCGTGATCAGAGTGGCAGAGTGACTGGTGTCTTGACATGGTGGTATTCAAGGTTTAACATATTTTTACTAAAAACATATTGCGAAAAAAGTACCTGCTGCCGAACACGCTGCAACTGCTCCGTCGATGCCCATCCTAAATGGGCAAGCGCATTCGCAAGAGAGGAGGATCTTAAAACCACACACTGTCTGACCACCTTGAATCGCAGAATCCCAAATTTTCACCATCCCGAACAGGAGTACCACCATGAAACGAAAGGCACTTCACACAGCACCAATCCTCGGTCTGCTGACGCTCGGGCTGCTCGGATTCGTCGCCGTCACCGCGCAATCGAGCACTTGGACTGGCACGATCAGCATCTTCGCGCAAGGACTCACCCCCACCCAGAAAAACAACCTCAAAGCCATGCGCGAAGTCGCCGATCAATACCAGAGCCAACACCCGGGCATCAAAATACAGTTCGAGCCGAGCGACTACTTTCCAGAGTACGGGCAAGTCGTGCGTGCCAAGGCCGCCGCAGGCGAGTTGTGGGACGTGTTTTGGGCACAGTGGACCGACCTCAATGGCGATTTTCCGACAGGCATCGCCGTCGATCTAAAACCCTACTTCGCGCAGAAAAACCCGTACATTCCCTCGAGCCCCACTTGGGGCGCGGCCATGAACCAAACCGTACTCGGGATGTCTACCGCCCCGAACGGCGCGATCTACAACATCAACGGCGATTGGGTCACGACGAACTTCTATTACAACAAAGACCTCTTCGCCAAGGCCGGCATCAAGTCCGCGCCGACCAGTTGGGTGACGCTGCTGAGCACCTCCAAAAAGCTCAAGGCCGCAGGCATTCCCGCCGGACTCGGCGTGCCGATCTACTCGTGGTGGCAGCGACACTTCCTGACCGATTTCTACACGAAAGACTACAAGACCCTCTCGGGCTACGATAAAAAGCCGGGCATGTCGGCGCTCGACGAGGCCGTGGCCGCCAAGAAGGGAATTCTTAGCCCCAAAGACGCACGCTTCATGAGCTGGTGGCCCAAATTCAAGGAACTGACCGACACGTGGGTTCCCGATGACTTCACCGCAGGGCCGTTCAGCGTCAAAGAGACCGAACCGTTCATCGCCGGCAAGTCCGCGATCTACTACTCGGGCAGTTGGGTCAGCAACGATCTGGTCAAAGCCAAGCTGAACTTCAGTTCGTTCAACTTCCCACGGCTCAGTAAGCGCGACTTCGAGTTCGCCACCGGACGCGACGTGGCCGGACAGGTCGGCGGTCCGAACGCCGGATTCCAGTTCGCCATCTCGACACCCAAAGCCAACAAAACGCTCGCCGAGGCGGGCAAGGCCGAAGCGGTACTCGACTTCTTGCGCTTTCTAGGCTCGCCCAAGAACGTCGAAAAAGTCGTCAACGAACAGGGTTCGTTCGTGCCCACGTGGCCGAACACCACGCCGAAACCCGGTCTGGAATCGCTCAACAAGCAAACCAAAGCCCTGCTCGAGCCGGTCACGATGGATAACTTCGGCCCGAAGATCGGTGGCGACATGCAGCGCATCTTCGGCGCGTACCTCTCGAACAACATCACGCTCGAGGAAGCCACCAAGCAGGTTCAGGCCGCGATTGACGCTTCGGTCGATGCCTACGAGAAGACCAACAAAGTTGACCTGAGCAAGTACTGATTTGGAGTGTGCGGTGCGGTTTGTCCTGCTCCACAAACCGCACCGCACATCTGAACGGGTAGTTCATGTCAGAACACTGACAAAACGAGAACTGGTATTTTCATTCACAATACTCAGTACACCGTCTGAAAAAATCCGACATCATCCCATTTTCATCCCGTCAAATCGAAGGTTCGCATGCTGCGAAACACCGTGTTTAATGAAACACCGCGTCGTGTGAAACATGCCCTCGCAAGGGAAGCCGTCTCGAGACAAGCAGCGTTTACTGGCCTCCCCGACGCTGAGCGCGGCGTCTATCGGTTAAAACTTAGCCGTCTGAATTGATTCACCGCTCAAGGCTCTTCGTTGATCGCGGCTATTTTGGGTAAGCCAAGATTTTAAGTCACGTCACTCATGCAAAGCGATACTGCGGTTCAATCTTAAAATCGGATTTACACAGATTCTGCACTACCGTCGCACACCTCAAGGAGCACTGGAACGTGTCAATGAAACTGCAACGATCCACGCTAGGCTTTGCGGGAAGGCGCGTTTCGCCGCTCGAGCGGCTCTGGCGCGGACGGGTCGGCTATTTGTTCATCCTGCCGACTTTCGTGTTCCTCGGATACTTTTTGTACTTCCCGGCTTGGGTATCCCTCTCGGGTGCGTTCACCGATTGGGATGGCTTCAACTCGCCAAACTTCATCGGCTTGGAGAATTTCACTCGGGCTTTCGCCGACCCGATCATGGGCACTGCTGCCCAGAACAACATCATCCAAGCGCTCTGGGGCATCCCGCTCGCCATCGTGCCGTCGTTTTTGGCGGCGGAACTGATCTTCAGCCTGCGTGACCTGCGGGCGCAGTACGCTTACCGCACGCTGTTCGTCATCCCCATCGTCGTGCCCAGCATCGTCGGGCTACTGCTGTGGCGCTCGTTTTACGGCAGTGGTGGTCTGATCAACCAACTGCTCGGTTACGCGCACCTCGAGTCGCTGCAACGGGTCTGGCTCACCAATGCCTCGACCGCCCTGAACGCGATCATCTTCATGGGTTTCCCTTGGATCGGTGCGTTTAACCTGCTGATCTTTTACGCCGGTTTGCAGGGCATCTCGAGCGAGATACGCGACGCGGCCACGCTGGACGGCTCGGTCGGTTTGCATCGCATCCTCAACATTGACATTCCGCTATGCATTCCGCAGTTTCGACTGATGCTGATTTTGTCCTTGCTCGGCAGCGCCCAGCGCCTCGTCGAGCCAATCGTGATGACCAACGGCGGTCCGGGCTTTGCGACCACTTACCCGATTTTGTACATGTACAACACGGCCGTGCAAGAGGGAGATTTCGGGTACAGCATGGCGCTCTCGTTCATCCTGTTCGTGGTGATTTTGATTCTGAACGGCATCAACAACGCCGTCGCCAAGAGGTATCAATGAGCAGCCCCAGCCAAGCTCAGCAGCCAACCGCGCCGTCTAAGCCGCGCAAGACCAAACACGGCGGCTGGCTCGAGCTTCCCAAGCACCTGACGCTTGGCCTCTTGGTGCTGCTGACGCTCTTCCCGATTTACTACATCATCGTCAACTCTTTTAAGACCGTGACCGAACTCGCGACATCAAATCTAAACCTGCCCAGCCACCTCGAGTGGAACAATTACGGGCTGGCTTGGACGGCGCTGCAATTACCACTTTTGAATACCAGCCTGATCGTCGGTGCGGGCGTGCTCGGCATTGTGGCGCTGGCAGCGCTTTCAGCGTATGCGTTCGCTCGAATCGAGTTCCCGGGCAGAAACGCGCTGTTCGTTCTGGTGTTCGCGCTGCTGCTCGTGCCGGGTTTTCTGACCCTGATCCCGCTGTTTTTACAAATTAAAAAGATGAACCTCTCCGGAGGCCACCTGAGCCTGATCCTGCCGTACATCGCCGGCGGACAAGCGTTTTCGATCTTCGTGCTGAAATCCTTTTTTGAAACCTTGCCCAAGGAACTCTTCGAGGCTGCCAAGGTCGATGGTGCGAACGACTTTCAGATGTTCAGTCGGATCGCGCTACCGCTTTCGGTTCCAATTTTGGTGACTGTGGCTCTGATCAACCTCGTGCCTCTTTGGAACGATTTGCTGTTGCCGCGTCTGGTGCTCAACGAGCAAAGCAAAACCGTCACCTTGGCGCTGTTGTCGTTCACTGGAGTTCCGATGGGTCAGATCGGAAACGATGCCGCGATCAACGCCGGATACGTGCTCGCAAGCCTGCCGCTGGTGATCGTGATGGGCTTCTTGATGCGTTACTACATCGAAGGGTTGACCAGCGGCTCAGTCAAAGCTTAGAGCGAACGAAAGCGCAGCAGACGAATTTCCAAACTCGAGCCGCCCTCGGGTCGGATCAAGCAAACCTGCCCGAGGAGCACCAGTGATCGCAGCATCCGCAACGCCAAATCCACGCCCAGCGCCGTTCGAGTTCCGCCGAGTCACGCTCGAGACGGCCCCGTACCCGCAAGCCAGCAGCCGAGGTCGCGGCGGTTGGCTGGCCTTTCAGGGCTGGCCGTGCGCTTGGGTGCAGCCGAGCACCCCGCCAGCAGCGCCTTACGCGGTGGCGTTCATGCTCAACCTCGAGTTGAACGAGGCTTTGCACAGCCGGGTGCATGTCACCGCCGACGAGCGCTACGAGTTGTTCATCAACGGTCAGCGGGTCGCCCGGGGCAGCGAACGGGGCGACCCGTGGCACTGGCCGTTCGAGAGTTACGATTTGCACCTCCAGCCGGGTTCGCACGTCATTTGCGCTCTGGTTTGGGTGCTCGGGCCGCTGCGGCCGTGGGCGCAAGTCACCGTGAAACCGGGGTTGTTGTTCTCGCCGGAAACGCCCGAGGCCATCCGGCTGCTGGGCAGCGGCGTGGCTCCTTGGCGCTCGCAAATCCTCAACGGACTTTGCTTTTTTGATGCCTCGTCGGCGGCGGGCCGCAATCCCGGCGATCTGGGGGCCGGAGCGGGACTCGAGTTGGACGCTCGGGATTTCCCGTGGGGTTTCGAGATCGGCGCGGGCGACTGGAGTCCTGTCGTGACCGCCGACCCGGGCAACGACGGCTTCAGGTTGCACGTGACGCAACCCGAGCATCTGCTCTTTCCAGCGACCCTGCCCGCCATGCTCGAGCGTCCGCTGCGCGGCCTGCGGGTTCGCAGCGTTGACGCGGGTGAAAACCCGCTTTTCGCGCCCGAAGACGCGCTCGAAACCGCCCATCAGACTTGGCGGCGCGACTTTGAGAACGGCCTAGGGTTCACGGTTCCAGCCAACACGACGCGCCGGGTTCTGATCGATTTTGAGAATTACCATTGCTTCTATCCCGAACTCGAGCTGGCGGGCGGGCGCGACGCCGTGGTGACGCTGGGTTACAGCGAGGCGCTCGTTGACGCGGCCGGCGAGAAGCGCCACCGCGATGAAGTTCTCGGCAAGCGCTTCGTCGGGCTGCAAGACACGTTCATCTCCGACGGACTCGATCACACCTATGCCGCCCACTGGTGGCGGGCCGGACGCTACCTGCAACTGCACATCCGCACCCGCGCCGAGCCGCTCACGGTCAAAACCCTGCGCCTGCTCGAGACGGGCTACCCGCTCGAACTCGAGAGCGAATTCCGACCCGACAGTGCCGAATTGGAGCAAATCCTGCGGGTGTCGTTCCACACCCTGCGCCAGTGCGCCCACGAGACTTTCATGGACTGCCCGTACTTCGAGCAGCTTCAGTACATCGGTGACACGCGGCTGCAAGCCCTGATTGGTTACGTCTCGAGCCGCGACGACCGACTGACCCGCAAGGCTCTGACAAGCTTCGAGCGTTCGCGGATCAACCCGAGCGGCCTGCCGACCTCGTGCGCCCCGGCCGCCTCGGCCAGCCTGATCCCGCCGTTCGCGCTGTGGTGGGTGGCGATGGTTCACGATTACGCCCTGTGGCGCGACGACAAAGCCTTCGTCTCGAGCCTGATGCCCGGCGTTCGCGCCGTGATGGAACGCTTCCAGACCGAATCTCACGTCAGCGGTCTGATCCGCAACCCGCAGGGCTGGAACTTTCAAGATTGGGTCGAGGACTGGCCCGGCGGCGTGCCCCGCGACGCGGGCGACGACCTCAACGCCGTCCTGAACTGGCAGGTCGCGCTGGTCTGGCTGCAGCTCAGCGAACTCGAGCGGTTCGTGGACGAGCCGGAACTGGCGGCGCGGGCAGGGCGGCTGGCGCACGCCCAAGCGCAACGCACGACGGCCGCCTTCTGGAACCCCAAGCGCGGTCTGTTCGCCGACGACACGGCGCACCGCCATTTTTCGCAGCACGCGCAGTGTCTGGCGATCCTGTCGGGTCTGCTCGCGCCCGCCCGAGAACAGACGGTTTTCGAGGCGATGCGAGCGACCCCGGACGTGGCGCAGACGAGCCTGTACTTCAGCCACTACCTGTTCGAGACCTGCCAGCGGCTCGGGCGCGGCGAGGTCATCCTCGAGCGCTGGCGCGATTGGACGGCCTGTCTAGAGGATGACCTGAAGACCTTCCCGGAGCATTTCGGCGAGCCGCGTTCGGACTGCCACGCTTGGAGCGCCCACCCGCTATACCACTACGCGAGCAGCATCCTCGGCGTTCGCCCAGCCAGCTTCGGCTTCGCGTCGGTTCGCATCGCGCCGCAGCTCGGCCCGCTCGAGCGGGCGGCGGGCAAGATCGTTCACCCGAAGGGGCTGATCGAGGTTCGCCTCGAGCGCCAAACCAATCGGCTGACCGCCGAAATCGTGCTGCCCGACGGACTCGAGGGTCAGTTCGTTCACCTCGGACTCGAGCACCGCCTGAAATCTGGCAGCCAAACCCTGCACTTGCCCAACCCCCGGAGGAACCCATGACGAAACTCGGTGTGAACTACTGGCCCGGATACGCGGGGCCGCGCATGTGGCGCGACTTTCGCCCCGATGAAATCAAACTCGACCTTGAGGCGTTGCGCGGCGTTGGCATCGAGTACCTTCGCGCCTTCACCTTCTGGCCGGATTTCATGCCCACGCCCACGCGGGTCGAACCCGTGATGCTCGAGCGCCTGCGCGAATTCTTGGATCTCTGCCACGAGGTCGGTCTGGGCGTTCACCTGAGCCTGATCGTCGGTCACATGAGCGGCGAGAACTGGAGTCCAGTCTGGCTCGAGGATCAATTGCACCGCGACCCGACCGCGCTCTACCGCGATCCATTGCTGCTCGAGCGCCAAGAGTTTTTCGCCCGCACCGTGGTCGCGGCCGTGGCCGGTCATCCGGCGGTCGCGGCCTACGTGCTCAGCAACGAAATCCCGATCTACGGCGGTTCGTCGGACAAGGCCAGCGTCGGCGGTTGGGTCAAACGCCTGTACGCGGCCGTCAAATCGCTCGAGCCGAACATCCCAATCAGCGTTGGCGACGGGGCTTGGTACTGCATGGGCGAGGACAACGGCTTCTCGCACGAGCACGACCAAGACATCCTCGGGCCGCACCTCTACCTTCCCGAACGCACGCCCGAGACGCAACTCGCCGCCTACGGCCTCTCGATTGGCACGGCGCGGGCGCTCGCCGGGGGGCGCGAGGTCTGGCTCGAGGAGTACGGCGCGTCGCAGAACACCTTCGGCGAGGAGGAGATCGCCAAGTTCGCGGCGGATGTCGCGCTCGAGGCCCGCATGCACGGTGCGACCCACGTCTGCTGGTGGTGCGGGCTGGATTTTGAGTTGATTCACGACCTGCCCTACGAGCACCACGCCTTCGAGTTGGTTTTCGGGCTGTTGAACGCCGACCGCACACCCAAAGCCGTCGCGCACGCCCTACGCCGGGCGGTCTCGCAGCCGCTGCCGAACCTGCCCGAGGTGGGCCTGCTCGTGCCGTCGTACCTCCACGAGCGCTACCCGTTCTCGTGGGAAGACCGCGAAATCGTCAAGCGTGCCCTGCTCAATTCCTACGCCACCCTGCGGCGCTTGGGCTACGCGGTACGAATCGTGCTCGAGCGGCAGTTTCTCGAGAAGGGCGTCGCGCCCAAGTTGCTGTTCGTGCCGAGCACCCAAAAACTGCTCGCCCCGACGTGGCGTGCCCTCGAGCGGTACAGTTCTTTGGAGCGGCACAGTTCTTTGGAGCAACACGGTTCCCTCGGGCAGGGTCACGTCGTTTACTCGTACTTTCACGGCAGCAGCACGGTTCATCAGGGCGCGTGGATCGACCGACCCCGAAGCTTTTTCGGTGGCAAGCCGCGCAACCGCTACGGCCTGCCGGAGCAACCCCCCTCGCGCTTGCGCTCGAGCCACGGCGACTTCGCGCTACCGTCCAGCGAGAACATCTTCGCCCGCACGCCGCTGCTGCTCGAACCCGAGGGTGCGACCGTGATCGGACGCGACGAATTCGAGCGCCCGATGTGGCTGCGGCTCGAGAACCGCGATCTGATCCTCTATCCACTCGAGGCTTTGGCTTCTGGCCCCGACGAGATCGAGGCGATCTACCGGGCGGTGCTCGAGTCAATCCAACAGCCAGCGCCGGAAAGCCCGGCCTTGGTCGAGGCGGTCGCGGCCGATGATTGAGGTCGCGCCCGCTGGCTTGAGCCGTGCGGTGCTCGCGTGAGCTACCGCGATGCCAACCTGCCCACCGAGGCACGCCTTGAGGACCTGATCGGGCGCATGACGCTCGAGGAGAAGGTCAACCAACTCACCCAGCTTCCGGCGTGGACGGCGTACCAGAAAACCGAATTCGGAATCGAGATCACCGAATTGTTCCAGGTCTTGCTCTCCGGCAACGGTCTCGGTTCGCTCTACGGCGTGATTCGCGCCGATCCGTGGACGGCGGTGACGCTCGAGACGGGTCTGAACCCGCGCGAGGCCGCCGAGACCGTCAACGCGCTGCAACGGCTGGCGATTGAAGGCTCGCGCCTCGGCATTCCGTTGCTGATCGGCGTGGACGGCAGCCACGGGGCGCAGGCGCTCTACGCCACGGTCTTCCCGACCCAGATTGGATTGGCGAGCACTTGGAACACGGCGCTGGTGCGCTCGGTCGGCGCGGCCATCGCCACGGAAACCCGGGCGATGGGCGGCAACGCGACCTACTCGCCGGTGCTCGATGTCGCCCGAGACCCGCGCTGGGGCCGCACCGAGGAAACCTTCGGCGAGGATCCGTACCTCGTCTCGAGCCTAGGCGTGGCCGTCGTGCAGGGCTTGCAGGGCGAGCGTCTGGCGCAGCCGACCTCGGTCGTGGCGACCCTGAAGCACTTCGCGGCGCACGGTCAACCGCAGGGCGGGCACAACAGCGCCCCGAACAACGCCGGGGAACGCGAACTGCGCGAGGTTTGGCTCGAGCCGTTCGCGGCGGCATTGAAAGCCGGGGCCGCCTCGGTGATGACCGCCTACAACGAGGTGGACGGCGTGCCGTGCAGTGCCAACCGCTGGTTGCTCTCGAGCCTGCTGCGCGAGGAGTACGGTTTTCGCGGTTTCGTGATTTCTGACATGGGTTCGATTGCGATGCTGCATCAGGGCCACCGGGTCGCGCCAGACTTGGCTCGCGCCGCCAAGCTGGCGCTCGAGGCGGGCTTGGACATGGAGATGAACGGCAGCTTGTCCGGCGGGGCGTTCGATCAGACGCTGCTCGAGTCCGTGCAGACTGGTTCGGTACAGTCTGGTTCGGCGCAGTCTGACCCGACACAAGCTGGTTCGGTGTCGGAATCGCTGGTGGACTTGGCAGTCGCCCGCATCCTGCGCGTCAAGTTCGAGTTGGGCTTGTTCGAGCAGCCCTACGTCGATCCCGAACGGGCCGAGCGGCTGGTCGCCTGCCTCGAGCACCGGGACTTGGCGCTCGAGGCGGCCCGCGAGGGCATCGTGCTGCTCAAGAACGAGGGTTCGGTCTTGCCGCTCTCCAAGTCGCTCGGGCGGGTCGCCGTGATCGGACCGAACGCGGACAGCATCTACAATCAACTCGGGGATTACACCGCGCCGCAGCGCCGCGAGGATGTCGTGACAGTACTTGACGGTTTGCGGGCGATGCTCGGGTCCGATGCCGAGGTGCAGTACGCTCGAGGGTGCGGCGTCCGCGATCCGTCCACCGCCGGGTTCACCGAGGCGATCAGCTTGGCGCGAGCCTCGGACGTGGCGATTCTGGTGTTGGGCGGCTCGAGCGCCCGCGACTTCGGCGACGAGGCGCACGACACCCTGACCGGGGCGGCCGTGATGCGGGCGGGCAACAGCGGCGACATGGAATCCGGCGAGGGCTTCGACCGGGCTGACCTCGGGCTGCTCGGCGTGCAACTCGAGTTGCTCAAGCAAATCCACGCCACCGGAACCCCGGTCGTGCTGGTGTTAATCAACGGGCGACCGCTGGCGCTCGAATGGGCCAGCGAGCACGTCCCGGCGATTCTCGAGGCGTGGTATCCGGGTTCGCAGGGCGGAACCGCCATCGGTGAAGTGCTCTTCGGGGACATCAACCCGGCGGGTCGCCTGCCGATCTCGTTCCCGCGTTCGGTCGGGCAGTTGCCGATTTTTTACAACCACAAGCCGAGCGTTGCGGGCAAGCGCTACGTCGAGATGGACGGTCGGGCGCTCTACCCGTTCGGTCATGGGCTGAGCTACACGAGCTTCGCCTACGCAAACCTGCGCCTCGAGCCTGCCGCGATTCGCGCCGATCAAGCCGCGACGGTCTTCGTGGAGGTGACCAACAGCGGCGCTCGGGCCGGGAACGAGGTCGTGCAGCTTTACCTGCGCGACGAGTACGCCAGCGTCACCCGCCCGCTGCGCGAACTCAAGGGTTTCGAGCGCATCCACCTCGAGTCCGGTGAAACCAAAACCGTGCGCTTCGAGCTTGGCTTCGATGAACTCTCACTCTGGGATGCCAGTTTGAGGCGGGTGGTCGAGCCCGGAACGTTTCGGGTGATGGTCGGCGGCAACCAATTCGATGTGCTCGAGGCGACACTTGAGGTATCGGGAGAACTGTCTTGAACTGGCGGGCGAACTGGATTTGGCTCGAGGGCAACCCCGCCCCGAAGAACGCGGTCGTGAACTTTCGTCGCGTTTTCAGGCTCGAGAAACCCGTCACGGCGACCCTGCACATCAGCGCCGATTGCCGTTACCACCTGCACGTCGGCGGCGAGCGAATCGGTTACGGTCCGAGCCGCAATTACCACACGCACTACGAATACGATTCCTACCCGCTCGAGTTGCCTGCCGGAGAAAACGTGATCGCCGTCGAGGTTCTGCACTGGGGCGAGGGCACGTTCCAACACATCGCCGCGAGGGGTGGGCTGTTGCTGCAACTCGGAACGGTTGACGAGTTGCTGCTTGCCTCCGATGCGTCGTGGAGCGTTTGCATCTCGCCAGCCTTTGAGCGGAACACGCCGCGCATCGCCTGCCAACTGCCGTTTGAGGAACAGTTCGACGCGAGGCTCGAGCCGGTCGGTTGGACGCGAAGCGATTTCGACGATTCGACTTGGCAATCGGCGCTCGAGTTGGGATCGGTCGGCATCGCCCCGTGGGGCGACCTCGCGCCGCGCACAATCCCGTTCCTGACCGATGCCGTGACCGAACCCGTGCGCCTGCGCTCGAGTGCTCCGCTGCGCCGTCCCGAGCTGATCGCGGCGGTTCGTCTCGGATCGTACCTGTTCCCCGGTGACGCGAGCGCCAACAAGTACCCGGTGGACGCGCTACTCGCCACCGTGCTGCACGTCCCGACGGCGGGCGAGGTGACGCTCAAACTCTGCCGGGTCTACGGGGTCGGTCCGACCCTCTGGCTGGACGGCACACAACGCGAGTGGCAACCCGGCGACCCAGACCATGCCGTGCGCGTCTGGCTCGAGGCTGGCGATCACGCGATCCTGCTCGATTGGCTGGCCGAAGCGCACGATTTCGATCTGACATTGACCGCGAGCGGCGTGCCGGGACTTCGCATCTGTTCCCTGCTGGGACATCGGGACGAACCTTGGATGATCGCGGTACAGCCCGGTCAGGCTCGAGCCGAGGCGCAAATCTGCATCAATGCACGAACCCTGCTCGAGTCCGGCGCTGACTGGCGGGCGGTCCAGCAAAGCGACACGCCAAATGTGGACGTGTACATGGGCATGACCGCCAGCGTCGCGCTCGAATCAATAACCAACGACTTTGATGTATCGCTCCCGCTCGCGGTTCAGCCCACCGAGGCGGGCACGTCACGGCGCTACATCATCGATTTCGGGCGCGAACTGATCGGCTGGATTGAACTCGAGGTCACGGCCCCAACGGGCGCAATCCTCGACCTGCTCGGTTTCGAGGGCGTGCAGGACGGACGCATCCAGATCGCCGACACGATGAACAACACCCTGCGCTACACCTGCCGCGCCGGAAGGCAGCGCTTCGTCTCGACCCAGCGGCGCGGCCTGCGCTACCTGATGCTCGACGTTTCTGGCTCGAGCGAAGCCGTGACGGTTCACCACCTCGGCGTGCGGCTCTCGACCTACCCGTGGGCGAATGCTCGCGGCACGTTCCGATCCTCGGACTCGAGGCTCAACCAGATTTACGACGCGAGCGCCGCCACACTGCGGATGTGCAGCGAGGACACCTTCACCGACTGCCCGACCTTCGAGCAGACCCTCTGGGTCGGCGATGCCTGCCACAGCAGCATCTTGTTTCACCAGTACGCGCACGGCGACCCGCGCCTGCCCGAACGCAACCTGCGGCTGGCGGCCCAGTCGCTCGAGCGGCTGCCGATCACCAACTCGCAAGTGCCGGGCGACTGGGAGAACATGCTGATCCCGAACTGGAGTTTTTTTTGGGCGCTCGGTTGTTTAGAGCACTACCGCCTGACCGGGAACCTGACGTTCGTGCGCGAACTCTTCCCGGCGCTCGAGCAACAGGCGCAGACGATTGCGGCCTCGCGCAACGCGGCGGGACTGTTCGACTTCCAAGAGAACGTCTGGCATTTTTTGGACTGGTCGCGCATCGACTCGCCGCCCGGTTCGATTCCGGCGCACGAGAATTGTTTGGCAGTCGCGTCCCTGCGAGCCACGGCGAGACTGGCCCAAGCCATCGGCAGACCCGAGCGGGCCTCACACTGGAACACCCTCGCTGACCTGATGGGCGAGGCGATCAACCACACGTTCTGGTCGGAAGCCGACCTCGGCTACCTCGACTCCGTTCACTCCGACGGCAGGCTCAGCCGTGCGGTCTCGCAGGCCACAAACATCGCGGCGCTGATCTCGGGCGTGGCGAGCGCTCGAGCGGAGACCCTGCGCGAACGGATCGTGCGACCGCCCACGAATTGGGTTCCGGTCGGCACGTCATGGATGACGATGTTCGTCTGCGAGCAACTCGCCCAGACCGACCGAACCCATGAAATGCTGCGCGTGCTGCGCGACCGCTGGGGCGAGATGCTCGACCGGGGCGCGACCACCATCTGGGAGACCTTCGCCGGGGCGTACACGCAGGACGAGCACTGGACGCGCTCGTGGTGCCACGCTTGGTCGAGCGCCCCGCTGTACCTGCTGCCCGCCTACGTGCTCGGCGTGCGACCGCTCGAGCCGGGGTTCCAGCACGCCCTGATCGCGCCACAACTCGGCGACCTCGAGTGGGCCGAAGGTCGCGTGCCAACCCAGTTCGGTGAGATACAAGTGCGGGCGGCGCAAATTGCCGCAAATCAAATCGGCGCGGCGCTGGAACTCGAGGTCACGCTCCCGGCTGGCGTGTCCGCGACCGTTGAGCTTCCCAAGCATCACGGCTCGATTCTGGTCAACGATGAAGCTGTTCAGATCGGGATTTCAGGATTGCACCTGCCTCCCGGCTCGAGCAGCCGCATTCGCAGCAGTGGAGGTTCGCGGTGAGGGTCGTCTGTAGGATGGTCTCGCGCACAACCTAAACGTGTTTTTTAACTTTGAAACGAACCCCATGACCGAACCGATGCGAATCGCCATGGTCGGCTGCGGCAACATCAGCGAGATCTACTTGTAGAACCTGACTCGATCCGAGGCCGTTCAGGTGATCGCCTGCGCTAACTTGACCCGGCCCGAGCGCACTCGAGCGCCCGCATGCACGGCGTGCCGACCTCCGGTTCGCCCGGAGAGACCCTGCACCACCCGGACGTGGAGTTGATCCTGAACCTGACCACGCCGGAGGCGCACGCCAGCGTCGCGCTCGCGGCGCTCCGGGCAGGCAAGCACGTCTACAACGAAAAGCCGTTGGCGTTGGCGCTCGAGGCGACTGCCTTCATGGTCATCCCGGGTCACGAGGGTTGGCATACGAACCCCGCGTTCTACTATCAGCCCGGGGCGGGACCGATGTTCGACATGGAACCGTACCACCTGACGGCGCTGGTCAACCTGCCCGGAGCGGCTGGCAGCGCGTCACCGCTCCGCGCGAGTCAGTTTCCCCGAGCGCACCATCACCAGTCAGGCCCGCTACGGCGAAAGGATCAGCGTCAACACGCCCACCCACGTCAGCGGCCTGCTCGAGTTTGCCAGTGGCGCTCAGCGAACGATCATCACCAGCGTTGATGTGCAGGCCGCGCACCTGCCGAACCTCGAGATTTACGGTTCCGAAGGCAGTCTGAGCCTGCCCAACCCGAACTCCTTCGGCTGCCCAATCCAGATTCTTCGTCGCGGTCAAACCACTTGACAGGACGTACCGATCATGCACGGCCTTGAGGTTCTGCACTCCCGAGCGCAGGTCGCCTGTGATGAGGTGGTTGCTCGTCCACGGGTAGTCTTTTCGCGTTGACGAGACCACGTACTCGGGCTTGACCTCGAGCTTGACCGACCACTCGCGCATGGAGAGAACGCAATTTATCAGCGAGGATAAATGAAGTGACGAAACGCAAGTCGTATGAGTCAGCACGGGACGATGCTCGAGGCGTATCCCGAGTAGCTGCTAGCGCCGCAATTTCAGCATCTGTGCAACGCTCGAGCGCACATCGCGCAGCACGAATTCGTCGCTGGCTTCAAACGGGTAGAACACCTCAAGGATGATCGGCAAATCACTGTGCCCATGTAGCCCGAGCGTGGATTTGAGCGCGTCGAGCTTTACCACGCCGCGCGGGTCGTCCAACCCCCAATGCGAATCGGATTGCCCATCGGTTTGCTGAAGGTGCAGCAAGCCCAATGCGTCACCGAGTTCCAACCACGGCTCGAGGCTGGCTTTTACGCCGTACAGCGGTCGGTAAAGCGCGTGTCCGATGTCCACGCAGTAGCGAATCGGCAGGGCAGCATCAGCCAACTGAGCCAGCAATGCTCGAGCCTCGGCGACCGTGTGCGGCGTTTCGCGCTCCAGCGGCACGGGTTCGATCAGCCACTCGCGCAAACCCAGTGAGCGGGCGTGCTCGAGCAGGTCAAACAGATCGGTGTGCAGGGTCTCGAGTCGCTCGGCGCGGCGGCTTGGGTGCTGCGCGTCGCGCACGCTCAGCCCACCGAGCGGCCCGCCGATGCTGGCTGTGCCGAGTTCGGCGGCCGTTTCTATCGCGCCGCGCCACCATAGCCGCGCCGCCTCGCGCCCCTCAGGGAGGGGGTGCAATAAATTATTGTAGGTGTAACACGCCAGACCGACGAAGGCGCTGTGAATCGTGATTGATTGGCCTTCGGCGGCGCGGCGGTGCTGCTCGGCCAACGTCGTTCGCAGTGCACGAGGCCACAAGGGGTCAATCAGGTCAAACGAGAACTGCGCCAAGTCCAGTCCCATTTCACGAATGAGCGCCGTCCAAGCCTCAGGTTCAACCCAGCGCTTGACCGCGAAGCTGAGGTTGATGCCGACTGGATTCGCGCCAGCGGTGTTCATTTGACCGCCCCGAGCGTCAGTCCGCGCACGAGGTGTCTCGAGACCAGCGTGGCGAAGATGATGACCGGCAGCACGATGATCGTGCCGGTGGCCATAATCACGCCCCACGGCAGGTCGTAGCCGGACATGAAACTCGTTGCCGCGACCGGCGCGGTGCGGGCCTCGCTGCGGGTCAGGATCAGCGCGAACAGCATCTCGTTCCAACTAAAAATGAAGCTGAGAATCGCGCCGACCACCACGCCCGGCGTGGCCAGTGGCAAAACGATGCGCGTGAACACCTGAAACATCGTCGCGCCGTCCACCACGGCCGCCTCGTCAATCTCGCGGGGGATGTTGCGAAACTGATCCATCGTCAGCCAGACGACCAGCGGAATGTTGAAGGTCAGGTAGATAATCACCAAGGTCAGCAGGTTGTTGAGCATCCCGAGTTGATTGGCGATCAGGTAAAACGGTAGCGCCAGCACAATCGGACTCATGAAACGGTTTGAGATGATCCAAAACCACAGGTCTTTCTTGCCCGCCCATTCCCAACGCGCCAGCGCGTACGCGGCCGGCGTGCCGATCATCAACGCCAGCAATGTCGTCGTGACTGACACGAACAGCGAGTTCAGCACGTTCTTGCCGACGCCCGCCTCGAGCAAGGCTTTGGCGTAATGCTCAACAGTCGGCGCGAAGAAGAACACTGGCGGGAAGGCTAGGACATCGGCCCTAGATTTCAGTGACGCGGCGACCATCCAGTAAAACGGCAAGACGATAGCCACAATCACGACGATCAGCACGATGGCGATCAGCCAGTTCGGGCGCTTGGCGTGGCGCTTTTTCGGCAGATACGCACGGCTCGGCTCGAGGGCCGCCGCTGGCGGGTTCGGGGTCACGCCGTCGCCTCGCGGTAGAAGATGCGGATGTAGGCTCGAGCCAGCAAAATCGTCACGATCAGACTCAGCAGCGCCATTGCGGCCGCGATGCCCTGATCGAAGACGCGAAAACCGATGCGCTGCGTGTAAAGGCTAACCAACTCTGTCGCCGAGCCGGGCCCGCCTCGGGTCATCACGTAGACCGAATCGAAGAGCTTCATCACGTCGGCCGTGCGTAGAATCAGCACGGCCGTCAGACCGGGCAGCAGGTACGGCCACTCGACGTAGCGAAACAGCAGCCAGCGGCGGTCGGTCTCGAGCGTGGCCGCTTCAAACGCGTCCTGCGGCACGGCGCTGAGGCTGGCGAGCATCACCAGTGCGAAGAACGGCGTCCACTGCCACGTCTCCATGAACGCCACAGCGAACAGGGCCAGATTGGGATCGCCGAGCCAAGCGATTTTCGCGCCACCGAACAGCGTCACGACCCAGTTGGCCAGCCCGAAATCGCTGTCGAAACCCAAGCGCCCGATCAGCCCGACCACGGCTGGGGTCGTGGCGAGCGGGATCACCAGCGCAACTCGAGCCAGCGCCCGCAGCAGCGGCCAGTCTTGGTGGTGCAACAGCAGCGCAATTCCTAACCCGAGCGCGAACTGAAGCGGGATGGTCATCAGCAAAAACTGTACCGTCAGCCCCAGCGCACCCCAGAAATAGCCGTCTTGAAAGACGCTGACGTAATTGGCGAAACCGTTCCACTCGAAGCCCAAACTGGGCTTGGCGATGTTGAACTGTCGCAGGCTGACGTTAACTGCGAACAGCAGCGGCGCGACGCCGACGAGGGCCAGCACCAGCACGGCGGGCGCGAGGAACAAATTGCGGTCTCGAGTCTTCCACATCCTAGATTTACCTCCTCATAAAGAAGCTGTAGTGCGCGAGAAAAATCGTTTCTGGTTTTGTGTCGGCTCGAGACGGGTACTCTTGCATCTCACTCGAGGTTCGTGTGCCGCGAGCGCATCTGCGCTGGGCTTTGCCCGAGGCGCTCGCGCAGCGCAATCGCTACCAAGTCGAAAAAAATCAGTTGCGCCGCCTCGAACAAGCTGCCCATCGGCAACACGCCGCTCGAGGGACTAAGGTCGTCCGCCATCGTCTGGGCGGGCAGGGTTATCACGGTGTCGCACAGCAGTGGCACTGCGCCGCCCTGCTGGGCCGTGATGCAGGCGGTGCGTGCACCCGCCGCTCGAGCTACGCTCACCAGCGCCGCAACCGTCGAGAACTGGCCCGGCCCGGCGCTGACCAGCAGTAAATCCCCAGCCTCGAGCGGCGGTGTGGTCATGTCACCGACGACGTGGGCGTCTAGCCCCAAGTGAAACAGGCGCATACACAGCGCCCGCATCATCAGCCCCTCGCGTCCGACGCCGTAAGTCGCAATCCGCCTCGCATTCAGGATCGCCTCGAGCAGCGGCTCGCTCGCATCCGGCGCGAGGCGTTCAAAGACCGCGCCGATCTCCACCAGCGCTTGTCCGCCTATTGATCTGATGTCGTCGCTCACGAGGATGCTCCTGACTGTGAAACGTCCAGCTCGAGCGCCGCAGTGTTGAAGAGCGGCACTCGAGTTAGCGGTGGTTACTGCAACTTGGGTTTCGCACCGCTGTAATAGCCGGCTTTGGTGAGGATTTCTTTGACCTTAGTGTTGATCTGCGTCGCGCCGTCCTTGACGCTGACCTTACCGAGCATCATCTCCGTGCCGATCTGCGCGACGATCTCAGAGATCGCCGGCCATTCGGGGAAGCGCGGGCGGAAGACGGGGTTGCCTTGGTTCCATGCTTTGACCATCGGCACGGTGAACGGGTAGGCGCGTTGGATCGCGGGGTCGTTGTAGGCGCTCTTGCGGGCGCTGACGCCACCGGCGCGAACGTAGTCCTTGGCTTTGGCCTCAGAAGTAATCCACTGGATAAACAGGTACGCGGCCGCCTGCTTTTTCTCGTCGCTCGAGGCGTTGATGCCGTAGCTGAAGCCGCCGAGCGCCCCCTTGATGCCGGCGGGCCCGGCTGGCTCGGTGGCCACCGCGAGGCACTTGCCGATCTTGCTGGCTTTGGGGTCGTTGAGCGTGCCGTTGAAGGCGCTCCACTCGGTAATCATTGCCACTTTGCCTTGGTTGAGGGCGTTGACGGCCTCGTTGTGGTCGTAGTCAACGATGCCCGGCGGCATGTACTTCATCAGGTCTTGCCTGAACTGCAAACCCTTTTGTGAAGCAACTGACAGCAGGTTCGGCTCGAAAGTCTTGGCGTCAATCAGGCTGCCGCCGAATGGCCACAGCATCCGCATGAAGCTGTCGGCGCTCTGCGTCTCGCCGCGCCGCGATTGCAGCGCGTAGGCGTACTGACCGGCTTTGGCGTTGGTCAGCTTTGGCGCGTATTTCGTCATCAACTCGTCCCAAGTCTTCGGCGGGGCTTTGAAGCCGGCCTTCTCGAGCATGCAGCGGTTGTAAAACAGCAGTCCCGCGTAGTTGTCAAAAGGCAGTCCGTAAAGCTTCTTGTCCCACGTGCCGAACGAATCCAAGAGAATCGGGAAGAAGCCGCTTAAGTTGAGCGCCGGGTCAGCCAATTTAGGGTCTTTGGTGAACTTCTCGAGCGGCGCGAGCCAGCCGTTGGCGGCGTACTCGCCGATCCAGACCACATCGGTCAGCGCGACATCGTAAGTCGCGGATTTCGAGGTGAAATCGAGCACCATTTTCTCGCGGGTGTTTTCATAGGGAATGACTTCACTCGTCACTTTGATGCCGGTCAGTTTCTCGAATTCGGGCAGCAGTTTGTCGGCCGCTTTATAACCGGGGCGATCCAGATACACGGCCTTGATCGTCGTGCCCGCGTAAGGCTTGGCGGCTTCGGTCACCGACCACGTGGCTTGGGCGGTTCCTTGAGCGCCGAGCAGCGCCGCGCCTGTGATGGCGGCCACACCGACGGCGACACCGATTTTGACTGCGTTCTTCATGGTTGGGTGACCTCTTTCGTGGTTGGTGCGCTGCCCAACAATCCGGGTGCTACGTGTTTCCACGGCAGTACCGGGCCTGAGCTGGCGACCTCGAGTAGGCTTGGGGTTGAGGGCGGTTGCGACGCTGTGGTTTTGGTAACTTCCCTCCTTTCACGAACCTCAGCCGAGGCAGTGGCGGCTGCCTTCGCTGGGGCGGTACGGTGACGAGCTGTGCAGTGGTGAACGTGGAATTCAATTCAGGTGAGGCGAACTCGGGCGCGGTCAGTCCTCGAGATGGACGACGCTTTTGATCACGCCGTCCCCGCGCTCGGCTTGTAGAACAAAAGCCTGCGGCGCGTTCTCTAAGGTGAAGTGATGCGTGGCAATGGCTTTGACATCGACGCGCTGTTGCGCCAGTAACTGAATCGCTCTGGGGTAGACGTGACCCATGCGCCTCGAGAGTTTGATCGTCAGCCCCTTGCGGCGCACCTGCGCGGCCGTCAGCGTGAACTGATCGCCGTCGGGAATGCCGACCAGCACGACCTTGCCGCCGATGCGGGCGACCGCACAGGCGCTTTCAGGGCCGCTCGGGGAGTCGGTCGCCTCGAGTACCACGTCCACGCCGCGCCCGCTCGTGGCGCTTAGGACTTCTTGTGGGGTGCCGTGGGCGCTGTCCGCGCCGAGTCGCAGCGCCAGTTCGCGGCGGTACGCCAGTGGCTCGAGCGCGTGAACCTCACTCGCGCCGACGACTCTGGCGAGTTGCAGCAGCAGCAGCCCAATCGCGCCCGCGCCGACGACCGCGACCGTCGCGCCGAGCCGAATCTTGGCGAGATCAATCGCGTGAATCGCCACGCCGAGTGGCTCGAGCAGCGCGGCGTCGGCGCTGTCAAAGCCAGCGGGCAGTTTGAAGAGCGATTCCGGGCGGGCGTAGAACACCTCGCGCAGTGCGCCGTGAATCGGGGCTGAGCCGGAGAACTTGACGTTCGGGCAGAGGTTGTACTCGCCGCGCTCGCACCACTCGCAGTGATGGCACGGTTCACTCGGGTCGACCGCGACCAGCGTGCCCATCGGGAAGCCAAACGCCGCGCCGCGCTCGTCGTCAATGATGGCGCTGAACTCGTGTCCCAAGATGTGCGGCTGTATGGCAACGCTCGAGCCGATCGCGCCCTCTTTATAGTAATGCAGGTCTGAGCCGCAGATCGTCACGGCTTGCACGCGCAAGCGCAAGTGGTCTGGGCTGGCGGACTCTTCGTACTCACCGAGGCGCAGGCGTCCGGGCGCATCGAGAAACAGGGCTTTCATGGGTTAACCTCCGAATCAGGCGGAACTTCACGCATCAGCGTGCCCCGCCAGAATGACCGTGACATCATTCTGCTCGAGGTAGCGAATCGCCTCGAGCGGCAGTTGCGGATCGCTGATCAGCGCGTGAACGTTCGCCAGTGGCACGACGCTCGGGCCCATGACCTCGCCCCATTTGCTCGAGTCGGCGACGATGACCGTTTTGCGGCTGGCCCGCAAAACGTGCAGTAGCACCCGCACTTCGCTTTCTGAGTAGACGCTCAGCCCGGCCTCGATGTCGAGTCCGGTCGCGCCGACGAACGCGAGATTGATGAACATTTTCGAGATGCTGGCTTCGGCCGCCTCACCAACCATCGCCTCGGCGTGGCGGCGAATGTGACCGCCGGTCAGCACGATCTCGAGGTCGGTGGTCGTCATCAGCTCTTGGGCTATCGGCAGGCTGTTGGTGACGACGGTCAGATCGGTCTTGGGCAGCACGCGGGCGATTTCGGTTGTGGTCGTGCCCGGCGACAGGTAAATCGTCCAGCCCGGCTGGATCAGCCGCGCGGCCGCTCTGGCGATGGCTTGCTTCTGCGCGTGCTGCTGCACGATGCGTTCGCGGTACGGGGTTTCCTCGACGCCGACGTGAGCCACGCCGCCGTGCATCCGACGCACGAAGCCCTGCGACTCGAGCAGCAGCACGTCGCGGTGAATCGTCATTTCGGACACGCCGAACGTCCCAGCTAAATCGGCGATGCGGGCCCGACCGCGCTCGGCCGTGAGATTGAGCAGTTTTCGGCGTCGTTCCTCTGCCAGCATAGGAGACCTCTCGAGGGCAAGGTTTGAGTCGGTGATCGATCGGGGTGGTGACTGTCCGTGTGTTGCTGATCGGCGTGCAAACGCAACATGATCGAACTCAGAACCGCCGAGCGAGGACAGGATTTGAATTGGACGTGCCGAAACGATACACGTCGCTCGAGCGAATGTCAACATTTAATCACATGAAGCTGGCTTGATGATATATTTTGTTGAAATCGAGCTTGGGGCGATTCATTGCTCCGACCCGGGCGAGATCGCCATCGCTCGAGCAATCAACGCAGCCCAGCCTCCTCGAGACGCCGTGTCGCACGAAAGGTCAACATGCCCGCAACCAAGCGCAACCGCGTCGTGACCCGCCCGCCACACCCAGCCTCTGGCCCGGCTCGAGCGCTTGAAATCGCCGCCAGTCCGGGCGCACTGGCTGGTGTGCTCGAGGATGCCGCGCATTACCCCGGTGGCTACGCGCTGGGGTTGGCGCGTCCGCGCGACGAGGCAGCGGTCTCGGCGCTGCTGAGCGCACACGTCCAAGTTTTGCCCGTCGGCTCGCAGTCGTCACTGACGGGCGGCGCGACGCCGATGGGCGAGTTGGTGCTGAGTTTGGAGCGTTTCGACGCGACCCTCTCTATCGGCGCGAACGGCGTGCACGTTGGGGCGGGCGTCGTTCTCGAGCGGCTGCAAGGCTGGCTCGCCTCCAACGGACGCTACTACCCGCCCGTGCCGTCGTACAGCGGCGCTCAACTGGGCGGCGCGGTGGCCACCAACGCGGCCGGGCCAGCGACCTTCAAATACGGCGCAACGCGCGACTGGGTGCGGGGCTTGACGGTCGTGCTGGCGAGCGGCGAAGTCCTCGATCTCGAGCGCGGGCAGTGCCTCGCTGATCCAGATTTCGTGATCGAGACGCGCACGGGGCGCTTGCGCGTTCCCGTGCCAACCTACCAAATGCCGGCGGTCGCCAAACGCTCGGCCGGCTACTGGGCAGCGCCGGGCATGGACTTGATCGATCTGTTCATCGGCGCGGAGGGCACGCTCGGGGTCATCACCGAGGTGGTGATTGATGTGGTCTCGCCCGCTCCGTTCGTCTGCGTGGCCTTGATCGCGTGCCGCAGCGAAACCCAAGCGCTCGAGTTGACTGGCGAGCTGCGCCAAGCGGCGTTCAAGTCGCGCAGCGGCGCAGAGGGTCTCGAGGTCAGCGCCATCGAGTATTTGGATGTCCGCAGTCTCGAGTTGCTGCGCGAGGACGGCCGCGCTGCCCGCAGCGGTGTGGCTCTGCCCCTCGAGACGACGGCCGTGCTGCTGGTGCAACTCGAACTACCGCCCGCAGCGCTGCACCGCGCCCGCGACGACCTCGCCAGCGCCCTCGAGCCAGACCGCAGCGAGGCTCCAGCACTGGTGCGCTTCGCGCGGCTGCTCGACGCGGCCGGTGTGTACCGCACGAGCGAACTGGCGCTGCCGGACGATCCGCAGCGAGCAGCCGTGTTGCTCAGCTTACGTGAAGCGGTTCCGGACGCGGTCAATGCGAAAGTCGCCCGCCTAAAATCTGCGCTGAACGCACCGATCACCAAGGTCGGTGCGGACATGATCGTGCCGTTCGCGCAGTTGCCGCAGATGGTCGAGCTGTTCCGCGACGCGTTCAGCGCCCGGGGCCTCGATCACGCGATCTGGGGACACGCCTCCGACGGGAACCTGCACCCGAACGTCATTCCAACCAGTTTGGCGGACGTGCAGGCTGGCAAGGAGGCCATTCTGGCGTGTGGGCGGGCGGTGATCGAACTCGGCGGCTGCCCGCTCGCCGAACACGGCGTCGGACGCAACCCCGTCAAGCAGCGGCTGCTCGAGCAGTTATATGACCGTGCGGGCATCGAACAGATGCGGGCGGTCAAGCGTTCACTCGATCCGACGTGGAAACTCGCGCCGGGCAACGTGTTTACGCAATATGCTCCGACCAGAGAAAATAGAGACTTGTGAA
Organism: Deinococcales bacterium; assembly: GCA_025359505.1. GTDB lineage: Bacteria > Deinococcota > Deinococci > Deinococcales > JAAFIG01 > JANYHH01. The sequence goes on from JANYHH010000068.1 coordinate 38,899, forward strand.
CACCATCGTGCGGCAATATAAATCAACGAGGAGACACCGTGCGTGAGTACCTGATCGGCTTAGATTACGGCACGGAATCGGCTCGAGGGGTGCTGCTCGAGGCGTCGTCGGGCGAGTTGCAGGCGGAGTTCGTTCACGCCTACCGCCACGGCGTGATGGACCGTTCCTTGAAGGACGGCGCACGGCTGCCACCGGAGTGGGCGCTGCAAGACGCCTCAGATTACCTCGAGGCCGCCCAAGTGCTGCTGTCGCATTTGGCAACATTCGTGCCCACTGACGGCGTGGTGCTGAGCGTCGGGATTGACTTCACGGCCTCTACGCCATTGCCGACCCTGAGCGACGGTACGCCGCTCTCGAGTTTATATCCCGCAGAGCCGCACGCATACGTCAAGCTCTGGAAGCACCACGCCGCCCAATCGCGGGCCGATGCGATCAATGCCGCAGCCGGGGCGTACCTGCGCTGGTACGGCGGTAAAACTTCGTCGGAGTGGCTGCCGGCCAAGGCTGCACAACTGGCACTCGAATCACCCGAACTGTGGGCGCAGACGGCGTATTTTATCGAAGCCGGCGATTGGCTGGTCTGGCAACTGACCGGCACCCAAACCCGCAGTGCCTGCTTGGCTGGTTACAAAGCCCACTATCAAGCCAGCGAGGGCTACCCCAGCGATCCGTTCGGCATTGACCTTTTATCGCGGTTGACCCAACCCGTGGCCGTCGGCTCGAGCGCCGGTAGATTGACGACCCAGTGGCTCGAGACCACCGGGTTAAAGTCAAACCCGGTGGTGGCGGTTGCAACGATCGATGCACACGCGGCCGTTCCGGCCGTCGGCGTCAGTACTCCCGGGACGCTGACGATCATCACCGGCACAAGCGCCTGCCATATGCTGCTCGAGCCGCGATGTCTGGAGGTTCAAGGCATTGCCGGCATCGTCATGGACGGTATCGTCCCCGGACTGTGGGGGTACGAAGCCGGGCAGGCGGGGTTCGGTGATCTGCTCAATTGGTTCATACGCTCCTTTCCGAACGGCCCCAACGATGGCGCAAGCTTCGCGCATTACAACGCCCGGGCGGCCGACCTCGAACCGGGGCAGTCCGGACTGGTCGCGCTCGATTGGTGGAACGGTTGCCGCACCCCGCTGGACGACACCGAGCTATCGGGCTTGATCCTCGGCATGACCCTCACCACGACACCAGTTGACATTTACCGAGCGCTGCTCGAGGGGCTGTGCTACGGAACCCGCCGCGTGATCGAGACCTTCGAGAGCGGAGGAATCGAGATCGAACGACTCGTTGTCACCGGCGGGTTGGCTGAGCGCAATCCACTGCTGATGCAACTGATGGCTGATGTGACCGGTAAGCCAGTCAATGTCCCCAACGTGACGCATGCCAGTGCCCGTGGTGCGGCGATGCATGGCGCGGTTGCGGCTGGCGTCGTGACTGATTTCGTAGATGCGGTCGTGCGTTACGGCGCGAAACAATACCTGTCCTACCGCCCAAGAC
>JANYHH010000069.1 GCA_025359505.1 Deinococcales bacterium
GAGATTCTTGATTTCACTGTCATTTGACCGGCCACTGCTCGAGGGTCATGGATTCTCGAGCAGTGCGAAATTTAGCTGTTGCCGAGTTGTTGGCGCTTGATAATACGGATTCCGTTAAATCACTTCATCTATTTTTGCAAATAGATTGCGTTCAGCACGGAATCCGTAGTTTTTCCTATGCCCTCTAGGGCAGAAAATTCTTAAGGAATTTTCCGGAATTCGTATAACATTCGTTACAATAGGTTCATGTTCAATCCAAGCACGACCATGCCGCGCCTTTTGCTCGCCGCAGTTGCATTAATCGTTGTTGGTCAGGGTTTTGGCGCTTCTAAACGCGTTCAAGCGCCCGCATCGTTCGTCTTTCGCAATGGCATCGTGTACACCGCCGATGACGCGCAAACCATGGGGAGCGCTGTGGCTGTGCAGGGCAACACCATCGTTGCCATTGGCGATGAGGCTGCCGTGGAACCGTTTATTGCCAGTACGACACGGGTGATTGATCTCAAAGGGAGGCTGCTGATTCCCGGTTTGATCGATGCACACATTCACGCCGCAGGCGGAGCGACCAGCGTCGACAAATGCACGTTCAACGATGCCAACCTGACGCTGAAACAAATGAAACCCATCGTCGACACTTGTCTTAAAGACAACCCAGCGCCAAGTCACAAATGGTTCGAGGTTATCAACGTCAACCCGGCTGGGCTTGAAGCCAATGCCAAGGACATCGACAAACTGATCTCGAGTCGTCCCGCCGTGCTGATTGGTTCGGATGGGCACACCGGCTGGCTCAACACTAAAGCCTTGCTGCTGACCAAGATCACGGCAGCGACCAAAGATCCTGCGGGTGGCAAGATTGTCAGAAACGCACGAGGCAAACCGACCGGGAAGCTGATCGATGCCGCTTTGGGCTTCGTGGCTGCTTTGATTCCGCAACCAAGCACGGCTGAAGGGGCTACCGCGCTGCTGAAGTTACTTCCGCAATTCACCAGTCTGGGCTTGACCGCGATTCGTGATCCGGCTATGGCCGAGGAAAACCAAGTGGTTTACGAAAAAATCATGGCCGGTGGCGCACGAAGCCTGCGGATCGCTGGATCATTCGTGCTCAGGGACATGACCTTGACTGGGGACAAACTGGCGGCTGAAGTGATCAGTTTCGTCAAGAAACATCCAGCACGTGCGGACTGGTTGAAAGTCGATCAGGTCAAAGTCTTCGCCGACGGGGTGATCGAAGCCCCGACTTGGACTGCCGCGATGCTCGAGCCGTACCTCGGTTCAAACGGCAAGCCCACCAAGAACCGAGGCGAACTCTACGTCAATCCGACGCTGTTCAAACAGCAAGCCCTCGCCTTGCAAAAAGCCGGGTTTTCGCTGCACGTTCACGCCATCGGGGATCGCGCCGTTCGCACGGCCTTGGACGCTTTCGAGTACGCCCGCAAGCGCGGTGCGCCAAGTGGCCTGCCCAACCAAATCGTTCACCTGCAAGTCATCGACCCGAAAGACTTCTTTCGCTTCAAAGCCAATAACGTCATCGCGGGTTTCCAAGCGGATTGGGCTTTCAGAGAAAATTACACGGTTGAAGCCCTCGAGCCGTTCATGGGCGCAGCGCGATACAAAAACGTCTACCCGATCAAAGCCATCGCCGACACTGGCGCGATCCTCGCGGGTGGCAGCGACTGGTCGGTCAGCACCTTCAATCCCTTCGAGGCAATGCAGCGTGCCGTGACGCGCAAAGACACCGCGAACGCCACGCCGCTCAACGCGGATCAGGCGATCACGGTGCAGCAAGCGCTGAATATGTACACCCGAGGGGCGGCCGCGTCATTGCCGTTCAAAGGGCTTGGGCAGATCGTGGTCGGCAACAAGGCCGATCTCGCCCTGCTCAGTCAGAATATTTTGGAGGTCAATCCCAACCTGATCGAAAAAACCGTTTCGCAACTAACGATGGTCGATGGCAAAATCATTTTTGAACGGTGAGCTTTGAACGGTGAACGCAGCAATTTTCAGCGTAAAACACGGCTCGAGCCGAGCGGCCAGCTCCTGCGACCCTCGAGTCTCGAGCGATGCGAATCAAGCGATCTGCACGAAGCTGGCCGCGACGCGCAAACCCTCGCGGGCCAGCAGCACGAAGCCGCCGGGGACGTTGATCGCCAGCACGTCCTCAAGGGCGCGGCCGCCACCGCCGGGTGCAAACGCGAACACGCGTCCCATGTTGTCGGTGCGGATCATGAAGGCCCGTCCCATCACGCGCACGGTGACTGGCTCGCCTCGGTACGCGAGCACAATCACCTCGCCCGCTTTTTTGACCTCCAGCCCTTCAGTGACTTCCCCGGTCGCGCTGTGCATGGCAGCCGAGAAGACTCTGGTCAGCAGCGTGGCGCGTTCCATGCCGCCCTCTTCACCGAGCGTTTCAGCCGCTGTGGTGAAGGCCCGTTCCACGGTCGCATCGGGGAAGCGTTTCAAGCGCTCCAAGAGCTTTTCACTGGCGCTCTTGGCGAAGCGGCTGAGGTTGTCGGCGGGCGCGGTTGCGTAGACCTGCGCGTTTTCAAAACCGTGTTCACTGGCTTCGATCCGGCGGTCGCGCACCCACGACGCGGCGGCGCGTAAAAGGCGCATGTTGAGGTATTTGAGGCTCGGCTCGAGCAGTACGGCCGTGCAGCGGGCCAGCGCGATCAGGCCCCACAAGCTGCCGCCCTCGCGGTCGCGCACCTCGAGAAGCGCGTAGTTCGCCCCAGCGCCTTGCACGGTGACGACGCGCAGTTGCAGGCGCTCGGTGGGAATCGTCACGACCTCTTTTCTCAAAGGGTACTCAGCACCGTTCAGCTCCAGCACCCAACCTTCTGGGCGTTGCGACCAGTGCAGTTCGATGCCGCCCAGTTTCACACCACCCGGACGCGACAAGCGCACGGCGAGCAATTTGTCTTGCTCACCGACTGTTTCCAGCCGCTGGTCTTCGTTCAGTGCGCCGAAAACTTTGGCGGGCGCAATCGCGTCTGCTCCGCGCCCACCCAAGCGGGCGGGCAGGCGTTCGCTCAAGTACGCGAACAGCGCCTCGAGTGCCGCGAGTAAGTTCTTGCGCTCGGAGTGAGCTTGCACGGTGATTTCGCGCTCCTGCGCCAGCGCCGCGTCGAGTTGGTGCTTTAGGCGCTCTAAAGTCTGGCGCTTGATCTCGCTCGAGGTGTTCTCACTGCGGGCGCTTTCCAGCGCATTGGTGATCTCGCGTGGGCTGGGGTTCGGCAGTGGCAGTGGCGCACCGGCTCTGGGGTCGTTGGCGACGGCGAGCGCGAAGCGCCGCAGGTACGGCAGGGTTTCGGTGTTCGCTAAGCTGAATTTGGGGTAGTGAATAGAAAACCGCACGCAGTGCGATGCGAAACCTGCCATCAGTTCGTCGATCACGTCCATGTTGGCGAAGCTGATCAGCGAATCGTTGGCGGCTGGGACTTCGGAGATGACTTTAAATTTGGAGAGGTTGATATCGGTCGCAAAATTGGGGTTCTCGGCGTACTGATCCAAGTTGTGCATCAGCGAGTAAATCAGCCGCAGCGTCGGGCGGCTGGTCTCGTTTTTGAACTTGCGGCCGGAGTCGCGCAGTTCGTCGATGAAATCGGTTTCCCACGCTTTCAAACCCAGTTCGCGCAGCATGCTGCGCTCGTCGTCCAGCGGAGCGCTGAAATCCAGATCGGTTGCGGCTTGGATGAACTCTGGCGAGTTGGCCGTAGCGGGTAACGTTGACCCGCTGGCTTCCAAACCGATGCTGATCTCCAAGCCTTTTTCTTCGATCACGTGCATGTTGACGTGCTGCACCACCGATTGCTCGCGGAGTTTACGGTCGGATTCGCGGAATCGCCGCAGCAACGCCCCGTTGAGGCTCGAGTTGGTCAGCAGTTCGCGCAGTTCGCGCACGCTGGTTTTGCCACCGCGTGGTTCACGCTTACTGAGCACGTCCATGACCTTGTACTCGTAGAGTTCGACGAGGTGATCGAGGGTCTGCTGGCTCACGGCTAGAAGTATAGGTCATCGGCCCCCGTTGCACGGGTCAATGCTCGGTTGAGGCATCCGTAGAGGGTCAGGTGAATGACGATTGCCCTCGAGCAGGTTTGGAAGTTGGGCTTCACCTGCGCTCACTCGAGAAGCTGGCTGTCCAAAGCAAACGCCCCAGAGTTTTCCGCGCTCCGGGGCGTTGCTATTTTTTGATTTCAGCTCGAGGAGGGGGTTTCCTCTGCTGGGGTCAGTATCTACCCCGCAGATGAGCGCAGCAGCCCAAGTTTTATGAGAAATCACATCGCTCGAGGCGGTTTTGTTCACACAACACTCATAAAAAAAGTTTTTATGAGAATTACGCCGGGCGCGGGAAGGTCTGCGTCGTCTCGAGTGCTGGCTCGAGCGCGACCTCGACTGGGCGCGGATGCTCGCAAGGAAAGTCCTTCTCGACGTAATACTTGAAACTATCTCGCGTCAAATAAACGCCCTCACAGGTCGGCTCGAGCAGCGCGGCTAGATCAGCGCTTGACAGGTGAACGTGCACTTGCGACCCTCGAGTCAGCAGTTGCGTCTGCCACGGCCCACCTTTGAGAAAAACCTGCCACGCACCGACGCTCATCGTGGCGATCACAGCGCGATGATCGCGCAGCAACTCAAGTTCAGCGGGCGTGATTCGCAAGCGCAAACTGGTTTCAGTCCAACGAACTTTCACGCCCCCAGATTACTACTCTCGCGCAGCAACTCCCCGAGCCTCGAGACGCAGCGAGCGTACTTCTTGGCGTACCCGCCGTCCTTGTACGAAGCTGGAAACAGCCTTTCCAACGAGTCACCGCTGGCGAACAGTTTGATCTCGCGGTCATAGAGCTTGTCGATCAGATGCACGAAGCGCAGCGCGTCGTCCTGCTTATGGATCGTGTGCAAATCTTGTAAAAACACCGCGTCGATCCCCTCGAGCAATTTTGAAAACCTGATCGGATGCAGCCGCGCCAGATGCGTCAGCAAGCCGTCAAAGGTCTCGAGCGCTTTCACGCCCGCGAAACCCTCGAACGCCCGCTCGAGATCGTGATTTGAAATCAGCACAGGCGCGGCCAGCCCATCGCGGTGGCGGTAATCGGGGCCGTCCACGCGCAGCGTTTCAAAGTGACCGGCGATCCCCTGAATCTCGCGTTTGAAATCGTCGGCGTTGAAACGACCTTCGCCCAGTTGCTCGGGCAGCGTGTTGGAGGTCGCCACGAAGCGCACACCACGCGGGATCAGCTCGCCCAAGAACTTTGAGACGACCAGCGTATTGCCGACATCATCCAGCTCAAATTCGTCGATGCAGATCAGCTCGGCTTGCGAAAACGCCTTGACAGCTTCACGCATCCCCAGCGCCCCAATCGTGAAGGTCAGCTCCGCGAAGGAGAGCAAAAACTTGCGCCCGTGAAATCCGTGAAAGGTCGCCGCTAGCAAATGCGTTTTACCGACCCCGAAACCGCCATCCAAATACACGCTCGGCAGTATCACAGGGCGGCGCTGTAAAAACCCCTGCTTGGCTCGAGGCTGCGTGGCGACCGCCTCGAGCTTCTTCATGGCGGCGACTTGCGACGCGAACGCGGGATTGGGCAGGTAGCTCGAGAACCGCACCGTTTGAAAGCGCGGCGTGGGTTTGAACTCGCGCAATAGCTCACTTGGGTCGACGGGGGCGTCTCGCTGGGCGAGCTGGACGATCATGCCAAGCAACGTATCACGCGGCGCGAATGGTGAAGCACGCTCACCGCCACAAAGCGCAGCGCTCGAGAACAAGGGCGTGCTCGAGGATGCAACATTCAGTCAACCTCGTGTTTACGTGTAGCCCTGTTTGTACAATGCCTGTTGTAAGACTTCCGTCAGAGTTCGGTGACGGTGCGAAGAGTACGTTTTCCCCTAGGAGCACCCTCTGATGTTGACGGAGTTAGAACACGTGGGTGCGGGCGTGTGGATCGCCATGATCGCGCTCTCCTTGAGCCTCGCCTTCATCATCGCCCGCTCTCGAGCATGGACGCAGGCACAGGTGCGCCGCGCCACGAGCGACTTGGAGGGGTTGAACGCGTTTCATAAGGCGCTGCTGAGCGATCTGAGTTTAGAGAAAGTCTTGGCGCTGCTGACCAAAGCGATTGCGCCGGGCATGGGATTTCAAGCGGCCAATGTGTACCTGTGTAAACCGCCAGTCAATCAGCATTTGATCGGGGCGCAGCTCGAGATCAAAGACCCGGTGTACTTGGAGGCGCTGTTCGGCGGTTTGGTTATGCAGCGCTCTGGCTTGACGCTGCTGCCGCTGGCGGACAGCAGCGCGGCTGGCGGCGTGACGCAGTGCTGGATGCAGCCGGAATCGCGCTGCAACGTCTTTCCCAAAGCGACGCTCGCTACCCGCCAGAGTCAATGCCCCACTTGCGAGCACTTCGCGGTGCTGGGCCTGCTGGTCGTATCGCACTTTGGGCGCACCCCGAGCGGCGCGGTTCACCTGCGCGAGTACGCCGATGCGGCCGCGCTGGCGATCAAAAACGCCCGGCTGTACGAGTCCGCAGCACTCGAGCGCAGCCTCGCGCAGCAAAAAGCCAGTGAATTGCAACTGATTTACAGCGTCGGTCGGCAGGTCATGCAGGCGAGCGACGAGCGAGCGGTGCTCGAGCGGCTGTTGGACAACTTGAGCGGCTTTGTGTCCCCTCGAGCCGAGGGGCCGGTTTGTATGCGCGTCGCTTTGCGGGTCGCAGGAGACGTGCGGGTCGTGATGACCGCCGGCGGCGGGCAGTGCCAATGGCTGGGTGAGGACGACGTGCCAGCCAGTAACACGCTGCTGCGCGTTGTCAAAAGCGCCTTACCAGACATCGCCGAGGGTACGGTGACGGTTCCCATGCGAATCGTCACCGGCGATCAGACCCGCGCGATTGGGGCGCTCGAGGTCGCGGGGGCGCGAGCGCTCGAGGTCAGTTTGCTGGTGACGGTCGCGGCGCAGGCGGCGATCGCGCTCGGGAACATCGCCGCGTTGCGGGCGCTGCATCAGCGCGAACTCGAGGCCAGTCAACTCGCGGATCTCGGGCGGGCTTTCGCCGCGCCGTTCAGCCGCGAGCCGCAAGCATCGCTGCGTCAATTGTGCGCGGCCGTGCGCGAGTACGTCGGGGCAAACTGCTTCATCACGGTTTTTGAAGTGCGCCAGAGTTTAGAGACCCGCGTGATCTCCTCGAGCTGTTCACCCGTGGAACTGCGTTACCCAGCGGGCGAGGATAACCTGACGACCGCGCTGAGCCAGAGTCGTCAGACGCATTTGACCCCTGACATTGCCCAAAGCCACGAGACTCGAGTCGAAGCCGCGACCTTCGGGCAGAACGCGATGCTCAGCGTGCCGCTCGTCAGCGGTGAGCGCTTCGTCGGGGCGATCCACGCCTTGCAACCCGAGCCGTTCAGTGCCGCGCAGATCAAGCAGCTCGAGGGCATCGCCGGGCAAATCGCGCTGGTGCTGGACAATCTGGAGTTGCTGCACAGCTTGAAAAGCGAATCTGAGCGCTTGGAAGACGTACTGGAGCATCTGGCCGAGGGCGTATTAGTGCTCGAGGACTCGCCGGCAGATTCGTTGATCCCGGAGCTGATGCCCAGCCGAGGAGCGGGCGCGGGCCGCGCCAACGCCGCCGCTCGCACACTGCTGGGCATCGCGCGGCACTTCACATTGCCTCAACTGCCCGCGCAGGTGCGGGCCTCCTTGGAGCGCGAAACCTCGAGCCTGATGATCGGCGCGGAGCGCTTTGAAGTGCTGACCAAGCGCAGCAATGAGCGCACCGTCGTCGTGTTGCAGGATGTCAGCGCCTTCGATGCGGCGCAGCGCAGCAAGGCCGAGTTTCTCGGCGTCGTCTCGCACGAACTTCGCACACCGCTGACCTCGATCATCGGCTTTGTGGAGCTGATGCTGGCTGGTGTGGCGGGTGCGCTCAGCGCGGAACAAGCCGATTTTTTGCAAACCACCCAAGCCGCCTCGCAAACCCTCTATCAAACCGTGCAGAACCTGCTGATCGCCTCTAACCTTGAGGCTGGATTGTTTGAATTGCGTCCCACCAGCACGCCGCTCAACTTCAGGCAGCGCTTCGAGCGTTTCGAGCGACTGGCGAGCGAGAAAAAGCTCAATTTTCACCTCGAGCTGCCCGACTCACAGCGCGTCTCCATCGATCTGGAACGCATTGGCTTGGTGCTCGAGAACCTCGTCTCCAACGCGGTGCGTTACACCCCGAGCGGCGGCGACGTGGGCGTCCACATCCGCGTGCGTGGAACTCTGGAAGCGGGTAGCGCTGTACTCGAGGCCAGCGTCAGTGACAGCGGCGGTGGGCTACGCCCGGATCAGGAAGCGCGGCTTTACCAGAAATTCTCGCGTGATGCCCGCAAGACCGGCGAGGGGGCCGGCATCGCGCTCTACGTCGCCCACGCGATCGTGCAAGCCAGTGGCGGGCGCTTGTGGAGCGAGAACCGCTTCGGGCACGGGCTGACGATGCATTTGGCGATTCCGCTCGAGTTTGCACAGCGCGATCGCTGGCCGCGCGAGCTGTCGATCCCCGAACGCGGCTGATCCCCTCACGCGCCGCGCAACCGATGTGCACACTCGAGCCAGTGCAGCTTGGGCCAGTGCAACTCAAGTCAGTACGACTCAAGTCAGTGCAGCTCGAGCCGCGCTCAAAATCCCAACCGCTGGCGATTTATAATCACCCGCAATGAAAGCACTTTCCAGCGCCACGCAGACCCTCAAACCCTCGAGCACCGTCGCCGTGACCGCCCGCGCTTTGGAGCTGAAACGCGCCGGCGTGGATGTCGTCAGCATGGCAGCCGGAGAGCCGGACTTCGACACGCCCGAGCACATCAAAGACGCAGCCCGGGCTGCGCTCATCGCGGGCAAAACCAAGTACACGCCGACGCTCGGTGTGCCGGAACTGCGCGAAGCGATTGCCGAAAAATTCAAGCGCGAGAACTCTCTCGAGTACGCGATCAACCAGATCCAAGTCACGACCGGCGGCAAGCAAGCGCTGTTCAACGCCTGCTTCGCTTTAATCAACCCCGGTGACGAGGTGATTATCCCCGCACCGTTCTGGGTCACGTACCCGGAGCAAGTCAGGCTGTTCGGTGGCGTGCCGATCTTCGTGGATACGCGGGCCGAGGACGGTTATCAGCTCGAGGTCGCGGCATTGGCGGCGGCGGTGACCGCCAAGACGAAGATGATTATTCTTTGCAGCCCCAGCAATCCGTCGGGCGTGGTGTACGCGGACAGCTTGATTGAAGCCGTGATGGAATTGGCTGAGAAACACGACCTCTGGGTGATGGCGGACGAGATGTACGAGCACATCACCTACACGGGCAAGCTGCCCGTCAGCGCTGCCAAGTTCAATCCAGAGCGCGTCATCACGGTCAATGGCGCGAGCAAAGCCTACAGCATGACCGGCTGGCGGATCGGCTTCGTGGCGGGGCCCGCGCATGTCATCAAGGCGATGGACGCGATTCAGGGGCAATGCACCAGCAACGCCAACACGATCGCGCAGTGGGCGACGATTGCGGCGCTGGGCGACAGTTACGCGTACATCGAGATGGCTCGAGCGGCGTTTCGTGAGCGGCGCGACGCGATTGTCACGGGCTTGAACGCAATTGGTTTGCCGACCCCGACGCCCGAAGGCGCGTTCTACGTGCTGGCGGACACCACGCGGATTCACGCGGATGAAACCGAAGCCGCCAAAATCATCTTGGAGCGGGCCCGCGTCGCCGTCGTCCCCGGCACGGATTTCAGAGCGCCGGGGCGCGTGCGCTTGAGTTACGCGTGCAGCTTGGAGCAAATCGGCGAGGCAGTCAAGCGCATCGGGGCGCTCGAGCAGACTTGAAACGCGCCCTCTCTAGACTGACGAACTGCTTCCCAGCGAGGTTGGAGAATCCCTTTCCAGCACGGCTCGAGAAGCGATGACTCGAGCCTTTCACGGCTGGCGGATGGTCTGGACGATGGCGTTCAGCACCACCGTCGCTTACGGCGTGCTTTTTTATAGCTTCGCGGTGTTCGTGCAGCCGATGGAACTGGAGTTGAATTGGAACCGCGCCCAGACCAGCGGCGCACTGTCCTTGTCGGCGATCATCGGTGGGCTGGTCGCGCCACTGATTGGGCGCGTACTCGATCGGCACGGCTCGAGGGTCGTGATGAGCTTGGGGTCGGTCGCGGCGGCGGCGCTGCTGCTGCTGTGGGCGCAAACCTTTAGTCTGCTGATGCTCTACGCGGTTTGGGCATCCTTGGGCGTGACCGGCGCGATGACCTTTTACGATCCGGCTTTCACCGCGATTGCCGTGTGGTTCAAACGCGACCGCGCTCGAGCGATCCTGACCGTGACGCTGGTTGCTGGCTTAGCCAGCACGATTTTCATTCCGCTGGACACGTGGCTGCTGGGCGCACTGGGCTGGCGCGGCGCGGTACGCGTCTTGGCAGGGCTGATGGGGCTGACGGCGCTGCCGCTGTGGGTCGTCGTGCGCCGCCACCCGAGCGATGTCGCGCAAACGGTGGACGGTCTTAGTGAATCAGTCCCCGCCACGCTCGTCTGCTCGAGCGTGGCGGCATCGAGTAAAACCGATTGGTTGCGGTCACGGGTGTTCTGGATCGTCGCTGTCGCGTTCGCGCTGGGGCGCATGGCGGTGGCCGTGCTGGCCGCGCACCTCGTGCCGCTGCTGACCGAGCGCGGGTACACTCGCGCTATAACCGCGACCATTGCGGGCGCAATCGGCATCCTGCAACTCGTTGGCAGAGTCTTCTTCACCGGCCTGACCTCGACCAGCGGATTAATCTGGCTCTCGAGCGCGACCTTCGCCGTTCACGGGCTGGGCGTGCTGGCACTGGCGTTAGGCGGCAACGCGGGGATCTGGGTTTTTCTGATTCTCTACGGCACGACCAACGGCGCGATCACGCTGACAAGAGCCGCGCTGCTGGCGGAACTCTTCCCGAGCGGCGTCTACGGGCGCATCAACGGCGCAGTCAGTTTGTGCGTCGCACTCACAAGCGCCAGTATGCCATTGATCGCGGGCCTGCTGCACACGTACAGCGGCAATTACGATCTGACCTTGTGGCTGCTGGTCGCCAGCCTCGCGCTCAGTGCGGGCGTGATCTTGCTGGCGCGGCCCACCCCCGCGAGCCGCGCCTGACTCGAGATTCAGCCAAGCCCCACCAAGCAGTAGACTGCCAAGCGTGATCGTCGTTGGCATTGACCCGGGCCTCGCTAACCTCGGCATTGGTGTGGTGCGCGAGGACGGCAAAACTCCCGTGCATCTGCACAGTGAACTGGTGCGAACCAGCACGGAAACCCCGCACCCGCAGCGCATCGCGCTGATCTACAAAGCAGTCAGGAGCGTTTTGGAGCTGCACCGCCCGGAAGCCTTATCTATTGAAGCGCAGTATTTTCACGCGCAGCCCGGCACGGCCTTCAAAGTCGGTGAGGCGGTCGGCGTGGTGATGCTGGCCTGCGCCCAGTTGGACATCCCCGTCTTTGAGTACGGCCCGATGGAAGTCAAGCAAGCCCTCGTCGGCACGGGCCAAGCCAGCAAAGAGCAGATCATCTTCATGGTCAGGGCGATGCTGCAACTGAAAATCTCCCCCGCCTCGAGCCACAGCGCCGACGCACTGGCACTGGCACTGACGCATCTGGCCAGCCGCCGCGTCAGGGATTTCGCGGGACTCTCGAGGCGGAAATGAGGGGTCAGGGCAGGCAAAAGGCGAAAGGCGAAGGGGTAGGTCAAAGGCAGAACAGAGCTTCGAGAACAAACTGGTCTCGAGCTTCGCACGGTACAACCCTCGAGCCTCGAGCGCGTCAGGCACGGTTTCACTTTCGCCCTTCGCCCTTTGCCTTTCGCCTCAACCCATGAACTTCGCCGCCCTGTTCGCGCTCGCACTTGCCCCAGCGCTGTTCTGGTTGTGGTTTTTCATTCGGCGTGACCGCCACCCAGAACCCGCGTGGTTACTGGTTCGCACGTTTCTGTGGGGCGCAGCGATGGTCGTGCCAGCAGCGCTCTTAGAGGCGGGCGTAGAGAGCGCGTTCGGGGCGACCACGATGTTTTTACTGGTCGGGTTGATCGAGGAGAGCGCCAAGCTGATCGCCGCCAGTTCCATGCTCAAGCACCGCGAGTTCGACGAACCGATTGACGGGCTGGTCTACGCCACGGCCGCCGCACTCGGTTTTGCGACTTTGGAAAACGCGCTGTATATGCTCAGCGGCGGCGCGGGCTTGATCCTGCTGCGCGGGCCAATCTCTACGCTCGGGCACATCCTGTTCGCCAGCGCGTGGGGCTACGCGCTGAGCGTCCGCAAATTCTCCCCGACTCGCCGCTGGGTGATCCGCCGAGCCTTGCTCTTGGCGGCTGCCTTGCACACGACGTTTAATTTCTTACTGCTCACAGCGGGCAGTGCGGCGGGTCTCGAGTGGCTGCTGCTGCCATTCGCGGGCTTGATGATCCTGATGTGGCAGTTGACCAACGCGCATTACCGAGGCGCGGCGCAGATGCGCGGTACAGATGCAAATCCATCCCCGTTGAGACGAACCGCTGACGTGAGAGAACCGTAGAACCATGTATAGTATCGCGTTTACGCTTACATTGATGCGCGGAGGCCAGCATGAGTCCAAGCAACTCAAGTCCCAGCAACTCAAGTCCCAGCAACTCGAGTCAAAACCAGCCGTTTCAGGTTGGTGATACAGTCGTCTACCCCACGCAAGGCGCGGGTAAAATCATTGCTCGAGTCACCAAGGCAGTGGCGGGGCAAAGCAACGAGTATTTTGAAATTGAACTGATGAAGGGCAGCATGCGCGTGCACGTCCCCGTCGGCAGCCCCGAGCGCGTGGGTCTGCGGCGGATCACGCCGTCATCTGAAATGCCGTTGCTGCTCGAGAAGCTGGAGAAGCCCGATCTGGATTTGCCGATGGGTTGGACGCCGCGCCACCGCCGCGAGCAATTGCTGCTGGCTGAAGGCAATATTTTCACCATCGCTCAACTCGTCGGCACACTCTACCGCCGTGATGTCGAAAAGACCTTGAGTGCCACCGAGCGCAAAATGATGGACGATGCCCGCCAGATGGTCGTGACCGAAGTGGCGATGAGCTTAGAGATCAATTTGGCTGAGGCGGAAGCGAAAATCAACGCGGCTCTCGAGTAAAAGTTGCAGAGGCGACTCGAGCGTCACCCACAAAGGACTTGCATGCCAAAAAACATCTTCGTCAACCTGCCCGTCAGTGATCTCGAGCGCAGCAAAGCCTTTTTCGCTGCGCTGGGGTTTTCGTACAACGCCCAATTCACCAATGAAATCGGGGCTTGCATGGTGATCGACGCAAACATCTACGCGATGCTGGTGACGAAACCGTTCTTCCAGACCTTCACGCCGAACGCCATCGCCGATGCCAGAAAGACGACTGAGGTACTGGTGGCGCTGTCGTGCGACTCCAAAGTCGAGGTCGTGACGATGGTCGAAAAGGCGGTCACAGCGGGTGGCAACACCTACTCCGAACCAAAAGATCACGGCTTCATGTACCAGCACGGCTTTCAGGATTTGGACGGTCACATCTGGGAAGTGATGTGGATGAACCCCGATCACGTCGCATGAGCGAACTACCGTCAAAACTCGCCAGCCCCGCACGACGCGCCCTCGAGAATGCGGGAATTCAGTAACTCGAGCGGCATAAGGCATGACCAAAGCTGAACTGCTGAAATTGCACGTCATTGGCAAAAATGCGCTCAGGCAATTGCGGGCAGCGATGACTGCGGCTGGACTCGAGTGCGCTCGAGGTTAAGCCAGTCCAACCTCGTTGAGCCACGCATCCAATTTCGCCCGCGAGAACCCGCTCATGCTGGCGGCTTGCCCGTTGTACTCGAGCGTCGGCACGCTGCGTTTACCGTTGTTGGCTTTCATGACGATCTCGGCGGCGGCTGGATCGTGTTCGATGTCGATCTCTTCAAACGCAATTCCTTTACTCTCCAAAGTGCGTTTGGTGACGCGGCAATCGCCGCACCACGAAGTTGTATACATTTTGACCATGACTGACCTCCTCGAGTCCCAAGCTTGATGCTCGAGCTACGAGATGAAATTAACGCGCCAACGTGGAGTTGACCGTCTCACGCGCTACCCGCCTCGAGAAGTCTACATTCAGCGAGGGCGTGATCAGGCGTTGACCGAAGCGGGAACCAAGCTCGCTTCTTCGATCAGATGGGTTGATACGCCAAGCTGCCGCAATTTATTTTCGAACGCGTCACGCTTCAACTTTTGCGCCAAACCGTCGCGGTCAAAGTGAATCAGTCCGTAGTAACTGGTGTCTGGCAGAAAGCGTTTTTCCCTCAAATGCAGGGCCGTAATTAACAAGCCGCCGTCCGCTTGCGGCACAAACATGACTGGGGTGTCACCGTACAGGTAATATTCACGATTTTCTTTTCGCATGGTGGTCACTCCCCTCAGCCTTGAGCACATCATTCCACACAGCAGCATACAACTGCTGCGACGATTTTCTCAGTTGCTCGAGTAACAAACGCTCACTGCGGTTCAGCGGTGCAGATCTGTTTTCCAGTGTCCTCACGATTTCGTACACGCGATGTTCTACAGCGTCGGCTTCATCAAATTGAGCGTGACAAATTTTCACTTCCGCAATTAAGGATTCAAACCGAACTTCAAACTGCAAATCCCTGTAACCGCTTGGTTGTGGATGTAAAAAACGGTCATGGAATTCGATAACCTCGAGCTGCTTCGTCAGTTGCGCGGCGATGCTGTACGCCTCACTGAGCGATGTCACAATTAATTTCGCGCCAAGAAGGTCTTTAGGCACGTATTTTCCTTGAGATTTGGCCGCTTTCTCAAGGATTCTGTGGGCGTCTTTAACGCCGTTTCCGGGACGGCACTGCCAACGCTCACTACCGACGGCCACCGTGACCTGAGCGATTTTTGCAGCAAAAGACGGGGCGAGCCTGATCGCATCTTGGTACGCCTCGACAACATTTCCCTCATTCATATGAACTCTGTACAGATGCTTTTCGAGGTGTTCCCACGCAACATCGGAAAACGCAGCGAGACCCGCTCTCACATACTGGCCACGTCGTTGCTGCCGCGAAATTTTTGCCATCACCAAAGTCTAACCTCGAGTCGACCGTCTCACACCCCATCACCTCGAGTCCTCTAGGGCGGCTCGAGCTGTACCTGACGCGGCGGGTGTACGGTTCTCGCCTGATGATTGACAATAGAATTGCCGAAACGGGAACGCTGCGCGTCAAAACTGGCTTTGCCGAGATGTTCAAAGGCGGCGTGATTATGGATGTCGTCACGCCGGATCAGGCGCGGCTCGCCGAGGACGCGGGCGCGACCGCAGTCATGGCTTTGGAGCGCGTGCCAGCCGACATTCGCCGCACCGGTGGCGTGGCGCGGATGTCTGACCCGGACATGGTGCTGGGGATCGTTAAGGCCGTCAGCATTCCCGTGATGGCCAAGTGCCGGATCGGGCATTTCGTCGAAGCCGAAATTTTGCAGGCGCTCGGCGTGGATTTCATCGACGAATCCGAGGTGTTGACCCCAGCCGATAACGCGTATCACGTCAACAAGCACGAGTTCAAAGTCCCGTTCGTCTGCGGTAGCCGCAATCTGGGTGAGGCGCTGCGCCGCATCGGTGAGGGCGCGGCGATGATTCGCACCAAGGGCGAGCCGGGCACGGGCGATGTCGTGGAAGCCGTAACGCACGCCCGCCAGATCATGGGCGAGATTCGCCGCGTGCAAGGGCTGCCCGAGGACGAGCTGATGACGATGGCGAGGGATTTGCAAGCGCCATTTGAACTGGTGCGCTACGTCTGGGCGAACGGCAAATTGCCCGTGCCGAACTTCGCGGCTGGCGGCGTGGCCACGCCCGCCGATGCCGCGCTGATGATGCGCCTCGGGATGGACGGCGTGTTCGTCGGCAGCGGCATTTTCAAAAGCGGTGATCCCGTGAAACGCGCCAAAGCCATCGTGCAGGCGACGACGCATTACAACGACGCCGATATTCTGGCGGAGTGCTCCAAGGATCTGGGCGAGGCGATGGTCGGCATTCAGGTTGTCGCATTGACGCCTTCCGAGAAAATGGCTGTGCGCGGCTGGTAAACAGCCGATACTAGCTCGAGGCGCACCGCTGTTCGCAATCGTAGGGGCTTGCCAATGCAAGCCCTTTTCGCGTGAGGTTCATCCATGAAGATTGGTGTTTTAGCTCTACAAGGCGCGTTCCGCGAGCACCGCCTGATGCTCGAGTCACTGGGCTGTACCGTGACCGAGGTGCGGCTTCCCAAGCATCTCGAGGGGCTGGTGGGACTGGTGATTCCGGGCGGGGAAAGCACGACGATTGGCAAGCTCATGGTGCAGTACGGGCTGCTCGAGGGAATACGGGATTTTCACGCGGCGGGCGGCGCGATCTGGGGGACGTGCGCGGGCGCGATTCTGCTGGCGACCGAAATCGAAGCCAGTGACCAGCCGCGTCTGGGCTTGCTGGACATGCGCGTCAAACGCAACGCCTTCGGGCGGCAAGTCGACAGCTTCGAGGTCGCGCTCGAGATTAAAGGGTTGAGTGCGCCGTTTCCAGCCGTGTTCATTCGCGCACCGATCATCGAATCGGTCGGTGCGAACGTGGAGGTTCTCGCCAAGCACGAGGACGCGATTGTGTTGGTGCGGCAAGAGCGTTTGCTCGCCAGCAGTTTTCACCCGGAACTGACGAATAACTCGAGCCTGCACGCGTTGTTCATGGCGATGTGCGACTCCTCGAGCGTCGCGGTATCCTAAAAGCTGTGCGGCAATTCAAATCAAATGCGTGGCTGGTGTTCTGGACGTTGACACTGGCGTATTTCTTATCTTATTTTTTCCGTAGCGCCAACGCGGTGATCGCGCCGGAACTGAGCACTGAACTGCGACTCTCGAGCGGCGATTTGGGGCTGATGACCAGCCTGTTCTACCTGAGTTTCGCGGGTAGTCAAATTCCGATAGGCTGGGCGCTGGACACCTACGGCGTGCGGGTTGTGCAACCCGTGCTGCTGAGCGTGGCTGTACTGGGCAGCCTTCTTTTTAGCATCTCGAGCAGCTTGCTGACGGCTGGGTTGGCGAGGGCGCTGCTGGGCGTGGGATTAGCGGGCTGCCTGATGGCGGCCTTCAAAGCTTTCGCGCAGTGGTTTCCCCCAGAGCGCCAAGCGACGATCACGGGTTACTTGATGGCGCTCGGCGTGCTCGGGGCGCTCGGGGCTTCGACGCCGCTGGCGATCATCTCCAATCAAACGGGGTGGCGCAGCGTCTTCGTGTATGGTGCAGCGCTGACGGTGGTTGCGGCTGCACTGATCGCATTGTTCGTGCGGGACGCTCCCCAAACCACAGAACCTCGAGCCGCAGCATCTCGAGCCGCGCCAGCCACCTCGAGCTTCAATTTTCTCGATCCAACTTTGCTGCGAATTGCGTTGGTAAACTTTTTCGGCGCGGGCAGCTTACTGAGCATCCAGACGCTGTGGGGCGGCAAGTTTTTATTCGATGTTTACAAACTGGATAAGCCGCAGGTCGGGGAACTGCTGACCGTGCTCAACTTGGGCGTATTGATCGGTTACGGCGCAATCGGTTGGCTGGGGGATCGTTTCGGGTTGACGCGGGTCGTGCTGAGCGGTGTGGCGGCGTTCGTTGCGTGTTTGTGCCTGCTGGCGTTTGGCGTGCCGCTGTCGCTGATCGGCGCGGTTTATTTCGCCTTCGGCGTCTTCGGCACGAGCAACTTGCTGCTGCTGACTCACGCGAGGCGCTTGTACCCACTCGCACTGACGGGGCGGGCGACGACGTTCGTCAACATGTTCGGCATCGGCGGCACGTTCCTACTGCAAGCGCTGATCGGCGTGATCGTCGGCGCGTTCCCCATCGGCGGGTACACGATTTCTTTCGCGCTGCTGGCGCTGGGGTTGAGCGCGACGCTGATCCTCTACGCGCCCGTCGCCCGCCAACTCGAGTCACCTCGAGCAAGCTGAGTCCTCCAGCTCGAGATCGCAGGGTCATCTCAGCTCGAGCCTGCCCAGCAAACCCAGCAATTGCTCGAGTTCGGCTTTACTCAAAGCTGTAAAGCGTTGCGCCAGCAGCTCAGACTCACCGGGCAACACGTTTTCCAGCAAGCGCTCGCCGCGCCGTGTGATCCGCAGCAACTTGCGCGTGCCAACAGCGAAGCGCAGCACCAAACCCTCTGATTCCAGTTTGGTTAAAAGCTGCGAGACGTTGCCTCTGGTCACACCCAAGGCCTGCACCAAATCCTGCTGCGTGCCGTCCGGCGTTTCTTCGACGCGGCGCAGCAACTCGAGCTGCGCTTGGCTCAGCCCACGCACAGTCAATTTGCGGGTCGCGTCGTTTGAGAGCCGCGCTCCAGCGCGGATCAGCGATGCGCGAAGCTCATGGGCCAGATCAATGCGGCGCACGCGAGAGCCGCGTTTCAGGTCGGTCATTTGCCCTCAGTAGAAAACAGTTCAGCGCTGAACATCTCTAAAAACTGTACTCGAGGACTGTGGCTGGCTGCAACTCGAGTAGACTGCGTGCATGAGGATTCCCTTGGAGACCCTTGACCCCGTTGGTTTGCGCGGCGCTCCGCTCGAGTCTTTGAATGCGATGAAACTCGCGCTGCGCGGCGTGAAACTGAGCGATGCGACCGTGATTCTGATTGCCGATTGGCAGGACAGGCGCGATTCTGGGCGCTACGCGGTGCTGGTGCGGGACGGCGGCAGCCACGTCGTCTCGGAGGACGCCTTCGGCGGGCGTTACGGCGCGAGTGGCATCAAAGCGCTGGCGGACTTGGTGACGTTTTTGTGCGAGCAAGGCGCGACGAACTTCAAAGAGAGCGTCCTGCCACCGCACGAGTTCACGCGGCTGCTCGAGTATCCCGACGCGCACAATTTGGGGCGCATCGCTGCGAACGCCAACCCGAGCGACCCTGAGATCTACCGTTAACGCTGAGGTCGCATGTACTCGTTACCGCTGAGGTCGCATGTACTCGAGCTTGACGGGTGTGTCGCGGCCCGTCTGCGCGACGCGAAGCTCAAAACTGCCCGGGGTTTGCTCGACGTAGCAGACTTTCAAAACCGCTTCACACAAGAAAACATCGGCGATCAATTTGACGTCGTAGACACCAGCTTTCGTGCCCTTGGGAATCTCGAGCTTCAAAGAAATCGCATCCAAACGCTGCAAGTAATCGGCTGGATCTGATGGGTACGGCTCGCCTTTTGAAATCTCCAAAGCCACGTCTTTACCCGTGAACGGGTTGATGAAACTGATCTCGCTCGAGCCAGCGCGGTTGAAGAGCACGTTCTGCGCGAGTTTGAACTCGAAACGCAAGGTCGCCGCACGGCTAGATGCCGCGTAAAACACGCCGCTCGAGATATTGCCGGTGTTCGGTGCGGCCAGCGCCACCGCCTGTACGCAGAACGCAACGAGGATGAGGCTCGAGAGCACGACCAGACCGAGAACAATAGGTTTCATTGATGCGCCCTCCCCTTAAAGAATCGTTACGTCCGCGACGAGTTCAGTGAGTTTAACGTCTGAATTGAAGGTTGCGCCAGCGGTGATCCCGACGCCGAACCATAGCTCACCAGCGTTGATGCCGTCCTTGAGCTTCCCGTTGGGATCATTGACCACGAAGGCCGTCTTTGAACCGTCTGGTTTCAGTTCAATCTCTACAGAGTTGAGCTTGAAGCTGTCCTGCGACGCGGCGCTGCACACGATGCTCGAGGTGCAACCCGCTCCACTTGGAGCGGTCGTGCGGGCGTACAAAAAGAGTTTGACCGTTTGCAAACCCGTCCCCGTTTGGCTCGAGCTGCCGCGCAGTTTGACGCTGGTGAACGCGATGGTGGGCTTGTTGAACCTGCTGGAACCAGAAGAGTACAGCACTTGCCCCGCGCTGTAACCAACGGCTGGTACGGAAAGCGTCACATCACTCATATTCACACCAAAAATCGGATTGCTGCAAGCGACCATCAACAGACCTAAAATCAGGAATTTACGCATACCCAGAGTTTACGCGAGCCTTCGGTAAACTGGATGTTCACTTCACGGCGCGACTTTTTCTGCCAGCAGTTTTTTGAGCGTCGATTCCAGCGGCGCGATCGCGTCCGGGTAGCGGCTCGAGATTTCGCCGTCGTGCGATTCGCGGATCACGCCTTTTTTGTCGATCAGGTAAAACGCGGGCCAGAAGCGGTTGTTGTACGCCTGCCAAGTCGCGTTCTGGTTGTCTTGCATCACGGGCCATGTCACACCGTCGCTGACCAGACTGCTTTTGAGTCCAGCCAAGTCCTTATCCGATTCAAATTCCGGCGTGTGAACCCCGATGATCTCGAGACCCGCATCTTTATACGCGGCGTACCACTTTTTGAGCGTCGGCAGGCTGTTGTGGCAGTTGATGCACGAATGCACCCAGATGTTGACAATCACGACCTTGCCGCGCAGGGCTGCCAATTTCAGCGGCGCACTGTTCAGCCACTGACCGCCCGCGATCAGTTCCGGCGCGATTCGCTCGTTGCCCCTCGAGCCGCCTGTCAAAACGATTGCCGCCAGCGCCGCACCCAGCCATGTGAGCTTCATGACTCGAGATACGCCGCACCGAGCTTTTTGGTTCAATCCTCAGCGCGAGGGAGTGCTGTCGTTCTCGAGATCTTTTTCTTTGGAGACATCGCCCTCATTGACGAGCAGCGCCCCGACGCCAGCCGCGTTCTGCGTGCCACCGACCTGCATCGTGCCCGATAATCCAGCCGCGACAACGGTCGCTCCGTAAAGCGATCCGCTGCCCGCCTCGAGACTCGGATCTTCGCTGGACAAGCCGCGCATGACCTGAGCGGCTTCGTCGCGGCTCATCTCAAATTCCTTGGCGATTTTCGCCTCGAGTTCGTCGCTGCTCAAGTTCCCGTGCTGCCGAGCGAAGTCCTTGACATCTCTAAGGGTTGACATGCTCAAAACTTAGCGGCTCGAGCTGATGCGGGTCTGAACAGCAGTTGCAGGCAGTGGCCGCGCCGTAGACTCTGAGCTGTGAAGATTTACACCAAAACGGGCGACGCGGGCGAGACGGGACTGTACGGCGGCGAGCGCGTCAAAAAGCACTCGCAGCGCGTCGAAAGCTACGGCACGGTCGACGAGTGCAACAGCGCGATTGGCATGGCGCGGGCAGCCTCGAGCGACACTGAGCTTGACGGGGTGCTGGCTAACTTGCAAAACGCACTGTTCGATGTCGGCGCTGACCTCGCCACGCCGATTGGATCAAAGTACGAAAAAAATCTGGTGCGAATCGACGCGCAGGATGTCGAAATGCTCGAGGGGCTGATCGACCGCTTCCAAGAGGAATGCCCGCCGTTCACGAACTTCATTCACCCCGGCGGCACACCGATGAGCGCCGCACTCCATTTAGCCCGCACGATTGCGCGGCGTTCAGAGCGCGAGGTCTTGCGTTTGGAGGAGCTGGAGCCGAGCAATCACGAGGTCGCCCGGTACTTGAACCGCTTGTCGGACTTCCTGTTCATCCTCTCGCGGGTGGTGAACGCCCGAGCAGGCATGTCCGAGGCGGGCTGGCACGTCAAAGGCAGGCGGTAGGCAAAATCGCAGAGTGTTCAATAGTAGAGCGCTGAAAGCAAGCGTCAGTCGCAGGGTTCTTCGGCTCGAGGATTGCGCTCCGTCTCAGGCTGGGTTGAAGCTGGTGGCTCGAGCGGGGCGTCTGAACTTTGCACCTCGAGCGCTGGCGAGGGCAGTGGCTCGAGGGCTTTGGGTTGCAGCAATTGCGTCAGCACGCTCTGGCGGTCGCGGATTTCCAAGGCGATGCGGTCTACTTCCCTGAGCAGCGGCTCGAGGTCAGCCGTCGCGCTCGTGTTCGCGTGATACCCGCGCCCGAGGCGGGCGAAGGCGCTCTCTTTGCTGCGCGTCAGCCCGACAATCTCCAAACGAAGCCGCGCCACTCGAGCGCCGAGTTCGCCCTTTTGCAACGCGAAGTTGAACAGGGATTTCAAGCTGTTGCCCATCTGATTGGGGGTACTCATGGCGCAGTGTACGCGGTCGCGTCGTAAAGCGTTCCTCGAGCGTCGTGGGTTGATGCAATTGCTCGAGCGAGGTCAGAGTCAAAGGCAACTCGCTGCGCTCGCCCCCCTCACCCGCCCCGTTTCGCCTTGCGAACATGGGTTCGACGGGGCGGCATCGAACGCAGGGAGAGGCGAACAAGCACATCACTCGAGCTTGAATCATTTCTCGAGCATCACCGTCGTTTCGTGGTCAGGGTCTTCACCACGAACTCGAGCAGCCGCCTCGCACGATTCCAACGCCCCAAGGTGACGATGCGCCAAATCCATTCCACGCCCATGCGCCGCGTCCAGTCCGGCGCGAGCGCAGTCTCCCCTGCCAGCACGTCAATGTAACCGCCGCAGCCGATGCTGACTCGTGCAGCGCGGAAACGCTGGTTGAAGCGCTCCTGCTTGCCGCCACCCAAGCCGGTCAGCAGCAGGTGCGTGTCAGCTTTGAGAATACGCTGCGCGATCCCTTCGGCTTCTTCTGGTTTGAAGTACCCGTCCTGCACGCCCGCGATCTGCACGCCGTAAAGCGCAGCGCAGGTTTCGGCCGCTCGGGTTGCCACACCGGGTTTCGCGCCCAGAAAAAACACGCGCAAGTTTGCCCCACCAGCCCTCATCACGGCGTTGCCGATGTCCACGCCGGGGGCGCGTCCGGGAACGCTGATGCCCATGCGTCCAGCCGCCCACGTGATGCCAACGCCGTCAGCGGTGACTAAATCAGCCCGCTGGATATCTTCTTTGAACTGTGCGTCGGTATCGCACTGCACGACGAATTCTGGGTTGAGCGTCACGACGGTGCGCTTGGAAGCGGGGTCAGCCGCCCACGCGCTCAGCAGCGTCGCCACACCCGGCAAGTCCAACAAGTCAAGCGGCAGGTCAAACAAGCTGGCTCGAGGAATCGGCGGGGTCATGACGGGTTGAATTCTACCAAGCAAGTCTTGGGCTTCATACAACTTCCATTCCCAGCGCCAATACTGGGTGATGCTCGAGCGCGGGTGGACTCGAGGATTTGCAACGAACGACTCGAGGGAGTCTATGAAACGAAATCATCTGCTGTTCGGCGGGTTGTTGCTGGCGAGTATCACCGCGCTCGGCGTGGGGCTGGCCAGTCGCTTGCAACCAGAACCGCGTTACCCGTTCGGCTCGAGCGCGTTTGACGCGCTGATCCGCGATTCCGAGGCTGAAACCGCCAGTGCCGAGCGCAGCGGTTTCGAGGCGTGGCTGGCGGGGGCGTACTCGCGCTCCCCGAAAGCGCAGCTCGAGGGCTTCAAATCCCTGCCACTCGCGCTCGAGGCGAGGCAAGCGGCGTACCGCAAGCTCAGCGGTGTGGCGGCCAAGGTCGCCTTCGAGCGCGAGACGGGCGCGTGGTTGCACCGCATGGTCAAAGCCAGCATTCCGAAATTCAGTCTGGATCGCGGTTTTGAATTCACCAACACGGTCGCGCTCGGGGAGCGCCAGTGCTTGTTGCAGGGTGTGCTGATCGCGGCGCTGTTGCAGCGCATCGGCATGGACGCGGGCACGGTGATGATTTGGCGCAATCTGACGGGTGCGACCTCCAACTTGGGACACGTGTCCACACTGTTAAAACTCTCTGACGGTCAAGCTTTGCTGGTAGACGCCAGCGAACCAATGCCGTTCCCAACGCATCAGGGCGTGTTCAGCTTCAACAAGAAACTCGGGCAGTACCAGTTTTTGACGCCGACGTTTGACAACAAAGACGACATCACAGGCTTCGACCGCGCGACCGTGAGCGATCTCGAGGCGCTGCCGTACAGTTACGTGCGCTCGCAGTTCTACTTTTACCGTGGCGAGCGCACGCCGGGTGCGTTCGTCAACAAGCCGCTGACGCCAGCAGGTATGCAAAAAGGCATCGCGTACTTGAAGCGTGCGGTGCAAATAGAACCGCAGAACCCGCTGGCGCAGTACGTGCTGGGTCATTTGTACCGCAGCAACGGGCAGCTCGAGGCGGCCAACGCGCAGTACAAGCTCAGTTACGCGCTGTATCGGACATTCGGTTTCGTCCCCAGCGGCGTGCAAAGCGCGTTCGACGGCATCAAACCCTGAACAGCGGAGGAGGAACCGTGAGCCAGATGGCCGCACAGCCAATCCAACCCGCTCGGCTCGAGTCAGCCGTGACGCTCGTCAAATCCTCGAGCCGCTCGTTGGCGCTGGACGGCTTGCGCGGGCTGACGGTCGCGCTGATGCTGGTCGTCAACAACACGGTCGGCAGTCCGCACCCGCAGTTGACGCACGCCGAATGGGGCGGCGGCGTGAACCTAGCCGATATCGTCTTCCCGTGGTTTTTGTTCTGCTCTGGCGCGGCGATTCCATTGGCGCGGCGCGAGGGTGCGTGGGTCTGGAAAGCCGTGCGGCGAGCGCTATGGCTGTTTTTGTTGGGATGCTTGGTCGTCTCCACGGTCTCCCAACAGCCGGTGTTCTCGCTCGGGGTACTGCAACTGATTGCGCTGGCTGGGCTGATCGCGGCATTGCTGCAACCGCTGCCGTGGCACTGGCGGGCAGGCATCGCGTTGGGGCTGCTGGTGGCGTACTGGGCGTTCATCCTGCTGACCCCGATCAGCAATATTGGCGTCGGCGTGTTCAACGAAGACCAGAACGCGGTGCGGCAATTCAACACGATCCTCGAGCCGCTGGGCTTGCGCGGCCTGCCGAGTGTGATCCCGACCGCCGCACTGGTGATGATCGGGGCGCTGGTCACGGAACTGATCCGCAGTACCAGCAATTTAAAAACTCGAGCCTTATACCTGCTGGGACTGGGACTCGCGCTGACTGCGCTGGGCTGGGTCTGGAATCTCAGCTTGGAGTTCAACAAACCGACGTGGACACCCTCTTACGTGGTGTTTAGTTGCGGACTGGCGACACTGGCGCTGGCCTTATTCTCAAGTCTCGAGGAACAGCCATGGTTTCGCGCCCTTTGCACCCCGCTGGTGGTCTTTGGCAGCAACGCATTATTGGCGTATATCCTGCCGATTCTAGTGAAAATCTATATCTTTCAGACATGGCAGCTTGGTGGGATCAGCCTGCAACAGGGCGCTATTTTCTCTCTCGAGGCAGCATCACCGCTGTGGGGTGATACGCTGTACGCCGTTCTGTACGTGTTGCTCTGGTGGTTCGCGGCGTGGATCGCGTATCGCCAGAAGTGGTTCTTTAAAGTCTGACGCTCAAACCCTCGAGTTTCACAATTCAATCCCGCTCGAGCCTCAGGGATTTCAACTCGAGCACTCGAGTCTGCTCAACCAAATTAGCAAAGGACGTGCCTCTAATGAAACCCCTCAAGCACTCACTCTCGAGACGCGCCGCTCTAAAAACCCTCGCGCTCATCGGCAGTGCGGCGCTGCTGCACCCAGTCGCCAACGCCCAGACCGCCACGCCGCGCCCGCGCTTACTGACCGTGCAACCGCCCGGCGCAAATCAGCCCGTCGCGCCCGGCTACCGCAATCCGGCCGCGCTGCCGCAATTAGAGCTGGGCATTCCCGAAGTGGAGAAGCTAGAGTACGCCAGCAACGGCTTCATCGAGGTCGCGCACGCGGTGATTCTTGAGCCGACGGGGAGGGCGGGCACGCAGGTTGATCTCAGTCTGGCGCAGGCGACGGTCGCGGCTGCCTTCAAAGCCAGACCGAGTTTCAATGAGGTCGATGTCAGCGTTTACAACTCCGGCAGTTACGACGGTTTCGGTGGCCCCGCACCGCGCTTGACCGCCAGCGTGCCACGCGCCCGCTTAGAGGAATTCTTGAAGCTCGAGCCGGGCGGGGTGAGCACGTATGACCGCCTATGGATCAACCCAAATCTGATGCCGCAAGGTGCACGGCGCAAGCCGCAGGAGGACTTTGGCATGAAAGCGCCGGTCTATTACGGCCCGCCAGATGAACTGCGCGGGCAGCAGGTCAAGCAGTTGTCGGCGCAACTGAGCGGCGGCGTGCGCGGTGGACTGTACTTTCACGGCAATCCCAGCCTGCCAATGGCCGCGCTGTCGTTCGACGACGCACCGCACCCCTTATTCGAGCCACTGCTGCTGGACAGCTTGCGGCGCTCCGGCGTCAAAGCGACGTTCTTTTGCATCGGGCGCAACGCGGCTCATTACCCGTACTTCGTGCGCGACATGGTGGGGGCTGGTCACGAAATCGGCAACCACACCTACCATCACGTGCGCCTGCCGCCGCTGTCTGAGGGTGATGTCAGGGACGAGTTGGAGCTGTGCAACAAAGTCTTGCGAGGCATCACCGGCCAGCCCGTGCGCTATTTCAGACCGCCCGGCGGCGATTACTCCAAAGCCACACTGCGAATCGCCTCGAGTTTAGGCTTGACGACGACCTTCTGGACGGACGACCCGGCGGATTTCGACAATCCGGGCGACGCGGTGCTGGAGTCGCGCTTGACGCGCAAATTGCAAGCGGGCGGAATCGTGCTGCTGCACGATAACGTGCTGCAATCCATTCAGGTACTGCCAGCGTTTTTAAGCGTTGCCAAGAAACGCCAGATCGCGCTGACCACCGTCGGGAAGCTCGATGCCAGCGACGGACGCCAGTAGAGTGCTTGCGGTAAGTGACGGCGAGTAAAGTGACGCCATGCGAATCTTAGTGCTCGAGGATGAACCCGACATCCGCACCAGTTTGAGCAACAGTCTGCGCGAAGCGGGCTACGTCGTGGACGAAGCCGAGCGTGGGATTGAAGCGCAGGCGCTGACCGAACTGTTCGAGTTCGACGCGCTGATCGTCGACGTGCGCCTGCCCGACGGGCCCGACGCGGGCTTCCACTTCGTCGAGGGTTTACGCGCCGCGCAAATCACCAGCCCCGTGCTGTTTTTGACTGCCAGAGACAGCCTGCGCGACCGCGTAGCGGGGTTGGACGCGGGCGGCGACGATTACCTGACCAAACCCTTCGCGCTCGAGGAAGTCCACGCTCGGCTGCGGGCCTTGCTGCGCCGCGCCCGCCCGCTGCCCGCGAATGTGCTGGTGCAGCGCGACCTGCATTTGGAGTGGGCCGCCAAGCGCGTGATGATCGGCAATGAAACCGTCCACCTGACCTCGAAGGAGTACGGTATTTTGGAGTTGCTGGCCTCCAACGCGGGGCGCGTCTACAGTCGCAGTGAAATCGCCGATCACGTCTGGGGCGTGGATTTCAGCGCCGAAACCAACGTCGTGGATGTCTACGTCAAAAACCTGCGGCGCAAACTCGGCGCGTGGGTGGTCGAAACCGTGATCGGCAGCGGCTACCGCTTCCCGCAGCCATGAGCTACATCAGATGAACCTGCGCTGGCGCTTGGCACTGATCTCGAGCTTCGTGACTCTACTGGCACTGGCCGCACTGGTGATCGGCTCGGGGCTGCTTTTAGAGCGCGTGCGGCTGCGCGATTTAGACGAGGAACTGGGCGTGCAAGCCAAAGTCGTGATGGACGAAATCGCCGATGGCACGCGCAGCGAACTGAGCTTGAGCGTCGCGGACGCCCTGAGCACTGCGATCGGCTCGAGCGTCGCATGGGTTTACGAGAACGGTCAGTTGATGACCGGCGACGGCATCAACGCCCCAGAACCGCTCGAGCCGAGTTTCTTTAGCAGCCCCCAAACCTCGAGTGTGACCTCCCACGCGGGCTGGCGCGTCTACAGCCTGCGGCGCAGCGCAATGATCGTCCAGATCGGACGCCCGCTCGCGCCGCTCGAGCGCGTGAACTTGAGTTACTGGCGCATCGGCAGTGCGACTGCGCTGCTGGCCGCGCTGCTGGCGGGCATCACCATTACCGTGGCCGTCAACCGCGTGACTGAACCGCTGGAGCGCTTAGCCCAGCGCGTGCAGACTTTGGAGTCGGGCGCACCGATCCCCGCACTTGGCTTGCGCGACGAGGTTGGCGCACTCGCCCGTGCGCTCGAGGGGAGCTTAGGCGATTTGCGTCGCACCAGAGCTAGGGAGACGCGCTTTCTGGCCGACGCCGCTCACGAACTCCGCACGCCCGTCACCGCCCTGCTGACCGACTTGGAGCATCACGCCGCCCGTCCGCGCAGCAGCAGCGACGATCGCGCTGTTCTAGAGCGCTCCACGCGCACCGCCCGCCACCTGCGCGACCTCGCCAGCAATTTGCTGACGCTCTCGCAGACCGAGCGCGGACTGGACAAGCGACCCGTGGATATGTTTGAGATCGCCGCGAACGTCGTGGACAGAAACGCGTCGCTGGCCGCGCACAAAGGCTTAGAGATCAGCCTAGACGGCCACCCAGCCGCCGCGCTCGGCGATGCAGTCGCTTTGGAGCGAGCCGTGGAAAACCTGATCGGCAACGCGATCAAATTCACCGATTCCGGCGCGGTGCGCGTCACTGTCGGCATTCACGACCAGCGCGTGCAGCTCGAGGTGCTGGACACCGGCATCGGCATGAATCCAGACTTGCTCGAGGCTGTTTTTGAAGCTTTTGAGCGCGGCGCGGAAACGCGGCGCGAGGGCAGTGGGCTGGGCTTGGCGGTCGTTAAAAGCGTGATCGACGCGCACGTCGGCACGGTGACGCTGCACCAGCACGCACCGCACGGCATTCGCGCTGTCGTAAGCCTCCCTCGAGCGTAGAATTTACGAGGCTCGAGGCGGCGTCCACTGGTGGCGCGTGGCTGGGTCTTTGGGTTTATATTGAGGGAATTTTTCCCAGATGATCTCGAGGATTTCGGCTGCACCTTTTTTCGCTGATACTTGCGCCGAGAAAGGCTGTCCCAGCGTTGTGATCGAACGCTAGCGTGTAGGAGCCTTTGTCGAGGTCGTAACTCTGACGCGGAAAAAAGGGTTGACGCCTGTCTTTCTCGATTGTTCGGAGCTGCCACACCTCGGATTGCGAATACGCTTTATGGCGCGAGAAGCGCAGGATTTTCAGCTCGAGCGTCAAACGATTCTCGGTGACAGTCAATACTTCCTGCCCAAAGTTGATTCTAGAAATGTTGTAAATCCAGTACAATGCCGCCGCGCCAAACGCGAAGGACGCGATCAGTGTAACGATGACAAGTAAAAACGCAGGCGTCGAGGGATTCGCTGCGAAGATGCTTCCAGAAAAGAGGCTGTACAGTGGAATGCACACCACGCTTGAAAAGCCACAAACCACGAGGGGCAGTAAAATCAGCGTGAACAATTCCCTTTGATTCGGCAAGTGAAACACCAACGAATCCGGCTGCTCTTCAATCAAAACTGCTCGCATGACATCAACCTGTACGCGACTCGAGCTTCAACGTTCCCGACTCGAGGTCAAATTGCGGGTCGCACCAATTGCCCTCGAGCGCTTCCAACGACGCGCTGCCCATCCCAGACGGTCTCGCCGCGCAGCAGCGTTCGCACGACGCGCCCCTTGAAGCCCTGCCCCAGATACGGACTCTGCATGTGCTTGTACAACACCGTCTCGAGCGTCCAATCTTCATCCAGCCTGACCAACGCGAGGTCAGCGTCAAAGCCCACTACTAGCCCGCCCTTGCCAGTCAGTCCGAATCTGCGGGCGGGGTTGGCGCTGAGCATCGCGGTAATGCTCGAGAGCGACATCTCCCTCGAGTGATACCCGTGCGTCAGCAGCGCGGGCAGCGTACTTTGCACACCGCTGATCCCGCCCCAAATCTTGAAGAAATCGTCATCCGTTTTCATATTCGGCAGTGCGGGCGAGTGATCCGACCCGATCACGTCCACGTTGCCGTTCAGCACCTCGAGCCACAATGCATCGCGCTCGAGGGTGTCCCGCACGGGCGGCGCAGATTTCAGCACTGCACCCAATCGCTCCAAATCGTCGTCGCAGAACACGAGATAATGCGGGCAGGTCTCACTGGTGACGTTGACCCCTCGAGCCTTGGCGTCCGCAACCATCTGCACGCCACGCGCTGAGGAGATGTGGACGATGTGCAGCGCACAGCCCGTCTCTTCCGCAAACAACAGCGCTCTGCCAATCGCCTCGAGTTCGACCATGATCGGGCGCGAGTTCAGGTACGCCCGCGCATCGCGCTCTCCTCGAGCCTGCACCTGCGCCGCGAGTAGCGCGGGGATCGCGTCGTTCTCGGCGTGAACCGCGACTGGCAAGCCGAGTTGCGCCGCAACGCGCATTCCGTCGAACAGCGTCGAATCGTCCACAGCACCGAATTCTGCTAAACCGCTGTTGCACATGAACGCCTTGAAGCCCACGACGCCTCGAGCCGCCAAACTGGGGAGCATCTCGAGATTACCCGGCACGAGTCCGCCCCACAACGCGAAATCCGTGACCGATTCACGCCGCATCACCTCGAGCTTCGCGTCGAATGCGGCTGCGCTAGTCGTCACCGGACTCGAGTTCAGCGGCATATCCACGAACGTCGTACCGCCCCCAGCCGCGAACGCACTCGAGCCAGTCGTCACGCCCTCCCAGTCCTCGCGCCCCGGCGCGTTGAAATGCACGTGCGCGTCCACCACGCCTGAGAAAACGTGTAAGCCTCGAGCGTTGAGTTCACTGCGGCTCGGCTCGAGGATTCCGGGGGCGATCTGCGCGATCACGCCGTCGGTGATGGCGATGTCAACGGTCTCGAGGGTCGGGAGTGTGCAGGCGCGGATGATGAGGTCGTACATTGCGGGATTTTAACGGGTCTCGAGCGGCGGGTTTCGTAGGGGCGCAACGTGCTGTCCATTCACTAGATTTTCGACTTCGTTGGTGGCCACTCTCACCCCGCCGCTGACGCGGCGGCCCTCTCTCGTGAAACGAGAGAGGGCA
>JANYHH010000081.1 GCA_025359505.1 Deinococcales bacterium
AAGGTCGAAGTGGGCTTGCAGGGCGTCTCGCACGGGTTTATGATTCATGTGGCTACTTTCTCCTTGGTCGGACGGAGTAGCCGCTATTGTCTCAGATTGCGTGGGGAACGTGCAAACTTGAGAAGTGTCCAGTAGTTAGGAAACAAACATACCACCGCTCGAAGCGCTCGAGAGAGTGCAATTTGAATCTCCGTACCTCGAGCTGATCTCACGTCAGCTTTGGCATGCAGGAGATTTGCTCAACGCTACATTGGTTTAAGCGACCAAAACACTGTTCCTGACGCCATCTCGAGTTTTATTCTCGGATCAGTGCCACCGCTGAATTCTCGTGATTAACGCCCCGCGAACTCCGCTACCCACTGCGCGAGCGTGTCAAACCGCGCCGCCAGCACATCCAGATGCGTATAGCCGGGCAGGTAGCGCTTCTCAATCACCGTACCCGTTTTCGTCTCGAGCGCGACGAACGCGTTTGGCGCGGTGACAATGCCGCGCCCGGCGATCACAGCCAGTGTCGGCAACTTGGTGTCCGCGACGTGTCGCACCCGCAGATCCTGCGCCCAGCTTGGCGACTCTAAGCCACTCGCGGCGATGTCGAGCGACAGCCGCACGGGAAAGTACCACTCCTGAAAATCGCCTTGGTCGGTGCTGAACCGCGTTGCGAAATCGAGTGGATCAGTGACCTCGCTGCGGTCAGTCGGCTGCGGTGAACGCCATTCTACGCGGCTCGAGCCAGCGGTCACACCTGTGACGGTCAGCGTCCTCAGTCCAGACAAGCCATTGGCGATGACCGCCAGACCGTTGATGGCGACCTGCGCGTTCAAGGCTCGTCCGGCTGAAACACTGAAAATGCCGATTGGCGCGTAATTGTCGTCGCCCGTGACCAGCCCAGCCGCGAGGTTACTGGCCGGGTACTCGACGATCCCACCGGGGCTGTCGCCGTCGGGATCAAGGCTGGCCAGCAGCGCGGCTGCGCTCAAGCGACTCAAGCCCAGCGGGTCATACCCGAGCGCCGCGAAGTACGGCGTCGCCGTCCCCGCCTCCAGTGCGGTCACACCAGCGCTAGACGTACCGAACGGGCCCGGCTGCCCGTTCAAATACGAATCTCGCGTGACGCTCGAGCCGCCAGTGTTGCCGGCCGCGCCGTCCAGCAGCAGTAAGCCGTCCAGATCCCTGTAACCGGGCGTGCCATCAAAATCCCAGCCCGCGTACAACGACACCATCGCCGCTCCCAAACTGTGACCACCCAGTATCACGCGCTGCCCGTAGCTTTGAGCAAGCTGCACGACGCGCCGCAGATCCTCCAAGTGCACCTGCAAGCCCCAGTACCCCATGAACGCCACGTCTTTAGGCTCGAGCGGCTTGAAACCGCCTGCCTTGCCAGCGTCGCGGATGTAATACGCCCATGCGCTCATTGGGTCGCGCTTGAGGTACGCTGCGTCCAGCACGCGGTGATCCTCCAAAGCGTTGCTGCGCCGATCCACCGCCCAGACCTCGAGACTCGGGTTCAAACTGACGACGTTGCGGGCAAGGCGATCGAAATTCGTTGCCCCACCCAAAAAACCCGGCATCAACACGATTACGGCGGAAGCCTTGCCCGGCTTGGGCAGGCTGTAGCGGTTGACCAGCGCCTTGTTGAGCGCCGCTGGCGTGTGCGGCTCGAGGAAACCCGGAATCTCGAGGCGCTCGGCTGTCACGCGCTGCAAGTCCACGGGATTTGGAACTCCGGCCGTGCTCGGCTGCGCGGCGGGGGCGCAGGCGGTCAGCACCAGCAAAATCAGGAAGCGTTTCACGATGCGCCCGAGTTTAAGCGATGTACGCAAAAAAAAGCCTCTTCACGGATTTCTCGTGCCAACCAGCGCGACTCGCATCGATAAATCAAACGTCACAACTCGAGGTCAAAGTGAGGCACACGATCCTCGAGTGAACGCTTAAACCCCCGACGGCTTTGGTCTGAGCTGCTTAAAGATCACCGCCGCCAGCACGACCAGCGCCGCCAAGCCCAGCGGCACGCCGAACATCAGCCCGACAATCCACGTCAACCGCCCGACCTCGGGGTTCGGCGGTACGAGCGGCACGCGCCCGCTGGCGACGGACTTGCCCACGCCCAGCGCGAACTGCCCCTCGAGCCGCTGCTCGCCTTGACTGGCGCGAATTACCAGATTCCACGTACCTTCAGATAAATTCAGCGTGCCCTTGAAGCTCGAGGAGTCCACGCGGTTCAGCTCGGCTTGAATCGTGCGCCCGCGCTCGAGTTCATCGCCGATGGCGGACACACTCAAGTTCTCCACCGCGTAACGCTTCGCGCCGTCCGGCTCGAGGATCTGCACGCTGAACGCGCCATCTTCTGGGTCAAGTTGAAACTCGAGCATCGCCAGACGCTGCGGTTTGATGTTGACCTGCTCGGGTGATGTCACGGCTGGCGGCGCTGGAGTCGCGCCCGCATCCCCAGCCGTGTTTCCCGCCAGCACCGCGCTGCACAATCCCCAACCGACCAACCACAAAACCAGAACCTTCATGCGCCAGAGTTTACCTGCGATGCAGACAGGCAAAAGCCCTCGAGACTGGACGCTCGAGGGCTGAGCGGTTGAGATGCTACTGCGGGCGTGGCTCGTCGAGCGCTTCGTAAGCCCGCACGATCCTGCCGACCAGCGGGTGACGCACGACATCGGACTCGGTGAAATAGACGAAGTTGATGCCGTCGATGTTTTGCAAGATGCGCCTTGCTTCGGATAAACCGCTTTTCACGCTTTTTGGTAGGTCTATTTGCGTAATATCGCCAGTAACCACGACTTTAGAGCTAAAGCCTAAGCGCGTTAAAAACATCTTCATTTGCTCTGGTGTAGTATTCTGAGCTTCGTCGAGGATAATAAACGCATCATTCAACGTCCTTCCTCTCATAAACGCCAGTGGCGCTACCTCAATTGCACCGCTCGAGAGATAACTCTCGAAACGATCCGCGTCAATCATGTCAAAGAGCGCGTCGTACAGCGGGCGCAAATACGGGTCGATCTTGGCCTGCAAATCGCCCGGCAAGAAACCCAGTCGCTCGCCCGCCTCGACCGCTGGACGGGTCAAAATGATGCGCTTGACGCGCTTAGCCTTGAACGCCGCGACCGCCATCGCCACCGCGAGGTATGACTTGCCGGTTCCGGCTGGGCCAATCCCAAACGTGATGTCCGAAGAGTTGATCGCCTCCAAGTAGAGCTTCTGCCCCTTGGTCTTCGGACGCAAGCGACGAGGCAACTCGAGATCTCTGGTCGCGGGCGCTTCGACGAAGACGCTTTCCGTGCCAGTGACTGATAACTCGAGACCGCGCTCGATTTCCTCGATGCCGACATCGCCGCCCTGACGGTAAATCGCCAGTAAGTCACGCAGCAGGTTCTCAGCGCGGGTCACATCGGCTTGCTCACCCTCGATGCGGATGCTATCCCCACGGGCCAGAATGCGAGCGCCGAGTTTTTCTTTGAGGCGCTTTAAGTTGCGGTCGCCCTCGCCGAACACGGCGACGGCTTCGTCTTGGTTGTTGAGGCGGATGCTGGCAGTGGCGGGTGTCGTGGCTTCGATAATCGTTTCCTCCGGTGAGTGCAGTTTAGCCCACTGGCGTCAAAGCAAAGTATGCACTACCGCATACTCGAGGATTGGCGTAAACGCTTATGATGCTCGAGCCAATCAGCACAGGCGCTCGTCAGTTTCCAACTCGTGCCGTCTCAGCCCGCATCTTCGACGAATCCGACGTGCATCAGCAGGCGCGGCAATCCTGACTCAGTTTGCGCGGCATTCTTGAAACGCTCGAGCAATGCCGCCAGTTCATGGCGAAAAATTGCCGCTTGCGAAACGGGCATCGTCACGTAGACAAAATCGTGCAGTGGGCGCGGCGCAAGCGACTGGGGTGGCGTCGAAGGCTCGAGCGGCGTACTGTGCCCCCAATCGTCGCGGTACAGCCGAATGTGCCAGTCTGAAGTGAGTTTCAAGCCTGCCGCTGACACGCTGCGGCTGAAGCGTTCGTAATCGCGCCGCATCGTGATTTGCAAAATTTCAGTCGTGGTGAATCCCGCTAGCAATGCGATTGGCACGATGAACTCGTTGGCGACCGCCTGATAATGCTTGATGGCGCTGCCGCCTCGGGTTTCCGTTCTGGTCACGCGAATCAAACCGAGTTTGACGAATCGCGCCGCCCAGTACGCCAAGACGTTGAGCTTCGCCCCAATTTGCGCCGCCGCTTTTTTCAATGTGATTTCCACACCGATGAACTGCGCGAGGTAACTCGAGACGTGATCTTTGATGAACAGAACTGCAATCTTTGGATCGGTGATCTCGAGGCGGTCGGCACAGGTCTGGTTTGGGGCTGTCATCTGACCAGCTTACCGATTAGCGTTTGGCAATGAAACCAATCATCGTTTTCGCATTGACACTGACATTGAGCGCATGCAGCTTGATCCGCGACGGCAGTCAAATCGCCCGTGAAGCCACGCCTACGATCAATGCGCTGCTCGAGGCGGGCCGGAAAAACGATCTGATCGCGGGCTTAAAAACGTTCTCGCCAACCGTGCAAAACGAAGTCAATTTGAAATCATTGTTCAGCGCACGCCGAGACGTGTTTGAAGGATTCACGCCATTACAAGCCCAAGATTCGTCGTACTCGAGCATCAGCGGCGTGTTTCTGGGCAATTCAGCGCATCTAGAAGCGCGGATTCCCAACGTGCCGAACGTGTCCTTACGGGCTGATGTAGTGGATTTGAACGGTTGGAAGCTGGATAAGCTCGAGTTCTTCCAAACACCTTGAAGAGGCTGCCACTCGAGTCAGTCAGCACGCTGGGCTGGCTAGCTGTTCCCACACCTTCGAGCGCTTTACCGAAATTGCGTGCCACTCGAAACGGTGAGTGTGAAGAGGGTCAGGACCGATTGGCTAAAAGCCGCGTTTGAGTTTGCCTCAAACGCGCCAAACTCGAGCCTCGAGTCTCAACCCTTACCGCCCGCGTCTCGAGCGGGGTGCGCCCAGAATCTCCGACCAGATCACGCCTTGCGCTGCGCTGCGCGGATCGATCAGACGCTTGGCGAGGCTCGAGGCGTTCATGGCGGCGCTGGCAGCCGTGCCGATGCCGCGCACCTCGTTGACCGCATCGGGTTTCTGAATCAGGGCTACGCCGCCGGCATTAACATCGGCTGATTTGGCGGGCAGTTCAAAGTGCGGCTGACGCTTGGAGTGCCCGAAACTGTCTGGCACGCTGTCGCGCTCCAATACCTCTGGGCGCGAGCTGTCAAGGTAGTACTCGATTTGCGACTCAATCGGCTTGTTGACCGGGCGCGGCGGCGGACGCGGCGTGGATTTCGGCGGCGCGCTCTTTGCGGGCGTCGTTGAAAATGGCGTGCTCGAGGGTGCGGCGTTGCGTCCCATCTTCTGAGCCAGCTTGCGGCGCAATTCCGCCTGTGGGTCTTGCGGGCTGCCCATCGGCGGCATGGGCGCATTTTTCATGCCCAGCGCCTCGAGAATCTCGGCTTGCAGGTCTTTGGTGCTGGGCGAAACGGGCGGGCGCGGGGGCGGGGGGATGCGGCTGATCGTCGCGTCTGGTTGCTGCGTGCGCTGCAAATAACCTTGGTAGCTTTGCGTGTCCGGATTGGTTTCAGCGGCTTGGCGCGACATTTCGCCGCTGCGCCTGCGCTGGTCGGCTTCGCGCTCGGATCTGGCTTGCGCGTCGCGCAATTGCTTGCCTGCACCGCTGATGAAATTCCAGACGGTGCTGAGTACCACCAGTCCGATCACGACGAACTCGAGGTGTCCTAAAATAAAGGTGATGACTTGTTGCAGGGTCACGGTGTCCTCCTCGAGCCGGGCCGCCCGAGTTCAATCGGTGGTTTGACAAGTCCGCTCGCTCGAGTCTCGCGCTTCAAAACTTGCTGCTCGCGCTCGAGGCGTTTTTCTGCTAAGAAGCCCCGCGCCCATTGGCGGTCGTGTTGCCGCTGGCGCTGTTCGTCGGCAGCGTTTGCAGCCACACTGCCGTCCGAGTCCCAGAACAGCCAGTCGATCCGCAACCACCGCGCCAGACCCATCAGCACCAACTCGAGGACTGCCATCACCTTGACTCCTTTAGCGGTTGCCGTCGCGCTTGGCGCTGTCGCTGATCGCACCGCGCATGCTGGTGTCGGCTTGGACGTTCTGCATGTTGTAGTAATCCATCACGCCGAGCTTGCCGCTCCTGAAAGCCTCAGCCAAGGCCATCGGCACGGCTGCTTCGGCTTCGACGACCTTCGCCCGCATTTCTTGCACTCGAGCCTGCATCTCCTGCTCTACAGCGACCGCCATTGCGCGGCGCTCCTCGGCCTTTGCCTGCGCGATGCGTTTGTCGGCTTCGGCTTGATCGGTGCGGAGCTGAGCGCCGATGTTCTTGCCGACATCGACTTCGGAGACATCAATCGAGAGGATTTCAAAAGCCGTTCCCGCATCCAAGCCTTTGGCCAGCGTGGTTTTTGAGATCACATCGGGCTGCTCGAGGACTTGCTTATGGTCTTGCGCCGCACCAATCGCCGAGACGATGCCCTCGCCAACTCGAGCGATGATCGTTTCCTCGCCCGCACCGCCAACCAGTCGGTCAATCTTGACGCGCACGGTGATGCGGGCGGTGGCGAGGAGTTGAATACCGTCTTGGGCCATGCCCGTGACCATCGGCGTTTGAATGACTTTCGGGTTGACGCTGACCCGCACGGCTTCCAGCACATCGCGTCCCGCGAGGTCAATCGCCGTGGCTTGGTCAAACGACAATGGGATGCTGGCTTTGTCGGCCGCGATCAGCGCGTCCACGACTTTATCGACGTTACCGCCCGCCAGAAAGTGCGCCTCGAGCTTGCCCTGCTCCACGTCTTTGAGGCCTGCTTTGCGGGCTTTGATCAGCGGGTAGATGATGCGGCTGGGCGATACGCGCCGCAAGCGCATACCGACCAAGCTGAACAACGACACCGAAACGCCGCTGGCGAGCGCCGAGATCCACAGACCAGTCGGGATTACACTGAAAATGATGATGTAAATGATGACGATGATGACGCCGAAAATAATAAAGGGGTTGATGTCCATGGGTGAAACCTCCTGTGAATGAGCCAGTGATACAGCGGTCGAAAGCAGTTTGTTGCCAAAAGTGTGAACCGTTCGAGTCTAGCCTGTCCAGACCTCCGACTCCAAAAGGGCGATGCAATTCTGTTTCAGCTTCGCGCCTTGACGAGAATTCGCCGGCCTTCGACGCGGATCACCTCGAGGTTCGTTCCCGTGCTGATGAATTGCCCGTCCGAGACGACATCCATGCGTTCACCCTCAATATTGGCCACGCCCGCCGGTCGCAAATCCGAGACCGCCACGCCGAACGCGCCGATCAGCGCGGCCTCACCGCTCGAGGACAGCGGAACCGTGCCACTGGCGCTCGTGCCAGCCAGACTGGTGGTCAGAAAGAAACGCCCGATGACTTTACTCTGCGGCAACAACCACAGTGCCAAGCCCATGCCGAGGCCACCGGCAATCGCGGCCACGCCCGCGACCGTGC
>JANYHH010000059.1 GCA_025359505.1 Deinococcales bacterium
TCATGGGCATGAAAACCGAGGGTCAGCAGACCGTCATCGACGCCATCGGCGGGCAGACCGAGTATCTGGGCGGGCTACTGTACCCCGCGACAAACGACATGCCACCCGGTGAGATCGCCTTCAAGATCAGCGGCGGCGCAAAGGCGTCGCTGCTGTACTCCAACATTGTCTACACGACCCGCAATTACGACACGCAAGTGCGCGAGTCTCGAGGCTCAGATGTGAAGACGCTCGAGACGGTGGGAGCGCCGGAACGCACGCGATTGTTCAACACGCGCTAATACGGATTTCGTTTAATCACTTCATTTATTCTTGCGAATAAATTGCGTTCAGCACGAAATCCGTATCTGTTCCTATGCCCTCTAGGGCAGAAAATTCTTTAAAGAATTTTCCGGAATTTGTATAAGTCACGCCAAAGGCGAAAGATTGAACTCGAGCGACAATGCGCCACGCACGATCCTTCGTAGGGGTTTAGCACGCTAAACCCGGTGCGCCGCAAGGCGCACTTACGTCCCTCGAGATTCAGCCGTCCCTCGAGATTCAGCCGTCCCTCGAGATTCAGCCGTCCCTCGAGATTCAGCCGTCCCTCGAGATTCAGCCGTCCCTCGAGATTCAGCCGTCCCTCGAGATTCAGCCGTCCCTCGAGCAATCAAGTAACGCTCGAAGTCGAACCTCGAGCCTTCAATTCAGAATTGCACGGCCGGCACGGCACGGTCGCCTTCGGACGCCTCAAACATGGCCTTGCTGGTTTTGCCCATCGTCGGCGCGAAGAACACGCCGGGGATCGTCGTGATCGAGTTGTTGAACGCCAGTACGGTGTCGTTGTAAAACTGGCGGCTGTAAGCGATTTTGTCTTCCAAGTCCGACAGCTCGGACTGCAATTGTTGGAAGCCTTGGTTGGCTTTCAGGTCTGGGTAGGCTTCTGCGACGGCGAAAACGGTGCGGAGTGCGCCGGACAGGGCGCTCGAGGCGACGGCTTTCTCTTCGACCGTGTTGGCGCTTTGCATCATCGTGCGGGCTTTGGTGACGTTTTCAAAGACGCTGCTCTCGTGGGTGGCGTACCCCTTGACGGTGCTGACGAGATTCGGCACGAGATCGCCGCGTTTCTTGAGTTGCACGTCGATCTGTGCCAGTGCATTCGCCACGCGGTTTTCAAGCGAGGCGATGTTATTGAAAACACTGATGCCGACGAAGACGATGACCGCGAGAATAATCAGAATAATCCAACCCATAAGAACCTCCGTTGACCGTGTGCTCGAGCCAGCTTAGACCTTGACTGACTGTACTGCTCAAATACGCGAATTGCTCAAGATTGGTTACGAGACTCGAGCGCCTGAG
Source organism: Deinococcales bacterium (assembly GCA_025359505.1). GTDB lineage: Bacteria > Deinococcota > Deinococci > Deinococcales > JAAFIG01 > JANYHH01. Next base: position 1,339 of record JANYHH010000059.1, read on the forward strand.
TTCCCGATTTTCTCGCCGACTCAACCAGCCGAATCGCCGCCGCCCCCGCCGCTGCCACCGAAACTGCCGCCGCCGAACCCGCCACCGCTGCCCGAATCGCTCGAGGGATTGAAGGCGCTCTCCAAGTTGGATAAGTTACTGCTGATGGCTGACAGGCTGCTCAGCGCGGTCAGGCTATCGGTGACGCTGGCGATGTTGCCGCCCAAGCCGCCCCCGGCGTAGTAGCCAATCCAAGTCGGCGTGTAATAGTCGTTCGGGTACTCCTGCGCCAGCCGCTTGATGTTTTGCAGGTAGGCGGCCGCCACGCCCAAGGCGCTGGCGTAGACGAAGTGGTAGTCCCAGAGCTTCAGGTGTTCGGCCGGCGCGTCCTTCATCGCGCTGAAGTCGGTCAGGAAGTTCTTGTACGCCCCCCAGCGCTTGGCGTTCAACAGCTTATCGGCGTTCCAGCGCGGCAGCGCGATGCTTGCGATCACGCCTGCGAGGATGTTGAGGACGCCCGCGACCATCAAGCCGACCCCAACACCCGTCAGCGTCCCCAGCAGGAAAAACCCGCCGAACAAGCTCAGTGCGCCCGCGCCGAAGGCCGCGATCGTCCACGGCGTACCTTTGCTGCTCGAGGCGATGTCTAGGAGTGGCCCGTGAACGGCTTCGTAGCCGTCTCTTGGCAGCGCTGACAGCGATTTGCCCAGCTCTGGGCGGCTTTGGAAATACAGCTTCAGCTCCGTCGGCGTGACAACGTTATCGCTGCCACGTGCCCCATTGAGGGCGCTCCACAGTTGCGCTTCAAAAGCAGACAGCAAATTAAAATCTGGGCGGTTGGTGAGCGCGAAGCAGGTCTCGTCTTTTGCGCCCAAGCCTAAAAAGCCACTCGAGTGTTGACGCTCTAATTTCAGATACCCGCGCCGCGCAAAGTCCAGCAGCGTCGCGCCGACGGCTTTGCCCAAGGCCTGAGCACCCGGACTGTTCTGCGTCAGGATGTACGGTACGGCGCTCGGCGGGATGTCCTCGGCCGGTTCGCGGTAGTAGCGGCCAACCTCGAGCGTCGCGGGTTCCTTGCCGAAACGCTGGTAGACCGTCCAAATATTTGCGCCGATGAAGATCACGCTGACGAACGGCAGGAACAGCAACCACGTGGGCGGCGGCGGTGGCGGCTCTGCGAAACCGCCGTTTTGGAGGGCGGCGCTCGAGGCGTCCCGAAAGCCCTGCGTGTCGCGCTTGATGTCGGCGAGCCAGCCGTTGAAGGCGTCTTTGGCCACGGTGTTGACGGCGGTGGGAAACTGACTGGTCGGCATGAACGCACGGACGCGCACGAACTCGTCTTCAGAAACCTCGGGTAGCTTGATCGTCGCCGTGCCAGCGGCGTCGTTGAACGCGAGCGTCCCAATGCGGCTCCTGCCCGTAAAGACGAAGACTCTGAACGGCTTGGGGTTCGGCGCGGGCGCGTGCAGGATCACCGTGTAGTTCTTCACCAGATTGTGGCTCGAGGTCAGCAACTGGCGGTCAAACTGCGCGACATCGTTGGCGACATCCAGATCGCCCTGAATGGTGTATGCGAAACTAAACGAGCGCTGTTCGTCGCTTGCGCTAAAATCCAAGCGCAGCGTGTTGTTTTCCACGCTCGAGGCGGGTGCGGGCTTGCCGTCCGTGGCGACCGCCTGCTCGAAGCGCACGCTGGCATTGCCGCTGCCGCCACTCGAGCGCGGCTCTATTGCGATGCGAGCGAAGCTGTACGAACCTTGAAAGTCGTAGGTGCGCGTGTCCACGACCCTGATGCTGCCGTCGCCCAGAAAGTACAGGTCGTGTGTCAGGTTGACCAGCGAAAACGACTTGGCGGCCGCGACGCCGGGGATCATCCACAACAGCAGTGCCAGCATTCGCAGGGTTGGCTTCACGTGACCATCATACGTGGCTTTACCCACGCTCGTTCCCCGCTACACGGCGATTGGTGCGGCGACCTTCGGTTTGCGGCGACGGCGACGCTTCTTTTTCGGGGCGGCTTCTGGCGTTGGACTGAGGGCTGATGCGGCAATCACAGTTTGCAGCGGTGCGGCTCCTCGAGCCTTGCGCCTGCGTCGCTTGCGTGTTCCCATCGCGGCTGCCGGGCGCAGCAAGCCCAGAGTGCGGGCGTACTCGAGACTGGTGATGGTCGTCCCATCTGGTGCGGTCACGCGCTCTGCCCCAAGATGCTCGAAACCGATCATCCGCGCCCCCTCGAGCAAAGCTCTGGTGAACCACGGCAGCGCTGACCCCGCGCTGCCCTCGAGCCAACTCAGCCTCAGATGCCCGCCCTCGAGCTGCCCCGCTAGGCTCGGGCAGCCCTGCGACCCGCGCACCCAGCAGCGCCACTGCATCGCAGATTCGTCACTGGCTGCCAAAATGACCTGCTTGAAGAACCGCACTTGAAAATCAAACTCGAGCGGCGCGGCGAAGTGAAGAGCGTACAGCGTCCCGAGTCGGGCGCGGGCCAGTGAGCGCTCGGCTCGCAAGCGCCCCCAGTCGCGCTCGGTCAAGCCGATGCGGTGCAGAAACAGCTCCTCGAGTTCGATCAGGCGCTCCTCTAAAAGCTGGATGTTCTGCGCCAGTGTCAGCGGTTTCTCAGTGATGATTGGCTCGAGTTCGTGGTCTAAGAGTCGCGCCGGGTCGAGGGTCACGCGCTCCCCGCGTTTTGAGCGCTCGTACCCCGCGAAGCCCCCCGTGTACTCGAGCAGATGCCCGCTTTCAATCCCGAAGACTCGCGTAGCGACGTTGCGGGCGAACTCGCGGTCGTGGGTGACGAACAGTAAGCTCCCCGGATAGCCGGTCAGCGCCTCCTCGAGCGTCTCCAAGGTTTCGACATCTAAATGATTCGTCGGCTCGTCCAGCAGCAGCAAATCTGCCCTCGTCGCTCCCAACAGCGCCAGCCCAGCGCGGGCGCGTTCGCCACCGCTCAGCGCCGACGGGCGCTTGTGCCAATCCTCGGGCTTAAAGCCGTAACGTCCCATCAGCGCCTTGCCCGCGCCCTCACCGACGCGGCTGGCGAGCTGCTCCAAAATCGCGCGGTTCGGCGACAAACCGTGGAAGGTCTGATCGAAATGCACGGCGACCGCGCCGTCGGCGTAGCGAATCAGCGGCGCAGCATCCTCGAGTCCCGCACCGCTCGAGGTCGCACTGCTCGAGTCTGTACCGCTCGAGGTCGTACCGCTCGAGGTGTCAGGCGCGAGTTCACCGAGCAGCATCTTCAGCAAGGTCGTCTTGCCCGCGCCGTTCGGCGCGAGCAGTGCCACGCGATCCCCGAGCCGAATCCGCAGCCCCGCGTCGATCAGAATCCTCGAGTCGCCGTAGGATTTACTCAAGTGCTCTGCCCGCAAAATTGTCTCGGCTCGAGCGTCGCTGCTTTGCAGCGCCATCACGATCCGCCGCTCCTTGGCGGGCGCTTCGATCAGCGTCTCGCGCACGCGCTCGGCACGCGCTTTAATCGCCTTCGCCCGCCGCGCCAGTTTCGCGTTCTCCACGCCCCACGCCGCGACCTGCTGGTTCGCCCCCTCGAGCCGACGGGCTTCAAAACTGCCGATGCGGTGGTTTTTTTGCTGCACCCGCCGCAATTCCAGCCGTGCCAAGCGCGATTTGGTGTAGCCACCCGCGAAAACGCTCAGCTCGCCGCGCTCCAAATGAAAGGTCTGCTGCGCCACGCCGTCCAGTAACTTTCGGTCGTGCGAGACGATCAGCACCGCGCCCGCGTACTCCTGTAACTCTCGCTCGAGCCATTCGCGCATCCGGATGTCGAGGTGATTGGTCGGCTCGTCCAGAATCAGCACGTCCGGCCGCCCGATCAGCGCCACCGCCAATGCCAAGCGCGTGCGCTCGCCGCCGCTCAAAGACCCCGCCTCACGTTCCAGAAACGGCCTCAACTCGAGCGCCGCTATTGCTTGCGCCGCCTGTGCCTGCGCTCCGTACCCGCCCGCGAATTCAAACTGCTCCAGCGTCACCGACCACGCCTCGAGCGCCGTGGGGTCGGTGTCCATCCGCGTCTCCAGATCGCGCAGTCTGATTTCAAGGCTCGCCACGAAGCTCAGAGCGCTGCCGATCACGTCCGCGACGCTTTCCGCGCCGTACAGCGGGTCTTGCACCAGATAACCGATGCGCGTATCGGGCGCGACCTCGAGATCACCGCTTTCCGGGCGCAATTCGCCCGTCAGAATTCGCAGCAGCGTCGTCTTGCCCGCGCCGTTGCGGCCGGTGAGTGCCACGCGCATTCCGCCCATCAGCGCGAAACTGACGCCAGATAGCGTCACGCGGTCGCCGTAAGCGTGTCTGAGATCATTTGCCTGCACGAGCATGAGACGGATTCTACGGCTTGGAGTGCTGGGAGCACTGCGCTCGACTCGAGGGGGGAAGGCTTACACTGTGCATGGCGGGACGACACGGACATCAACGACGCGAAACGCTTGCTGCTCGAGTTTGACGGTGCAGCGTTGGAAGACATTTGGCGCAGCCTCGAGCCTTTCTTAATCCCCGGTTCAGCACTCAAGGCGCGGTACGCATTGGAGGATTTATGGGACGCCCAATCAACCTGACCGACGAATTGGCATCTGCGGCACTCGAGCGGCGCAGCTTGGATTTGCGGGAAGTCGTGCTGAATCTTCTGCGCCAATTTCCAGACTTAGCGCTCGCCCCAGCACCAGATATCCTCGATCCTCGCGCTCGAGCGATCGCGGCGAGTTTGCTCGAGTTGCTGGCTGGACGGCGCGGTCAGATAGCGCCAGAGTGGACGGGGCGCGAAGGTCAAACCGAGCCGTTCTTTCTCGTCGCAGCGGCTGAGACCATGCCGCGCCTCAAGTTGCTGTGCGAGCAGGAAGCGCCCCCCGCGCTGAGAAAACGCAATTTGTACGCGCCCGTTAATTTTCTCGAGGTTGCCTGATTCCTCGTTTTCAAGCCGGTCGTCTACATCTTTGAAATCGTAAAGTCGATTCCGCTGAGGTGCGTCCTCGATGCCCGCCGAGATCATCTCGAGACGGGAATTCAGTTCGCCGCGCCAGACTCTTATAATTCGCGTGATGAACTACACCCTGCGTGACCTCGAGAACCCGTTCGAGATAGAAGCTCTCGAGCGCGTTCAACACAGCGCCTTTGGGTATCCAGACCGCGACATCACGCCGGGCAGTTTGCTGACGGTGCATTCGCACATGGGCGGGATCATCGTCGCGGCGTATCCCACGGACAGCCTCGAGCCAGTCGGCTTCGCGTATGGCTTTCCGGGGCGTTATTTTGATACTTGGGTGCACCACTCGCACATGCTGGCGATTGATCCGGCGCACCGACAAAGCGGACTGGCAGCAGCGCTCAAGCACCATCAACGCGCTCGAGCGATTGCGCTGGGTTACACGCGCATGACGTGGACGTTCGATCCGCTGATCGCCCGCAACGGGCGCTTCAATCTGGGCAAATTGGGCGCGAGGGCCGTGGCGTACCGCGAGGATTGGTACGCGCTGCGCGGCGGAATCTACGCGGGGCTGCCCGCAGATCGATTCCTGATCGAATGGGATTTGACGGCTGAGCTGTGTGAGCATCCCGCGCCAGCGCCGCACGGCGAAATTGCGCTCGAGGCGAGCGGGATTCGGGCTGGATCGGCGCAGCTCGAGTTGCGCGGTGATGCGGTATTGATCGAAGTGCCACGCGATATTGAGAGCCTTAAAGCCAATGATCTGGGGGCGGCGCGGTCGTGGCGCGACGCGCACCGAATTGTCTTCCCGCAGTATTTGGAGCGCGGGTATGTGGTGACGGACTTGTGCGTTGATGGCTCGAGGACGTTTTACCTGCTCGAGCGGACGGGTTGAGTTGTCGACTCGAGCGTTGAGGGGTGGATTGTGGCCAAGGCAACTCCAGTCAATCGTCATCTTGTTGTCGTCGGATCGTTGCACGGGCGCACACTAGTGTTCGCCCCTACAAGTAAAATGCAAACGCTCGAGTCGGACACATTTTTTGGTAGGGGCGAACTGCATGTTCGCCTGCCACTACACTCAAGCGCAGACTCGAGGCCTCGAGAACTGCGGCTTTGCGCTTGACGCCCGGATTGTGGCGCTGGCCGCTGCACTGTTCTGCTGTCAACGTAATAATCAAATTGTGACAAGCGTCGTCTGGTTCAAACGAGACCTGCGCGTGCGCGATCACGCACCGCTGCTCGAGGCGTCCAAACGCGGGGCGGTCATTGCGCTGTACATCTATGAACCAGAGCTGATACACGCCCCTGAATTCGATCCCAGCCATTTGGAGTTCATCAATGCCAGCTTGACCGAACTGTCAGCCGACCTCGAGCGGCTTGGGGGTCAGCTCATCACCCGCGTCGGTGAGGCGAGCGCGGTGCTCGAGGAGCTGCACACCCAGACTGGATTCACACATTTGTACAGCCACATGGAAACCGGCAATGCGCTGACCTACGCCCGCGACCGCCGCGTCAAGCGCTGGGCTGTGACTCGAGGTATTCCGTGGCTCGAGTTCGCGCAGCACGGCATCATGCGCGGTACTGCCCCGCGCCCAGAGTGGAAAATCCACTGGGACAATCTGATGCGCTCGCCCGTCGCGCCCACACCGCTGCATCTCGAGACTGCTGACCTCCAGACCATTCAACTCGAGACGGCTGGACTTCAGACACCCGCCGCGCTTGGACTCGAGCCGAGTTTGAAAACCATTCAACTCGGTGGCTCGAGCGCTGGCTACGAATTGCTCGAGACGTTCCTCGCGGGGCGCGGGCGCGAGTACCAGCGCCAGATGTCCTCGCCCGAAGCGGGCTGGGATGCGTGCTCACGCTTATCGCCGCACATCTCGTTCGGGACTGTATCTTTGCGCGAGGTCTTCCAGCGCAATTTGGAGCAATTCGATGTCTACAAACACAGCGATATCGTCTACGCCAAATCGCTGCAATCCTTGAACCGCCGCTTGCACTGGCACTGCCATTTCATGCAGAAGTTAGAGGATCTGCCTGCGCTCGAGTTCGAGAACCAGAACCGCGCCTTTGACGGGCTGCGCGAATCTGAATTCAACCGCGATTACTTCGCGGCGTTTTGCGAAGGGCGCACGGGCTATCCGATTATCGACGCCTGCGTGCGCTGCCTGCTCCAGACGGGCTGGATCAATTTTCGGATGCGGGCGCTGCTCGTCAGTTTCGCCGCGCATCACCTGTGGCTGCACTGGCGCGAGGTCGGAATCTTTCTGGCGCGGCACTTCGTGGATTTTGAAGCCGGCATTCACTGGTCGCAAATGCAGATGCAGAGCGCCGTCACGGGCGTCAACACCGTGCGGATGTACAGCGCGATCAAACAGGCGCGGGATCAAGACCCGTCGGGCGCGTTCATCCGCCGCTGGTGTCCAGAACTCTGCCGTGTGCCACTACCGTATCTGCATCAACCCGAGACGCTGCCACCGCTGCTCAGAACGATGCTCGAGGTGCAGTATCCTGCGCCCATCGTCGTTGAGCGCGACGCGTTAAAAATTGCTCGAGACCGCATTTACGCGCTGAAACGCAGTGACCCCGCCCGGCAAGAAGGGGTCAAGCTGCTCGAGCATCACTCGCGGCGAGCGCGTTCGCAGCGTCCGGCTGGCGCTCTCAGATGACTCGAGGCTTTGGAGTCTGAATCTCCATTAGACTTCGCGCCATGAAACAGTGGTTTTTTTACGTTTTGCTGGCCATCGCGATCACAGTCACGGTCGCACAGTCGCAGTCTCGCGGGGCGGTCGTCTACAGCCGACTGTTCACGCCGCTTGAAAACGCCAGCGTCGAGTATTACAGCGATGCGGGCGGCGACATTGACTTCAGTCTGGAGCGGCTGCTCGAGCCGCAAGCCGTGCTGCTCGCGGTCAAGGATTGGCGCACGCCGAACGTGCCAGACAATGCCCGCAGCACCGTCGTCAAGCGCATTACCCGCAAAGCCAATGGCGGCTACGACGACGGCTCAGTGCAATTCGGACGGCTCGAGGCGGGCGTGTACACCGTGCGGGCGCGGCAGGGCAACACGCAATCGCGCTCGTTGCTGATTGTCTCCGCACTGGGTTTGATCGTCAAGCGCAGCGACACCGAAGGGCTGGCGTGGACGGTGGATTCACTGACGGGTAAGCCCGTCAAAGCCCGCGTCTACGCGCTCGAGTCTGGCAAGACCGCCAAGGGCGTGATCGCGGACTCGAGCGGCTTGGTGCGCTTGCCACTGCCGGGCAAGGAAAGCCCCGTCTTCTTGGCGCAGTTCGGTGACTCGTGGGCGCTGTCTGGCTCGAGCGTCGCGAGCTGGAATCGCCGCAATGTGCTGGGCTACGTCTACAGCGACCGCCCGGTTTATCGCCCCGGCGATACGGTCGGTATCAAAGGCATTCTGCGCGATGGGCGCAGCTTAGCCGCCAAGGCGGGCGCTGCGCTGCGCGTGCGGGTGCTCGATCAAGCCAATAACCTCGAGGTCTACCGTAGTAGTGCGACCACGAATGCCAATGGTTCGTTCGCGCTGTCTGTGGACTTACCTACCCGCGCCCGCACTGGACAATACGTCGTGCAGGCGAGTCTCGAGGGTGGTGACGATCCAGTCAACGGACTCTTTAAGGTCGAGTCGTACCAAAAGCCGGAGTTCAGCGTCACCGTCACATTGCCGCCTCGAGCCGTACAAGGCGAGGGCGTGACCGCCAAGATTCAGGCCGCGTATCTGTTCGGCGGCAAGGTCAGTGGCGCTCGAGTCAAATACACTGTGCAGCGCAGGATTGTCTACGATTACTGGTGGTACGCCAGCCGCACGGATCAGCAGGAAGCGCAAGCCGAGCAGCGTTTAGAGGCTTACCAAAGTGGCTACGATTACGGCGATTACAATTGGTGGCAACCGCAAGCCCAGACGATCATCTCCGAATCGGGCAGGCTGGATGCGAATGGCGAGCTAAGCCTGCCATTACCGCTTAGCAAAGACAAGCAAGGTTTCCAGTACACCGTCAGCGCCAGCGTCGAGGACGAAACCCGCCAAGTCGTCACGGGCAGCGCCAGCCTGAGTGCCCAGCCGTCCAGCCGCTCGGTCAGCATTCGCAGCAACGGGTACGGTTACAGCGTCGGTCAACCGATCGATCTGCAACTCGAGACATTGGATCTGAACGATCAGGGGATCGCTTCGGACGTGAAGGTCAGCGTTCAGCGCGAAACGTGGGACGACGACAACCGCAAAAACACCGAGCTGCAAAACCTCAGCTTGCGTACCGATGCCAATGGGCGCGGTACGACAACGTTCACGCCGCGCCAAAGCGGGTATTACCGTTTCAACGCCACCGTCCAAGACGAGAAAAAGCGCGTCGCCTCGAGCCAGTCTTGGGTTTGGGTGGTCGGCTCCGAAGACGAGGTGTGGTCGTACCGCTTTGACGAGTTGAAGATCACCTTAGATAAAGCCCGCTATGAAATTGGCGATACCGTGACCGCGCTGATCCAGAACCCGCGCCCCGGCACGCCCGTGCTGGTCACGCTCGAGGGGTCAGGCTTGGAGGCGGTGCGTGTGCTGCGCGGCCGCGCTCCCGTGCTGCGCTACCAGTTCAAAGCCACGCAGAATCAGACGCCCAACGTCTTCGTCAGTGCAGCACTGATGAACGCAGGGCGGACGTACTCGAGTGCCAAGCGCGTACTGATCGACGATCCGGCCGCGAAATTGACGCTCGTAGTCAGTATCGCCAAGCCGCGCTTCGCGCCGGGTGAAGCGACTACGCTGGGCATCAAAACCATCAACGCGAGCGGCAAAGGTGTGCCTGCTGAGGTCAGCGTCGCCGTGGTCGACGAGGGCATTTACCTCGTGCAACCGGACAGCGCCCCAGAAATCGGCGCGTTCTTTCACCGACCGCGCGGGAACGCTGTGGGCACGGAGTTCTCGAGCGATTGGTATTTCGTGGGCGTGCCGCGCCCGGTTCCAACGTCTGCGCCGATGGCACTGGCCACGGCAGACAGCAACAAAGCCGAAGCCAAAGGCTCGGTTTCGCAAGCCAACGAACCCAGAGTCCGCCAAGATTTCAAGGACACCGCACTGTGGGCCGCGCAGGTGCAGACCGATGCGAGCGGCGTGGCAAGCGTGGAACTGAAACTGCCCGATAACCTGACGACGTGGCGCGTGACCGCCAAGGGCATCACGCGGGGCAGCAGTGCGGGCGAGCTGCGTAAACCGCTGCTGGTCACGCAGGACATCGTGGCGCGGATCGGCGTGCCGCGCAACCTCGTGCGCGGCGACCAGACCCAAGCCAGTTTGGTGATGAACAACAACTCTGGCAGCTCGCAACCAGTGACGCTCGAGCTACGCAGCACCGGCATCAAAGCGACCTCGAGAAACGCGCTGGCGGCCACGGTCGCGGTCGGTGGGCGCAGCACGCTGCGGGTGGGCTTGAGCGCTGACCAGATCGGCACGGCGACCTTGCAGGGCCGCGCCGTCGGCACGGCCACAGGCGACGCGCTGGAGATTCCCGTGACCGTCAAGGCTCGCGGCTTCACGCAGCGCAGTGCCTTCAGCAGCGATACGACCGCTGGCGAGCAGGTCGTCAACGTCACTGGGGACGCCGCGCTCGAGACGATGAATCTGCGCGTGCTGGTCACGCCTTCGCTGACGGCCGCCGTCGCGCCCGCGCTCGAGTATCTGGTCGGCTACCCATACGGCTGCTCGGAGCAGACGATGAGCCGCTTCCTGCCCGCGCTGCTGGCCAGCCGCACCTTGGGCAAAAACGATCTCAGCGCGGAGACGATCAAGAAACTCCCCGAGTACGTGAAAATCGGCATCGATCGTTTGGAGGGCTTCCAACACGAAGACGGTGGCTGGGGGTTCTGGGAGTACGACGACAGCACGTTGGAGATGAGCGCTTACGTGATGGGTGGCTTGTTGCGGGCTAAAGCCTTGGATGCCAAGGTCAGCCCAGCGATCCTCGAGCGCGGCTTGGCGTACCTGCGAACAGCCGCCAATCAGGAGCGTTACAGCCGCAACGACCGCTCAGCCGCGTACCTGACGCTGAGCATTGCGGCGGCCGCGCCGCTCGAGGCGATGAAGCGTTTCGCGGCGCAGGACGCCCTCGAGCCGAGCGTCTTGGCCCGCATGGCGATCGCGTTCAGCCGCGCTGGTCAGGCGCAGGCCGCGACGGATGCGCTGGACAGGTTGAAAGCCGTGCGAGTCGAAACCGCTCGCGGCGTGACGTGGCGCAACCCCAACGGTGGACGCGAGTACTGGTGGTCGTGGGACGACAACCCCGTGACCGCAACCGCGCTGGCGCTCGAGGCCTTGGGCAGAATCGAGCCGAGCAGTCCACTGATCCCGAAAGTCGCCGCGTGGCTGCTGACCGAGCGCCAAGGCGCACGCTGGGTTTCGACCCGCGATACGGCTGCCGTAATCGAAGCGGCGCTGAGTTTGAACGAGCCGCGCAGCGATGTGGCGATTCCTGTGACGGTTTATTTGAACGGCGACCCGATCAAAACTTTGAGCGTGGTGCGTCAAGCGACCTTGGAGCTATCTGGCAAGGACGCGCTACTCAAGAAGGGCCGCAACACCGTCGAGCTGCGCGGCGACACCCGCATCCTCTACAGCACCGATGTGGAGTACACCCGCGAGCCAGCGCAGCTCAATGGTGCGAGCAACGGCATCACGATTCAGCGCAATTACGAGAAGCTCGAGGCGAAAATCAGCGGCAACGGGTACGTCTTCGTGCCGCAGGGTCTGATGCGCGTCGGTATTTTGGAGCCAGTCACCGTCGGCGAGTACCTGCTGGTGACGCTGAAAATCACTGCCAAGGACGCCCGCTACGTGATGCTCTCGGACTCCGTTCCCGCTGGCTTCAAGGCACTGGAATCCCGCGCCTTGCCGCTCGAGGGGCAGCGCTTCGAGTACCCGTGGGAGTGGAGCTGGAACTACTGGTTCAGTGGCTTAGACATCCGCGATGACCGCGTGGATGTCTACGCGGAGCGTTTGAGCGGCACGCAAACCGTGCAGTACATCCTGCGGGCCGAGACGCCCGGCAAGTACACCGCGCTGCCCTCGCAGGGGTTTTTAATGTACGAACCCAGCGTCAACGGTCGCTCGAGCGGCGCGACGCTAACCGTGCGCGACCGAGGGCAGTGAGTGTGCGCTCGAGCCAGTAATTTGCTCAACAGACCCATTACCCTCGAGCCATGACCGCGACCCAGCCACTCAGTCCACCCCGAATCGCGGCGCTGCTTTCCCTATGCGCCGCGATTCCACTGCTGGTCACGCTTGAGCAATACGTGTTTGGTACAATAGCGCTGCTGGTCTGCATCGTCTGCACTGCGCTGACTGGGGAAGCTGACTTTCAGCGGCGCTTCGCGGTGCTGATCCTCTGCACAGCGCTGCTAACGCTCGCCCCGATCGCCACCAGCACCGACACGATTCCTGCGCTGATCCTCGGCGCATTCTTCATCGCGGTGCTCGCGCTGCCGCACTGGGCGCTGTCCCCACCGAGGGACTCGAGGGTGATCGAGTACCAGTGGCTCCCGAAGCACTTCTCCAAGCTCGAGGTCGCCTATGTACTGCTGAGCATTCCGCTGGCGTGGGCGGGACTGCGGCTGTACTTCACCTTGTCGCCCGAAGTCCCATTCAATTGGACGCTGCCCGCGCTACCCAACGACGATTCACTGCTGCGCCTGTTTTTCGGCATCAACGCCGTCGGCATCTGGGACGAACTGTTCTTCATCAACACGGTCTACGCGGTGCTGCGAAGCTTGTTTCCGTTCTGGACAGCCAGCCTCGCCGCTAGCGTTTTCTACGTCGCGGTGCTGAATGACATGGCGTTCACTGGCTGGGGGCCGGTGTTTGTCGGCATGTTGGCGATCACGCAAGGCGTGATGTTCGAGCGATCAAAAACGTTGATTTACGTGCTGGTCGTCCACCTGATCGTCGATTACTTCTTGTTTCAGGAAATCATCACCGCGCACTACCCCGGCTTCAAAGCGTGGTGGCATCCGTGAGACTCGAGGGGCAGTAACGCTGCATTTCTCCCTCTCCCGCACGCGGGAGAGGGTCGGGGTGAGGGAATGAGCGCAGCGAATGCCTTTGACTTTGACCCTGAACGTCAACGGCAACTCGCTGCGCTCGCCCCCCTCACCCGCCCCTTTGGGGCGGCCTCTCCCGCAGGGAGAGGCGAAAGACCTGACAATCTGCTCGAGCCAATCCTTCAAACTGCTGGGCTGAGCAAACGCGGGGATTGACCCGTTTGCGCCGTGTACTCGAGCATCACCGCTTCGCCCGCAATCCTGCCCGCACCGCGATCGGCGATCATCACGACGCTGCCGCCGAAGCCGCCGCCGGTCAACCGAGCGCCGTAAATCCCAACCGTGCGCCGGGCGATTTGCACGATCAGGTCGATCTCGGGTTCGGAGACATCGTAATCCGCGCTCATGCTGGCGTGCGACGCGTAGAACAGCTCCCCGACGCGCTGCAAATCCCCAGCCTCGAGCGCCGCGACCGTCTCCAATACTCGAGCGTTCTCGGTGATGACGTGCCGCGCCCTGCCTGCGAATGGCGCGGGCAGTGCCGCGACCCGCTCGAGGTCGGACAGCTCGAGGTCGCGCAAACTTTTCACGCCCAGCAACGCGCAGGCGCGTTCGCACTCCAAGCGTCGCGTTTTGTAATTGCGCGTGCCAGATTCGTGACCCGCGAGGCTGTGCGTCAAGCCACTGTGCACGATCACCAATTCCATCGTCTCCGGCAATCGAATGCTGCGGTACTCGAGGGTTCTGAAATCGATCAGCAGCGCTTCGCCCGCCTTGCCCAGACTGCACGCCATCTGATCCATCAGCCCAACCCGTGCTCCGACCAATCCGTTCTCGGCTGCCTGTGCGAGTTGCGCGACCGCTACGTCCGTGATCTCGAGGTTGAAAAGTTCCCGCAGCCCCTTGGCAACCGTCACCAGAAAACTCGCGCTCGAGGACAACCCGCTGCCCAGTGGCACGTCGCTCGAGACGACGGCATTGAAGCCGCGCAGCGCGTGACCGGCACGTGCCAATTCTTGGGTGATGGCTTGCGCGTAATCGAGCCACGTCTGACCAGCGCTTTCTGCGCCGAGCGCGTACCCCGCTTGGGTTTGCATCTGCACGCTGTAAATCTCGACGCGATCATCGGCTCGAGCCGCAAACAACATCTCGCAACGCTGCGGGATCGGCGTCGGCAGCACCAGACCCTCGTTGTAATCGGTGTGTTCACCGATCAGGTTGACGCGCCCCGGACTCGAGGCGTGGACGGTGCTGGCGCTATGAAAGGTCTGGACGAACAGCGGCTCGAGGTTCATGATTGACGCGCAGTTTAACGGCTTTGCTAAGGTGGGGCGCATGAAACGCATCGGGTTGACGGGCAGCATCGGCAGTGGCAAAAGCACCGTCGCCAAATTACTTATCGCTCGAGGGATTGCCGTGCTGGATGCGGACGCGGTGGCGCGGCGAGTCTCGAGCCGTGATGACGTGCTGCAAGCCGTCTCGAGCCAGTTGGGGACAGCGTATGTGCTACCCGACGGTCTGAACCGCGCTGCGTTGGCGCAACTGGTCTTCGCCAATCACGAAGCTCGAGCAACATTGAACGCGATCATCCACCCAGCGGTGCGCGAGGAGATGGCGCGGCTCGAGAATGCGTTTGAATTGGACGGCGCGAGCGCGGTGGTGCAGGACATTCCACTGCTGTTTGAAAACGGTCTCGAAAAATTGTTCGACGCGGTGATCTTGGTCGATGCGCCGCTCGAGACGCGGATTGCTCGCGTGATGCAACGCGATCCATGCATGACCCGCGAAGCGGTGCTGGCCCGCGACGCCGCTCAAATGCCCGCGAGTGAAAAACGCGCTCGAGCTGATTTCATCCTCGAGAACGACGGGGATGAAATGGCACTCGAGGCGCAACTCGAGGCGCTGCTGGTCAAGTTGGGACTGCGCCCAAGCTGACGCCCATCGCCGTTGCGATCAGCAACATGTCCGCCGCGCTGACCTCGAGTTGCCCGCGCATCAACGGGTAGCCCCAGCGCTGCGGGTCTCTGATGAACGACAATTTGGCGATCAGTGGCTTGATGTTGGCGTCCGTCGCGTCTGGCATGAACTTTACATCGCGCCGGAACGGGCAGAACCCCTCGAGCGAGACCTGATAGACCTCGCCGATCACGCGCCCAATCGCGCTGAAGGCCTGTACGGGATCGCCACCCTCGAGCCGTGTGCGCGGCGAGTAATACGCGATCCAGTCGCCAATGCTCAGTCGCGCTAACCCCGTGCGCTTGCCGTGTCCGAGTTGCGCGAAACCGCCCGTCACGCCGCGCTGAACGTGGTCGCGGCACGCCACACCAATCCAGTATTTGGTCATTTCACTCCGATCAATCGCCGCAGTTCCGCAACGAATTCAGGCGTTCCGTTGAGCGACTTGAAAAACGCAGCGTCCGCTGTGTTCACGAGCGGCAATGCGACCCGTGCAGCCTCGAGACCTGCTGCGGTGAGGGCGAGGCTGATCGCTCTGCCATCGCCGGGTTTTGGGCGTCGCTCCACGAGCGCTTTCTTCTCCAAGGTGCGTGCGATTTGCGAGGCCGTCATCACGTCCATGCCGATCACCTGCGCGAGTTGAGCTTGTGTGTCGCTGCCATGCGTCACATCGCGGGTTTGTTGCCACGCGAGGGCTGCGACGAACACGAACTGCGCGTGCGTCAGTCCAAGCGGCTCGAGGGTATCGCGGATACTGCGTTGCCAAGCGGCCGAGACGCGCCAGAGGAGAAAGCCCGGACTGCTGTACGGGCCGCCGTCGAAGCCGAAGGAAATGGGTTTGGGCATGAAGGGATTATGCAGTCTTCAGGGGCTGGTTGCCTTCCATCATTGCCGCGAGTCGCACGAGTTTCGTGACGGCGTGCGGTAGTTCGCGCTGGAAATCAGCCCCCATACGCGCCGCGTATCCTTCCCAAGCGTCACCGCTGATCGAGGCGCGGTGCGTGATGCGCGTTCCCGCTGGTGTCACCTCAAGGAAATGATCGAAGGTCAGGGTCGCGCCGGGGAGTTCGGTGATATCGGAGAAGCTTTTCAGCAGCGTGACTTCAGTGAGTCGAAACCCGAAGCTCTGAGGTGAGCCTTTGGGAGTCAGCATGCCTTCGTTCCCAACGATGAAGTCGCCCGTCAGTGCGCTGTCAACCAGCGCGTCATCCCAAACGTTCCACTCTGCAACGTTGCTCCAGAGTGACCAGATCGTTTCGGGGCTGGCGCTCGAGCTTGCTGTGCTTTCGGTTGTCCACATAAGAACCTCCTTTGGTTCGAGAGGTATATTATAAGTACACTTATGATTTTACGATAGGCATACTCGCTTAGCGCGTTTGCTCAAAGGAATCACTGATAAACCGTGGCTCGAGATGACGGTTCATCTGAAACGCGCTCGAGTCCACCGCTCGAGTGTCGTCAATCCAACGTCCCCATTAAGCTTCAGCGCGTAACCTGCGTTCATGGTCGAGCAACTGATCGGACACACGCCACTGGTGCGCTTAGAGCGCGTCCCCCTACCGGATTCCGGCGAGGTCTGGGTGAAATTGGAGGGGCAGAACCCCGGCGGCAGCATCAAGGATCGCACGGCGCTGAGCATGGTGCTGGACGCCGAGGTCAGGGGCGTGCTGGAGCCGGGCGGCACGATTGTCGAGCCGACCAGCGGCAATACCGGGATTGGCTTGGCGCAGGTCGCGGCTGCCAGAGGCTACAAGCTGATCTTGTGTATGCCCGCGCAAATGTCGGAGGAGCGCAAACGCACCTTGCGAGCCTACGGCGCGACGCTGATCCTGACCGACCCGGAGCGCCGCATGACGGCCGCCATCGAAGAAGCCGAACGTATCGTCAATGAAACACCGAACGCTTGGATGCCGAACCAGTTTGAAAACCCCGCCAATCCATTGATTCACTACCAAACCACCGGCCCCGAAATCTGGGCGCAGATGGACGGACGCATTGACGCGTTCATGTACGGCTCTGGCACGGGCGGTACGATCTCCGGCACAGGCAGATTCTTAAAAGAGCAAGACCCGCAGATTCAAGTCATCGCGCTCGAGCCAGCCCGCAGCCCTGTGCTGAGCGGCGGCGAGCGCGGACAGCACGGCTTTCAGGGCATGGGACCGGGCTTCATCCCGAAGAATTTGGATCGTAGCCTGCTGGACGGCGTGGTGACGGTTCTCGAGGAGGACGCGTTTCCGTTTGCGCGGCGCTTGGCGCGTGAAGAAGGGCTGTTCGTCGGCATGAGCAGCGGCGGCAACATCTGGGCGGCTGTCCAGAAAGCCCGCGAGTTGGGCGTCGGTAAGCGCGTCGTGACCATCGCCTGCGACACCGGAGCGCGGTACTTGACGACGGAATTGTTCGAGGACGCTGCAACGGTTTGAAGCGCTGGCTGCTCGAGACTCGAATTCCATGTAGGCTTACCACTGCAAACCCATACGCGTCAGCTTAAGAAAAGATGTTCTGTCCACTATGACAATAAAGTCGCTCAGCACGCCACTCTCATCCCCAACCCCGTCTTGCCCTAACAGCAGCACCTTACGGGCTTGGGCGCTTCTCTCGCTAGCGAGAGAAGGGAGCCGCATTGCACAACAATTTGCCCTCTTTCGTGAAACGAGAGAGGGCCGACGCGTTTCGCTCTGTGAACATGGGTTCAACGCGGCGGGGTGAGAGTGGCCATCAACGACCCTGAAATCGCGTGTCACAGACGTTTAACCGCTTAAACTGATGCGAATGGGGCCTGCCACTGCAAACCCTACTGCTGGATATCCCGCAGCCCCTCGAGCCATTTGGCGGATGCTCGCTTCACCGACCCTCGAGTAGAATCACCGCGTATGGAGCATCGTTTTCAGGTCGATCTGCGCGGCATCATCGAAATTCTCTCCGAGCATCTGTACAGCGGCCCCGAGGTCTTCGTGCGGGAGCTGTTGCAAAACGGCGTGGACGCGATCACGGCCCGCCAGCAACTCGAGGGGCAAGCGTTCCAGCCATCAGTGCGCCTCGAGTTGAGTACGGCAGCCGACGGCGTGCCAGTGCTGATGTTTAGCGATACTGGCGTGGGGTTATTGGAGGCTGAAGTCCATCAGTTTCTGGCGACGATTGGCAAGAGTTCCAAGCGGCTCGTGGGGGAGCGCGGGACGGGCAGCTCCGATTTCATCGGGCAGTTCGGTATTGGGCTGCTGTCGTGTTTTGTCGTGTCCAACGAGATCGTCATGCAGACCAGATCGGCAAGGGGGTCGGGTGAAGTCGTGGAGTTCCGGGGCGTGCCCGAGGGCAGTTACGCGGTGCGCGTCGTGCCGGAGGCTGAGCTGACCGCGCCGCTCGAGGTGGGGTCGCGGGTGACATTGCGGGCCAAAGCGGGCTTCGAGCGCTTTTTTGAAGCCGACGAACTCGAGCGGCTGGTGCTGCATTACGGGGCGTTGCTGCCGTTCCCGATTTCGTTGGTCAGCGCGGCGGGCGAGGTAATCGTCAACAAGGACGGCGCAGTCTGGCGGCGCGAGTTCGAGACGCCGATTGCACGCAAAGAGGCCCTGCTCGAGTTCGGCACGGGCGTGTTGGGGCGCGAGCCGTTCGATGTGATCGACATTCGCACCAGTGCGGGCGGGATTGACGGCGTGGCGCTGGTGCTGCCGTGGACGCCGAGCCTCGCCGCCAAGCCTAAGCACGTCGCTTACTTAAAGAACATGCTGCTGGACGACGAAGCCGAAGGCATCGCGCCCGACTGGGCGTTTTTCGTGCGCTTGGTGGTCAACACCAACGCGCTGAAACCCACCGCGTCCCGCGAGGGCTTCAGCGAGGACGCGGCGCTCGAGGCGGCGCGTTTGGAGATCGGCGCGGCGTTGCAGACGTACCTCGGTGAATTAGCCGACAGCGACCCGGAGCGCTTCAAGGCATTGGTGCGTTTGCACGACCTGAGCCTCAAAGCGCTGGCGCTCGAGAATGATGAGTTGTTCAGGTTGTTCGCGCCGCGTTTGGAGTTTGAAAGCTCGAGCGGCGTCGTGACCTTGCCCGAGTACCGTGCCGGGTTGAACGCCGTGCAGGGCAGTGCGGTTTATTACACGCGCAGTTTGGATCAGTTCAGGCAGATGGCGAGGGTGGCTGGAGCGCAGGGCTTCAATATTTTGAACGGCGGGTACGTGTACGCCTCGGAGTTGCTCGAGCGTTTCGCGCAACTGAATCCCGATGTCACGGTAGAGCGGATCGAAGCCGATTTCTTCGCCGAGCGCTTCGAGGAGCTGAGCGTCGCTGAACGCAACGGCAGCTTCGACTTCCTGCGGGTCTTAGAAAGTGTCCTCGAGCCGTTTGGCTGCGGCGTGGAGCTGCTGCACTTTAAGCCCCGTGAACTGCCGACATTGTTCGTGACCAGCGCCCAGCAGCGCTTCGTTCGCAGCATCGAAAGCGCTCAGGAAGTGGCCAACGACCTGTTCAGCGGCGTATTGGAAAACCTCAAAGTTTCTCAGCCCAAAGCCAGTGCCTTGAACGGTCAGCTTTTTGTGAATTTCAGCAACCCGCTCGTGCGGCGCTTAGCCAGTCTAGGCTCGAGTGGCGCAGTCGGCAGCGTGATCGAGGTGCTGTACGTGCAGAGCTTGCTGCTGGCGCAGCATCCACTCTCGAGCCGCGAGTTGCAGATGCTGACCAGCGGCTTGGGCAAGTTGATCGAACTGGGTTTACAGACATCGGAGGTCAGCCGTGCAACCAACTGACACGCCTTACGATTTGCTCGAGCAAAGCTACGAGCTGCCCGAAGGCAGCCCAGTGCGCCTCGAGCTGCTGGAAAAAGCGGTGCGCTTAGCGGACAGTTTGGGCGATATCGCGGCTGGTTGGGACGCGAGGGACACGCTGATGGAAGCCGCGACGATGGGCGGCTATCCAGAGAAAACGCTGGTGGCGTTCGGCTGGAATTTGGCGCAGTTCGATCGCGTCGGCGAGCAGTACGGCTGGGACGAGGACGACTTACTGTGGAAGTACAAATGGGTGCTCAACAGCCTGTGGAACTTCCCGAGCATCACCCGCACCCAGATCGAAGCGGCCTTCGCGGATTTCCAAGCCCGCCTCGAGCGTTTCGGGTACGGCCCGCGCTCGCTGTATTACTTTCGCTGGATTTACGAGTCTGCTCGAGGGGATGCAGAGGCGGCTGAGATTTGGCGCGATCAGTGGAGTCGCGCCCGACGCGACGGCATCAGCGATTGCAGCGCCTGCGAAGCCTCGTTCGTGGTGGATTACTCGCGCGACGATCCCGAGGCAGCGCTCGAGGCAGCCAAGCCAATTTTGAACGATCGGCTGCGCTGCGCCGAAGTGCCGCACACCACGCTCGCGGCGATCCTCGAGCCGATGCTGAAAACGGAGCAGTTGCAACCAGCGGTCAGCACGCATCTGCGCGGCTACAAGATGATCCGCGATAATCAGGAATTCTTGATCGCCGCTGGTCAGCACATGGCGTTTCTGGCCTACACGCACAATC
The DNA here is from genome assembly GCA_025359505.1 of Deinococcales bacterium. GTDB lineage: Bacteria > Deinococcota > Deinococci > Deinococcales > JAAFIG01 > JANYHH01. The sequence continues at coordinate 21,747 of JANYHH010000059.1, forward strand.
TGCCTCAAGCCTTGGAGTTGCTGGAGCGTCACCTGCCTTGGGCGCTGGCGACGGCTGACTTGAATCGGCGCTACTCGTTCTACCGCGATGCGTTGGTGCTGCTGCGCTGCCTGCGCGATGCGGGGCAGACGCATGTTCAACTGAAAGTCCCCAAAGACTTCGCCATTCAACCCAACCTAAACGGTCTCGAGGTCGCGGCGCTCGAGGCGTATATGCTCTCCGAAGCCACGACGATTGCGGCTGCCTTCGATGCCCGCAATGGCACGGACAAATTCACTCGAGGTTTGGCGCTGGATGAGGCGCTGCTGGCCACACCGTTCGTCAGCCTCGAGTTACCTGAAACCGAGAGCGCCATGAAAAATAAGCCCAAGAGGAAGTCGTGAACGCCGAGCTGCAAGCATTGGTTTTGCAAGCGCGGTACACCGCTAAGGGCGATGCGAAAATCGAGTTGCTCGAGCAGGCTGTGGCGCTGGCCGATCAGCTCGGGGATGTGGAGAGCGCCTTCGACATCCGCGACGACCTGACCGAAGCCGCCAACGAGTGGGGCCGCCCAGAGAAAGAACTGGTGGCGTTCACGTGGATGCTGGCGCAATTCGACCGCGATCCGCAGTTGTTCAATGAATGGGATCACAAACTGATGTGGGTTTACAAGCGCGTGCTGAGCACACTGGTCGCCTTCCCGAGCATCCCACTGGCAAGGATCGAGCAAGCCTTCGCCGATTTCAAAACGCGCTTGGAGCAGAGCAACCGCAGCCTCAGCACGCACGACGAATTCGCGGTGCGAAGCGCCCTGCAAATCGGGGATGCTGATCAGGTCGAAGCGACCTACATGCAGTTCAAGCGGCACTCCAAAGCCGCCGACCTCGATTGCCGCGCCTGCCAGCTCCATCTCGAGGTGCGCTACCGCGTTTTCAAAGGTGAAGACGAACTGGCAATCGAAGCAGCCGCGCCGCTCTTGAAACGCGCTGCGCCGAGCTGCAACCGCGTGCCGCACAGCACCCGCGCCCTGATCCTCGAGCCGCTGCTGAGACTGGGGCGTTTGCAGGAGGCGGCTGTCCATCACTTGGACTACAAGCGCGTCGCGGGTGACGAGGGATTCCTCAACGTGATCGGCTCGCATCTGGCGTACTTGGGCTACGTGAACGACCTTCCCAACGGTTTGAAATTGCTCGAGAAACATCTGGCGTGGGCGTTCAAAACCAATGACCTCGCGGATCGCTACAGCTTCCTGAACGACACCTTGCCGCTGCTTGCTCGCCTACGAACCGCGCAACCTCGAGTCACCCTGCATCTCGGGCGCGAGTTTCCAGCGTTCAGTGACAGCGGCGAGTACGATACTGCTGACCTCGAGACGCTGATTCGCACGGAACTCGAGCGGGTCGCGGCGCTGTTCGATGCCCGTAACGGCAATGACTTCTATACCCGCAATATCGGTGTGGACGCGGGATTGCTCGAGTCGATCAGCGCCCCGGCTGAACTGCCTGCACCCGCGTCGGACAAGCAAGTTGTTAAGAAAAAACCGTCTCAATCAAAGAAGGCCGGGTAAACTAACCGCATGAGAACCCGCCAGAAGCTCGAGGAACTCGAGCGCTTGACTTTGGAGCGCTTCGCGGTGCGCTCCGGCGAGTCACGCGGGCGGCTGCACGCGGGGCAGGAAAGCGAATTTCGCACCGCCTTCCAAAAAGACCGCGACCGCGTGTTGCACACCGGCGCGTTCCGGCGTTTGGAGTACAAAACCCAAGTCTTTTTCAACACGCAAGGCGATTACTACCGCACGCGGTTGACGCACACGTTGGAAGTCGCGCAGGTCGGACGCACGATTGCCAGAGCGCTTGGGGTCAACGAGGATTTGACGGAAACCATTGCGCTGTCGCATGACCTCGGACACCCCGCCTTCGGACACGCGGGCGAGCACATGCTGGATCAGCTCATGCGCGGACACGGCGGCTTTGACCACAACAAACAGAGTTTCCGCGTGGTCACGACCTTAGAGAAACGCTACCCAGATTTCCTAGGACTGAACCTTTCATGGGAAACTTTGGAAGGACTTGTCAAGCACGAAACCGAGTACGACATCAAAGATGCCAGCGAGTTTGAACCGACGTGGCGAGCGTCCTTGGAGGCGCAAATCGCCAATATCGCCGACGAGACCGCTTACAACGCCCACGATCTGGACGACGGGCTGCGAAGCGGCTTGTTGGAGCCGAGCCAACTCGAGGAAATTAAAATCTGGCAGCGGATGTGCGCGATGCTAAAGCTCAACCCGCTGCGCCTGTCCGAACTCGAGCGCCGCGTGCTGGTGCGTGAACTGCTGGGCTTCGTCATCACCGATATCGTCCAGACCACGGGTGAACGCATCGCATCGCAAAACATCAAAACCTTAGAAGATGTCCGCGACGCCTCGAGCGTGCTGGTCGGACATTCCAACGACATCGCGCTCGAGCTGCGCGAGCTAAAAAGCTTTCTGTACGCTAACTTTTACCAGCATTACCGCGTGATGCGCCAAGTCCACAAAGCCGAGCACATCCTGACTGGCTTGTTCAACGCCTTCACCGCCAAACCTAAAATGCTGCCACCGAGTTACGTCTCGAGGATCGACGCGCACGGCTTGGAGCGCGTGGTCTGCGATTACATCGCGGGCATGACGGATCGCTTTGCGATGGATGAGTTCAACAGGTTGTTTGAGCCTTACGAGCGCACTTGAGCTAAACTCGAGGGATGCCAAATTTCAAAGTTCGCGCTGCTCGAGCAAGCGATTGGGACGGCTTCTACCCGTTTTTAATCGACTCCGACACACCACTGGATTCACTCGAGGAGGCGCGGCAACGCTTCAACCGCAAACTCACCTCGAGCTTGCACGGTGTCTTCGTGGCGGAACTCGAGGGGCAAATCGTTGGCATTGCCAAAGCGCACGAGTGGGACGAGTACCTGATGAGCGGGCGCAAGCAGATTCGCTTTTCGACGCTGAGCGTTCACCCCGATTACCGCAAGCGCGGCATCGGCAAGGCATTGTTTGAACACACGCGGGATTGGGCGCAATCGATCGGCGCGACGTGGTTCGAGTGGTACGCCAGCCCGAGCGCGGTGGAGTTTTACCGTCGTTTGGGACTCGAGGGCGTGACTTGCCCGCAGCCCGAGTACCCGTACTTCGAGCTTCAGTTTTAGACCGCCCTCGAGTCCGGGCCCCACGAGGCCAGCTCCAAACTCAGTCCCAGTTCACTCAGCATCTCGAGTGCGCTGCTGGGTCGCTCGGTGATGCGTAAGGACAATGCCCGCTCGAGCGGCGCACTCAAGGCTGGCGGCACACCCAAAAAGCGCAGGCTGGGCAGCGCCGCACCGTGCGCTCGCTCGAGGACGGGTGTCGGGGCGCGACCGCTCAGCGCCTCAAAAATCGTGGCGACCAGCGCGTACAGATCGGTTTGTGCGGTCAGTACCGCGCTGGTGCTGTACTGTTCCAAAGCCGCGTAGGCGGGGGTCAGCAGCCGCGTCGTGGCGTGCGTACCAGCGGGCGCAATCGAGCCGAAGTCCACCAGCACGGCTCGTCCCGAGGTCAGCAAGATATTGGCGGGTTTGATGTCGCGGTGCAGCCACCCAGCGCCGTGGAGCACGTGTAGGGCGCTCAAGAGTTGGCGCAAAACGACCGAGGCTTCTGCGACGCTCAAGAAACCCCCGTGTGCTAATCGCGCCTCGAGCGTTTCGCCTTCCAGATACTCGAGCACCAGATAGGCGGTGGCGTGTTCAAAGAAGAGTTCGTGAAAACCGACAATGCTTGGGTGTCGGCAGCGCTGCAACGCATGCGCCTCCTCGTTGAAGCGCTCCAAGCTTTGCTCGTACTCAAGTTCGCAGCCGAGTTTCGGATGTAAACGCCCGTTGGGGTTACGCTCCAATAAATCCGCCGGGCAGTGTTCTTTGATCGTGACAATCTCGAGCGTGGCTTTGTGCAGCGCCTTGTACGTGATGCCGAACGCGCCATGTCCGAGTTGCCCGCGCACCTGATAGCGCTCGCCCTGCAAGTGGCTGCGCGGCTCGAGGCCAGCGAGACTGATGGGTGCGGCGGCGCTGCTCGAGCTTGCGCCGCAGATCGGGCAGGATTGATTGGTGATTGCTAGCTCGGCTTGGCAGTACACGCAGCGCATGGTCAGTGAATCTACGCGGTTGGTGATGGATTCGTTGCAGCGCTCACTCGAACACGTCAAATTGCTCGAGCACCGCTTCAAACTCAGCCCGCCTGCTCGGGTCGCTGCGTTGCGCCGTGCCGATTACCAGCAGGTGCGCGAGGCTCGACATCAGCCCGCTCGCGCCGTACTGATCCACGGCTTGCGTTGGCACGCGCACGACGAGCTGAGCCAGCGGCAGCAGGGGAGACTGACCGTTGTCGGTGATGAGCAGCAGCCTCACCCCTCGAGCGTGCAGCGCCGTCGCCAGTTGCGTGGAGGATCGGGCGTAACGCCGCGTGGAGAAGACCAGCGCCGCGTCACTGGCGCTAGCCTCGAGCAGCAGTTCTGGGCTGTAGACCGCGCTTTGCCCGAGCAGTGTGACATCTTCGCGCACGCTGAGCAGCAGTGCTTGGGTCAGCAATGCGTGACCGGCCGTGGAGCGCGAGCCGAGTACCCAGATGCGACTGGCACTGGCGAGCAGTTCGCAGGCTTGCTCGAGCAGCGCGTCCGAAGTGCGGCTCAGTTCCTCTAGGTTCTGACGCTCCCGTTGCCAGTACGCGGCGAAGACGCCTTCGCGCTGCGCGGGCACGCTCGGGGCTTGTTGCTCGCGTAGGGCGCGACGCAACTCGCGGCGCAGGTCTGGGTAGCCTTCAAAGCCCAGTCTTTGCGCGAAACGCGTGACGCTCGAGGGGCTGATGCCTTGCTGTGTGGCGAGTTCCGCACCGCTCAAGAGTGGCGCTTCCTCGAGATGACCCAGCAGGTACGCGGCCAGTTGGGATTCTGACTTTGAAAATTCACTGGCGCTGTGGTCGATGCGTTCGCGTAGGGTCATGGCTGGCTCTCACAGTCATTGTATTGCAGCGAGCAAGCGCCAGCGCCCGCTTGCAAAAAATATTGCAACTTGATAACCTAATCTAGCAAGAAAAATTGCTACCTGCCTCCCCTCGAGACCAGCGCCGCTGATTGCCTCGAGACTCGCTCTCATTCAAGGAGTCGTGATGAACAAACGTTTAGGTGCAGCCGCCGCGCTGCTCGGCATCGTCGGTTTGGTTGCTGCCAGCGTGTCCGCACAAAGTAACCGCTCGAGCACGCTGGTTTACGGCGGGGACTGGTCTGGACTGATTACGATTGATCCCGGCATGAGCTACGAGTACGCGGGCAGCTTGGTGACGAACAACTTGTACGAAACCCTCGTCAAATTCGAGGGCGAAGACCTGTCCACCCTGAAGCCGAGCATCGCCACGAAGTGGACGGTCAGCGACGCTGGCTCGAGCTGGAAAGTCACGTTCAACTTGCGTAACGAGAAATTCGCCTCCAACCGCCCCGTGACGGCTGATGATGTGGTGTACAGCTTCGACCGAGCGATTGCGATGAAGGGCCCCGGCTCGTTTCTCTTCACCAGCGTGGCTAACATGAAAGTCGGCAGCACCAAAGCGATCGGTAAATCGGTCGTCGAAGTGACTTTGCCGAAAACTGCCAGCCCAGCCGCGTTTCTGAATTTACTAACCTTCAACATCGGCGCGATTGTCGACAGCACCGAAGTCAAAGCCAAAGCGGTCGGCAACGATTACGGCGCGACGTGGCTCAAACGCAACTCGGCTGGCTCCGGGCCGTTTGTGCTCAACCGCTGGGATCAAAACTCGGTCGTTGTGCTGGACGCCAATCCGCTCTCGAGGCTGTTACCGAAGCTCGACCGCGTGATTCTGCGCGAGATGAAAGAAGCCAACACGCAAAAAATCGCGCTCGAGAGTGGCGAGATTGACATCGCCGACAACTTGACGCCAGACATGATTAAAGTCAAAGCCAGCGATAGCAAATTCAATGTCTACAAAGCCGATTCGCTGAACTTGCAGTACCTCGGCATGAGCGCTGGCCCCGACAGCCCATTCAAGGACGCGAGGGTGCGTCAAGCGGTGCGCTTCGCCGTGGATCAGGACGGCATCATTGCCAGCCTCGCCGGGGGCAACGCCCGCAAGATTCAGACGATCATCCCGCAGGGCTTGTTCGGCTTCAACGCCAGCCTGCCGTACAAATTGGATCTCGAGAAAGCCAAAGGGTTATTAAAAGCTGCTGGCAAAGACGGCGGTTTTGAAGTCGAGATGCTGACGCCGCAAGGCGCGTGCCTCGCCGGAATTCCCTGCGCTGACTTGGCGGCCAAGATCCAATCGGACTTGGCAAAAATCGGCATCAAAATCATCATCCGGCAGCTCGTGGATTCCGAACTCTACCCGCTCTACCGCGCTCAGAAAGCCACCATGCTGCTGGTGGACTGGTCGCCGGACTTCCCAGATCCGGACGGCAACGCCACGCCGATGAGCGATTTCGGCGCGAAGTCACTGGCGTGGCGCAATCAGTGGAACAACCCAACCGCCAGCCAACTCGCGCAGACGGCCGCCCTCGAGCCGAACCCAACCAAGCGGGCCGCGCTCTATAAGCAACTGACCGAGTTGCAACTCGAGGATGGCCCGTTCGCGGTGCTGTTCCAACCCACGGTTTCGGTAACGCTCAGTAAAACTGTCAAGGGGTACGTGCGTAACGCGCAGAATCAGATTCGCTTCGAGAAAATCTCGAAGTAACACTGCTCCTCGAGCTACACCGCTCCTCGAGCTATTCCCCCGCTGATTTGCGGGGGATTTTCGTTTTGCCTCGAGCTGGTTTGCGGGTGCATCAAGTCAATGGCTTTGCCAGTCTCGAGGGATGCTGGAATGACCCTCCAATCATTTTGCGTGCATCACTCCTTCGTCGTAGCCAATGGCGCATCACCGATGTACGTACCGGCTGTGTTCTTGGCGGTGAACACACCGCCGAGGTTCTTGCCTGAACTCACGTACAGACCCTTGCCGGTCAAATTGTACTTGCCCATTGCTGCGGACTCGAATTGCAAGTTGAAATCCAAGCTCAGTGCATCGCTGCCTTTGATCGTGCCTGTGATTGTTCCCGGATCGGTTTGCGAAGCATTCGTCGGCGTGGTCGTTCCGCTCAGGTTGCCTGCCGCATCCACCGTGAAGGTGGTTTTGACATTGACGGGCGGCGAGGAGTCGGTGATCGCGAACCCACCATTGTACTTCCCAGCTAGTTGAAACGAATCAGGCGGTGTGCCGCCGCCGCCACCGTTTGGGCTGCACGCGGGAAGAGTCAGTAAACCAGCAATCAACAAATGACGAAAGTTCAAACGCATAGGGTCTCCTTGCTAGATGCTCGAGCATCTGCGGGGCTACCGTATGGCGGCAATGATTCAAATTCAACCCGCGTTTTTGTGCGGTGAGCGCGTTTCTCACTTGCTCGAGTCAATATGAGGCTGGGACGCAGAACTCGAGTAGCACTGTAAAATCCGAGCCAGATGAGTTCAATTGCCATTACCGACCCCCGCACCGCGCAGTTCTTCGCGGATTTCGCTCGGATCGGTCGCTTGGAGCCGTTCATGCTGCGCGAATCCAGTTTGGGTGAGGCGGCAACAGAGTTGCAAATCAGCAAGAGTCTGATGGGGTACTGGGTGGGGATCATGCTCGAGCGCGGGCTGATTGCGGTGGTGCGGATTGAGCAGCGCGGTCGTCACCGCGTGCCGATCTACGCGGCGACAGCCAATGCGTTTGTCGTGCCGATGGAACTGATCCCGCAGGTCTCCAATGAAACGTGGTTGCAGCACAACCTGACGAAATTCGAGGAATCGGCGCAACGCAGCCTGATCCAAGTCGGGCGCAAGCACACCCAGCACTGGCAGCTCTCGTGCGCGGTAGTCGGTGCAGCGGTGGAAGTGATGGTCTTACCGACCAGCGACGACGGCTTTGAACTCGAGCCGTTCAACCGCTTCGGTCAGATTCGCCTCGGGGCGGCGCAAGCCGCGCAATTGAATCAAGAGATGCGGGCGCTGTATGAAAAATACGATGGTCGGACGGAGCCAACAGGCGAGGCGAAACCGTACCTGATTCGCTACTTACTGGTCGAAGAGCAGCTCGAGTGAGCGCCTCAGCGGGTTGCGTCAAGGTTTGCACCGCGACGTTCAGGCTTGGAGTGCTCATGCCCGAGCAAACCCTCGCCAGTTGACCGGGGTTACTCGAGCCGTTCCCTTCACCTCCGCCCAGTGGCTTGAAAGCGCCGCTCGAGCGCATTGGTGAAGACCGTCATCACGGTCGTCATCGTCAAGTAAATGCCAGCGGTTGTGGACAGAATCGGCAGCGGCAAAAATGTCTCTGAGCTGACGCGCTGCGTTTGCAACAGCAGTTCCAGTACGCCGATCACCGAGACTTGCGAGGAGTCCTTTAAGAGCGATACGAGGTTGTTGACCAGCGGAGGCAGCGCCACCCGAAGCGACTGCGGCAGGATGATCTCGAGCATCGTCTGCGTGCTGCCCAAGCCCAGTGACCGCGCCGCCTCGGATTGCCCGTTTGGGATGCTCAGCACCGCGCCGCGCACGATCTCGGCGTTGTACGCACCGACGTTGAGCGACAGCGCCAGCACGCCAGACCAGAAATCGGGTAGGCCAGACCAGTCCTTGCTGAGCCAGCCAATCGGCACGAACGCGGCTTTCAGCACTTCCGGTAGCGCGAGGTAGACGAACAAGACCTGCACCAGCAGCGGCGTACCGCGCAACACCCAGACGTAAAACACAGCCGGCAGGCGAATCAGCGGCGACCGCGCCAGTTTCGCCAGCCCGACCAGCACGCCAATCAGCAAGCCAAAGGCTGCTGACCACAGCGTCAGCAGCAGGGTCACGCCCGCCGCCTCCCCGAACAGTGCGGCTCGAGACCCGATTGGTTCGGGGAGGAATTTCAGACCAAACGCAATTGCTTGCAGCATCGCGTAGAACGTCGCGCCGACCAGCGCCACGCCAGCAATGCCGCGCAACATTGGAATTTTTAACGCTCGAGCCATCACTTGCAGCGAATGTCCTGCTTGAACCATTTCTTTGAGATCACCGCGTATGTGCCGTCCTTCATGATGTTCGCCAAGCCCTTGTTCAGCTCCGCCCGCAGCGCTGTGTTGCCTTTGGCGACCGCCATCGCGTTGCGTTGCACGTAGATCACGCCGCCCAGCACCAGCTTCGCAGACGGGTTGGCTTTGATCGCGTCTTCAGCCGGGAAGCGGTCGACCGACCAAGCGTCGATCCGCCCGGCGATCAGCGCTTGCAATGCGTCGGTGGCTTTCGGGAAGCTTTTGATGTCGCTGGCGTTGACGCCCTTTAAAGTGGACAGAATCGCCAGATTGGTGCTGCCGACATCCGAACCGATTTTCTTGCCGGCCAGTTCCGCAACCGTTTTCGGGCCGCCCGCTTTCGTGACCCACACGCCGTCGGTGCAGTACTCTGGCTCGAGGAAATCTACAGCCTTGGCCCGCTCTGGCGTGATCGTGTGCGACGCGGCCACCATGTCAAAGCGTCCCTGCCCGAGCGCGGGCAGCAATGCGTCGAACGACAGGACTTTCCACTCGGTCTTCAAACCCAGATTTTTGGCGAGCGCGTTGGTCAGGTCGATTTCAAAACCGGTCAGGTCTTTGCCCTTGAAAAAGTTCATCGGCGGGTACGCGCCCTCTGTGCCGATGACAATCGTGCCAGCGGCTTTAATAGTCGCCAAATCCCTCGCCAGTGCGAGTCCGACGAACGCGATAACCGCTACACCCGCAACGAGCAATCCAGTGTTTTTCATAGGTGTTCCTCCAAATAAGTTTCTCGCCACTCACTTTTGCCCCGCCCCTACCCCCGAATCACCTCCGATTGCAGCGTCACGCGCTCCACCACGCCCATCTCGAGGGTCACGCCCGTCCCCGCGCCACTCGGCACGGGCATCAGTCCGTCCACGACCTCGAGCGGCTGCTGAATAATGTCATCCGTCCAATAGCGCGACGACGAACTGGTATCGCCGGGCAACGTGAAATTCGGCATTGTGGACAGGTGAATGTTGTGCGCCCGACCAACGCCCGTCTCGAGCATCCCGCCGCACCAGACGGGCGCTCCGAAGGCTTGGGCGACATCGTGAATCTTTCTGGCCTCGAGATGCCCGCCGACGCGACCGACTTTGATATTGATGACGCGGCAGGCTTTGGACTCCAAGGCTTTGCGAGTCACAGCCGCGCTGCTGATGCTTTCGTCGAGGCACAGCGGCGTTTGAATCAGCGCTTGCAGCTTGGCGTGATCGTGCAGATCGTCCCACGCCAGCGGCTGCTCGATGTACTCGAGGCGGTAGGCGTCCAGCGCTTGGAAGACGCGGGTCTGACCCAGCGTGTACGCGCTGTTGGCGTCCACAGTCAATGCGATATTGGGGTACGCCTCGCGCACGGCCGCCACGGCACGCACGTCCCAGCCGGGCTTGATTTTCAGTTTGATGCGCTTGTAGCCCTGCTCCACGTGCTTGGCGACGATCTCGAGCAGCGCGGGCAGGTCGGCTTGGATGCCAAGACTGACGCCGACGGGAATCGTGTCGCGCACGCCACCCAATAAACTCGAGAGCGGCACATTTAAGCTTCGCGCCCACAGATCCCAGAACGCCATCTCGAGCATGGCCTTGGCCATCAGGTTGCCTTTGAACGGCTCGAGGGTGGCCGCGAATTGCGCGGGGTTGCTAAACGTCTTGCCCAGCACTGCGGGCAGCAGCGCGTGTTTGATGACCTGCAATGCGCCTTCGACGGTTTCCTCGCGGTACAGCGGCTCTTTGGCGTCCATCACACCCTCTGCTACGCCCGTCAAGCCGCTCGAGTGTAACGTCAGCAGCGGCAGGATGCGTTCCGATTGCACGCCGAAGGAGGTCTCGAATTTGAATTTCAGCGGCAATTGCAGCACGCGCAGATCAGCCGCCTCGAGCTTGAGGTTGTGTGGATTGGGCATTTGCACAGTGTAAGCTTTGTGGGACGTGGAACGCCCGAATGCTTTTTACACTGTGCGCGAGTTATCAGGCATGAGTGAACTCAATATCGTCGCGGATCTCGAGCGGCGGATCTGGGGCACGGACACCGTGACGATGCAACCCGAGTTGCTGCTGGCGATGCAATACGAAGGCGCGTTGCTCGCCGGGGCGTTCACGCTCGAGAGGGAATTGGTGGCGTTCGTTTTCGGCTTCCCAACCCGCGATCCAAGTGTGCAGCACTCGCACGCGCTGGGCATTCTCGAGGGTCACAGAAACGCCGGGCTGGGAGCGCGGCTCAAATGGTGGCAGCGGGCGTGGTGCTTGGCGCACGGCATCCACACGGTGCGCTGGACATACGATCCGCTGCGGATACAAAACGCCAAGCTCAACATCCACAAACTTGCGGCGACCGCCCACGAGTACCTGCCCGATTACTACGGCGCACTGAGCGGCATCAACGCGGGCACGCCGAGCGACCGCCTGATGGCCGTCTGGACACTCGAGTCTTCAAAGGTGCTGGACAGGCTCGAGGGGCGTTTGGAAGATACACCTCGAGACGCACTGGTGTTTGAATTGCCCGCTGACTTCGGGGCGTTTCAGCTCAGCGATCCCAGTGCAGCCCTCGAGTGGCGACTGCGTGGCAGGGCGTTTCTGCAAGATGCTTTTTCTAAAGGCTATCAGATCACCGGCTTGCAACTCGAGCCGGCCTGCGCGTACCTGCTCGAGCTGCGGTGAGCTGGGGCGGCTCGAGCGTCTGGGCGTCAGGACAGACGCCCTGTGTCTATCAGTTTAAGGATTTTCAGCGTCAAAAACGCTGTTTAGACCTTTCGCCTCTCCCTGCGGGAGAGGCCGCCGAAGGCGGGTGAGGGGGGCGAGCGCAGCGAGTTGACTTTGACCCTGAACGTCAAAGTCAAGGGCATTCGCTGCGCTCACTGCCCTCTCCCCGACCCTCTCCCGCGTGTGGGAGAGGGAGAAAGCCTTTACAGCACCGCGCCGCTGACACTGCCCTCGACCCAACGCTCACCGCTCACGGCAACCTCGAGCTTCCAGACGGGCAGCCGCTCTTTCGCGGCGTCCACCAGCCACGGCACGGCGTCCAGTGCGGCGCGGCGGTGAGCGCTGTTCACACCGATGAAGATGCTGACCTCGCCCGGCAGCACGATGCCCGTGCGGTGCGCGATCACGACGGTCTCGATCTCGAAGCGTTCCCTCGCCTCCGTCGCTAATCGCCGCATGACCGTCTGGCACAGCGCTGGGTAGGCTTCGTACTCGAGCCGCAGGATGGCTAAGTTTTTATTGGGCGTGCGGGTCGAGCCGGTGAAAAACGCTTGACCGCCGTGCGCGGGGTGCAGCAGCGCGGCGTGCAGAGCGGCAATCCCCAGCGGCCCGTCGGTGATGACGAACAGGTCTGCGTCGCTGCCACCGCTGACGGGCGGGATCAGTGCTAATGTGTCACCACCCTCAAGCACCTGCTCTGGCGTGGCGTACTCGTCGTTGACGGCGACCATACTGCCGCGCAATGTCAGACCGTATTGCCGCTCGAGAATCTGCGAAGCCTCGCGCACGGATGCGCCATCTGGCAGCTCGAGCGTGGTCTCACCGACTCCAGCGGCGCGGCGGTGCGAGGCGAAGAACAGAACCTTGACTTGCATGGGCGCAGAGTATCACTGGATTTTTCGTAGGCAGTCGGCGGGTTTGGATCACGACTCGAGTCTGCAAATTTTGCACACGCGTGACAACCGTAGGGGCTTGCCACTGGCAAGCCTTAGCAACCGCGCAGCCCTGTGATGAACCGCGACGAGTCTCGAGGCTAACCTCTTCAACGGCACATGCTCGAGACAGATTTTCACGCTTCAAGCGCCGTACACTGAGCGTCATGAGCGTCTTCGTCACCTCGAGCCTGCGGTTTGACACGGCGGGGCTGATGCTGCGTAAAAACGAAGCCGACCGTCAGTTGTGGCTGAACGGCTTTAACGACATTGTTGAACTGCGGGTTTTTGACAAGCCGCCGGACATTCCCGTGCGGCTGCGCGACGCGGCGGGCTTGCGAGCGCATTACGACGCAGCCGCCCGCACGCAATCGGCGCAAATGCTGACGCTCGAGGTGATCGATGCTGCGCCGCTGCGTTTGATTCGCTTGCTGATGCGGGAGGCCGCCAAGCCCAGAGGGTTTACCTACGTCGGCAGCCTCGCCGTGCCGTTCAAGCGCGGTAGTTTCGTGTTGCGTCACCAAGCTACGGAAATTATGCCTCGAGATGACCTGAGTGCGGATACCGACGCGTCGCATCCCGCGCACGCGCTGACGCGGATTCGGGCTGCGCTGAGAGCGGTGAAGTTCACGCCCTCTCCAGCGCTGCTGCGTGAGCCGCCGCTCGAGGATCAGCCGTGGTACGCGTTCTGGCAGCGGTGAACAGTACGCGTTCTGGTAGCGGTGAACAGTACGCGTTCTGGTAGCGGTGAGCTGCACTGACAATTGCGCTCGAGATCACTGGTTTTTATGGTCATCAGCGCGGCGACGCGGTGCGGTCATTGCTTCGCTGCCCAGCATCGATTGACCGGCGGCTTTGGCGGCGTACATTCGCTTGTCCGCCAGCGATTGCAGCCGATCCGGGTCGCTCGAGTCGCTCGGGCAATCCGCCACACCGATGTTCGGTATGACGTGCAGCAAAGCACCAAACTCGAGCCGCTGAATTTGCAGGCTGAGGTCGCACAGCAGCGGTAACGGCTCTAATGGCGCTGGGATCAGCAACAGAAACTCGTCGCCACCGATGCGGTAAGCGCGGTGCGTGCCCGTTGGAGCGCCACTGAGGAGATCGGCAATGCGCCGCAGCGCGTCGTCGCCAGCCGCGTGACCGAGCGAATCGTTGATCGCTTTGAAGCCAGCCAGATCGATCACCGCTAGGCTGAACCCCAGCCCCGATGTCCGCCACTGCTCGAGGATCACCGTTAAATCCTCTTCAAAAGCGCGGCGGTTCCGCAGACCCGTCAGCGGGTCGTGGCGGGCCGCGTGAACAGCCTCGAGCCGCAGGGATCCTAGTTTCTCGTGCAGGGTCGCGTTTTCTAAAGCGGTCGAGAAGGCCGGTGCGAGCGCCGTGAGCATCTCGAGATCGGCTTGTTGTAACGGCTGGTCAGTCCCGCTTTCGACGCTCAGCGTACCAATGACGCCATCGCGGCCCATCAGCGGGATGCAAACAGCCGATGTCAGATAGGGTGAAAAACTGATCCAATCGGGGTCGCTCGGGCCGTCAACGACCAATTCAGCGCGGGCATTGCGGATCACGCGTCCAGTCACGCCTTGGTTGAGGTTCAGGTGTGGCAACGGTTGGTAATCGCCAATTTTGGCTTGCAGAATCGTTGCCGTCTGCCCCGAACGGTAAATGGATATGTACTTGTATTCAAAGGTGTCTTCGAGGACTTGCACGAGGGCTTCGGCAGTGTCTTTGACGCTACGCAGAGTGGAAATTTTCTGGGTGATGGCCACGCGCACGCGCTCGTCGCTCAAGTTTTGACGCTCCAGCGCGTACAAGCGAGCGTTCTCCAAAGCGACGCTGGTCAGCGCCGCGAAGCGCTGCAAGACCTCTAAGTCAAGGGTCGTGAACCGATTTGGAGTGCTTGTATCCGCCACGGTCAGCGCTCCAACGACTTTGCCCGATCTGTGCAACGGCACGCTGACCAGTGCGCGGGCTGAGCTGATGGAATGCTCGAGGCGATCGGGCCACTCTTGGTAATCCTCAAGCAGCAGCGCCTCGCCAGTCCGTGCGACGCGCCCTGATGCGCCTGACCCCAATGGCATCTGCGTGGTCATGGATGCGCCGAGTTGCACCTGCAAAACCGTGCGCTCGAGGGCTGAGTCGTTGAGGAAAATCCCACCGGAATCCGCATTTAAAAATTGCGCGGCTCGCGCCAACACATTTTCCAGCAAGTGCTTTGGCTCTAAGTGACCGCTCAGTTCCACGCTGACGTGGTGCAGCGCCTCGAGCTGCGCGGCGCGTTGCTGGGTGGCGGCTTGCGCGTTTCTGGCTTCTTCTAGGAGCTTGGCTTTTTCTAGGGCTAAACTGGCGGTGGCCGCGAAACGCTCCAGCACCTCGAGATCGGCCAGCGTGAAGCGCCCCGCCTTTTGGATGTCGACGACCGTCAAACTGCCGAGCATTTGCGAGCCGCGCTTCAAGGGCACACTGATGACGCTGCGCCAGCGACGCTGCGGCGTGTTCGGGAAGCGCTCCGGATAATCTTGGTAATCGGGCAGCATTGTCGCCAGACCAGTCAGCGCGGTTTGACCGCTGACGCCCTGCCCGAGTTGCAGCGTCTCAACGGCTTGACCGCCGATGTGCGCCGCTAAATGCAGTGTCTGACTGTGTTCATCCAGCAGGTACAAGCGGCCATCGTGACCCCCGAGCATCATCATCGCCCGCTCCAGAATAGACAGCAGCAGCGGCCCCAGCCGCACGTAACTGCCTAGCTCCAAGTTGACCTGATGCAGCGTCTCTAAGAGCACATTGCGATCCGCAGCGCTCGCTTGAGCTTTTCGCATCCCTTGGAGCAGCCGCGCATTGTCTAAAGCGATGCTGGCCAGCGCCGCGAAGCGCTTGGTAGTCTCTAAATCAGCGGCTGTGAAAACGTTCGCTTCGGTGTGCGTCAAGGCCAGCACGCCGATCACGTGGTCGTCACTGATCAGCGGTGTCAGCATCACCGAGCGTGCCTCGGTTGGTAAGCGGCGGTTGCGCCCCTCGGTCACTTGGTAATCGTCAAGTAGCAGTGCTTGTTGAGTTCTGATGATTCCACTGATGACGCCTTCGTCAGCGGTTTGCGTGAAACCCAGCAGTCTGGCCGCTGCGCCTTCGATTTGCGTCAGCTCCAAGATGTTTTGATCCCGGTGATACCGCCAGTACCCGCCGCTCGTCGCCCTGACCATTGGCATCAGCAGCCTTAGCATCCGTTGTAAGACCTCGGTTGGCTGGCGCTGCTCCAAGAGCTGCAAGCTGACCGCATCAATCGCCTCGAGCTGCGCCAAACGCCCGAGCGCGGCGTGCTGGGCTTTGCGGGTAGAATCCAGCAAATTGGCCTTCTCTAAGGTTAAGCTGCTCAGCACCGCGAAGCGCTCCAAGGTTTCCAAGTCCGCGCTGCTGAAGCAATCCGTGCGGTTGACGCTGGCGATGGTCAATGCGCCGATCACCACCGCGCCGCGTTTCAGCGGGGCACTCATCGCGCCTCGCCAGACGCTGATTTCATTCACGCCAACGTCGCGCCCTTCCCAAACGGCGTAATCCGCCACCCGCAGCGCTCGCTCATTTCCCATCGCGTGGCCGCTCAGGCCGCGGCCCATCACGCCCGATTCGCTCGGACTCAGGCCTTGCCACGCGACCCGCTGGTACTGGGTGCGGTCATCGTCCAACAAATACACCACGGCCGCGTCCGCGTTGAACAGCTCAATCGTGCGCTGCGTCAATTTTTGCAGCAAATCCTGCGCGTCATCGTGCGCCACCAGTTCCAGACTGACTTTCGACATCGCGTCAAGCAGCTCGCCCTTGCGCTGTGCGTTGCTGGCGGCATCAGCCGTGGCTTGGAGCAGCGCAGTGTTCTCGACCGCGCTGCTGGCGAGGGCCGCGAAGCGCTCCAAGGTTTCTAAACTGTCATCGTCAAAGCGATGAGTTTCCTTGGTGTCCACGACGGTCAACACGCCAATCACGCGGGACTGAGCGCCGCGCAGCGGCACGCTCATTACCGAGCGCCACGGCACGCCGGGGTGTGAGTCGTTGTAAAACGGACTGCTCGGGTAATCATCCAAGCGCATCGAAGTCCCGGATTGAGCGACGCTGCCCGACACGCCGTACCCCAGCGGTGCGACGGGCAGCAGCTCGTCACCGACTTCCGTCATCAACTTGATCTGATTGCCATCGACCATGTAAATGCCGCCCGCATCCACCTCCAGCAACTCGAGGCTGCGCTCTAAAAGCAGCAGCAGCAATGCGTTCAGATCGCGTTGCTGGTTCAGCTCCAGATTGATTTCGTAGGTGGCGCTCAGCAGCAGGTTCTTCTTTTGCGCCAAGCGCCGCGCTGCCTCGCTCGAATTGCGTAACCGCGCCTGCTCGAGCATCGCTTGAGCCATGATGCCCGCTTGGATCAGCATTTCCAAATCGTCTTGGCTAAAGTAACCGCGTTCAGTGTGGCTCTCCAAGAACATCGCGCCGATTACCAGACCAGCGCGTTTCAGCGGCGTGGCAATGATGCTTTTGACGCCCGCGTACTTGTCACTGGTAATCTTGTCACTGGCAATCGCGTCTCGCCACACGGCGTAATCCCCGACCAGCAGCGGCTCACCGCTCGAGATCACGTGTCCGACGACGCCCTGTTCACTGCGGAGGTAGGACTTCTCGGGTTGCAGCGAATCTTCCCAGAACTCGAGCATCTGCTGATCCCTGACCAAACACATCCCACCGACGCAAGCCAAGGCTTTGGCGTAGCCGCTCATCAGCACGCGCAAAGCAACCATTGGATCTTGCTCCAGCAAGACCTGTGCCGTGACCTGCTGAACGCTTTTTCGGCGTTCAGCCAGCAGCAGCGCGGCCGTGCGCTCGCGCTCCAACTGGTGATCTATTTCGGCGTTACCGAGGATCACGCTGCTGAGCGCGGCGAAGCGCTCGAGCATTCTTAAATCGCTGACCGAATACGCGTCCGTGCGCTCCTCGGTAATCAAGGTGATCGCGCCGATCACGGCACTGTCTTGATGGAGCGGCGCACAGATGATGCTGCGTTGCCGATCACCGTAACGCGGGCTGCGCCCAGCGAAGGCCGTGTAATCACCGACCAGCAGCGCCGAACCGCTCTGGATCACCGCGCCGGTCACGCCCTCGCCCGGCTCCAAGCGGAAACCGGCTTCGTGAACGACCGCCCCGACGGTGTAACGCATCTCGAGCTGACCCGATGGCAGCGTCAAATACAGCGCCCCGGAGTCACCGCCGCACAGCGTCAAGGCGCTCTCTATGGTGCGGCGCAGCACATTTTGCGGATCGCGTTGCGCCGCCAAATCCAACGTCAAACGATGCAGCACCTCGAGATACTCGAGGTTTGCCTGTTCAATGTCAGTGAATCGAATCGTCAACTTGTGATGAGTTTAGCAAACGCTTGACGCTTCAGCAGTGCATTTTATGAAGCGTTAGGGCAAATTTCAAAATGCTTGACGGTAGTTTTGTCAAGCATTTTCGAGGAACCCGAGTGGAAACAAGGGGTGGTTTGCAAAGGAGTGAAAGCACAAAGTGCGACAACGTATTTGCAAATCACCCTATTACTGCGCGATCACGTCGATCTCGACTAAACAAGATTTGGGCAGTTCGCGCACCGCGACTGTCGTGCGGGCCGGGTACGGTGCACTGAAATGACCCGCGTAGACCGCGTTCATGCCCGCAAAATGCGCCATGTCCGACAGGTAAACGTTGGATTTCACGACATCATCAAAGTTTTTACCGGCCGCTGCCAGCACCGCGCTGAGGTTCTTGAAAACCTGCTCGGTTTGCTCACTGATGCCGCCCGCAATCAGCTCGCCCGTCTTGGGGTCAATCGGGGTCTGACCGCTGAAAAACACCAGACCGTGCACGGATTTGACGCCCTGCGAGTACGGGCCAATCGCGGCTGGGGCGTCGGGGCTGGAAAAGGTATCTCGAGACATGGGTGCTCCTTGTGATGCTGGCAGAGTCGGCGCAGAGCAGAGGGCGAGGCAACAGCGCTCGAGACAATCTCTGGACGCTTCAACTTACCAGATGGCTCGAGGCGAGCGGTCACGAAACTCGAGGGATCAGTACGTATGCGATCCGCGTGTCCTCGAGCACCAGCGCCCAGTGCTGCTCGCCGGCTGGGATGAAGCTGATGTCGCCAGAGTTGAGCGTGGCTGACACGCCACCGGAAACCGCTTCTAACTTGCCCGATAAAATAAAAGAAACCTCGTCTTGCTCGTGCATGGACGCGCCAGTCAGCGGCAAACGCGTGCCAGACGCGAACTCGAGGATGCCCGTGACGGCTGTACCGTGCGGGATTTCAAACTCGGCTTTGGCGGGCAGCGTCGCGGGTGAGATCAGTTTCATCTGACGAAAGTATAGTCAGTTTCTCGGATGCACATTCTTTAGCGCGTCTCGAGTTTTGCGGCTCGCCGATTGTTTGCAAGCTGTAAAAACGTCGATCCCTGCGCTCGGGCGTGTACACTCGAGACTCAAATCTTTTCGAGTCCACCATGTCTGACCCCTCTTCTTCGCTTCATGACCTCACCAACGATCCCTTGCCACTCGGCTGGCGACGCCTGCGCCTCGTTTTAGAGTGGGACGGCACGGGCTTCAACGGCTGGCAAGTGCAATCCCAAGGCGAGCGCACGATTCAAGGAGCGCTGGAATCCGCCCTCGAGCCGCTCGGAGCGCACAATCGCCCAATGGCGGCCGGTCGCACGGACGCGGGCGTTCACGCGCTAGAAATGCCCGTCCATGTCGATGTCAGCACGCAAATTTCAGCCTTGAGCGTGCAACGCGCCCTCAACTCGAGGTTGCCCAGCGACGTGCGCGTGCTGCACTGCGAGGAAGTCACACCTGCGTTTCACGCCCGATTTTCCTGCCAGTGGCGCTCGTACACCTACCGCATTTTCAACTCACCCATTCCCAGCGCTCTGGAACGCAACCGCGCCCTGTGGATCCCGCAGCGCTTGGAGATCGCGCCGATGCGCGACGCCGCGCAGCATTTGATCGGGCATTACGACTTCGCGGCGTTCGCCACCAAAGAGGAGCGCCAGACCGTGCGCGAGGTGCTGGCCTGCGATGTCCGCGCCATTCCCACGCGCCACCGCCGCGAGCAGCAACGCTCGATCGAGGTCAGCATCAGCGGCGCTTCCTTCCTGCGCCACATGGTGCGCGGCATCGTCGGTACGCTGCTTGAGGTCGGCACGGGCAAGTTGCAAAGCAGTGACTTGGAGGGGATCATCGCCAGCCGCGACCGTGGACAGGCGGGCCCGAATGTCGCCGCGCACGGGTTGTACTTCGCGCAGGGCGGTTACGGCGCGTGGAACGGCTAAACTCGAGCGCTCAGTCTCGAGCGTGCAGAACGAGTGATTGGGCGACGTTCTGTAGGGGCGAACCTTGTGTTCCATCAATACCAACTAATTCGACTTTACTGTCCAGCACAACGACTTAAAAAGTCACCCCCTGCGAAGTAGCGCCCAAGCCCGTGAGGTGCTGCTTCAAGGGCAAGAAGCGCCCAAGCCCGTGAGGTGCTGCTTCAAGGGCAAGAAGCGCCCAAGCCCGTGAGGTGCTGCTGTCAGGGCAAGAAGGGGGTCGCTCGTTCCGTTAGGAACGGCTGGGGGTCGTGCAACGCTCATTCGTCATTCACGCGTTGTACGACCCCCCCGGCACTGCGTGCCACCCCCCCCTACAGGAACCCATGTATCCGCTGGTACTTCGCAGGGGAGGACAAAGGCTCAAGTTTCGAGATTCTCGAGATAGTGTGCGACACGCAGCAATGAATTAGTTGGAGTACATGACCTTGTGTTCGCCCTCAAATTATTCGCGTGCATCTGAACTACCCAAACCCAGCTCGAGTCGTTCACTCACCGAAGCGTTTGCGTGATACCGAAATCTCGAGCTGCCCCTGAAAAATAGCAAAACCCGCTGGCTTTTGAGGGCAGCGGGTTTTGAGCTGTGAGCTGTCTCGAGCGAGTAGGGCGTTTAGCGGCGCGGGCCGCGTCCGCCTCCAAAATGCAAACCGAAGTTCGGATCGGCTTTGGCGCGGGCCAAGCGC
Source organism: Deinococcales bacterium (assembly GCA_025359505.1). GTDB lineage: Bacteria > Deinococcota > Deinococci > Deinococcales > JAAFIG01 > JANYHH01. The sequence continues at coordinate 42,508 of JANYHH010000059.1, forward strand.
TCGTCGGCCGTGGCTTGCGTGATTTTGCCCGCCTTGACATCCGCCGCGAGTTGCGTTTGCAGCGCCGCGATCACCGCGTCCTGCACAGCCTTGACCGTGACTTTCTTGGCGCTCGCAATCTGCTCCAAGGTCTGACCGACCCTGAACTGCGCCTCGAGATCCGTGGCTGTCATGCCCAGTGCTTTGGCAGCCGCCTCGAGCGACGCGATTTGGTAGCCGCCCATGCCTGGGCCGCCGTCGCGCCCACCGTCGCGCTCACCATCCATGCCGCCGCGCCAGCCATCCATCTCACCACGACTGCCATCGCGCCAACCATCGCGCCCGCCACCGAAACCGCGTGACTCCAAGAACGGGTTGCGTCCGTTCTGCACGTCCAGTTTGAGTTGATCGGCTTGAGCTTTGGTGATGTCTTGGTTTTTCAGCGCCTCGTCAATCGTGGACGTGCTGGCGCTCGAGATGCCCGCGTTCAGTTTGTCGCTGGTCACGCCGAGCGCCGCTCCCAGCTTGCCGATGAAGACATTGGCGTAATTGACGGCTGCCTGCGTTGCCGTTGCGGCGGGTGAGGTCGGCGAGGTCTGGGCGCTGACCAATCCCCACGTCAACGGTGCGGCGGTCAGGGCGGTGGCGAGCAGCGCGATTTTGATGACGTTCTTTTTCATAAGCAGTCCATTTCTGGCGGGTTGTGCCGCCCGCAGCGCCTCGAGTGCGATGCTCGAGGTCAGTGCGATGGGGATAGTGTGCTTTAGGTTGGTAAAGGTTTCGGGCTGTGAAAGTAAAGATTCGGTATAGAGGGAATTTGGGGGTTAGGAAGACGCGTCTCGAGCCGTGCGAGTCGTCACTCGAGATAGCTTCAAAAACGTTTGCTGCTCGAGCAATCGCCACAATTTTCGTAGGGGCGATCCTTGTGATCGCCCGCCCAACTGTCGGCTGACGTGTCCATCAAAACAAATCAGTCTGGCTCGAGTAATCGCCATCGCGTAGGGGCGATCTGCATGATCGCCCGCGCAACGGCGAGCCGACACACCCGTTAAAGCAAACTCGGTTTGTCTCGAGTTTCACCCAGCGATAGGCAACGCGATCACCGCTCGCAAGCCGCCTTCGCTAGCGCGGCTCAGCTCGAGCGTCCCGCCATGCTGCCGCGCTACCGCATCCACCAGCGCCAGTCCCAGCCCACTGCCCGCCACGCCTTGCAGTCCAGCGCCGCGCTGGAACGGTTTCCGCAGCCGCTCGAGGTCAACCTCACTGACGCCCGCGCCGTTATCGCTGACCTCGAGCCGCGCTTGACCGGCGTGATGTGAACTCCGCAGCCAGATCTGACCGTGGTCTTTGCCGTAGCGACTGGCGTTGCGGATCAGGTTAGAGAGTGCCAGTCGCAAGCCACTGGCGTCACCCAACACAAAAACACTGTTCAGCTCGAGGTTGATTCTCTGATGGCGTTCGAGCAGAAAATCTTGGTGGGATTCGTAAACCTCTAAGGCGATGTCGGCCAAATCCAGCCGCTCGAGCGTTGCGGGGACGTGTGAGCGGGCGAGGGTCAGCAAGCCCTCGACCAATGCCGTAAGTTTATCGGTGCTTTGACTGACGGTCGCCAACGCCTCGCGGTAATGCTGTGGCGTGCGCTCGCGCTCCAAGCTCAGGCTGACCCTGCCCTGCAAAATCGCCAGCGGCGTGCGAAGTTCGTGCGCGGCTGCCAATGCAAATGCCCGTTCGGAATCGATCATCGCCTCCAAGCGCTCGAGCATCGCGTTGACGGTGCGCGTCAGCCGCGCCATCTCGTCGTCGCCAATGGCTTGTGGCACGCGCTGACCACTGCGTCCAGACGCGGCGATGCTCATCGCAAGCTTGGTCACGGCGTCCACGGGTTTCAGCGCCCGGTCTGCCAGCCAGTAGCCAGCGCCCAAGCCAAGCAGCAGCAGCAGCGGCAAGCCCAGCGTCAGTAGTTGCTGCGTGCGCTGCAAGGCACTCAAGGCGTCGCTCTCGAGCCGTGTGGCTTGCACCCACGCGCCGTTTGGCAGTCTCGCAGTCAGCACGCGGTAACCGCCGATGTTCGAGATGCCGTCGATCAGCGGCGCACCGACGGGCGGCTGCTCGAGAATATCGCTCAGGTTCCCGTTCGCGTCGAACAGCGTCAGCGTCGTGTCGCCGCTGAGCCTCGGGCGCAGATCGCCGGGGCCGCCGCGCCACCCGCCACTTGGTCTCGAGCCGTCGTCCCTGCGCCGACCCAGTGGCGTGAAGCGCTCTGCGACTTGATTGACCGCGCCGCGCAAACCCTCGTCCAGCAGCCCGTACAGACTCGAGCGCAAACTGAAATACAGCGCCGTGCCGCCGATCACGAGGATCGCGCTCAGCACCACGCCGTAAAACAGCGTCAAGCGCCAGCGCAAGTTCACAGATGCACCGTAAAGGTTCTCGCAATCCGGCCGCCCGTGCGACGTGGTACTCGAGCCATCACGGCTTCTCGAGCCGCCCCAAGCGGTAGCCCAGTCCGCGTACCGTTTCGATCATGCCCTCGCCGAGTTTCCGGCGCAGGCTTGAGATGTAGACATCCACAACTTTGGTGTCCACGCCGCTGTCGCCGGGCCAGACGCGCTCGATCAGCGATTCTCTCGAGTACGCCCGCCCCGCGTTCAGCGCGAAGTTGCTGACCAGCGCGTACTCTCGAGGGGTAAGGCTGATGGCTTGCTCGCCCCTCGTGACCTCGTGCGCGGTCAAATCCAGCGTGTACCCAAGTGGCAGCGGCACGGTGTTGCTGGCCTGCCCGCTGGCGCGGCGCACCAGTGACCTGACTCGAGCGCGAAGCTCCCTGAAGTCAAAGGGTTTGGTCAGGTAATCGTCGCCGCCAACCTCCAAGCCGCTGAGCTTCGAGTCCATGTCCCCTCGAGCCGTCAGAAACAGAATCGGTACGGTGTTGCGGGCGTCGCGCAAGCTGCGGGCCATCTCGAAACCCGCGTTGTCGCCCTCGGGTAGCATCACGTCCAGAATTAGCGCGTCGAAGCTGCCCAGTTCTGCCATGCTCAAGCCCTCGCGGGCGCTCAAAGCGTGTTCGACGATTAAACCGTCCTCCGCCAGCCCCTCGAGCATCAGGGCTGAGAGTTGCGGGTCGTCTTCGACAAGCAGTAAACGCATGATGAGAGTCTAATGCGTGCGGGTAAAGGTTTGGCAAAGGGAGTTGGCAACTGCGCCATTTGCAGTATGTGCGAGGCTCGGTTCCTCGAGTTACTCTGAACCCATTCATGCTGCTGACGATCACGACCACGTATCAACCCGCGACCGATTTGGGGTATTTGCTGCACAAAAACCCAGCTCGAGCGCAGCCGCCGACCGAACTCAGTTTCGGGCAAGCGCACGTGTTTTACAGCGAAGTTAGTGCTGAGCGCTGCTCCGCTCACCTGCTGCTCGACGTTGACCCCGTGGGATTGGTACGTGGTCACGGGCAGCCACAGCAGTACGTCAACGACCGCCCGTATGCCGCCTCGAGTTTTCTATCGGTGGCGCTGGCTCGTGTGTTGCGCGAGGGGTTGACGGGACGCAGCCGCGAGCGCCCAGAACTGGCCAATACGCTAATCCCGCTCGAGTTTCAGATCGCTTGCGTCCCATCAAGGGGTGGCGAGAAGCTGTTGCGCGGATTGTTTGAGCCGCTGGGTTACAGCGTTGACGCGCAAAGCCTCGAGCTGGATGAACGTTTCCCTGCGTGGGGAGATAGCCCATATTTCAACTTGACGCTGAGGATCACCGCGACCTTGAGCAGCGCCTTGACGCATCTGTACGTGTTGATTCCCGTACTGGACGACGACAAGCATTACTGGGTTGGTGAGGATGAAGTCCAGAAGCTGCTGCGGTTTGGATCAGGCTGGCTCGAGACGCACCCGCTGCGCGAAGAGATCGCAGCGCGTTACTTAAAGCACCGCCGCGCCCTGACGCGCTCTTTATTGGCGCAACTCGAGCCAGACCTCGAATCGGTTGACGATGTGAATGAAGAAATTCCCGTTACAGAGCCAGCGCAATCGCTACATCAGCAGCGCCTCGAGACGGTGCTAGCTGAGTTGCGAAGGAGTGGCGCGAAGCGCGTGCTGGACTTGGGCTGCGGCGAGGGCAAGCTGCTCCGCCTGTTGATGGCGGATAAGCAATTCGAGCAGATCACGGGCATGGACGTGTCGCACCGCGCCCTCGAATTTGCGGAGAAACGCTTGAAACTTGCGGAATTGCCAGAGGCTCGACGCGCTCGAGTCACACTGCTGCAAGGCTCGCTGACGTACCGCGATGTGAGGCTCGAGGGCTTTGATGCAGCGGCACTGGTCGAAGTGATCGAGCACCTCGAGCTGTACCGCTTAGCCGCGCTCGAGCGCACGGTGTTCGAGTTCATGCGCCCCCGCGTGGTGATCGTGACCACGCCGAACGCGGAGTACAACGCGCAGTGGCAGACACTACCCGCTGGCGCGATGCGCCACAGCGATCACCGCTTCGAGTGGACTCGAGCCGAGTTTACGGACTGGGCCAAACGAGTCGCCTCGAGTTTTGGGTATACGGTGCGCGTGTCTGGAGTTGGACTCGAGGACGCGCTGGTCGGTGCGGCCTCGCAGATGGCTGTGTTCACATTGGTGGGTGACTCGGCGTGAATATTGCCATTCCAGAACTCTCGCTGGTCGTATTGATCGGCTCGAGCGGCAGTGGCAAAAGCAGCTTTGCGAAGACGCACTTCAAACCGACTGAAATCCTCTCGAGCGACTTTTTTCGCGGACTGGTTGCCGATGACGAAAACAGCCAATCGGCGACGCCAGATGCGTTTGAAGCACTGTACTTCATCTTAGAAAAGCGCCTCAAAGCGGGTCTGCTGACTGTGATTGATGCGACGAACGTCCGCTCAGAAGACCGCAAGAAGCTGGTTGCCACGGCTCGAGCCTTTCACGTCTTGCCCGTCGCCATCGTATTGGATATGCCCGAGCGCCTGTGCTTGGAGCGCAATGCCTCGCGTCCAGACCGTCAATTCGGGGCGCACGTCGTGCGCGGTCACGTGAGCGCCGTCCAGCGCAGCGTGCGCGGTCGCCACTTGGAGCGCGAGGGATTTCGTCACGTCTTCGTATTGCGCTCCCCAGAAGAGGTCGCAACGGTGACGCTCGAGCGCACGCGCTTATGGAACAACTTGCGGCACTTGCGCGGTCCATTCGACATCATCGGCGATGTTCACGGCTGCATTGATGAGCTTCGCGGGTTGCTCGAGCAGCTTGGCTACGGTCTCAGTAATGATCTCGTGACGCCGCCCGCTGGTCGCACCGCTGTGTTCGTCGGCGATCTGGTGGATCGGGGGCCGGACACGCCGGCCGTGCTGCGACTCGTGATGGGCATGGTGGCTGCGGGGACAGCGTTGTGCGTACCGGGCAACCACGATGTCAAACTGATGCGGGCGCTCGGTGGCAAGCAGGTTAGCGTCGCGCACGGGCTGGCGCAGAGCTTGGAGCAGTTGGCGCTCGAGACCCCCGAGTTTCGCAGTGATGTGATCAAATTCGTTGATGGCTTGGTCAGCCATTACGTGCTTGATGACGGTCAGCTCGTGGTCGCGCACGCGGGTATGAAAGCAGCCTTGCAGGGGCGCGGCTCTGGCGTGGTGCGCGAGTTCGCACTGTACGGCGAGACCACGGGCGAAACCGACGAGTACGGCCTGCCCGTGCGGGCGAATTGGGCGGCAGAATATCGCGGATCGGCGATGGTTGTCTACGGTCACACGCCAACCCTCGAGCCGGAGTGGGTCAATCGCACGATCTGCATTGACACGGGTTGCGTGTTCGGCGGCAAGCTGACGGCGTTGCGTTACCCAGAAAACGCTTTGGTCAGCGTGAATGCCCTGCGTGAGTATGCCGTCCCCTCGAAGCCATTGCAACCTGTTCAGGAGCTACTGACTCAACAGCAATCACTGGATGACGTGCTGAATTTGAGCGATGTCATCGGTAAACGCATCGTCGAGACGCGCCTCAGAGGTCGCGTGACCGTGCGCGAGGAGAATGCGGCGGCGGCGCTCGAGGTCATGGCGCGGTTTGCAGTTAACCCCAAATGGCTGGTTTACCTGCCGCCGACGATGAGTCCAGTTGAAACCTCGAACATGGACGGGTATCTCGAGCGCCCTGAAGAAGCCCTTTCATACTACGCTGCTGGTGGCGTAGAGCGCGTGCTGCTCGAGGAAAAGCACATGGGTTCTAGAGCCGTCGTAGTGATCGCCCGCGATCTCGAGGCGGCGAGCGAGCGCTTCGGGGTTTTGGACGAGTCGGGTATCGTCTATACCCGCACTGGGAGACGTTTCTTTGGCGATCTCAGTTTAGAGCAGCAATTGCTCGAGCGTCTGCGAGCTGCGATGACCGCCAGCGGTTTTTGGGAGCGTTTGGGGACGACTTGGGCGGTGCTGGACTGCGAACTGATGCCGTGGAGCGCCAAAGCTCAGTCTTTGCTTGAGGGGCAGTACGCGCCCGTCGGTGCGGCGGCACAGTCTGCACTGTCGCAAGCGGTGGCGGTACTGGGGCAGAGTCACCATGTGGCGGAACTGCTTGAGCGTTTTGAGTCGCGGCTCGCTACGGTCGCGGCGTACCGCGATGCATATGCGCGGTATTGCTGGCCAGTGCAGTCACTCGAGGATTACCGCCTCGCGCCATTTCACTTGTTAGCGACCGAGGGCGCAGTTCACAGCGACAAAAATCACCGTTGGCATCTCGAGGAATTGGCTCAAATTTGCGCGGCAGATTTGAGGGGCGTCTTGTTTACAACGCAACAGCTCGAGGTTGACCTGTCTTCTGAAGCCAGCCGATCAGAGGCTGTGCGCTGGTGGGAGGCCTTGACCGCTCGAGGCGGCGAGGGCGCGGTCTGTAAGCCCCTCGAGTTTATCTCGCACGGCAAGCGCGGCTTGCTGCAACCCGCCGTCAAAGTCCGTGGCCGCGAGTACCTGCGAATCATTTACGGCGCTGAGTACACGCTTCCAGAGCATCTGGTACGTTTGCGTTCACGCGGCTTGAGCGCGAAGCGCTCGCTGGCACTGCGCGAGTTCGCTGTGGGCATGGAGGGCTTGGAGCGCTTCGTGCGCCGCGAACCGCTCAGGCGCACCCACGAAGCCGTGTTCGCGGTGCTGGCCTTAGAGTCCGAACCCGTGGACTCGAGGCTGTGACGCACTCACCATGAAAATCCTCTTCATCTCCAACGGTCACGGCGAGGACGCCATCGGCGCTCGCCTCGCGCTGGAATTACGCACCCTCGAGCCAGACTGGACGCTCGAGGCATTGCCGATTGTCGGGCGCGGCAATGCCTATGAGCAGGCAGGTGTGCGGGTGATCGGCCCGCGCTGGGCGATGCCGTCGGGCGGCTTCACGTTTACCTCGCTGAAATGGCTATTGAAAGACTGGCGGGCGGGGATGTACGCACAGACACACGCGCAGCACTGGGCGGCGCGAAACGCTAGACCCGACGTGGTGATCGTAGTGGGTGATGTTTACGCGCTGTGGGTGACGTTCTCGTTCGCGTGCAGGGATGTGAAATCACCCATCTATCAGGTGCAACCGCTCGTCAGTCGCTATTACCAAGACGGCATGACCGCGCAGACTAAAGCCTCGCGGATCTCGAGGGTCACGGTCGACAGTTTCACGCTCCCCGAGCGCTGGTACATGAAACGCGTGCGACAGGTGTTCGCTCGAGATGCGAGAACTGCTGAGTGGCTGCATGAACTCGGTGTGCCGCAGGCGACCTTTCAAGGCAACGTGATGATGGATTTGCTGACTCCAGAACTCGAGCTTGCTCCAGTGCTCGACGGTCGCCCTGCACTGGCGCTGCTGCCCGGTACGCGGGATGATGACCGCTACAGCTTGCCGATCATGCTCGAGACGGCTGCGTTGCTGCCGGAGTTGCAAGCCTTCGCTGCCTCCCCCAACAATCTCGTTCGCCTCGAGTTGCCGCACGGCTGGTCGTGGGTCGTGCCGACGGCGTTCGAGGCTGCGGCCAGCGCCGATGTCGTCGGGTTGCACGTCAGCGGCGCTCGAGTTCCTATATTGCGAGCTGCGTTCGCGGCCCTGCTGCATCACGCGACGGTCGCGCTCGGGACGGCCGGCACGGGCAACGAGCAAGCGGTCGGGCTGGGCGTGCCAGTCGTCGGTTTCGTGACAAAGGGGCCGCAATTCACGAACTCGTTCGCGCAGGCTCAGCAGCGGCTCTTGGGCGCTGGATTGCGGCTCGAGTCCCCCGATCCCGTGCAGCTTGCGGCTGCCGTTCGCATCGGTGCAACCGATCCCGCGTGGCGCACCGCCACTCGAGCGGCGGGGTTAGAGCGCATGGGGACAGCGGGCGCGGCGCGGCGCGTGATGCAGAGTCTGCTCGAGGATTTGCGCTCCCTCGCGCAAAAGGGGCGTTAATCCGACTCGAAGACTCAAGTTAGGCGTCGTTGGGTGTGTGCTGGAACACACCGATGTCCCTGTTCAACTCGCTGCTTGCTGTGGCATGATTCTAAGCAACGTCCCAGAATTCAACTGGGTCTTCCAGCCAATACGTCTCGAGACAGAGACACCAGCACCGTGCAGCCCACATCGTGTCACTCGAGGGGCTGATGAGAGAGGAAGGCGAAGTTATGAACGCTGTTGTTGAGAGATTCTTCCCAGACAGACCCGATGCTTCCGCAAGGCTGTGGATCACCTCGGCCATCGTCTGGGGCGTGATCGGCATGACGTTTGGTTTGTTGATGGCCACGCAGTTCGTCTTCCCAGAGTTGACCAGAGGCGTGCCGCAATTGTCGTTCAGCCGCATCCGGCCGTCGCATGTCAATACTGTGGTGATGTCGTGGGTCAGCATGGCCAGCATCGGCGCGATGTTTTACATGCTGCCGCGTTTACTGAAAACGCCGCTTTGGTCTGAGCGGTTGGGAACGATCACGGGTTGGAGCTGGAATTTATTTGCACTTTTCATTCCGTTGACCCTGCTGAACGGCTATTCTGAAGGCCGCGAGTGGGCAGAGTTGATCGCGCCGATGGACTGGTGGATGCTGATTAACCTCGCGCTGGTGGCGGTCAATACCTTTGCCACAGTTGCCAACCGCAAAGAGCCGCAGCTCTACGTTTCGGTCTGGTACTGGATGGGTAGTTTGGTTGGCATGAGCATGGTTTGGATTGTCGGCAACCGCACCTTCGTGCCGCTGGACGGTTTGAACGACGCCATCAGCAACTGGTTCTATGCCCACGACGTGCTGGGCCTATGGATCACGACGATGGGCATCGGCATCATTTACTATTTATTGCCCAAACTGACGGTCGGTAAAAACGGCGAGCCGGGCAACGCGATCTTCTCGCACAAGCTCTCACTTATTGGCTTTTGGGGCAACTTCGCGTTTTACACCGGCATCGGAGCGCACCACATCATCCAAGCGCCCGTTCCAGAGTGGCTCAAAGCCTTCGCCATCGGCTCGAGCGTGCTGATGAGCATTCCGGTGTACTCCGCTAGCGCCAATTTCTTTCTCTCGAGCCAAGGCCGCTGGGAGAACCTGTCGTGGAACCTGCCGTTTCGGTTTTTGACTTTTGGCTGGATCATGTATTCGTTGGCCAGTTTTCAGGGCAGTTTGCAGGCGGTACGCAGCATCAACTGGTATCAGCACTTCACTGGCATTGTCAGCGCCCACGCGCATCTGGCGATGCTCGGTGGGTTTAGCGTGGTGCTGTTTGCGATGATCTACTACACGCTGCCGCGCCTTTACAAGGTCGAGTGGTACTCCAAACAACTTGTGGTCGTGCATTTTTGGACGTTCACCGTCGGCTTTACGTTCTTCTTTCTGACGTGGACGACGATGGGTTTCGTGCAGGCAGCCGCGTGGAACATGGGCATCAACGTTCAGCAAACTGTGCCGTTCCTCCAACCCTTCACGTGGGTGCGGATGATGGCGGCGGGCGTGATGATTTTCGGTATTTATATTTTCGCGTACAACGCCTTACAAACCGTGCGAAGCGCCAAGCGTCTCGAGGCGCTCACCCGCAGCAACGCCCCGAGCCTCGCGCCCGCAGCGGCGGATGATTGAGCGGGGGAGGGGACTTTATGTTGAATGCCAAGAACGTCATCATCGGACTCGCGTTTTTCCTACTGATTATCGGTGTGACCAGTTTGACGGTGATCGTGCCAGCCGCAACCTTCAACCCAGAGCCGACGCCGGGCTTGCGTCCGTACACGCAGATTGAATTATCAGGTCGTCAGATCTTTCAGCGCGAGAACTGCTATGTCTGCCACAGCCAATTCGTTCGTTTCCAAGATGAGGGCATGGGGCCGACCTCGCAAGCGGGCGATTTCGCTTATGACCGCGTGAATCTCTTGGGGACATTGCGTAATGGTCCAGACCTGAGTTACGAGGGTGGCTTATACCCAGACGAGTGGCATATCGGGCACTTGAAGCGTCCGCGCTCATACCTGCCGGGATCGTTCATGCCGAGCTACGATTACTTATCAGACACGGACATTCGCGCTTTGGTGTCATACGTGCAGTCTCTGGGAACGCGCAACACGCGCTCTTGGGAGACCAAAGATGTCAACATTCCAGAAAAATACCGCAACCTCAAATCGCCACTGGGCCAGAACAACGCCAACATTGGCGCGGGACGCGGCATCTTCAACCAAAACTGCGCGGCTTGCCACGGCTTTGGTGGGCACGCGAACGTGCCACTCGCCCGAGTCTTCTACCCGAAACCAGCCGCCAATTTCCACCTGCCACGCTACAAGGACTTTACCGACGGTCACTGGTACAACAAAACCGCTCGAGGCGTGCCCGGAACGCGGATGCCGCGTTGGGATCAAACGCTCAACACTGAGCAGATTTGGTACGTCGTCGCCTACCTGAAATCCTTGGCGGCCGATCAAGACTTGACCCCGAAAGCTGGGCGCGAGCAGTATTACGATAAAAAAGTCCTGCAACCCGGTGATACCGTGCGCGATGTGATCGGCGCTCCAAAAGCGGGAAGTGGTCACTGATGAGGCAATTACTGCGATTTGGCTTGATCGCGCTGATCTCGAGTGGCGTGGCGCTGGCCGATCACGTGCCCGGCGTGGGCTTCGATTACAAGGGAACGTGGATCGTCGTGATCGCGGTCGGCGTGATCTACAGCTTGCTGATTCTCTCGGCGCTGTGGGCTTATTTGGACGGACAATTCACGGCTTCTGAAAAAATCAAGTACGCCCTCACGCAACCCGACGAAGACTGGCCATTCGGGCGCGGCACATCACTCGAGCGTCCCAGCACCAAAAACACCTGAAGCACCTCGAGTCACCTGTCCCTGTTGAGACGTGCTACAAGATGAGAACGGAGTAGACCTATGGCAAATAACCAAACCCCTCAAACTGAGCAGGCGGATGACGATCACACCCACGAGATCGCTGGCTTTCGGGTCGGCGAGCGCAGCGTGCCGACCACAGCCATCGCTTTTTTCATCTTTGTCGTGTTGATCGCGCTGATCGCGTGGATTCCCACGCAGGGGTTTTAATGACTGCTAAAATCCTCAGTCTCAGTTTGGTTGCGCTCATGTTTGCGTCGTGCAGCGTGCCGGTCGCCAATGATTCTAAAATCAAGGGTGCGGCGACCCAAGGCGAGATTCGCGTGTCCGACCTGAGTGCGCGGTCAAAAAACACGACCAAGGTCACGTCCGAAGAGTTGTCTTACGAGTGGAATTACCCGAAATACCCGCAGGACTACAAAATTGACTTGGATAACCGCGACCCGAATGGCTCGAGTTACATGTCTAACCGTCAGGCTGTTTACGATCAGTCGACGACGACCCCGCAGATCGAGACTGCGCTGGGGCCGTTGGGTTCATACGCCGGGCCGTGGATTGAGGGTGAGGAAGCCAAGCTGATGCCGGTTTCCAACCCGAATATCGTGCTGGGCGAGGCGCTGCTCAAAGTCGTCGGTTCTGAGATCACCGATGAGATGAAACCCAAGCTGACCGAAAGCCCGTTCCAAGCGTTTTTGAAGCTTCGCAAGATCGGCACGGATGTGACGGGCAAACTTCGCACGGTCACGGTCGTGATGCCTGCGGTTAACACCAAGAAGAAAGACACTCCCGTCGAACCAGCCGAATTTACCGTGCAACTTGACAAGGAAAGCCTGTGGAGCATCACGATGACGCTCTACCGCGCCATCAGCCCAGACTGGAAGACTCGAGTCGCATTGAAAGCCGATCCGAAAGTGATGGCTGACGGGGCGGGCGTCTTTGGTAACTGCAACATGTGCCACGGCGCGGACGGTTGGGGTTTGGGGCACTCTGGCTTAAAGTTGCAGCCGCCACCCGCGAATTTCCGCGAGCCTCGCCGCTTGTACAACCGCACGGACGCCCACCTGCGCCAAGTGCTGCACAATGGCATTTACGGCAGCGCGATGCCACCGTGGGGCGATAAACTCGGGGATGCCGAGATCAACGTGGTTGTGGCTTACCTGCGGCACTTCACGTACTCGACTGAAATTCCCGTGATGTCCTCGCCCCCTGTATTCAAAGATCAGTAATGCTCGAGATCAGTTTTTTAGCCACGCTCGAGATCAAGAGTTACGGAGAACCCAGATGATTGACCGCAGAACAGTCCTCAAGACCATCACCGCCATCCCGCTGCTCGCGGTGGCGGGCGGTATCGGTGCGGCGTTGCTGTCGTACTTGAAACCGACGTGGGCCCCGCTGGCGTTCCCCAAAACCGAGAAGCCGCTCAACAAGGATTTGATGGCGGCCACGCTCGAGGAATTCCCTAATGAGTTTGACTCCAAACAGGTGATTTTCACGCAGACGACCGTCGAGTACAGCGCTCGCGGCAAGCAAGCCACCGATGTGCTCGGCTTCATCGTTCGCATTCCGGCCGGTAAATTAGACCCGAAGACGGTCGGACTCGTGCCCGGCAATCCTGATTTGCGACGCGGCTTTGGCGAAACCGAATACAAGGGCCAGAAATACGCGATTGTCGCTGTCTCGAGGATCTGCGCTCACTTGGGTTGCATCTTCGAGTATCACATTCCGGCCGATGTCTGTGCTCGTTTCAACTACTGCGGCGGTTCAACCCCAATGTTCTCCTGCCCATGCCACTTGTCGGTGTACGACCCGACGCAATCCCAAGATGTCAGCGGCGTGCTGCTGGCGGGTCACGTCGTGTCTGGGCCCGCACCGCGCACGCCGTTCCCGTTCGATTTTGAAATGAAGGACAATCAGATCATCATCAAGAACTACGCCTAAACTCGAGATCACAAAACGTACTCGAGATCACCCAAGGAGGGACGAATGGCAGCTCCAGCGATTCCAGCAACCAAACCAAAAGCCGCTCCTAACGCCGGTCAGCGCATCGCTGTCTGGTGGACGAAGAGTGCGAAGAATTTAGATTTATTTGACGAAAACGCGATTGACAAGGTTAAAACCGATCCTTGGTACATGCTTGGCGGCGCGGCGCTGCTGTTTTGGTACATCACGATTGCCACAGGCACGGTTTTGATGTTTTTCTATGTTCCAGATGCTACGGGCCCCGTTTATCAGTCGTGGCTCTCGGTCAGGGCGATGATGGAGGGTGAGCAGGGCTGGCTGGTGTACATGGTGCGCCAGCTTCACAAATACGGCGCGGACGCGCTGATTGTGATGCTGACCCTGCGGATTTACCGCATGTATTTTCGCGGTGAGTTTAAAAACTACAATCAACTCTCGTTCATCGTCACGGTGGTTGCACTGATTCTGTCGATGTTCTCTGGGCTGACGGGTTACTTGCTGATCTGGAATCAACGCGCCCTGTGGGCCACCAAAGTTTTTGCGACCTTTCCAACCTTTTTAGACAGCTTCCACGAGATCCCGACCATCGCGGTGTTCTTTCCGTGGTTGGCAACCCTGCTGAAAGAAACGCTAGGCGTGTTGCAGATCGGTCACATCAGCGCCAATTTCATGCTCGCTGGGCAGTCGATTGGCCCCGCGACGCTGACGCGCTTTTACAGCGCTCACTTCATGCTCTCTATTCTGGCGATTATCGCGGTGGAAGCCTACTTCGCCCGCAAGGGCAAGGGCGAGAACGGTGGTGCGGGACGTCTGCGCCGCATCAACCTGCCGTGGTTCGCGGTGGCGGTCTTCACGTTCATGCTGATCTTTGTCTCCATCGCTGTGCCCGTCGAAACGGGCAGCCCTGCCAACCCGAACGTTACGCCCAACCCAATCCTCTCCGACTGGTACTTCTTAGGGCTGTACCAGATGATGAAGCTCTGGAAGCCAGCCGTCGCCACGCTGCAAACGCTGCTGCTGCCACTGGTGGCTTTCGCTGTGGTTTTCTTAGACGCCAGCCCGGAGCGCAGTCCGTGGAAGCGCCCGTTCTGGACGATGGTTGGTATTTACGGCGTGATCGGTTGGCTGGGCTTCAGCATCCTGATCTGCCTCAACATTGCCGACATCAAGCGCGATCCACCGTTTGTTTACCTCGTTTCAATGGTTATTCTGGGCGCAGGCGCGGTCTGGCACTGGGTCTACAAAGCTGGTGAGCGCCGTAAAAACAAGGCGCTCGAGGCGCAAAAGGCTGCGAAGCTCGCTGCGGTGGCCGCACCAGCCGCTGGCGATTGACTCGAGGAGACGCTGTGTTCGAGGAGACACTGTGAAAGGCAGCACTTGGGTTTTTGCGATTATCACGTTCGGCGCGGCTATCGTGACCTTCTCACGGGGCTACAACGAGGTCGTGCGGTATCTGGAGCGTCCAACCCCCGAGGGTTTACTGAGCATCGTGCTGTTGCTGGGTTTGCTGGTGTTCCTCTTAGCGGTGATGGGCTTTATCATGTACGCCGTGGATCGCAGGGTCGGGAATGTGAAGAACAAAGTGTTTGTATTTGAGCGTTTGTTAGGATATTCAAAAGACGCGGTGCTGCCCGGCTCGCTCAAAGATGCAGCGGCTCGAGCTTCGCCACAGGAGGAAAAGAAGTGAGTTCACTCAAAGCTTTCATAGCAGTCGCATTGGTAGGGGTGGGGTTGTTGTTTTCAGGGCTGACCATCGGTGCGTTCGCTCAAGCCAACCCCGGCACTTCAAACCTACCGCCACTTGTCCCAGAGATTCGTTTTGTCGAAACTACGGTTGCTCGAGTGACTGGGTTTCTGGTGACGCCGACGATCGAAGCTCAAGCCTTCGGGCGTGGTTTCTCGTACATGGGTATTGCGATTATTCTGAGCGCGATTGCCTCGGCGATGGTCAGTGAAACCACCAGCCAAACGTTGCGTCGCCCCGGGCGAAAGGGAGCTTGATATGGCAGGATACACAGCGGATCAAGCACCAACCTCGAGAAGCGGCCCGTTTGATCGCCTCGCAGATGGCATTCATCGCGGCATTGTCTCGGTGGACAAGGCCATCAACAAGGTCATCCCCGAGGAGTTCAACCCGTTTTATTACCTCGGCGGCATCACCAATGTCCTGTGGGTGCTGCTCGTGCCGACGGGTATTTTCCTGTGGTTTTACTACAAGCCCACGACCTCCGAAGCTTTCGCCAGCGTGGATTACCTGACCAACGGCGTGTTCTTTGGGAATATCATCCGCGCCATTCACCGTTACGCGGGCGACGGCATGATCATCATGGCGGTACTCCACATGGTGCGTAACCTGTTCACAGACCGCTACCGAGGTTTCAGGGACGTGCCGTGGGTGTCTGGCGTGTTTCTGCTGCTGCTGACTGGCGTCGTCGGTCTGACGGGCTACCTACTGGTTTGGGATCAACGCGCTTTGGTCGTCACCGACGCCATCGTCAAAGTGCTGTTGAGCTTAGACCTGATTATCGGCGGTTTGGGCACGTTTTTCGCTCGAGCCTTGCTGGCGGGTGACAGCCCCAATAACCTGACGCTGGCGAGGATGTTCTTCCTGCACGTCGGGCCAGCGGTGCTGATTTTCTTCTTCCTCTGGGTGCATTACCTGCGCCTGCACCGCCCAAAGATTTGGCCACCCGCGTTCGTCACGCTGCTGACCATCGGTGCGGTGTTGCTGGTGGCTGGTTTGCTGCCCGTTGAGAAGTCACTGCCTGCGACGCAGCCGATGATGGCTGACCAAGCCAATATTTTCTACGATGTCTTCTACCTGTGGCCGGTGCTGTTGCTGCAAACCGCCTCGCCAGCCGTGGTGCTGGGCGTGTTGGCACTCATCTTCGGGGCGCTGTTCGTGCTGCCGTGGTTGCCGCAAAAAGCCCACCGTTACGTCAACGTCGCGGCCGTGATCCCAGAGAATTGTACGGGTTGTCAGCTTTGCGCGATCGACTGCCCGTTCGACGCGATTGTGATGGTCGCGGGCGCGAACCCAGATCCCAAGCGCAATGAGTTAGCTGTCGTCAACGACGATAAATGCGCCGAGTGCGGCATCTGTGTTGGCGCTTGCCCGTTCCACGCAATCAACCTGCCACTGATGGACGAGTACGCAGTGCGCGATAAGGTGGTGGCTTTACTTCAATGAGTGCAGTCAACGAGAGCACAGGGACTGAAAACACAGCCGCACCCGCAGCCATGAACCTCGCACCCAACGGCAAGCCGAAGATCATCGGCTTCGTCTGCGAGTGGAGCTTAGGGCGCAATGACGACATCCACGAAGACGGCACGGTCAAGGGCATGGATCACATCAAAACCCTGAAAATCCCGTGCAGTGGCTTCGTCAAAACCGAGTGGGTCACGGTCGCTTTTGAAAACGGCGCTCAGGGCGTGTTCGTGCTGGGCTGCCCACTGGGGGATTGCCACTTCAACGAGGGGAACTTCATCATCAACGAGCGTTTGGAGCAGCACGTCGGACGCCTCACCAACCGCAAGATTCTGGACGACAAGGGCCGCGTCGCCGAACTGTACCTCGGCGCGACCGAGAACGGCGAGTTCTTCGGGCAGCTCGAGGATTTCACCAAGTACATTGCCGAATTGCCGCCGCTGGTGGTGCAAGCCAAGAAGCCTCGAGCAGTGACCCCGAAAAAGGAGGCTTAGAGCATGAGTGAAGCCACCGTATCAGAAGCGAACCTCGAGACTCGCCCGGAACTTGAGGTTACTGGAAGCAGTGAAAGGGACTCCAAGGGCATTGGGTACATCATGAACTTGATCGGGATGTACGGACTGTTCTTCTTTTGCATGATCGTGATCGCGTGGTTCGGAATTTTCAGCGAAGTTTAATGTGGTCTACAGCTCAGGAATTTCTTGTGGAAATCCCTGAAAAAAGTAAATCCAGCACGTAAAAACCGCAAACGCATTTGAGCTATTCAAGAACCTCGAGCTTTGGCTCGAGGTTCATTTTTTTGGTTGCTCGAGCCGCGATAATTGCAGGTCATGTCAATCGAACGTCGCGGCTTTCACGCGAACCTCGAGAACTCTGCTCACCAGAGATTGCTTGGTTTGCCGCCTCTGTTACACTTCAAGAGTGCTGCGGCTCGAGTTGCTGGGGAATGTGCGGGTTTTGCTGCATGGCGTTCCCGTACCCTTGGGCGTCAAACCGCTGGCGCTGCTGGTGTACTTGGCGCTCGAGGGGCGAGTCTCGCGGCGTGCGTTAGCCACGCTGATTTGGCAGGACGCACCGAAACCGCTGAACAACCTCTCTGTCGCTAAGCATCAGCTCGAGCGGGCACTCGGTGACGTGCTGGACGCCGATATTGAGACGTTGGCGTTGAAAAACTTCTCCTGCGACGCCTTAGAGTTCACCGCGAGCAACCCCGCAGCTTGGGCGCTGTGGCGCGGCGGTTTTTTCACTGGCGTGCGTTTAGCGGGCTGGGAGATGCAACTGTCCGAGATGTGGCAGGACTGGCTGTACCAGACGCGTTCGCGTTTCGCGGCCACGCGCCAGCAGATCGCTAGCAACTCGGCAGAGACTCAGATCGCGTCCGGTGATCTCGAGGGAGCGCTGCCGTTTCTGGAGGTCGCCGCGAGCGGTGACGAACCGAGCGAGGACGCTGCGACGCGCTTGATACTGGTGCTCGGCGCGTTGGATCGCCCGCAAGCGGCGCTCGAGGTTTTTAACCGCCTCGTGCGTTTGCTGCGCGACGAGCTGGGCGTCGAAGCGATGGTTGAAACCAAAGCGGCGCTGACGTTGGCGCGTTCAGATGCGGCCGTGTGCCGCGCCAGCCTAAAACCTCGAGCTACCGATCTGGTGCGATCCGAAGCCAGTGACCTGCCGTTCGTCGGGCGCGACCCGGAGTTGCGGCGCGTCAGTGACTGGTTACAGACCGGCTCGCCTCGAGTGGCCGTGATCGAGGGCGAACCGGGCGCGGGCAAAACCCGTTTAGCCGTGGAGCTGCTGCGCGGTACGCAGGCGACCACGTGGCGGCTCGAGTGCCTGCACGGGTCGCTGAGCGGCGCGACGCTGGCGGCGTTAACGCGAGGTTTTACTGGGCAATTCAGCGATTTACACAGCGACTCGAGGGCTGCCTTGGAGCGCTTGATCGGCGTGCGCGACGCCCGCGAATCGCTACCGCCCGATCTGGAGCAGCGGGCGCTGTTCACCGGATTACGTACTCTGCTGGCTCGAGCCTCCCCGCACGTGGGACTGCTGATTGATGACCTGCAATGGGCGGACGAGGCGACCCTGCGCTTCCTCGGGTGGTGCTTGAGCGAACCGATGCCCGTCAAGCAATTCACAGTGCTCGTCACGCTGCGAAGCACCGAAGCCGCTCGTGGAGACGTGCCGGGGCTGTTGGCAGATTTGACGCGGCGTGGCATCGCGCTGCGCCTGACGCTGCCTGCGCTGGATTTAAGCGCCGTGCAGATGCTCGCCGAGCATTGCGGCACAACCACCGACGCGACCGCGCTGCACAGTGCCTCGGGCGGCAACCCGTTCTACCTCTTGGAGTTGCTGCGCTCACCCGATGGTCGGGGGCGCATCTCCGAACTGATCCGCGCTCGGCTCGAGGGGCTGGGCGGCGTGGCATTGCAAACCTTGGAGGCGCTGTGCGTGACGGGCTTGACCAGCGTCGCGCTGCTGCACTCGGTCTCGGGGCGATCCTTGAACGAAGAGTACGACGCGCTCGGGGCGCTGAGCAATGCTGCGCTGCTGCACAGCGGCGAAACCGTGCGCTTCGCGCATGACCTCGTGCGCGAGAGCGTCACCGCGCAACTCAGTCCAGCCAGAGCGCAACTGCTGCACCTGCGGGCGGCTCGAGCCTTGGTTGGTACGGCCAGCGCCGAGGCGGCCACGCATTACTGGGCCGCCAAGGACGCTTGGGGCGAGGGCGATCTCGCCCTCGCCGTCAAAACCTTCGTCGAGCTGGGCACGCGCAGCGGCTACCAAGGCGAGCGCG
>JANYHH010000073.1 GCA_025359505.1 Deinococcales bacterium
CAATCTCGACCATCAGGGTGAACGTCGCGGTTTTCACTCCGGTGAGGCGACGGAATTGATGAGCGGGCAGGGCTTGGATGTGTTCCCAGCGGTTACTCTCGGGCGTCATGCCATAGTCTGGGGCGATATGCAAGAGGTCTACTGAGTTGCCTATCTCAAGCTGCTCGTATTTGGCTGATGTTGCCTCGCAAGCGCAGCAGCGCATATACACTCTCCTGCGGAATCAACCCGTGCCAATCTGGTGGAACATCCAGCACTAAATTCGTCCCTCAAGAGCGGGTCAGTAAGTACATCCCCAGAAACTCGTCGCTCCTTGCGACATCACCCTCAACCCAAAACCACTCTTGACCAACGGTGTCACAAACTTCGGCTGGAACGTACTGACATTGACCCTCGAGTCCAAACCACGGTTCATGACGTTTCAGAGGCAAGCTGCGTTCAATCGTCACAACGTCCATTGGTCAAGCCGCCAAATCGCACCTCGAGCGGTCTGGGCGAAAAACGGGTTGGTGATGTCCGAGATCAGCAGTGCGATTCGACGGGTTTGCTTCGTCACCAAACTGCGGGCGCTGCCGTTTGGGACATAGTGCAGTTCCTCCATCGCGCTCAGTACCCGCTGGCGCAAATGCGGGTCAACCTTGGGGTTGTTGTTGACGACACGCGAAACCGTGGCGGTCGAAACACCGGCCCGCTTTGAGACATCGTAAATCGTCGCCATGAATTTTTCCAGAAATAGCTTACTCACAATAACTAACGAATACGAGACATCGAATGCGCTTTGGCAGTTTCGTTGACGCGGGATTCTACCCTCGAGCGAGTCGCAGCGTGCAGCCACGAGCACAGTCAATCATCATCGAATCGCAATCAAAAGCGGAGCAACCGCTTTCTCAGAGGTCGTTTCCCACGAGAATTTGCATTTTCATGTTGGTTTGATGTTAGAGTTTAGTCGTGCCCACAGTTCAAGATTCACCGACCCTCGAGCGTCACCAACGCATTTTGGAGCGTGCCGTTACCCACGGCATCGCCCGCACGAAGGCGCTGGCCGAGGAACTGGGTGTTCACGAGATGACCGTGCGCCGCGATATGGACGCTTTAGAGGAGCAAGGCTTGATGGAGCGCATCCACGGCGGCGCTCGAATCGTGCGCGAAGCCAGTCAGGAAATCGCGTATAACCTTCGCGCTGCCCGCCAAATCACCGAAAAAGACCGCATCGCTCGAGCTGCTTTGGACTTGATTCAGGACGGCGAAACCGTTGCGATTGACTCGAGTACTACGGGTCTAGCGCTTGTCAAGATGTTGGCGGCGAAGCGGGTTCACGCGATTGTCACGGGCTTAGATGCCGCGAACCTGCTGTCAATCAGCGGTGTGGCGTTCACGCTGATGGGCGGCACGTACCACGGCCCCGCCCGCAGTTTCGTCGGCTCCGTGTTCAGCGCGGGTTTGAAGCGCTTCAACCCAGATCGCGTGTTCTTCTCCAGCAAGGGTTTCACTGTTCAGCACGGCTTCACCGACGCCCACCTGCCCGAAGTCGAAGCCAAGGAGCAACTGATCGCATCGGCCGCACAAAAAATTGCGCTGCTCGATCACACCAAATTCGGTACTCGAGCCGCGCACACGATCCTCGAGCTGGACGGGGTGGACAGCATCATCACCGATTCAGCCCCCAGCAGCGAATTGCGCTCGAGCCTGAAAAAAGCGGGCGTGCAACTCGTGATCGCCAAGGAGAACCTATGACCGATATCGCAGCCGTCAAAGCCGCCCTCAAGCAGCAGCGCATCGAAACGCCATCGTGGGGCTACGGCAACAGCGGCACGCGCTTCAAAACCTTCGCCGCGCCCGGCGCAGCCCGCACCGTCTGGGAGAAATTGGAGGATGCGGGCGAGGTGCATCGGCTGACCGGCATCGCGCCGAGCGTCGCGTTGCACATCCCGTGGGACAAACCCAGCGATGGCGATTGGGGCAAGGTTTCACACTTCGCGGCGGCTCGAGGGATCGAGATCGGCGCGATCAACCCGAACGTTTTTCAGAATGACGCTTACAAGCTCGGCAGCATCGCCCATCCAGACAAAGCGGTGCGCGATTCTGCCGTGACGCACATCCTCGAGTGCATCGACGTGATGAACAAAACTGGCTCGAGGGACTTGAGTTTATGGTTCGCCGATGGCACGAATTACGCGGGGCAGGACGATTTTCGCAGCCGCAAGCATAGGGTACGCTCGAGTCTCGAGGCGGTCTATGCAGCGCTCCCCGACGGCAAGCGAATGCTTTTGGAGTACAAATTGTTCGAGCCGGGCTTTTACTTCACCGATCTGTCCGACTGGGGTGTGGCCCTTGGACACTGCCAAGCCTTGGGCGACAAAGCACAAGTGCTGGTGGACTTGGGGCATCACGCGCAAGCCGTCAACATCGAAGCCATCGTCGCGCATCTCTTGGACGAGCAGCGGCTCGGCGGCTTTCACTTCAACGCTCGCCGCTACGCCGATGACGATTTGATCGTCGGCACGACCAATCCCTTGGAGCTGTTCTGCATCTTCGTGGAACTCGTCAGCGCTGGCAATGACCCCGCACTCTCGAGCCACACGGCGCAGGTCGCGTACATGATTGACCAGTGCCACAACATTGAACCCAAAGTCGAGGCGATGGTGCAGAGCGTGATCAATTGTCAAGAGGCCTACGCTAAAGCGCTGCTGGTGGACTTCGAGCGCTTGCGGGCTGCACAGCAAAAAGGCGACGTGCTGGGGGCGCACCGCGCCGTGATGGACGCCTTCAAAACCGACGTGCGCCCACTGCTCGAGGAGGTGCGCGTGGACATGGGTGCGCCCGCCGACCCGATTGCGGCGCACCGCGAATCGGGTTATCTCGAGCGGGTCGCGCAGACCCGAGGGACGGCTGATGCCAGCGGGGGATTCCCGACATGAGCGCCGCCCGCATCGGTGTGTTCGGCATTGGTCTCGAGGCGTACTGGGATCAGTTTCACGGCTTGAAGGAGAAACTCGAGGGTTTCCAGCGCCACGTCGAAACGCAGCTTCTCGAGTCGGGCGCTCAAGTCATCAGCGCTGGATTGGTGGACAGTCACCCGAGCGCCCAAGCGGCCGGGGATTTATTCGCTCGAGCCGATTTGGACTTGCTGATCTGTTACGTCGGCACATATGCGACCAGCAGCACCGTCTTGCCCCTCGCGCAGCGAGCCAAAGTTCCGGTGTTGGTGCTGAACCTGCAACCCGTCGCGGCGCTGGATTACGAGCGCACCGACACGGCGCTGTGGCTCGAGTCGTGCTGTGCCTGCTGCGTGCCCGAGATCAGCAACGCCTTTACCCGCGCCAAGATTGCCTTCAACGTCGTCAGCGGACAGCTTTTTAACGACGCTCGAGCGTGGACGCAAATTCACGACTGGGTGCGGGCGGCGGGCGTCAAACGCAGCCTTTCACAGTCACGCATTGGATTCTTGGGTCACACCTATCCGGGGATGCTCGACATGTACTCGGATTTCACGGCCGTCACCGCGCAGCTCGGGGCGCACATCGAGATCCTCGAGATGGAGGATTTGGAGGCTTGCGTGGACGCCGTGACCGACGCGGAACTCGAGGCGAAGAAACTCGAGATTCATGCAGTGTTTGATATTGCCCAGCCGGGACAAGACCGAATTTCTGTGCCGATCACCCCAGAAGGCTTCGTGTGGAGCGCTCGAGTCGCTTGCGGACTGGATCGCCTCGCTCACGCTTTTGATTTGCAGGGTTTGACGTATTACTACCGGGGTTTGAACAACAACCGCTTCGAGCAGATCTGGTCGGGATTGATCGTCGGCAATTCCTTACTAACGGCTCGAGGCATCCCGGCGGCGGGCGAGGGGGACTTAAAAACCTGTCTGGCGATGAAGATCATGGACTGCTTGGGCGCGGGCGGGTCGTACACGGAGTTCTACGCGATGGATTTCTTGGAGCACTTCGTGTTGATG